>CAJTJV010000073.1 GCA_910576775.1 uncultured Muribaculaceae bacterium | reverse complement strand
GATTACGGCGACCTGCTCTTTGTCATCCAGCCGCAGAGCACGGGAAACGTCAGGAAGACAGCCTGTTTCAGATACGAGTATGATTCCCGCGGGAACTGCACGCTGAAAGCGGTGCCGGGCGGGTCGGAGACGCGCTACCGCTATGATTCGCGCAACAGGCTCTTCGCCGAGCAGGACGGTATGATGAAGAATGACAGGCAATGGCTGATTCATCATTACGACTATCTGGGGCGCCCGGCCTTCAGCGCCTACGCCGATATTTCCAATTCGGACGTCGGGAGTCTGTGCGGCAGGGCGTTTACTGTCGGACAGCCTTCATACACCGACGGGAATACCGGCGGCTATACCTGTCCGCCCGAGCTGTCATCGAAGGCGAGATACACAGAGCTGGCCGAGGCGCACTACTATGATTCCTACAATTTTACGTCGGAATTCAAGGGCCAATGGAACAACTACAGCCCGCCGGAGGATTTCCCGTCTCCCCGCAGTTCGACGGTCGGACTGGAAACAGCGACGGCG
>CAJTJV010000072.1 GCA_910576775.1 uncultured Muribaculaceae bacterium | reverse complement strand
GCCTACTTTATAATTAACACCTCGTGAACCCGGGATATTGAAAGTCCCGTCGCCTACAATTACAGCCAACGGACGTTCTGCCTTTATAAGCGAGTCGATAGCCTGTTGCACGCCCTTGTTTGAACCGGACGACCATCGTCCCCACGGATTTGAAGGGCGATTATCCTTTGTCATTTCGGAGAGTTCCTCATCGGTATATCTTTTTGCCATAGGACGGAACGAGAGTTCATATTCCCTTGCGATTGGCATAATGACAATCTTCCCGTGGAGTTTTCCGCGATAGCTTGATAATGAAGTCGTATCGGGTGCTTCCAATAGGATGCAATCACCTGCAACTAACCCATCGGTACTCCCTGACCATGCTTTGGGATTTGCAGCGAAACGGCAGTAGTATGGAGCAGTCATTGCCACATAGTTTTTTTCGTTGTCCCAACCGCCTTTTGTAAATTCGGAGGCAAACTCGGTATGGACATTATCGAATCCAAAACCCTTCAATGTGTCCGTCACAAGTTGTTCGGCACGCATTTTTTGTTTTGATGCCGCAAGGCGCGAACCGAGTCTGTCAGTGATGAAATGTG
>CAJTJV010000071.1 GCA_910576775.1 uncultured Muribaculaceae bacterium | reverse complement strand
TGGCGATATATGAGTTCGTGAGATATACTCTTTCCGCGCCTTTTCATATCGGCAGATATTTGTTCAGGTGACCAGTCTTTTTCCTCAAGCAGATCCAATGCTTCCCATACAATAATGGGATCCTTTGCAGAGTTGGCCGTAGATCGCTTTCTGCGTTCAAGCGCATTCGCGTGAGTCTTGTTCCACAGATAATTGCCTTTTTCTGTGGAGTTGCGTCTGAGCTCACGGCTGAGTGTTGACTGACTGCACCCGACCGGAGATTCAATAACGAAGTGCAAAATTCTTCGTTATTGAATCTCCGAATTAACAATAGGCAATCCATCCCGGACGCATAAAAGACATAAAAATGCGATATGCACCATGCGCGATGGAAGCCACATAACGTTTATTGACCGGAAAAATTAAACCCGCAATGAAAGCCGCATCGTGTTTTAGCGGCGACAGTTCCGGAGGCCCGGATGCAAACCGGGTATGGATGCATCCGAACATTGAGCAGCAGTATATGTGATGATGAGCCCTCCCTCTCAGCCTCCGGGATTATGCGAGGGCTTCCTGTAAGCCTCGGAGAGGCGTATTAATGGGAAAACCCCGTGCTTTAGCGCGGGGCATAACTGTAGGCACAGCCGAGTCTCGGAGAG
>CAJTJV010000070.1 GCA_910576775.1 uncultured Muribaculaceae bacterium | reverse complement strand
CGCATCTCAAAATTCCGCACACATGACGTGTATCATTTCGGGTGGAATATCGCCAAACGGCTTAAAATACCCAATACCATGATGGCAGAGTTTTTGAAATCGCAATTTCCGTGGCAACTTGCGGATGTCGAAATAAGCACCATCGCCAAAAAACTTTCTTCGGATGAGGGTGCATTCACTCTCCCTAAAGTCGAGCCACGTCTGCCTCTGCCACCTTATCCGCTTGCCAAGAAACTCGGCATCTGTTAAAAAAACGGTGAAACTCTACCAATCAGCAAAATAACCATTCCCCTCACCGGTTCACCATTGCCGATACCCATAATTTTGCGACAAATTCTAAAACGTAAAATATGGAAAATTCAAATCCTTCATTTGACTCGCTCCCGCATCTGGTGGGCAGTCTGATTAACGAGATCGAGGGACTAAAATCTCTCGTGAAAGAGGCAATCGGCATGAAACCGTCCGAACCTGACAACCGTCTTGTAGGTATCGGCGAGGCTTGCAAAATCCTCCGTCGCAAGAAATCGACAGTGTATCACATGGTGCGCGATGGCATACTGCCACACTACAAAGTAGGAAAGATGCTGGAGTTCCGCCCCTCGGAACTTATCGCATGGCAGGAACAACACGCCTGCGATGGCTCCAAATCCTCAGGCGAAAT
>CAJTJV010000069.1 GCA_910576775.1 uncultured Muribaculaceae bacterium | reverse complement strand
CGGGATAAAACGAAAAGTCCATAACATTGAGGTTGGTTGCTCAAAGTTATGGACGATATGATGTGTGCGAAAACAGGCTATTAAAAATATGTGATTTGTCTTTCTTCTATATATGTATTTGTTTCAATGTTATTCTCATCTAATATAGTCACAGTCCTCTTTATCCAATTACCATTATCATCATAAGAATAATTTGAGAATTTAGACATACCTGCATAATCCCAATTTTCGGTATCATCGAGTATTACGTAAAGTTTTAAGCCAGTCGCCAATCCATTAGAACCCAGCTGCTTTACGAATTTTGTATTATATACCAGCATATACCTAAATTCAGTTGCAACTGAATTATCCCATGTAATATTTAGAGAAAAGTCATACGGCATCTGAGTTTTGAATTTAATCAATGTTGGGAGGTTAGAGTTATCGCGTATTATATTCTCTATTGGCATAGGAGTTGAGAACGCCAAAGTATCATTTACAGCCTGTTGTTGAAAAATTTCATTTATTGCTCCATCTTGACCGAAAACAATTGCTGGTGTTGGTAAGGAAGAACCAGACTTATAAGTAATACTTTCAATATTACCTTTTGCATCGAATAAAAGAGCATCGTGGTATGTTTGCTGTGCATACCCCGATAGTATAGTTAAGGAGAAAATCAATATTGAGAGTAGTCTATTCATAACTTTAAGAGAGTTTACCAAGCGCAAAGGTACGGATAATCTACGAGATTTCAAAGGAATACCTCCAATCCGTTAATTCGGAAGATGCAGCAGTCGCGGACGCGGCGGCACTCGCCGGA
>CAJTJV010000068.1 GCA_910576775.1 uncultured Muribaculaceae bacterium | reverse complement strand
CCGCGAACACCGGGAAGTGACATACTATGCCTCAGAACTATGTATCACACCCAAATACCTTTCGGAAATTTGCAAGAAAGTCAGCGGACACTCAGCCAACTTCTGGATCAACCGCTACACATCGCTCGACATCTCACGCCAGCTGCGCGACAAGAGCCTGACATTCGTACAGATCTCCGACATGTTCCACTTCTCATCTCCCGGCTATTTCAGCCGCTACGTTCAGAACAATCTTGGCATGAGCCCCTCCGACTACCGGGAATAATTCGAGATATGAAAGAAAAAATGAAGGCGCAACCATGAACTATACGGTTGCGCCTTTCTCTATGAAAAAAAGTGATTGGATTTATTTTTCTGGTGTTTTTGGATAACCCGGTTTCACCGGAATACGTCCGTCGTCCATTGCTGCACTGTATGCCAGCCATGCTACGATTGCCGCATTAACTTTCAAGTCATCCAACGACAAGCGTTCGTATGTATCCATTGTCGTGTGATAAGCCCTGAAATAATCCAACGGGTCTTGAATGAATTGGAAAGCAGGAAGTCCAAGGCGAGTAAAGCTCACATGGTCTGTACTACCGACAGACATGGGCGAAAAGGTGTCAAAGCCTAATGAGACCAAGGGCTGTTTCCATGCTTCAAAATATGGATATGCCATATCATTCTCTTCCATATATACACCTTTGAATCGACCGGAACCAAAATCCATGTTCAGGTACAGTGCGAAGTCATCGTATTCCGGCAACTTTTTCTTTTGCTCCTTATCGTAGAGCTTATGGTCGGCATAGCCTCTTGAACCATACAGACCTTGTTCCTCTCCACCCCACAGAGCAAGGCGGATAGTACGACGAGGTTTTATATCGAGGGCTTTAAGGATGCGCATTGCCTCTATCATTGTAATGCAGCCTGAGCCGTTGTCAGCACCCCCTGTCCCGCCGTGCCAGGAATCAAGATGTGCGCCGATAAGCACGACTTCATTTTTGAGTTTTGGGTCTGTGCCCGGT
>CAJTJV010000067.1 GCA_910576775.1 uncultured Muribaculaceae bacterium | reverse complement strand
GTTGACAAAAGTGATATATATGGGGAAAGTTCATCTTCGGAATCAGACTATGTTCCTCTGTTCAATTATCTGGTGGAACATAACGATAACAAATATGACGGAAATATCGGTTGCAATTTATACCGAATGTTTTCCGGATTTCCGTCCAAGCAATCTGAATTCGAAGGCTATCTGGAGTTATTGCCTTCTGATAAACAGAGGGCGGCAGTTGCTACTCTGACATCATTACTGATAGAAGCGTTTATCCCAGAATCTGACATTGCAGGTATCGCAGACAGTAAAATTGTAGAAAATCTTTTTTTCGAGAAATTCCCATTTCTAAGCAAGTACGAGGCAAGTCGGGAATTATTGACAAAGCTGCCGTTTATACAGACCTACGAAACTGATAACTTTCTGTCGGATCTCGAAAAGGACAGAATTTCATGTTCAGATTCCGAAAGGATTAACAAAGTTTATAAAAGTGATATCTATAAGGAAAGTTCTTCTTCAGCATCAGCCTACATCCCTCTGTTCAATTACCTGATAGAGCATACCGAAAAAAGATATGATGGCTCCATCGGTTATGACCTGTACAAGATGTTTTCTAAATTTCCATCAAAGCAATCTGAATTCGACGGATACCTGGAATTATTGCCGCCGGATAAACAGAAGGCGGTAATTGCGACTATGACATCATTAATGATTGGCATGTTTTCAGGAGAGCCGGAAATGGCTGGTGTTTCCGATATTAGAATTATGAAAATTCTTTTTTTTGCGAAATTCCCATTTTTAAACAAGTATGAGATAAGCCAAAAAGCAGTGGAGCGTTCTTTTACAGATTATTGTGGTATTTGCGCAAACGAATTTCTGAAAGACCTCAAAAAAGGGGATATAGCAGCCAGTCCGAATGATAGCGTTCGAATAGTTCAGACTCCTTATGGTCGAAAGGTTTTCAAAGACGATTGGGGTTCGACAGGTTTATTGAATATATTTTCTCAAAGGACCGGAGATATTAGAGTGGATTCCATAAATACCCGTGTCATTATTGACGTATGCGGCGTATCTGACGGAGCTTTAGCAGAAATGATGGGATATTATTGTATAGCCGACATTACGAATAAACCATACTCTATTGTTCAGATTTACAAGGCTTCCGACAAAGAGGTACTGAGTAATTATATCGATTATATTGCCTCGTATTTATGTCTGGATCAACAAGAAAGCAACAAGTCTCCGGATGAATTTGAGAAATTCGCCGGCCGTTTGTATGATATGTGGCATACCATGGATGACTATCAAACTTTGAGTGAAATACTTGACATAATCCAATCCAGATATAAATATTATTTAAAGAATCTGTAGGTTTGCGTGGTTTTACTTGAAATAACTTTCTATTAACTGATTGATTACTAAAGAGTGGAGGATGTAATTATAATTCCAAGCACCATCATCAGTGAAAGTTTCTGGTAAGCTGATATCCTCTATTCCAACCGAAGAGTAAATATGCGCATTTTATAACTATTTGCAAAATAAGTAAGCCTACCTTGTCCTGCATAGTTAAAGTCTTTCTTCTGACAGCAATGCTGTTTATCGCATCTTTGCCTGCGCATGGATGCGGGGTAGATTTGCATTCGCGCTATAGCATGACATATGCCGGGAATCAGCTCAGCCGCATGGAGATAGAGCGGGAGGGCGAGGACTATGAAGGGCGTACC
>CAJTJV010000066.1 GCA_910576775.1 uncultured Muribaculaceae bacterium | reverse complement strand
CCTTCGTAATCCTCGCCCTCCCGTTCTATCTCCATGCGGCTGAGCTGATTCCCGGCATATGTCATGCTATAGCGCGAATGCAGTCCGTAGACCTGTCTGAGGCCTACCCTGTCGACAAGACCCTGCCGCGAGAGTGATGTGATATTTGCGTTGCGGTCGTAGGTATATGCGGTGGAGTAGTCCGGGAACGGGCGTATGTGCAAGTCGCTTACGGGAGATGTCAGCGACGAAGCAAGTCGCCCGTGATTGTCGTAGTCATAGGCAGTCATCAGATTGTCGCGTCTGCGGGCCGAGATCTTTCCGTCGTAGCGGGGCGTGGTTCCGTCTGCCTCGTCCGCGTAGTGGAGCTGTTCTTCGATAGTAATCTCCTTGGGAATTGTCAGTCCACCTGTCGGCAGCGATTGCGGTTGAGCGGCGGATTGCGATAGCCGGATAATATCGGATACATCCGAGGGGGTGCTTGTCGTCACGCCCGACGTCAGCCAGCCGTTGGCGTTGTAGCTCAAAGACCGGGATATCCTGTCTCCCAAGTCAAAATGCCCGACCCTGCCGGCATCATCGTAACGGCGTCCGATTGTCGCGGTATCTCCGTTCTGGATGACAGTTGTATTCCGCAGATGTCCCGTCGACCAGTATATGTTCAAAGTCCTCCGTTTTATCGTTTGTGGCACACGCGTCTCGTCTGTCTGCTCCACGATATTACCCTTGTAATCATAACGGAACATGGTCTCCCTCTCCGGCCATTGGGACATGTCGCCGTAAACCTCCCTGATGACGCGTCCGACATCATCGTACACTTTCAGCAGCATGTGGCTGCCTGCCGCCGTCGCTGTTTCCAGTCCGACCGTCGAACTGCGGGGAGACGGGAAATCCTCCGGCGGGCTGTAGTTGTTCCATTTGCCCTTGAATTCCGACGTAAAATTGTAGGAATCATAGTAGTGCGCCTCGGCCAGCTCCGTGTATCTCGCCTTCGAGGACAGCTCGGGCGGACAGGTATAGCCGCCGGTATTCCCGTTGGTGTATGAAGGCTGTCCGACAGTAAACGCCCTGCCGCACAGACTCTCGACGTCCGCATTGGAAATATCAGCGTAGGCGCTGAAGGCCGGGCGCCCCAGATAGTCGTAATGGTGTATCAGCCATTGATTGTCGAGTTTCATCAGCCCGTCCTGCTCGGCGAAAAGCCTGTTGCGGGAATCATAGCGGTAGCTTGTCTGCGAGCCGCCCGGCACCGCTTTCAACGTGCAGTTCCCGCGGGAATCGTATTCGTATCTGAAACAGGCTGTCTTCCTGACGTTTCCCGTGCTCTGCGGCTGGATGACAAAGAGCAGGTCGCCGTAATCGTTGTAGACGAATCGGGTGTCGTTCCAGTCTCCGGATACACCCTCGCGTATCATTACAGTCTTTCCCCGACGGTCGGTGAATGTCATGGTGACATGGTTCTCCTCGTCGGTTACCTCTTCCACCGTCAATGCCCCTGCGGGATAATAGCGCTGGTCCGTAACAATGTACCTCGCCGTTTCCGCTGTGGTATAGCAGTCGGGACATGAATAATCGCCCGAAGACGTGTTCACAAGATACCTTACGGATGTACGCCTGTCGGCCTCGTGCCATTCGTCACCCGCCTTGCGCGAGCCGCAGACACGTCCACGCGGAGACGGTTCATAGAATGTAGTCCCGTAAGCGTGTTCCGTACCGTAAAAATCAAGGGCGGAAGCCTTTATGTTTTCAAGTGTCGGGTGAATGTTGTCGACTTTGAC
>CAJTJV010000065.1 GCA_910576775.1 uncultured Muribaculaceae bacterium | reverse complement strand
AAGCGGCAGGTATCGTACAGCCAGACCGACGACCCCATGCTCGGGGCGATGATGGGAGTGCCCGAAGACAGCGCATACACCCTGCAGGGACGGCGCAGTTACCTCGGCCCGCATGTCTTTGTCAACGACAGCCTCGAATACTCGGCCTTCCCCGGAGGATATTTCACCCCCAAGGGCACATACTACTATATCGCCGACTGGCAGGGCAACAACATCGCAGTATTCTCCGACAAAGGCAGACTCGAGCAGCAGGCAACCTACTATCCCTATGGAGAGCCGACGGTTGAGCCTGCGGGACAGCGCTACCTCTTCGGCGGCAAGGAGCGCGAACACGCCGGCGGATACAACGCACACAACTACGGCCCACGCTGCCTAACCCCCACCGGCTCCTGGTCTGCCGCCGACAAGATGTCCGAAAGCTTTTATCCCCTATCGCCATTCTCCTACTGCGGCGGAGACCCCATTAACAGGGTCGACAGGGATGGTAAATTCTGGGATACGCTTTGGGACGTAGGCAATATTTTATTGGATGCCGGCTGCGCAATAAAAGCCCATATCGACGGCGACCATGACAAGGCAAAAGAATACTGGAAAGATGCCGCTTATGATACCGGTGCTGCTATAATTCCGTTTGTTCCCGCCGGTGGCTCAAAGCTCGCAAAACTTTTTAAAAGTTCCGAAAGTGTTGCCGAAACAGCCATTGATGCCTCATCCGGCATGAAATATGCTGATAGAATAAAGGAAGGCAAGGCGTTTGAGAGAGCAGAATTGCAGAAGGCTATAGAGCGTGGTGATGACGTTGCTAGCCAAATAACATTAGTGCCTCTGAATGGGAATGGAAATATCAAAGGGAATTGTACGAGAGTCGATCAATTGAAAAGGGATAAGAATGGTAAATTTATAATAGTTGAAAATAAATTGACTGATACAACCCCACTATCCAAGGGGCAAAGAGCAGCAAAAAATCATATAGGAGAAACAGGTGGGTGGTTTGAAGTACGCACAGATGCGATAGATTTTGGGCTTAGACAAAATGATGTAATATTCATCAACAAATATGAACGTATAAACAAATATACCCATTAATAACAATAAGGTAATTTAGATAATATGACAGCATTCGAAAAAGTTATACAATATTTTGAGGAAGATTCTTTTTTTAATGCGTATAAATACAGAAAAAGAGATTCTTCATTCGTTCAGAAATTCGATGGGGGCTATCGTAAAATAGATTTAAGGCATGTGTGTGACTTTTGTTTCCTATGGTTACACCCGGGATTTACCATACGGTTTGATTTTGTTCACAGATGGTTTGAAAAGTATGGTTGCAAACCTCTTCCGGTTCAACGAGGCAATTACACAGTTGGAGCAACTCCAAAAAAATACAATTTAGGAGGAAAATATGGAGGGACTTATATTATCGAGTTGAATACAAACAGCTTCATAGAAGATTGCGATAAAATCAAACAGACTATAAAAATCTGCGCAGAAAAATTTTTCTCGGAATATAAAACGCCTGAAGATGTGTATATCCATGACATTCTACCAATTATTGAAGGCAAGAAGGAGCTGCCAAGCATTGGAGCAGACTGGCTTTTCGAAAACCTGACAATCTGTAAGGTTGTAGCTCCGGAAAACTATGAAAAGTTAAAAGATCTGTCACTGGAGCGAGCCAAGTGGCTTATGACACCAAACGGAGGCAGCAGACCTGATGGGAACATGGTTCATTATTACGACCGTCTTGATGAAATACTCGGCTATCTGGAAAGCCTCTCTGTTGAGGATTTGATGAAAAAATGCATCAAGAAATAGATCACAACAACATCATCCAAGATTTTTTTCGGATAATAGTGTTTCCTATCTTATCCTTGTTGGATATGAATATACATTTTCAAAACAAGCAATTCCGTCTCAATGCCATTCAAAATAAAGGTCTTTCTCCTGACAGCAATGCCGTTTATCGCATCCTTGCCGGCGCAAGGATGCGGGATAGCTCTGCACTCGCGCTATAGCATGACATATGCCGGGAATCAGCTCAGCCGCATGGAGATAGAACGGGAGGGCGAGGATTACGAAGGTCGTACGGGAGCGGGCGCTACCGGCACGATAACAGGATTCTGGTATGACATGAACGGCAATCTGGGGCAGGACATGTCGCGAGGCATCATGTCG
>CAJTJV010000064.1 GCA_910576775.1 uncultured Muribaculaceae bacterium | reverse complement strand
CTCGTCAAATTCCTCTATGCGGAATTTGCTCTTGCCAACGGTAGCCTGCTGTGTCGGTAGCTCTTTCGCCGTTTCAGCCACGGTGGGTTGCTGTTGCTCAGGCGGCTTTGCCTGCGGCGGATTGGCTTTCCGATTATTGTCGCGCATCAGATAGAGAAGGAAGCCGACATTTGTCAGTGCAACAGTTCCCAGCAGAAAGATTGATACTCCTGTCATAGAGCTACCGTCTTTTCGCCCTCGAAGGACAGTTCGTTGATTACATCACGGTTTTCCACCAGATGATTGATTAGTATATTGGTAACGTATGCCCCGATTGTCAGTCCCTCCACATCATAAAGGGCAATCAGTTTGGACAGCTTGTTTACCAGTTCACGAGGAACGAATATCCCCTTGCGTGCGCCGACATTGGAAGGTGTGAGGTACTCATCGGCATACGCCTTTACCTTCTCTTTATCCGGGGTAAAAGTCGGCTCCACCCCGCAGACCTTGTTGCAAGTGCGAAGGTCACAGAATTTTGTTTTCTCCATTTTTTCTCAGTTAGAATTTTGACGGGCATTTTTCGGCTATGCCCTGAATTAGCGGATAACATTGTTTGAAGTGCTCCGTAAGGACAGCATCGACATAAGCAGCCATGTTGAGTCTTACACCAAACATTGAGAATATATCCTTTATCATTTCGCGGTAGTCCTCTCGCACGACTATCGGGTTGCCGTTTCGGTTGACCTGACCGAATGACACGTTGCCGATGTAAGTCTTGACATAGTTGCCTTCTTCCTCGGTCATGTTCATTTCCGATACTTTCTTCAGAAGAAAATCGGAAGACTCTCCGATGCGTCTTTTACGCTTTGTTTCAACCGGCTCTTTCTGTTTCGGCTTTTTCTCCGATGCCGGAGTTGCAGCAGGAGCCACATCAGATGCCGTGTGATAAGTCGGGACGGCTGACTCGCGGACGGATTGGATAAAGCTGTCCGCATCAAAATCGGTTACTTGTTTTCTTGCCATGACTACACTTTTATGATGCTTCGGATTTCTGCCACCAGTTCTTCGAGGTTCGAGCCTTTCAGCAGACGCTTGTCAGGCGGCAGCATCGTTGAGCGGAACAATCCGACGTTACCGGTTTCACGCCCGTCTTTCTCAAACTTGTTGCTTTTTACAAGCACTGTGTCGAGTGAGTCAAGACCCATTTTCTCAATGTAGTCGTCGATAATCTCACATAAACGGGATTTCTCGCGGGTGTTGATTTTGTTCCAGACGAGGTGCATCTCCTTCACATTCGTCACTCGCGTAGCCATCATTTTGTTCTTCACATTGTTGGCGAATGAAATGGAACTTGCCATTTCTCCGGTTTCAGTTGTGATGGGAACAAACAGATAGTCCATGTTTGCAATCAGGTTCACAATGTCGTGGTCGTTGATTGTTCCGGTAATGTCGAAGAAGATAACCTGCGGAGTATTTCCGGCTTTAAGGAAATTGTCTGTTACCGCCATCGCGTCAGTTGGAGAGGTCAGCAAAATCTCGTAAGGTGTCCTTTGGAACTGGGAGTAGAATTTGTGACACACTCTTTTCAGATACGGGTTCTCTTTTGTGACCATTAGGTCATGCTCACGATAGACATTCAGCGAGTGCTGGGTGCTGTCACAGTCCACCGCCGCGACTTCGATGCCCTCAACATAGTACAGGTAACTCGCTACGAGGGCCGTCAGAGTCGATTTGCCAACGCCTCCTTTCTGAGTGGCGAAGGCGACATAAATTGGGTCGCTCATAATAAAATGGGGATTTGAGTTATTGAATAGTGTGGTGCAGTTTCACCATACGCCCGGCTTGATAACCGTGTCCGGGTCTGAAAACTCCGTGATTGGAGTATGTCTATTCGTACACAGGTAGATAAATACGTTCATATCCATACACATACACATTTATGTACGTATGTTTCTATCTATGTATCGCCATACCTACAAATGTATCTCCGTATGTACGTATGTATATATGTATATACAGATGTAAGTATGTAGATGCAGAGGTACAGATGTATGTATGTGGATACGAATGTATGAATATATGAATGTCAGTATCTATGTAGATTTCATCATTCGTTATCGGCATTGGCATCTCAGCCTCTGTGCAAGTAAAACGACGATTGTATGCAAAAAGATTATTGATTATCAGCGATTTCCCACGGTTACACACCGATTACCCAATATTACCCAACTTTTGTTTTTTGAAAATCCGAAACGGCTTTTAAGATTGTTATAGAGTCAAGGAAATGCAAAGGCGTACACACCTGAAGCAACATCGTATCGCAACCATATATAATAGGTGCAGATGATTAAAAAAAACGCCATTCATGTGGAGTAGTACACCTTTAGTACACCTTTTCCTATAATCTCCCACACATATCATTCCGATTATCAGTTCAGGATGTTCAAACGAACATTGCAAGGTATGTTCCGGGGCACTCATAACTGAG
>CAJTJV010000063.1 GCA_910576775.1 uncultured Muribaculaceae bacterium | reverse complement strand
CTATCCGTCACCGCACGGTGCGGCGAGCGTTCACTGACCCTCTTTGTCGACCCGGCTCTCGCCGACACCCTCCCTTTCCATTACACTAACTGCTTCAACGTCGCGGAACAGCTCATACTCCCTCACGCCACCACCCACAAAATCAAGGCCGACCGCTCTATCGCCACCCTCGGTAAATCCGCACGCTTCTACAACGTCACCACCGCAAAGGAATACGAGGTGCAGTCCGCGCCTCTTACCTCCGACGAGTGCTTGCAGGTCGAGCAGATGCTTACCTCTCCCGTCGTCCGTATTCCCTGGGGCACCGACTCTAACCTCGCCGAAACCGACTTTGACGCTATGCTCCCAATCCTCATCACCGATTTTACCTCCGAACTTTCCGACACCGACGACAAGCCCAACTCCGTAAAATTCACTTGGCGCTTCAAGGACACCCGACCCAAATTCAACGCCCGATACTCTCCCGGCATATTCAACACCCATTTCCAACCCCCTTTCTCTTAATGGTTTTGGCGTTCCGGCGCCACAGCGCCGTCGGGCTAATGCGGCAAGCCGTCAAGCCTATGGTCTTGACCCATTCGGGCTTATATCCCTAACGCGATAATACCTCACACAATCTCATAACACTATGAACGCAGTCCACATATCAACCGCTCGCACGATGCTCAACTCCGGCGACCCCGTTGACCTATCAGTATGGCGCAGCGACGGCTCTATCCTCGAACTCCGCAACGTCATATCCCTGCGATATGCCTTTTACGGAGGCTGGCGAAACGTCAAAATCCTTGCTTCTGGCGAGTGCCGCCGCGTCCGCGACTGCTGCATCTTCCGCATAAACGGCCTCGATGTTTTTCTCTAACAAAAAAAATAATTACCTTTGTATGTAATTTATTCATGTTTAGAGCGTCATATAAGAAAAGATATATCAAATATGAAATCATTATCATTATTTCTTACTGCATTAGTGCTTGGTTTGAGTGTCTATGCAAAAACAGATTTGCAGCCGTACCAAAAGGCTGCAATAGCTACGCGTTTTGCTTCGGAGGTAAAATACAATTATGCAGGATATGGTAATTTTGCGCAAGACTTCGACAGCATTTGCCGTGCGGAGCTTCCTAACATTGTCAACACAGCAAGTGATGAGGAATTCAGCCAACAGCTTCAACTTCTCGCCAATCGTCTGCACGACGGTCACACAAGCATCAATTTCAGCGCAGATGTAACGTATGCTCCTATTTCACAAAGACGCATCGGTGACAAGGTTTTTGTCACCGGGGTTTACTCCGACGAATACACTCGGAAAGGAGTAAAGAAAGGCACTGAAATAATCGCAATCAACGGAATGCCAGTTATTGACTATGGCAATAAATATGTTGTTCCATATATTGCCTCTTCTACACAGCAATGGTCGGACTATTATCCCTTCAACAGCATAAACCTTACAAAAGGTGCTCGTGGTGAGGCTATAACAGTGACATTCAGAAATGGTAACGGTGAGAAATTCGAGATTGTCGACCAACGACAATCTCCTTGGGGTATTGTAAACCCAAGTAGGGAAATTTCGTTTGACTCCCTGCCGGGTAATATAGGGTATCTAAAAATTCCATCGTTTCAGACAAACGATTTTAACATGGGAACTTTTGCTGACCTATATGAACAAAAAATACTTAACACAGACGGCCTTATTATAGATATTCGTGAGAACAATGGCGGAAATAGTAAGGTCGGGGAACGAATTATGATGCTTTTGGCCACCGACTCTATTCCACAAGCGGCATGGGACACACCGCGATATGATGCCGCTTATGCTTCTTGGGGTAAAAAATGGCATACTGTTTCCGAACCGTCGCAGTCGATAACTCCGTTTTTTATGCTCACCAGTGAGGTGCCAAAATATGACAAGCCAATTATACTTCTTGTTAACGCCTGCACTTTCTCTGCCGCAGAGGATTTTGCAGTTCTATTCAAAAATGCAAAAAGAGGTATCGTAATGGGTACACCAACAGGCGGAAGTACAGGCAATCCTATAATGATAGACCTCGGTTGGGGCTACTACGGCAGAATATGTACGCGGCATGAACGCCTTGCCGACGGTACAGAATTTATAGGTGTTGGCATTCAACCTGACATAGTTGTATTGGAAGATGAGAGTATAATCTTCGGCGAAGATAATGTGATAAACGCCGCCTTGAATATGATTAGGAAGTAAGCGTCTTTTCGCGCTCATCATATCGTCCATAACTTTGAGCAACCAACCTCAATGTTATGGACTTTTCTTTTTATCCCGACGACCTCAATTTCAGCTCCGTGGAACAGCTGCCCGGTCTTAAAGCCCGTGCTGCCTTTACCGTCAATTCGCAGTCGGTGTTCCGCGAGGACACCGACATCGTGCCGACGCTCATAGACGATAAGCTCTCCTATATCCCGTGGGGTGGCGACAACCAGATGCCTTTCGATATTCTCGACCTCATAGAGAAAGACGAAACACTCGCCACCTGCCAATGCTTCAACGCCGAGGTGTGCTATGGCGCAGGTCTGCGCTACGATACCTGCATCGCCTCCGATGCCGTAAAACAAGAAGTCGAGGACTTCTATTTAGACAACGACCTCGCCGC
>CAJTJV010000062.1 GCA_910576775.1 uncultured Muribaculaceae bacterium | reverse complement strand
GCATAATCGTAATCATATGTCGTTGTAAGTCCGCAAGGCTGACAGAGCGACGTCATGCCGACAAGAGGCTTCCACAATGCTTTGGTGACGAGCCTTTCTTGACCATTTACAGCCGGAATTTTGAGTTCCCCCATTTCGGCAGAACCGTCGCGGAAGACCCACAACGAGTTAAGGGAGCTGACTTCCTTGTAACCGGCTCCTTCTATCTTATATACAGGATGCAGGTACGAATACCCCCACAGATAGGTTACCGGTACGGAATCCATACCTGTGTATTGACGCAGATTACCGTGGCTGTCATAATCGTAGCTGCCGACAAGCCATTCTCTTGTCCCGCGCGACTGCCATTCCCTGGACGGACGGAAAACACTGCTGCCATACCAATCCATCTCGCGACGCACAGAGACCGAATCCCTCCCGAAAGTGTACAAGGTCTTTATGGGAATACCTATCATGTTGAAATCAACCATCCTGCGTTCAATCTGGCTGTTCTCCGCCGACGGATAGGTGATGTCGATACGTTCGGTGCGCTTGTCGGCGGATGTGGTCGTCTCCACCGATGTGACAATCGACGTCCACGGTTTGTAAGTGTAGGTTTCGGTGCGGGAGAAATCTCCGTTCTCGAGATGCTGCGTCACCGTTTTCGACTTCAGCCGGTCGGACTGGAGATAGATGGTGTAGTAGTCCAAATCGTATGGATATTCTCCCTCTTTCATCAGGCCATCCTCAAAACGGTTGATCCTATGATATAATGAATAGATATCCCCGTTAAGATTACTATGTACATTCAAATACCATGTGCCGTTGATGAAATCAGGAATCTCATCCAACTTGCCGGCGGCATTTATGACAGTCCGTTGAATATGTGTATTGGCTATGTCCCCCTTGCATATGGTATCATATTCGAATGTAATGGTCTCGACTTTTTTATAGTTTGCGCCATCGTTCCTGTAAATCTCTTTACTTACAGGCACGACACCATGCGTAAATACATTTTCCAGCCAAATTGGCTTCAACTTTCCCCACGTCCTGTATTCAAGACTCGCGGGGACCGGACAATCGAAACGGTGGATTGTTTTTCCTTCATCGTATAATTCCGTCACCTTGCTGTACCATATCGCCTCCTCCCCGATATGGTTCTGCATGTAATCCGAACTATGACTAACGAATATCTGACGGTAACGTCGTGCCTTCAACCCTTCAACCTCGGACTCACATAGACCGATAGCATCCGTTACCGACACGAAGGTAGCGGCGGATGGCACAGCCGTCACCTCCACCGAATCATACTGATACGTCCTTACATGCGGACGAGGGTCGTCCTCACCACTATATGTGCATATTTTTCTGACCCTCAGACCACCGCCCTTGTCAAGAGCCGGATTGGTATTTCCGAGAAGATTCGTGCCGACATTAACTTTTGTTGCCGGAAAGCGGTGTGTCTCATATTCAAAAGCGGAGAATCCTCCGGTCGGATATATGATTTTCTTCAGTATGCCCGCCTGCATGGCAGTCTCATCCACGCTTCTGTCGGCATGGCCTGCCATTCCTTTTTCAGTATATGTTCCGATCGGATAATTATTATATGTTGCATTTAACTCCAGATACGGAGAAAGACATTGATAGTCTGTCTTTAAAAGTGGTTCTTTCCCATTGTAAAATCCCCACCAGTCCTGCCTGTACCTGTCGAGCATACCTTCGAAACGCTGAGGGTCGTATTCAAACTTATAGATACCCTCGCCTGATATGTCGACCTCTTTCAGGAACAGTGATTCCACGTCCCCCTCGCCATATCGCATACGTATCGTCCTGACTGTATCATCGCCGGCGGCGACCTTGAAACCGGTTATCATCCTGTCTTTAAGTCCTCCATAACCGATATTTATAGAGCCTCCCGGAAAACTGACTTCAGACAGTGCTATATGATACCAATAATTGCCGTTCGCACTTGTCGGGGGATATTTTAATGTTTCGTTTTTTATACGTTCGGATTCTTCGATGTTGAATTTAGTACCATACAAAGCATCGAATCTGTCGCAATAAAAGTCGCCTCCAAGTATCTTTTTATCATAGGGCACGTTTTCTACCCATTCAAAATTTATTGTTTTCCCCGATGGCAATCTTATGTCTGCTATACCCCAGCAGGTAGGCCCATACGGGTTATGATCATTATCTCGCAGCAACTCCTGATACCCGTCTCCGAAATGATAGATGAAGCCCAATGCGTCCCGCACATAAAAGTTATTCAATGCGGCATCCGCGGTAACGACTATTTCATCGTCTGCGCCACCGCCTATGAATGATATGTTCCCTTCTTCGTCCTTTTGATAGATTCTATTATATATACCGGACGGTAATGATATTGTAAAGATATCTTTTTCGGAATCATATCTTTCGTTGAATTCTTCCGGGTGGCGATTCGTGGGCTGAGGCGTCTGCACCATACATGCATAAGCATATTTGGGATCGCTGCCATTAGAAAGCTTATCCCCCCAGTACTCGAATTTCTCATCCGCGCGGCCCCGGATGGTTCTTGTAATCTTGAGAGCCGGCAGCAGCGACCAGCCGTAGCCGCACGGATTGGGGTCGTCCAGAGGCTTGATGCCGGAGGTGTGGTAGGACAGAGTAAACGGAATCGACAGCCCTTCGGCCTCTATCGTATATAAAGGAACAGACAGGTTGACGGCACCGGTGGCGAGTGACGGCTG
>CAJTJV010000061.1 GCA_910576775.1 uncultured Muribaculaceae bacterium | reverse complement strand
ACGGCAAATGCTATTACCGCCGTCATCTCGCCCCAATATGCGGCACGTCCTGAAAATGATGTCACTGCGGCAATAACCAGGGCAGCAAAAGCCACTCCCGTAAAAAGCGCAGCGAGCGGCCGTACTTGCAGTAACGCAAAAAACGTTATACGTCTCATCGGTGACGTCAGTTGCCATACGACATAAACCAGCAAAAAAATAGCAAGGACATTATAGCGGACAAAGCGCAATGTATCGCCCATAACGGCTGCCGATGAAAACTCTCCGGAAGCACGTTCCGTAAGATAAGAAAACGACATCCATAAAAGCCCTACAACAAAAGTTGCCACGCCGGATATATAATAAGGTGTATACCGGCGGTCAAAACGCACGCACAGCGCCATTACCGCGATACCGGCTACGGTAGCCATCGCAATACCCTCATGCCACATTCCAAGTAAGACCCCGAGCAGCGCAGGCAGCCACCGGCAACCCCGCCCGTCTGCTCCGGCACGCGCGGCAAATAGCATTCCTAACGCCAACGCGCCACCCCAGATATAATTCATTGCATAGTCCCCGGTAAGCAGATTGTTGGCCCACGGCAAAAAAGCAAGCATTGCGGCAAATACATATATCATGTATACGCGGCCATACTGCGGATGATGCATCGGCATTCCATCAGCAGTACCGTTGCTAAAAGCGGCGGCAGCGTATGCAGTCAGTGCAATCGAAAGCCCTGTGACTAAAGCGAAAAGCCACTTGGGCGCATACAGCGACATCACGGGAGCAAGCACATTCGGCAGCCTCCAGTTATCGACCCTCCGGATAGCATCGACATAGTCAAAAAAGCCCTCCAATGTGAATCCGTCAGGACAGCGGCGCAGGAGCGCAGCCTCGAACAGATGATTGTCGAGTGCATATGGAGTCCAATAGGCGGCCAGTGTCATCACCACGGTGATGATTGCGAACGGGAATAATGATGCTGAGAAATCTGTCTGTCGATTCATGGCAAAAAATCGGGGGCGCACCAAAGGCACGCCCCCGTTGATATTTCAGGGACAACTATTAGTTGAGAGCCTTCGAGAGGTTGTAGTTGGCGAATTCGAGGTCGTTAACAGCACGCTGGGCGAGTTTGCTGTCGAGGCGGACAGCCTGGCGGAGGTTAGTGTTAAGCATCGATTCGTTGTTGGTACGGGCACCGAGGATAGCCATCAGATAGTAAGTTGTGGCATCGGGAGTGTCGATAGCGGCGAGAGTGGATTTAGCCTTGCTGTAGTCTTTTGTAAGGATCTGGGCGAGAGCTGCATTGTTGTTCTTGGCATCGCCGAAAGCCTTGACAGCAGCCTGAGCGTCACCTTTCTTGAGATAGTAAACACCGAGGGCACTGCCAACTTCAGGCACACCGGCGGCAGAGCCGAAATACTGATTGGCTGCAGAGTAGTTGCCTTCGAGCATTTCAATAAGACCGAGGTTCATTGCAGGTTCGCCGTTCTTTGTCATACCGGCAGCTTTCTTGAAGGAAGCCTTGGCTGCCTTGTAGTCACCGTCGATGTACTGAGCCATACCGAGGTCGTTCCATGTACGGTAATCGTTGGGATAGAGACGGGCTGCGGCGTCGTAGATTTTCAGACGCTGGCCGTTATCCTTTGTAAGAGTTGCAGCATAAAGGATTTCTTCTACATTGAGCTTGGAGGGGTCGGAAGCTACGAGAGCCATAATTTCGCTGTCGCTCTTACCGATAACATCGATAGAAGCAGTGATGCGCGAATAACGGAGCTGGGGAAGGATTGTCTCTGCGAGCTGTTCGAATACGGAAGAGAGATTGCGGATTTCACGTTCACGCTGTTCGGGGTCTTTGTACATCGAAAGAACGCTGAGGATAAGATCCTTGTCCTGAATATTGCTCTGGGCAACGAGTTTCTGGAAACCTTCCCAGTCCTGAGCGGTGAACTGAGCGGTGAGTTCGCCGAATTCAGTGATTTTGTCCTTCTTGAGCTGCTTTGTCATGTATTCCTTGGTATTCTTCTCGCGGTTCTCGGCAAGGCGGGTATTGAGTTTCACACCACCGTCAGGCGAAGCATAAGAAGAAATGTTGATTTCCTGGAGTACACGGGCAGTGTCGCCATTGGCTGCGATAATTTCCTTCTTGAGCTCTTCCATAGCATCAGTCTTGAGCTGGCCGGCACGGATGTTAGCCTGGTTGATAAGGAACATGATATCGGCTGCATATTTCTCATTGATTATGCGCTGGAAAGCATCGGCGGCGAGTGCGGGAGTAACAGTTCCGGCATCGGCAAGAGCTGCTGTTGCAACTACACCGTTGGCAACCTTAACACCCGGAAGAGTGTATGTTTTATTGCCCTGGGTAACTACAAAGTTGAGGTAAAGCTCGCTCTTTGCCATGTCGGGCTGATAAGCGAAATTAACGGGAATTGTCTGTGTGCCGCCATATTCATAAGAGATTACGGGATTGTTGCCACGAACTTTCTCGCCCTGGAAGCTATAAGCCTGCGAAGCCACTTCCTGACCGTTGAATTTAAGGGTCGGAGTTACGGTGACTTCTGCATTCTTGACAAAGAACTTTTCAGGGATTTTTGCACTTACACGTGCGGGAACGTTTTCACCTACGACTTCGAGAGGGTCGGGGGTAACTGTAAAATAGTCGGCGCTGAACTGACCGAGCTTTTTGCCGCAGCTGCTCAGAGAGAGAGCCACGCCAATACCGAGTACATAGCAAATTTTGAAATTCATAATTGATGAATTAAGTTTAATATCCTTATTTGGTGCAAAATTAACCAATAATTTTTGTATTAACAAATATTTTCCTAAAACCCTCAAAAAAGTTTTTCAAGAAAATTCCATTACAAAATCAACATCATTCTCATCTTTTACAGACGCTACAAACTTTCACACTAAAAGCGACAAACAGACGGAAACAAAATTTCTGCCGCATATCTCATTCCATGTGACATAACGGATTATTTTTCACCGGAGATTCAATAACGAAGTGCAAAATTCTTCGTTCTGAATAGCCCTATATTTTTTCGGCTCGGGACTTAACGGCGGATTGGGATGGGGCTTCATAAGCCCTCAGCCCCTCCCCAATCCGCCGTTAAGTCTCGCAGAAGGTAACTTTCAACTGGCAATACAAAAAAGGAGACCGAAGTCTCCCTGAGATTAACTAATTTTGTATTGCTTATGTAT
>CAJTJV010000060.1 GCA_910576775.1 uncultured Muribaculaceae bacterium | reverse complement strand
AAACTGCATCGGAAAATAGGTAAACACTTGCAAATCACATAATTAGCTAACAAATAACACGAAACGCCTCTTTTCAGGGGCGTTTTTTATTGGTCAAAATTGCCGATTTTTGCGCATTTTGGTCGATTTTAGCGATTTCCTGTACCGCGATTGTACCGTTTCCGTGGTTTCAGTTGCGCCTCATCCGAGGTTGTGGAGTGTTGGGACACTCTGGGACACAGTGGGACGCGCTGGGACACTTTTGAATGGATTTTAACAGAAATAACCGATGAGCAGTACAATCGACATCAACAAAATCTGCGAGTGGTGCGGTAAGGAATTTATCGCTCACAAATGCTCTACCCGCTTCTGTTCAAAGCGATGTAGCGAACATTCTTACAAGGCTTTACGCAGGCAAGCCCATATTGAGCAGGAGAGCCATGCGACTTCCGAGAGCAAAAAACAAAGATGTATTCCAGCTGGTAACTACTTTTCACCACGACAATGTGCCGTTTTATTGGGGATTGGCAAGTCCTCCGTGTACCGCTGTCTTGCAGAGGGTCTGATACCGTGCATACGCCTGAAAGGCAAGACTCTCATCAGCCGGTCCAGCATTGACAAGATGTTTGAGAACCCACCTGAATATATCAAGAGGGAGAAAAAGGAGGCCGAGCCCATCGAGGAATTTTATACGACCAAGGAAATTCTTGAAAAGTTCGGTATCAGCAATTCGTGGCTTTTCAAGATGGCTAAGGAGCGGAGCATACCGAAAACCGTTGTCCGTGGCAAAACACTCTGGAGCCGGAAACATATCGACATGGCTCTTGCCGATAAGCAGCCAACTGAGACAGTAGCCGAAGAATGGTATTCCGTCGAGGAGGTGTGTGCCAAGTTCAATATGTCGAAAGAGGCTGTCTATCGTTTCGTGTCGGAGCGGAAGATTGGCAAGCGGAAGGATAAATGTAAGGTATTCTACTCTCGCCGTCAGTTTGACAAGGCTATGGGTGTTGAGCCTGATCTGGAGCCTGAATACTACACCATGCCGGAGGCTATGGCGCGGTATAACATGACTCGTGACCAGATTTCCCATTACGTCCGGACACATGACATTCCAAGAAGTTATGAGGGCAGATATGTGAGAATCGACCGCAAGGCTCTCGATGCACTGTTCGCGCCGCCGAAAATTAGTTAAAAACCAGTGAGCGGTACAGGTGATTTTATCATCACCATTTCACCATCAGCCTTTTAGATAGTTTTGCATCACGAATAATCAACAAACAAGAAATACAATCATGTTACCATCAACCTGTTCCAAAGTCAGCCTGCGCCAGCGTCCGATAAAGAACGACCGCCTGTCGCTGTACCTCGACTACTACCCGGCCATACGCAACCCGAGAACCATGAAGATGTCGCGCCGTGAATATCTGGGATTCTACATCTTCGCAAATCCGCGCAACAAATATCAGCGCGAATACAACGACTCTATACTGATGCGTGCCGAGATAATACGTTGCCGCCGTCAGGAGGCGGTCATAAACAATGAGTTCGGATTCCTCGACCGCGAACAGCCGAAAGCCGACTTCCTGCTGTATTTTGAGGAGAAAGCGAAAAAGCATTATGACAAGTGGCTCATCGTCTATCGTCACTTCGAGAGATTCGTAAAGGGGAAATGCTCATTCGGCGATGTCACCATAGAATTGTGTAACAAATTCCGTGAATATCTGCTGACAGCCAAACAGCTCCGTCACCCTAAACTGACCATCACACGCAATTCTGCCGCCGGATACTGGTCAACATTCCGTGCCCTTCTGAAAGAGGCGTACAAAGAACGGTTGCTGAATGAAAATCTCAACGACTTCATCGAGGATATTGAATATGAGGAGGTCAAGAAAAATTTTCTCACGGCTGATGAAGTGAAATTGCTTGCCGCCACACCATGCGAGAAACCCATACTGAAAGCGGCCTCGCTGTTCTCTATCCTTACCGGGTTGCGAATAAGCGACATACTCAAATTAAGGTGGGAGGACATACGCCCTGATGCCGATGGCGAGATGGCTATGTTCATCCGTATTCAGAAAACTCAGAAAGAATCAATCCACCCTCTCAGTCCGGAGATGCTGGCATTGTGCGGTGAACGTGACAAAGGAATTGTATTCAAGGGGTTCAACCGCTCCATGACTCAGGAACCGCTGAAGAAATGGCTGAAAGCGGCAGGTATAACAAAGCGGATAACATTCCATCGTTTCCGCGACACATTCGCCACTCTCCAACTCGCCGCCGGAACTGACATATATACGGTAAGCAAGATGCTCGACCATGCCAACGTCACCACGACGCAAATTTACGCAAGGCTTGTGGATAGCACAAAACGCGATACCGTTGGACGCATAAAACTCACATAAAATCATCAGAAGCAACCGTGGTTCAGTGCGTACCACGGTTGTTGTTTCCTCATATTGTGACTTCTATCCGGTGACATAGTTATCCCATAACAAATCACTGGTTTTCATATTATTCCATTTTAGTTCATGTTAGCAATACGGTTGTTAAAAAAGGACATTACAGGATAAAATTTGTGTCCAAAATTTCGTATTTAGCAATCGGCTCATTATACTTTTGCAGGATAAAACAATAGATTTTATCCACATGAACACACATTTGAATTCAATCCGTACAATAGCCCTTGTCTGCATCGCAGGTAAGGCTGTCTCCGTAGGTTTCTCAACCGGAGAAGCGTCGCTGGCAACTTCCGTAAACACCTCAATCACCTCTTTTCTTATGTTCACACTATGCTATATTTCCATAGAGTATGGCATACGATTCTTCATTATCCCTCTTGTTAGAGAGCCATTAGGTCTTATATCCTTCAAGCGCAGAAAGGATAAGGCTGTCAAACAATCAGATGGAACGACTATCGGAACTCATGATGATGTTTCTCCGCTCGACACTCCCAAAGCGCAGGAAGTGATAGCTTATACTTTGGGGACATTTGCCGGAGTACTGACCAATGAGGAATTGATGTCTCTTGACAATAACGTGAAAGCCTTTATCATTGGAGAGTCCATACAGCAGACCTCCGTAAATCGTCGCATCTCAAAATTTCGCACACATGACGTGTATCATTTCGGGTGGAATATCGCCAAACGGCTTAAAATACCCAATACCATGATGGCCGAATTTCTGAAATCACAATTTCCGTGGCAACTCGCGGATGTCGAGATAAGCACAATCGCCAAAAAACTTTCTTCGGATGAGGGTGCTTTCACTCTCCCTAAAGTCGAACCGCGTCTGCCTCTGCCACCTTATCCGCTTGCCAATAAACTCGGCATCTGTTAAAAATCAGTGAAACTCTACCA
>CAJTJV010000059.1 GCA_910576775.1 uncultured Muribaculaceae bacterium | reverse complement strand
AATTTTTGATACCGTGTTTGTTAAGGGCCCTATGATATTTTGCTGCGTTAATTCTGTGACGGTCGTAGGTTGTGGCGAAATCATGATAGCCTGAAAAATCAGATTTTGCACACATATAGATGTAATTATGTTCTGGAGCGTCGAGGACTTGATCGAGTGTGCGTCGCTCAACGATAGCGATTGGGCCAGGTGGAAGTCCCTTGTTGAGGTATGTGTTGAATGGTGAATTGCATTTAAGGTGTTCGGATGTTATTCGGCGTAGATTAAATTGTTTAATTGCGAATTTTATAGTAGGATCCGCTTGAAGAGGCATCTCTTTTTTGATACGATTCAGGTATAGGCGTGCAATCGCACCTTTTTCATCGTTTTTATTGGTCTCTCCTTCGACGATACTGGCAAGGGTATGTATTTCGTTAGGTGTCAGTCCGAGTTTCTTTGCTTTATCCAGGCGCTCTTGAGTCCAAAAATTCTCTCTTGTTTCGTAGAGTTTTCCTATGAGTCTGGATGGTGTGATATTCCAATAGAACTCGTATGTGTCGGGGATAAAAGCTGCGGCTTCTTCTTCGTGTGTAAAACCTTTGGTAGTGAGAAATGTATCAGCTACATTGATAAAAGTAGCTGAATCAACCTCAAGATTTACTGCAACTTTTGACGCCAGTTCGTTGATTGTGCGAATATTGTTGAATGTAAATCGTACAGGAGTCTGATATCCTTTGGCAATTCTACGTGAAACGCAAAGTGAATTTTCTCCATCTTTTACAAGATACGAGCCGTGAGAGACAGATGTGTTTCCATTCTGTAATTTCCATAGCCGTGCAACTTTGCCGCCGAAACTCTCTCCTAAAGTCCGGCAAAGTAATGAAGGTATATCTGTGGTGCCCTCGGGGATGTTTATACGAATATCATCTCCATGATAATTACCGTAATACAACTGCCTTACAGCTATAGAGCCAAAAACTATTACAAATAGAATAATTGAGATTATCGCAATGTGTTTCTTCATCTTTTTAATTCATTTTTGCAAAGATAATTAATTTTTCATATATCAGCTACGCAGAAAAGTTATTGTTGACTAAACAATGAGGAAAAGTGTTCATTTAATAACTAATCGGAGAAAGTTTCATGTATTTTGCGTAACTTTGTCACAAAAAATTTGGAATGCAGATTCTCTACGAGGATAATCACATAATAATAGTCAATAAATCGTCCGGCGAAATCGTTCAAGGCGATAAAACAGGAGATATTCCGCTATCGGATACGCTTAAAGAATACATAAAAGCGCGCGACTCAAAACCCGGTAACGTCTTCATCGGAGTTGTTCATCGTTTGGATCGTCCGGTTAGTGGTGCTGTAGTCTTTGCCAAGACCTCCAAGGCGCTTGCAAGGTTAAATGCTATGTTCGCGTCCGGAGATGTCCACAAGACTTATTGGGCTATAAGCCGTAATGTACCTTCCCAACCGGAAGCTACTCTTCATAATTGGATACAGAGTGTAGAACGTAATAACAAGAGCTACGCTTATGATGCACCCGGCGAGGGACGTAAAGAAGCTCGTTTGGAGTATAAGCTTATTGCCAAATCAGACCGCTATTGTATGCTCGAGGTTCGATTGATGACGGGGCGGAAACATCAGATTCGCGTGCAACTTTCTAAAATAGGTTGTCCGGTAAAAGGTGATTTGAAATATGGGGACAGACGTTCTAATCCCGATGGAAGTATTTCTCTACATGCGCGGCGGATATGTTTTGTACATCCTGTTTCGGGTAAATATATCGATGTTATGGCGCCGGTCCCGGAAGACAATCTGTGGCGAGCGCTTGAAGAATCCTTTGTCAAATGATTGAAATTGAATAGGATTATGAAAAAAGAAGATTTAAAAATAGTATTTTTCGGAACCCCCGAATTTGCCGTGGCAAGTCTTGACGCTCTTGTCAGAGGCGGATATAATGTTGCAGCCGTTGTGACAATGCCGGACAAAGCAGCCGGTCGAGGACAGCATATGGTTTATTCAGCGGTAAAGAAATATGCACTTGATAATGCATTGCCGATTCTTCAACCGGTAAAACTCAAGGAAGAAACTTTCGTAGAAAAACTGCGGGCCATTAACGCCGATCTGTTTATTGTTATTGCATTCCGGATGCTGCCAGAGGTGGTTTGGTCGATGCCTTCGATGGGAACCTTTAATCTGCATGGATCCTTGTTGCCGCGTTATCGCGGAGCTGCTCCCTTGAACAGGGCTGTGATGAATGGTGACAGCATTACCGGTGTTACGACTTTCATGTTGAAAAAAGAAATTGATACCGGTGATATTCTTTGTCAGGAATCAATTGAGATAGGTCCGAACGAGAATGTAGGCTCTGTTCACGACCGACTAATGAGAATCGGTGCACGTCTTACATCTGAAACCGTTGACAAACTGATAGCAGGTACACTTACACCTGTTCCGCAGGATATGTTGGTAAAAGATATTGAACCTACTCCTGCTCCAAAAATCTTTAAGGAAGATTGCAAAATTGATTGGACAAAATCGGCTCAGGAAATTCACAATCATGTTCGTGGTCTTTCTCCATATCCGGCAGCATGGACCTCTCTGAAACTCGGTAACGAAGATGTCGTCACAACTGTGAAAGTATTGGAAACAGGACGAAATTCCATTCATGCAAATCTTAGACCAGGAGAGCTTACACTTATAGATAAAAAAGCTTTTGCAGGATGTGGTGACGGAGAGACAATAGAATTATTAAAAGTGCAACCTGCAGGAAAACGTCCGATGAATGCAGCCGATTATCTGAGAGGACTACGGATAGGAGATAACACTATAATACCTCGTTTTGAATAGACGCGCTTAACAATATTTATTTAATATTTAGACGGGGTGTTTATCAGATTCAATAAAAATGTGTAATTTTACGCCTAAAATTACGCTTCGCGGCATGCAAGGCAGTGTTTAATGAACAATTGAAGCCATAATATGTTAATTTTACAGGCATATAAAAAGCTTGCAAAATATTGACATTTAATATAAAGGCACAGATTATGAACTCAGGACAGAATTCAAACGAAAGCCCGCGCAGAGAAAGAGAATATGAACGCGCAAACAAGGGTAATGCAATCATGAAAAGCATTTTCGGAATTATCATGATTGTGGTCTATGTAGGCATGGGCGTCCTTCTGCTGATTAATTTTTTCGGCATGGATGGCGACTGGGCATGGACGCGTTATGTAGTAGGTGTTGTTCTGATTATTTACGGAATCTGGCGGGCATACCGACAAGTTAAAGGAATTGACTGAAATGTAGGTATTATGAAAAAGGCATATCTATCAATTTCGTGCGCGGCCGCAGTTCTTCTTATGGGTACTGCGGTTACGTCCTGTATGAAATATGAAAAGGATCCGCATTCGTCAACATCGGGAACAACAACCGTTTTCTGTGACAATTCTTTTGAGAACATATTCAAACAGGAGGTTGACGTTTTCGAATATCAGTATCCTGATGCGCACATTCTTGTACGTTATGGCAGTCAAGCGGAGGCTTTTGACTCGTTGTTCAGTATGAATACGCGTACTATCGTTGTCACACGCGATATAACTCCGGATGAAAAAAGAGCTCTTAAAGCTAAGTATAAAAATGAACGCGGAGCCAATGTAAATATTCGTTCCGCTAAAATCGCGGTGGATGCCGT
>CAJTJV010000058.1 GCA_910576775.1 uncultured Muribaculaceae bacterium | reverse complement strand
TATCACTGTCAAGTGATAAAACTATCGGGACAGAGCTATAGGATGGGAAATCGAAAATCAATCTTCGACAATGATGATATGCAGTCTTTCGGAGGGGATATCCCCTCCGAAAGACACTAATCCCAAAATCTCTAAATCTGAATTATAAACCAAAGTCTCTATGCTGAATTATGTCGATTCAACTTTTCTGAAAAATGTCGATTTAAAATTTGCTTATTACATTCGTGCTTCAAAGCGACTTCGACACCTTCCTTGAACAGACATTCATAAGCTCATCGCACCCCGACTACGGGGCGATGAAAAAGAAAAACAAAAACGGCAGCAATGCCGGAATTTAATCACCGCTAAATCTTTAATTCATTATGGAACAGACTCCAGAACAGGAGGTGCTGATTGCCCGCAACAATGAAACCGGGCAGGTAGGCGCGGTTGTCGGGCAGAACCCCGACGGCACTCCAAAAATGGCCGATGTAAAATCGACCCCGTTAAGCGAACTTGTGAAGTTCACCAAAGGGCAGAACCCCCTCGAAGCGTTCACCGCCAACTTCATGCGTCAGGCGAAGAACCCGACAACCTTCGGCATCTTCAAAATGTCAGCCGAAGATTACGAGGCTCTGGCAGAGCCTATGGCGGAAATGCTCAACGACCCCGAAACCAACAAAGAGATGCTGGACAAATACCGGGTGGAGATGAAAGCACCCGCTGTAAAAATCCAGCCCGTTGACCCCGACAAGGTAAACTGGGCGGAGATAGAACAGCAATGGGGCATCAAGCGCGAGGATCTTGAAAAGGACGGTGCGTTACAGCAGATGAAATATCATCATAAGTCGCCGAAGCTCTATAAGGTAAACGATCCCGACAAACCCGGCGAGAAGATTGAGGCACGGCTCTCGTTCCGCTCCAATCCTGACGGCACATATTCGCTCACGCCCCATTTCGTGAAGGAGGAGCCGCAACTCGACCAGCCGTTTAGGGGCTATACCTTCACCGCCGAGGACAAAGAGGCATTGACCAACACAGGCAACCTCGGCAAAGCCGTTGACCTCAAAGACCCGGTGACGGGCGAAACGCAGAAATGCCTCGTGAGCATAGACCGCCTCACAAACGAAATAGAGTGCGTACCAGTCGATAAAATCTATATCAGGCAGAAAGTTGCCAATATCGACCTGACGATGCAGCAGATAGGCATACTCAAAAACGGCGGTCTAATCAAGGAACAGCACGTTGAACTCCCCAACGGCCAGAAATTCACAGCCGACCTGCAATACAACGCCTCAAAAGGTGACGTTGCCTTTGTCAACTCGGCTCTATACCGTCAGGAGAACGAGCAGAAGCAGCAGGAAGGTGAAAAATCGGCGCAGTCGCAGGGGCAGAAAGACAACTGGCACAATCCCGACGGCAATCCCAAGCGGCTGTCGCAATGGTACCACATCCCGCTTGACGAGCAGAAACAGGCTGACTACCTCGCCGGGAAACAGGTGCTTGTTGGGGAAACCAAAGATAATAAGGGCAATGACTGTACCATGTACTTGCAATACGACCCCAAAGAGCGCAAGCCCCAGACCACATGGGTATATCCCGACCGTGACAAGGTTGTGGGCATCGCCGAGGAACACAAGACGCAGGTAGCCGTAAACAATGACGGCAAGACCAACGAGGCGACCAAGAACGTGAAAGAGCCGCTTCAACGCGGCCAAACCGAGCCGAAGGACGACACGCAGCAGAAAAAGCAGCAGCGCTCATCGCGTAGCGCTTCCGAGGGAACGAGGAAGAACCCCCGCACTCCGAAGCCGTAGCCGCCTCTCACCACTGTATCCGTTATCCACAGTCAATCCCGACTGCGATTCGCTGACACGTTTGCCGGAATATCATAAATCCGACCACTGAATCCGCAAATCCACTGCGACAAGTATCCCATCCGAATATCCCACCTTTCGGCAACCTGTCAATATCCAGACAAGTATCTCCACGACACGGGGAGGTAGCGCGCACCTCTCCGTGTTTTCAAAAATCACCTACTAAACCCACAAATATTATGACACAACTGATTATATGCGAGAAATACCGCATAGCAAGAGCTGTCGCCAAAGCATTG
This sequence comes from uncultured Muribaculaceae bacterium, assembly GCA_910576775.1. GTDB lineage: Bacteria > Bacteroidota > Bacteroidia > Bacteroidales > Muribaculaceae > CAG-873. The sequence continues at coordinate 1,688 of CAJTJV010000058.1, read as the reverse complement.
AAGGCGACAAGGAAACTCCGTCACGGAGTATATGCCAACGATGAAATCACCGTGGCATTCGTAAGAAAAGACTTCATCATGCCGACCCCATTATCAGAAATGGCAGACGGCAGAGTGCCTTTCGTGCCGGCCAAATATAAAATGTCGGTCAACGACAAAGTGACCGACCGCAGACTGAAACGCCTGTTCCGCAACGCAAAGGAGGTCATCTTCGCTTCGGGCGAAGGAGCCGAGGCACAGGCACGCTTCTTCAACCTATGCCGCCATTTCCGTGTCGGACAACCCACGAGCCGTATGTGGCTCACCAGTCTGGACTATCAGGCGATAAGGCAAATATACGCCAAACGTGAGAAAGGGCGCGTGCTGCACGACCTCGCACAAGCCGGGCTGGTCAACAACGGCATGGAGCTGTTGTTCGGCTACAATTTCAGCCGTGTCCTCGACCGCTGGTATTACCACGATAAATCGCTCACACTTCAGGAGGCAATCGCCATGTCTTTTCTCGGCGGTGTATTCAACGAGTACGAGGAATACATCAACGGCGCACCGCAGTATCGGATAACCCTCGGCAGCGGAGGTCTGTGCCTCACATCCGACAAGACATGGAACAGCCGGGAGGAATGTAAGGCATTATTGGACGCCATAGAAACAGGTGTTACCGTCAAGGCTGAAATGACGGTGGAGGAAGTCACCGACCCGGCATTGTCGCCCCATACAATGACAATACTACAAATGGATGCCTTCGACAACCTCGGCTATATGCCGGTCAAGACCATAGCCGTAGCAAACCGCCTGTACGAGCGTGGCTTAATCACATCGCCCTATACCCATAATCCCGACATGGGCATTATGCCACTGCGACTGTTGCCGCCTTACTCGTCGGAAAACGAGCGGAAACTCTATGACCTGATTGCCGGACGCATAGATACGGCGATACTCATGCCCGAAGCCCGTCAGATTGCCACTTTCAAGGTGGAGATTTCCGGGGTGATATTCTCCCATACATGGGAGATCAAGGAGCCGAAGCCCGGATACGTAGGCATATCAAGGCAGGAGTTCACCATCGAAGGCACATCGGTGGTGCCGGTGGAGCGTGAAACGCCTCATGAACTGTTCGGCTTCTCCGCAGTCCTCTACAATCTTCAGAAGGTACTGGCAGTGACCGACATATACGGCCATGCCCGTACGCCTTACAGCGGCTATGACCACGAATGGGGAACAGCCATAGAGGGTCTTGCCGAAAAAGGCTTCATCGCCATAGACAGCGACGGTGTCATCAGCCTTACCGACGAGGGGCGACGAGTCGCCATCGACATAGAGCCATACGATCTGTTCGACACACTGCGCAGTCCGGATTTCAGCCCCAACGCAGTTCTTCTCGGTGACTTGAAAGGGCGACAGGCAATAGCCAACTTCGAGAAATGGCTCACCGCCACCGTCGGCGACATACTCAAATATGTGCCGAGAGATGACAACGGCGACACCCCGAAAGGCGAAATCACGGATGAAATTCTGGCCTTGCCCGAAAAATAGACGCTGATTCATAGCGCATAATCCGATAAAAATCGCTAACTTTGCCACTGAATCGCAGTCATAAATTTAATTTGATTGTGGATTTAGATACTGTGATAAAATCCAAATCTTTTTGAGGAAAATTTGACCAATTATGAATCATTTCTCAAAAAGGC
>CAJTJV010000057.1 GCA_910576775.1 uncultured Muribaculaceae bacterium | reverse complement strand
CAACATCGCCGTGTTCTCCGACAAAGGCCGACCTGCACAGCAGACAACCTACTACCCCTACGGCGAACCGACAGTCGAGCCTGCGGGACAGCGCTACCTCTTCGGCGGCAAGGAGCGCGAACACGCCGGCGGCAGCAACTCATCCGATTTCGGTCCCCGCTGCCTCACCCCCACCGGCTCATGGTCCGCCGCAGACAGGATGTCCGAAAGCTTTTATCCCCTGTCGCCCTTCTCCTACTGCGGCGGAGACCCGATAAACCGCGTCGACAGGGATGGAAATATTCCACTACCGGTCATCCTGGCTCTTAGCGGAGCTGTCACAGATTTTGTGACTCAAATATCTGTAAACATGGTAAAAGGAGATTCATTTTGGCAAGCAATCGGCAATGTTGACGTCACCAGCGTACTTACATCGGCGGCTACAAGCGCAATTTTAGGGCCAATAGGTTCAAAAAGTGTGAAAATAGGAGTTAGTGCAGTTACAAGTGCAGCTGACGCAGCTGTTGATATAAATATAAATGGTGATATCGTATATGTAGGAGGGGATGGTGAGTGTGAAAAAACGGTTGCAGAATCATGTATAGATTTTGGAGCTAGTTTTTTACCAGGTATTGTGAAGCATTCTCCCGTGTCATCCTCAACCCTAAGGTATTCGACACCAGAAGCGATTGGAAAAGACTGGACCGAACAGGAAATGAATAATGCCACAAAAATTATGTCTAACATCAGTGCAGAAGCTACAAAGAAAGGTATAGAAAACGCAAAAAAAGACCAGAAAAATAATAGACAGCAGTATATTGAGCCAACTGATGCGATTCAAGTAAGACCGGAGTCTATTTATGTTCCTATTACTAATTTCTGAGTCACCATGAAAAGTTATTTTAAAGTATTTATTATAGGGCTTAAATATATACGCCAGTGGATTGATAAGACAAAGGAAACATATATTTATGCGGCAATATTTTTTGCGTTTAATTACCTACTTATTTCAATATATCTGATTGAAAAAAAAGATTTAGACCAACGGACATCCTATGCTCTTGGCGTGATTACAAAATTTAAATATGGAAAAAACGAACACGCTATTTATGAGTTCTATGTCGGTGATAAAACATATATTGGGTCTGAAGGTTTTAGCAGAATGTCGAAAATCAGAGTTGGAGATTCAATTATTGTAGCGTATGAATATACTAACCCTCATAATAATGAAATATACTGTTATTTTGAATATCGCTTGGACCGGAGCAAGCTCCCTGACTCGGTCTTCTATCGCCAAGCTATAGACTCCCAAAGAAGACCTCTGAAATAATTAATCAAGCGCAATTCTTTATAGTCCCGTTAAACACCTGCACTTTCAAAACAGATAATCCTGCCTCAATGTCATTCAAAGTAAAAGCCTTTCTCCTGACAGCAATGCTGATTATTGCATCTTTGCCAGCGCAAGGATGCCGTGTAGACATGCATTCCCGCTACACCATGACATATGCCGTGAATCAGCTCAGCCGCATGGAGATAGAACGGGAAGGCGAGGATTATGAAGGTCGCACCGGTGTGGGTGAGACAGGCACAGTGACCAATTTCTGGTACGACATCAACGGCAACATGGGGCGGGACATGTCGCGCGGAATCATGGAGACCCACTACAACAGGCTCAATCTGCCCACCGATGTATATTTCAGGAACGGGCACCGACAGACCATAGTCTACGACGGCTTCGGGCAGAAGCGGCAGTTATCGTACAGCCAGACCGACGACGCCATGCTCGGGGCGATGATGGGAGTGCCCGAAGACAGCGCATACACCCTGCAGGGACGGCGCAACTACCTCGGACCGCACGTCTTTGTCAACGACAGCCTCGAATACTCGGCCTTCCCCGGCGGATATTTCACTCCCAAGGGCACATACTACTATATCACCGACTGGCAGGGAAACAACATCGCAGTATTCTCCGACAAAGGCCGGCTCGAGCAGCAGACAACCTACTACCCTTACGGCGAGCCTGTAATCGAACCCGCGGGACAGCGCTACCTCTTCGGCGGCAAGGAACGCGAACACGCCGGCGGCCGCAACTCCTCCGATTTCGGTCCCCGCTGCCTCACCCCCTCCGGCTCCTGGTCCGCCGCCGACAGGATGTCCGAAAGCTTTTATCCCCTGTCACCCTTCTCCTACTGCGGCGGAGACCCTATTAACCGCGTAGATCGGGACGGAAAAATCGTGGAGACGCTTTGGGACATAGGCAATATTTTATGGGATGCCGGCTGTGCAATAAAAGCCCATATCGACGGCAACCATGATAAGGCTAAAAGTTATTGGATAGATGCCGCTTATGATACAGGTGCCGCTATAATTCCGGGTGTACCGGCCGGGGCCTCAAAGGCCGCAAAACTTATAAAAGGGGCTGATAAGGCTTCCGAAGCCGCCATTGATGCCGGCAAACAAATTCAGAAGGAGGTAAAAGCTGTACATGGTAATTCTAAAAAAAGTGACAAGGCTCAACATCTCTATGAAATTTTCGAAGTTGAGACCGGTAAAACGGTTAAAACCGGCATAAGCGGAGGTAAAATATCAAAAGAAGGCAAATCCTATCGTGCCACCAATCAGGTTAACAGATGGAACCGCGAGGCAGGATGCCAAAAGTTTGATTCTAAAATTACAGAAGAAATACCGGCCGGACCCGGTGCAAGAGATGAGGCTCTGAAATTAGAGAAAAAGAATGCTGACAGATTACGGCGTCAACAGGAACTTGAACAAAAATATCATAAAAGACCATAATAATGAAACTTAGACGTGTTTTACTTACTATGAACCCGGAGTTGAGCGATAGAATATATGGCTCTCACTTTGATTATCATACATATTTTATCGGATATTATCTTTCAATGCAAGTGAGGAAACTTAAATTCGAGACAGACGGCACATTCGATTCAATCATTATTGAAGTAGGTAAGGAATCAACATCTGTTGAAAGACACTTTCTCGACAATCTTATTGTAAATCTACCGTTTGATTTTGAGTTCTATGATAATGCGACCCAAACTCAAAAATATGATTATTATCTGGATTTAATTCGTGATGGCCTACAACTCGCCTCCGAACACAAGAATATTCCCTTAGTGGAATTGGAAAACCTTATCACGTCATTGGTCGATAATAACTTCATCTACACCTGGAATTTCAAGAATATTCGGGTTGCGGAATACAATCTCAAAATAAAGTTCACCTGTCAGTTAAGCACAGATGATTTCATCATCAGGATGGTTGCATTAAAAAATAAAGTATCAGAACCGGTCTGTGAGGGAGTCGTTATACGGACAATGCCGGATTATATACACTTTAGAAATGTACCCAAAAACATACAGATCAAGAATGACAGAATCTGTTTTTTTGATAGCTTTGGGGACGAAATGCTGACTATAGGATTGAAAAATATAATTGAAGGAAATCTTATTATAGATTACTCTGAAAGTCCATATCCTGAGGGTTCAGAAATGACAAGGCTCTTCAAGCACTTTCAGGAAACACTCAGATACGACAATAATGATTTTATCGCTGAATCTTACTGAAAACAAGCAGCCGATATTAAATCAAGCGCATGTTTTGAATAATTTACTATTCGCGCATGAATTACCTACTGAAATATGGAAGTGATAGATGATTTGGAAAATCCTGTAAAATATCAGGATCGTAATGAAATAAAAAATGATTGTACTCTGAATGGTGGTGTTTTACCTGAAATTATTGTAGTTTCTTTTAAAGAATGGGCTAATGATTATGAAACAGTATATTAGATTTATTATATTTTTGA
>CAJTJV010000056.1 GCA_910576775.1 uncultured Muribaculaceae bacterium | reverse complement strand
TATTGCATCTGAAGTTTTCATGACGCAAAATTAACAATTCCTAAATTTTTTCATGCACCGGAATTTCGGCTTGTGCCCAGTTATCCGCATTTCGCCGATCCGCGTGGCATTATCATGTACAATGTCACATCGCAGGGAACACTTGCCACCCGCGAGTTCCGCGGCCGTTGGAAAGGCGTGGAATCCGGCTATGCTGGCTCGAATGTGTCCCTTCCTAACAATGCCCGCAACAACAACTCCCGCATAGGTGCGTTCTTCTGCAGTCTCGACCCTACTCCGCCGGAAAAGAAGGAACTGGTAATCAACTATGACCGTATGTTCAACCTGATGTATGTGGCTGAGATTGATTTCCTTCGTGCCGAAGGTGCTATCCGCGGGTGGAAGATGGGTGGCAACGCCAAGGATTTTTATGAAGCCGGTATCCGCAGCAAGATGGCGGAGTATGGCAATCTCATCGCAGCATCCGACATCGAGACGTATCTTGGAAGTGACATGAAGAACAACTATGGCACGAGCGTGAAATGGGAGGACAACACCGGTGTCCTGACCGAGGACTGCAACTCTCAGCTCGCAAAGATCATCACCCAGAAGTATATCGCCAACTATCCGGAGAACAGCTTCGAGGCATGGAACGATTACCGTCGTCTTGGTATGCCGGCTCTCGACCCGTTCATGCAGCCTACTGAGAATTATGTGGTTGAAGTCCACGGTTATGATTGGAGAGGCTCCGTGCGCCGCCTCCCGTGGCCTCAGAATGAGGCTCTCGAGAATACCGAGAACTACGAGGCTGCCGTCGCAGCTTTTGGAAAGCCGGATGAATCCAAGAGCCGTATCTGGTGGGATGCCCGTCAGAGCGTGGTTCATTGGGAATATTATATCGACCCGCGCGGACAGGAAATCGGTACCCTCAAGGACGCTATCGACCCGCGTACCTGGAAGGACTGATATTTCTGCGACAAAACTTATGTATATGGCAGCCTGTCAATTACGGCGGGCTGCCTTTAATAGATTCCCGCATTCTCAGGACGGTGGTTTTGCCACTGCTGATTTTTTTTGCTAATTTAGCGATGAAAAAATCTTAATCCGGGAATCCGAAATTTTAAAATCAATCTTTAAAACAGCATGCGCTTCGCGCACAGCAACTAAACGTATGAAACATTTATTATCTGGCATCTGCATGGCCATAGCCTCGTGTCTCGTAGCGCCGAATCTTGACGCACAGGATTTGTCGGACTACAAGACCATCGACTATAAGATACGCGACCTTGCTCTCATATATCAGGGTGGGATGCATCGGCTTCAATGGAAAACCGACCATTTTGAGCCGTATGTGACGCATGTATTCGAGGACGGAACTGAAAAATGGACTTTCGACGGTTTCCTTTTCCTTGAGTTCAGAACCGGAACAAGTCCGGATTATCAGTTTACCCAGGGCTATACCGATGCGAATGCCCGCCGCCAGGAATGGGAATGGTATCTCGACCGTATCTTTCAGAAAGACCGCGCCCTTGACGCTCTTGATCAGGTGATAGCCCAGAAGAAAAAGACTCTCGGAGATCCCGGATTCAAGCATAAGGTGGTGCTTACAACCCCGGTGCCTATCATCAATCAGAAAGACTGGGGCGAACTTGACGGCAAACAGCTTGATTTCACTACCTCTGCCGACCGTCTCGCCGCCGGTACATGGTTTGTCGACCAGCTTGTGTCGCGTTTCAACGAAGCCGGATATGAAAACATCGAGCTGGCCGGTTTCTATATGATATGTGAATCTTCGAAAGGCATCGAGACTTATACGCGGTCTCTGTCCAAAGTAATAAAGGGATATGGCCTGGATTTTGTCTGGATTCCGTATTTCAACGCCCAGGGCTATAGTGTCTGGAAAGGCCTCAAATTTGACATCGCCTATCTGCAGCCGAATCATTTCTTTAATAAGGATGTTCCTGATTCCCGTCTTGATGAAGCAGTGCAGCGCGCTAAGGAAAACGGCATGGCCATGGAATTCGAATGCGACGAGAGCATCCGCAATGATGCTGCCAAACTGCAACGCATGGTGACATATATGGATTACTATGACAAACATGGCATATGGTACGACACTCCTTTGGCATATTATACCGGCGGCAGTCTGATTTACGATCTGCACCGTTTCCGGAATTCAACCAGCGCCATCATCAAGTCGACAATGGACAGATTTTTCCAATATGTTGTCAACCGCCGTCTCAAAGCACTTGAAAACAGCGGTGTCGGTGAGATTGCCATGCCTGACGAGAAGCCTGTCTATTACAACCTCAACGGTATCCGCGTTGAGAATCCCGCCAACGGTATCTTCATAGAGAAGTGTGGCGGCAAGGTTTCAAAAGTTGTCAAATAAGTAGCAATAGTCTTATATAAGCAGGCGGTCTGTCCTTCAAGGTACAGGCCGCTGTTTTTTATTTTCCCGATAAATCGTGATGAATTTATTAAAAAATATTAAATTTGATGCTATATGGCGATTTTTCACTAAATTAGCATCGTTTTTAGTAGATCCTTATCTTATACCTAATATCTTTAATCAAATATCAAATTTATGAAGAAACTTTACGCAACTCTGTTTGTCGCCGCTCTCGGTGCCGGCACAATGTGTGCACAGACTCTTTCCACAATATGGACGAAGCATTACGACATGGAAGTGGGTGAATATGACCCGGAAGCTCCCGAGTGGAGTATGGCGGGCTCGATCAAGACTCAGCCCGGTATGATGAATGCCACCGGTATTGCCGGCAAGCTCTATGGCATTGACATGAAAACAATGTCGGTTGTTGAATTCGATGAAAATGGCAGCCGTAAGGCATTCGATCTTCCCTCGCTTGCAGGTCAGACCGTAAGCCATACCGAACTCAGTGCTGCCGGAGCGTTGGTTACCAGCCCTGATTTCTACGGCTCACTGATCACACGTGACGATGCCGGCAATATCCTTGTCGGCCACGCACAGGGCACGGGTGCTGCGTGTACAACCTGGACTGTCCTCGACCGCAATACAGGCAATACAAAGCGCCTGGTTGCCGATATCACCAACCATCAATCCTGCTTGCCAATCAATATGATAGGCCGTGCTGTGGGTGATGTTACAAAGGAGGGTTATCTTTATGTCGGTCCCACCTCGATATTCTGGCCGGTTATCAAAGATTTTTCATGGGTTAGCGGAAACCATCTGAACATCCAGCTTACCAAGATTCTTTCGTTTACAGGCGACGGTACTGTGGCCGGAACAAACGTGAAAGGTGAGGTTTCCGGTCCGGCTCCTCTTGCAAACTGGTATCTCACCACCTGCTCACCCTGGTACTCTACAGTTGAGGATATGAAAGCAGCTCCCGGCATCAATCAGACATTCTTCCTATACTCCAAGCTTCAGGGACAAGGCGCCTTGACAAATATATATGGAGCAATGGTTGGTATTCTGAATCCCGACAAGGATTATGATCTCAATTCTCCTTTCCAGGTTACCTCCTGTGACATGACAGGCATCAACAGCAACCTTTACCTTGGATTTGATACGTTTGAACTTAACGGCAAACGCTATTATGTGGCTTCATACAATGATGATGACGCGTTCAACAACGAAGGTCTTGTACAGTTCGGTGTATTCGATGAAACCGGTTATCTGCCCCTCGAAGGTGATTGCTTATGGGCCTATGATGGAGAATGGTCTGATGAAGGTGTAGCCGATACTACGGCTCCCGCGCACCGTTTCCCCGCAGGTAACATGACAATCAACATTGAAAAGGTGGACAACGACAACGTAAATATCTACGTCTGGGCGGAAGCTCCCGGCTGCGGCGTGTTCGCAGGTATGTTCAACTACGGCAATGGCAACATCGGCACCGGTATCACCGACGTGGCTGTGGATGCAAACAATGAATCTCCTGTTTACTACAATCTCAATGGCGTCCGTGTTGAGAATCCCCGTGGCGGTATATTTATCGAGAAGCGTGGAAGCAAAGCCATCAAGGTAGTGAAATAAATTCTATTCCGAATGCTATATAGCGGTCGGCTCATACGGGCCGGCCGTTTTTGGTGCTTTCTACGGCACGGCTCTTTCATTTAGGATATTTTGTGCATGTATCGTGAGAGCCTCGGAGAGGCGTCATAATGTGAAAACCCCGG
>CAJTJV010000055.1 GCA_910576775.1 uncultured Muribaculaceae bacterium | reverse complement strand
TTTTTAAGCATCTATTTTGTTGAAAATCAGAGATAAAGGCTCCTTGCTGTCGTATTACTCCGTGCTATAAAATAGCATTATTCCTTATATTGCAACGCAATCTTAAATGAAAGAGCCGTGGTTATTTCAAAGCCGGATTTGTTTTTATCAAAAAAGTTAGCTAATTTTGCAGCGTTGTCGCGATGGAATATCGGACAAACAAGGATAGCCTTATGGTGTAATGGTAGCACTACAGTTTTTGGTACTGTCTGTCTAGGTTCGAATCCTGGTAAGGCTACAAGAAAAACAGCGTCGAAAGCGGCGCTGTTTTTTCATTATTTCCTCCTGACAACAATTGTGTGGGACGGACGTTATTATTTATACTCTCAAAAACACAGTCCACTATGATAAAGACTATATACCTTGCCGGCGGATGCTTTTGGGGCACCGCCTACCTGTTTTCTCTCGTTCCGGGCGTAGACAGCGCCGTTGCAGGATATGCCAACAGCAATATCTCAAATCCTTCTTACCGCCAGGTATGCACCGGCGCTACAGGCGCAGCGGAAACTGTAAAGGTGTCTTATGAATCGGACTCTGTCGGCCTTTCGGAGCTTCTGCGTCTATTTTTCAAAAGCATCGACCCCACAAGCCTCAACCGCCAGGGCAACGATACCGGCACACAATACCGTACGGGAATCTATTATACCGATAAAGCGGATCTTGAGATTATCGAGGCCGAATATGCCACAATACAACGCCGCAACAGGCAGCCTCTGGCGGTTGAAATCGGGCTCTTGGAAAATTTCTACCCGGCTGAAGACTATCATCAGGATTATCTGTACAAGAATCCCGACGGCTATTGCCATGTCAACCCTGCTCTTTTCCTCGAAGCCCGAAATCTTGGAAAGAATAGTGCGGCAAAAGCCGTATTACGCAAACGCCTGACTCCGCTGCAATGGGAGGTGACTCAGAACGGCGCCACCGAACGGCCATTCGTCAACGAATACGACAATGAATTCCGCAAAGGCATATATGTCGACATCACCGACGGAACCCCTCTGTTCCTGTCCTCCGACAAATTCAATTCCGGATGCGGATGGCCGGCATTCTCGCGCCCTATCGACGAGAATTCAGTAGGAGAAAATATCGACACTTCGCATGGCATGGTACGTACAGAGGTAAAATCGGCTTCATCCGGCTCACATCTGGGACACGTGTTCAATGACGGCCCGGAAGAATCGGGAGGCCGGCGGTTCTGCATCAATTCCGCCTCTCTCCGGTTTATTCCACTTGAAAAAATGGAAGCTGAAGGCTACGGCAAATACATTCCGCTTGTGCGCTGAAGATTCATCTCTGTGAAAGTGCGCGTCACCGCCACTGTTGTCGACGCTTCGCCTTCGGCACTGACGAGTATCTGACAATCGCGGGCTTCCCCTCCGATATTGTCCTCTTCAAAACGTACTATCACCGTATCGCCGGATATGCGCGCATCGCCGAAACCGAAATCATATCCTATAGCCCGAGGGTCTTCGAAGAAACCGAAATTCAACCGACGGCGGTTTGTACACACCATCCTGACTTCGCCCGGTGAATAGTCCGCCCTTATATGAATCTGCGGATAATCTTCAGGGGTATAGCGACATGATACTCCGTCGCCGGTTGCAGCCACCGTCCATAACATCGGTTCGGGAATCTCAGAGGAATTATCACAGCCCGCGGCAAACACGAAAACAAAGGCAAAGAATAGATAATATACGTATTTCATAAGGGGAGAGTGTCTTATATATGAATAAAACAACGGGCACCCCGAAATGTCGAAGAAATCCAAGATATTTATCTTCATAAAACCAAAAAAGCGCTCCTCACCACGAGGAACGCTTTCAAGTGACTCATACAGGATTCAAACCTGTAACCTTCTGATCCGTAGTCAGATGCTCTATTCAGTTGAGCTAATGAGCCTTGCAACAATTTCTCTTTTGCGACTGCAAAATTACGGCAAAATTCTTAAACATCAAAATTTTTCTATATTTTTTTGCCAACTCTCGCCGCAAAAGTACACAAAAATACGCGAATCATAAACGGGCCTTATAATTCCGCTATCAGTTTCCATGTATATGCCACATAGCATAGAACAAGGATTATTCCTTCGGAACGGGTGACAGTCTTATCCTTGTAAAAACGGGCGAAAAGCCAGAACATGATGCAGGCAACTGTCATTGTCAGAAGGTCGAAATTGCCTATCGAGCCGAAAGCGAGAGGACTTATCGCGGATGCTGTGCCGAGTACAAACAGGATATTGAAGATATTGCTGCCTATAACATTCCCTATCGCCATATCCGGACTTCCTTTCAACGCTGCGGTAATCGAGGTGGCAAGTTCCGGCAGAGATGTCCCTATCGCCACGATTGTCAGACCTATAACTGCGTCGCTGACGCCGAGCTGTCGTGCTATGCCGGAAGCTCCGTCGACAAACCGATCGCCACCATAAACAAGACCGGCAAGCCCCAACACGATCCATGCCACGGCCTTGAGCCATCCCATAGGTTTCTTCGACGCCACATTCCGCGCCGAAGGATCGCTACCGTCTCCCTTTTTCGCTTCCGCGAACGTATATCGCATGAATACCGCAAACACAAGAAGGAGCACAATACCGTCGACACGGTTGAGGATTGCCTCAGATGCTCCGTCAAGGAGAGGCCCGTTACCCATCGCCAGAAGCAATAGGGCCGTGAGCACAACAAAAGGCAAGTCGTTTACCAAAACCGATTTTTCAACTTTTATCGGTTTTATTGCGGCTGTGATACCGATTATTGCAAAGACATTGAATATATTGCTTCCCACGACATTACCTACGGCAAGCGGTGCGTTGCCGTTGATTGCCGACACCACACTGATGACAAGTTCCGGCGCAGAGGTGCCGAATGCCACGACAGTCAGACCGACAACAAGGTCGGAGATTCCCATTCTTTTAGCAACGGCAGAAGCGCCGTCGGTGAGCATTGACGCTCCTGCTATAATAAGAACGAGACCCGCAAGGAGCCATAATACAGATATCAGCATAACTTAAATATAAAAAACAAGATGGCGCCACCGGAGCAGCGCCATCCGTAGATATCGCTTTAAGATTATTCAAAAGAACCCATTTTGAGATAGTTCACCTCTTCTTGTGTAAGGTAACGCCAGCGTCCGCGCGGAAGATTCTTCTTTGTAAGGCCTGCGAAATACACACGGTCGAGCTTTGTCACGTGGTAACCGAGAGATTCGAATATACGGCGTACGATACGGTTACGGCCGGAGTGAATCTCGATGCCGGCCTGGTTGCGGTCGGTCTCGGTGGCATAACTGATTGCGTCGGCATGGATAGGACCGTCTTCAAGTTCTATACCGTCGGCTATGCGCTGCATATCGTCCTCGGATATGTCGCGGTCGCACCACACATGATATATTTTCTTTTTTACGAATTTGGGATGCGTGAGCTTTGAGGCGAGGTCTCCGTCATTGGTGAGCAAAAGGACTCCCGTAGTATTGCGGTCGAGACGGCCTACAGGATAGATTCGTTCGGAACATGCACCTTTGACAAGATCCATTACGGTGAGTCGACCATTGGGATCATCACTTGTTGTCACACAATCCTTCGGTTTGTTAAGAAGGATATAACACTTGCTTTCAGGTGTTACCACCTTCTCATCGTATTCAACGACATCGCTATGGGTAATCTTCGTACCCAGCTCGGTAACGACCTGTCCGTTAACCTTGACAAGACCCTGCTGGATATACTCGTCAGCTTCGCGGCGCGAGCATATTCCGGCATTGCTCATGTATTTGTTTAGACGGATCTGTTCGTTAGGATCCGGCAGCGGAGTTTCATACTCGATGCGTTTGGGACGTGGTACAAAACTCTTTCCTTTGCCTGGAAAACCTTGATTGTTCTGCGGACGGCGGTTATTGAAATTTCCGTTGTTATTATATGGACGACGCTGTCCGCCATTGTTGTAACCACCGCCGTTATTGTTATATGGACGACGCTGCTGGCCATTTCCATTATATGGACGGGGCTGATACGGACGCTGCGGACGGTTGTAGCCTGTTGCGGAGTTGTTATCATCCTGGGCACCCTCTACATTGTTGAAGGGTGCACGTGGCTGGTACGGGCGATTATAACCCTGATTGTTATAGGGTCGACGCTGCTGGCCGTTATTGTAGGGGGTACGGGGCTGATACGGGCGCTGCGGACGGCTGTAGCCTGTATTAAGACCGTTTTCGTCATGCGTTCCTTCAGCGTTGTTATTGTTGTAAGGTGTACGTTGCTGATACGGGCGGTTGTATCCCTGATTGTTATAGGGACGGCGCTGCTGGCCTCCGTTGTTGTAGCCACCCTGGCTGTTATAGGGGCGGGGCTGATACGGACGGGGCTGATGGTATGAGTCAGAGGCATCACTGCCGTTCTCAGAATCATTGCTGAAAGAAGGTCTTTCAAAACGGGGACGAGCTTCCGGATCGTCGGCAGCTCGGAATGCCTGGCCTATGCGAGGGCGCTTGGGCTTCTTTTCCGGAGAATTGGATTCCATATAGATAGCTTTTAATTATTTCTGATGTGTTTAACCGGTTGACAGCCTCACGGCGTCGGTTCAATATTTTAATCAAGGATAAAACCTAAATAATCTATTTGAATTTTATAAGGGTGATGATATATGTTTTGAAGAGTTTTGTAAAACCTAAAATATATTTTGAGAGTTATGTATTTGTAACTATATCATATTCATTTATCGGATGCAAAGATAGTAAGAAAAAACAAAGTCTAATAGCTAAAAAATCTTAATTGCGAGAAAAATCAAATTCTCTTATTCAAAACACTAACACCCCATGCACGACAAAGGTTCCTTACAAGCATAAAATTCGTATCTTTGATTTTGCCGAAGATACTCCCGTACACGGCTCTTTCATTTAAAATTGCGTTGCCATGTCAGGAGAGATGCTATTTTATAGCCGGATTAAAATAGTTGCGGATAGACCTTTTGTTCCTGATTTTCAATAAAATAAGTGCTTTACAAATTTGGCCGAGTGGCAGATTTTTCGTAACTTTATAGATGATAATCAATCCACTTGGCCAAGACGCCTTCGAAAGGCGTGTGCAAGCCTAATCGCACAGCAAAAGTACACAATAAAT
>CAJTJV010000054.1 GCA_910576775.1 uncultured Muribaculaceae bacterium | reverse complement strand
CTCTGATAAAACGTCCCTCCGGGACTCGGATGCGGTTCAGTTGCAGGATGCCGATAACTTTCGAGTACATCGCAATTCAAATTTTAAAGCTTTTTTAAATGAAAAAGCCGAGGGTATTTAACGCTCTTTTTTTGAATATTTAACAAATGGGGGGGGGTAAATAAAAATAATTATTTAATTTTGTTGACAAATCTAATCATGTCAACAAATGAAAAAAACTTGTTCATTTTGGTCTTTCGGATTTGTTATTTTATTCATATTCTGCATCTCTGCGAGTATCAAGGCACAAGATATTGCTTCAGACAATACGGTTTATATGAAAGTGTGGATGAATGATCATACCGCTCTTGACATTCCTGTAGATATTGAGACCGATATTACTATACCAAATAGTGATGGTTTCTATTGGGAGAACCATTGTGCATCGGTTAAAACAAGTGGTGGAAATTATGAGATTATCTTAAAGGACGTGGACCGCATTACATTCGAGAAGAATTCAACCGTTACCGATGTGGGCGAATCTCTTGCACCAATAAATATATGCTGTTTTCATGGCGACGGAATAGAGTTTGATATAGTTACGGATTCTGCCGATATCGCCATATACTCCTTGGGTGGCAATGAAATGTCCCGGATGCGCTTGCTTCGTGGCACCGAACTGGTATCATTGGCAGGATTCCCGGCGGGAATATATATATTGACAATTGACGGACAGTCTATTAAATTTATGAAGAAATGAAAAAACTTTCCTTCTTCCTTGCCATGATATGCACGGTGTGCATGTCGGCATTCTCTCAAGCTTTTATTGTGTACCCCAAGGGAAATGATAAACCGGATATAATTTTAAATAATTCTATTAGTCGGATTTATTTCGATACCACTGAGGACGGCAAATTAAGACAGAATTTTGATACATTCGACGGACTCATTTCTTATAATGTCGATGATATTGATCGTATGGCTTTCAAAGGCGAGAAATATATCAAGGTGAATCGGCATAATTTTATATTGCCTAAAGAAACGTGCGTGATTAATATAGAGGGATATTCATGTGGGGAGCAGTCGGATAAGATAGAATTTCCTAAATCAGATTCGTATAATATATGGACAAGTTATGGATTTTTAGCAGACGATGTCTATTGGTTTAAAAATGAATTAATGATCAACGAAAATAATGGTCCGGAAAGAACTTTTACAATTCCATACAAGGCAGGAGATTATTATGATGAAATCCATGTAAAGCAACATTCTGAATCGTTCTTAAGCGATTATTCTGTTTTTAGTGATACTGATGGCAGATGTCTTATCGTGGGACCTGAGAAACAGGTATATAGAATTCCTGTTTTAAAGGAGGTTGATTTGAATCTAAGCTTTTATGATACATCATCCTGGATAAAGGCAAATAATTTTGGAGATGGTTTTATTACATTGGATATTGATGAGAATAAGGAGGCGGAGAGAAATGTTGAAAGTGATTTTTGTTCAAACTCAATAAAATGGTTGGATGGAGGGGAGTTAAGATTGCGTCAGTTGAAATCGGGAATGCATTCTGTCGAAGAGCACATGGCGGCATTAAAGGATTTTTATGACACTTGCGGAGGTGAAAACTGGACTTATCAGCAAAACTGGTGGAGTGATAAGCCTATATGGGAATGGGATTGCTTAAATTCGAATGACGGGGGAAAATATCGTACAAATTGGGTTATGGAGATGCGTTTTGGAGGCGCTCAATTCAATGGAATCAGAGGTATGTTACCAGAGAGTTTTACTGTAATAATGGATGACGCAGACAGATTAGATTTGGCTAATAGTGCAATGACCGGAGCGTTTCCGCATAAAATAACCCATCATGAAAGGTGGCAGGAATTCGGCTGGAACTTTATCCAGGTCAACTTATGTAATGGAGGAAAGATTGATTATACAGATATAAATCTCCGGCTTCCTGATGAAGAAGTGTTGAATTATAAGGAGGGCTCGTCCACTACTTTAACAGAACTTAAAAAACATAAACTATCATGGTTGCTCCATGCCGGAAGTGACGATAAGGGTGAGAATTATTCTGACATAATACCGGTTGAATTTATGAATAAATATCTCGATTATGCACCAAAGGGACTCGGTATGATATTTGTTAAGGATTTTTGGCCAAATCCGGATTCTGAGATTGATTACAAGTCAAATATTGAAAATCTCGAAGCGCACGGTGTGCCTAAAGATATAATCTATACCGATCATTTTATAGCCGGCAAGGGTCTTGGGGGCAATGGGGCTGGTAATATGAGCCTTTATGATGAGAATGGGAATCTCTTATGGCATGTGGAGCGTGATTGGGATATCCCGGCTGCAGAATATGCCGAGATGCTTGATCCTATATTGAGGGAGCATCTTGGAGAGCCGGTGGAACACGATCCTTATGTTCCGGAGCCTCCTTATACATCGTCGGATTACAGTAAGGACGGAGAACTTATGGAACTCCAGAAGGCTTCGGAAGGCTCGGGTATAAATGTAATATTTATGGGTGACGGTTATGTCGACCTCGACATGGAAGAGGACGGGCAATACGAACGCGATATGCGGGCTTCTATGGAATATCTGTTTGAGATAGAACCGTTGAAATCACTCCGGACGCGTTTCAATGTATATGCCGTAAAAGTGGTGTCTCCCAATAAATTTGGCGCTTACAATGGACAACAAGCTTTAAATCAGGATTTAAATAAAGCTGCCGAATATATTTCCAAAGTATTGCCCGCTGTCGATATAGCTCAGGCACATATCTGTATTGTTGAAAACAACAGCCGCAGTTCTTTTGCCAGCGGCTATACAGCCATGCAGGATGCCGGAGGCTCATTTGCGGTTATAGAAGAAGGTGGAGCTTCATCGGTGATTGTGCATGAGGTTGGAGGGCATGGTATTGGCAAGCTACTCGACGAATATATTTATGCCGGATATGAAGATAATCATACGCAACCCGGAGCAGAGGAATCGTTCCGACAGTGGATAAAGACCGATTATCACGACAAGGGTTGGGGAATGAATATATCGGCTACCGATGTGCCTGAAGACGTTCCGTGGGCACACATGCTAAAGGACGAGTTTTATAGCCGCGAGACAAGTATATATATGGGTGCCTGGTATTGGCCTTACGGGCTGTGGCGCCCGAGCGAGAACAGTGTGATGAATAATGATTATTCACATTTTAATGCTCCGAGTCGCGAGGCTATTTACAAATATGTGATGCGAACCTCCGAAGGTGCGGAATGGACTTATGATTTTGAGACTTTCAAGGCGTGGGATATGGCAACGCAGGTTGCTGCCGGGCAACAGAACCGGAAGGCTTCCGAGGCTAAGAAAGGCAGTCGAGTCTTCGAACCGGCTCCTGTGCGGAGAATAATAGAGTGCGACGGCCGCTATGAAACTGTTCCGATTCTGCCTCCGGGGCAGAAGCAATCGGCTCCAAAAGCAAAGCATCAAGTCCGCACAATAGAGCGAAATGGCCACTTGATTAGAAAAATCGGCGGTGAATAAAATCCGGTAAAGTTGATTGGAAACTGATAAGCCGCCTCGGACATTTAGACGTCCGAGGCGGCTTTTATTGCGTCGGCGATGACGGGAGCCATGTCGAGGTAACGGTATAGGGCGAGGCGGCCGCCAAAAATCACGTCCGGTTCGTGTGCGGCGAGGTCGGCATAGGCGTCTGATAGGCGGTTGTTACGCTCGTCGTTGACGGGGTAGAACGGTTCGGATCCCGGTAGATACTCTTCGGAGTATTCGCGAGATATTACTGTGTGCGGATTTGTGTTTACGGCATTGCCGAAGGCCTCGAAATGCTTATGCTCGATGATGCGCGTCCAGAGCGTGGCTGAATCGGTGTAGTTTATGACTGCATTGCCCTGATAGTCGGGAATGTCGATGGTCTCTGTCTCGAAGCGCACCGTCCGCCAGTTGAGGTGCCCGAGGCGGTAATCGAAATATTCGTCGAGGGCGCCGGTATAGACGAGTCTGTGCGCGATGTCGCGCCAACGGTGCTTTATGGTATTGAAATCAACACCTGTACGTACGTCGATGCCTTTGAGAAGCCCGTCGGTGAGGCGGTTGTAGCCTCCTTCCGGAATACCTTGATAAATGTCGTTGAAATAGTTGTTGTCGTAGGTGAAGCGGAGGGGCAGGCGCCGGATGATGAATGGCGGAAGCTCGGTGCAGAGCCGCCCCCACTGCTTTTTCGTGTAGTGGCGTATAAGCTTTTCGTATATGTCGCGCCCGACAAGTGCGAGCGCTTGTTCTTCAAGGTTGCGCGGCTCCGTCACGCCGTCGGCCATCATGCGGTCGAGTGCCTCGCGGCGCTGCGCGTCGATGACGGCGCGTGCCTCGGCGGGGGTGCGCACTCCCCACAGCTGGCGGAAGGTGTTCATGTTGAAAGGCAGATTGTAAAGTCTGCCGTCGGGTGCCGAAGCCAGCGGTGAGTTTGTGAAGCGGTTGAAGGGGACAAAGGAATTGACGAAATCCCATATCCGGCGGTCGGAGGTGTGGAAGATATGGGCGCCGTAGCGGTGGACGTTTATGCCTTCGATATTCTCGCAGCGTATGTTGCCGCCGGTATGGTCGCGCCGTTCTATCACGAGGCAGCGGTGTCCGCGGTCGGTGGCGATGCGGGCGAAAGTGGCTCCGAACAGGCCGGAGCCGACAATAAGAAAGTCATATTTACCGTTGTCCATGGCTATCGGCTGTCAGTTGTCTTCTTTGATAAGGCCGCGTCGGTAGGCGGCAAGGAGCTTGTCGAGGTCGGTTACCTGTTGGGCGAGTATGCGTCCCTGATCGGTGTCGCGCACCTTCATGCGCTTTTCGTTGTATTCGTTCAGAACTGTGTTGGAAATGATGTCCTGTCCTTCCTCGATGGCTTTCTGACGCGACTCGAAAGGCTCGTGCTGAACGAGTTGGAAGCCGCGGGAATGGTAGACGAGGGTATATCCGGCTATGCCCGTCTGCGACTGGTATGCCTTGGAGAACCCTCCATCGATTACAAGACGTTTTCCGTTGGCTTTCACCGGGTTTTCTCCCTGTATTGTTTTTACGGGAACATGGCCGTTGATAATGTGGGAGCCTTCGGTCGGTAGTCCGAATTCGCGCAGAATCATGTCGCAGACGCTTTCCTCATTGCTCAGGGTGTAATAGGCACCTTTTTCCTCGCGGTGAGCTTCGGAATCGTCGAGAAGGTAGCGCTCGAAGGTCGCCATTTTGGATTTGTCGAAGAGCGGCGAGTCGGGTCCGCACCACAGATACCACATGTAGTCGACCGATTCCTCGCGGTCGGGGATGTCGCTGTTGGTGCGGCAGGCAGTCTGAATCAGGGTATCTATGCGGTCGAGTAGCGCGCGTCCGCGGAAGGTCTCGCCCATTACAGCCACGTCGCGGAACGTACCGTCGGCATTGAGCGGGATAGATGCGTGGAACATCAGGTTCTTGTTGCGCGAAAGGTACATGGAGCCGTGGCGCAGCAACCCGTCGACGTGTTTTTTGAGTTTCTCGTTGTTGGTGAAGGATGCGTTGAGATGGTTGACAAGTTTTTCTTCTTCAGGAGACAGGCGCGTTGGATTCTCGGGGTCGACTGTCGGGAAATCAGTGTCGCGCAGAGGGTAAGTTTTCCCTTCGAGTTCCACAGTGCCATTGCTCCAGTCGATATTGTCGAGAAGCGAGCGGTCGGTCATCTTATATTCAGGGTGACGCTTTACCATCTGTCCTTCGAGTTTCCACTGGATTACACTTACGGCTTTGTGCATCTGCGCTATGATGCGTATTTCCTTTTCCGTGTATATTCTTCTGGCGTTGTTGATGCGCGGGGAATATAGTCCGAGGTCGCTGTCGCTGTAAGTATCCATGGCGAAAGTCGCCAGTGGCAACATGTTCAGCCCATATCCTTCCTCAAGAGTGTCGAGATTTCCGTAGCGCAACGATATGCGCAGCACATTGGCTATGCAGGCGTTGTTCCCGGCGAAAGCTCCCATCCACAGCACGTCGTGGTTTCCCCATTGTATATCGACGTTGTGGTAGCAGCATATGGTATCCATGATTATGTGTGCTCCGGGGCCTCGGTCGTAAATATCGCCGACTATGTGGAGGCTGTCGATGGCGAGGCGCTGGATAAGAAGGCACATCTCTATGATGAAGGCATCGGCCCGGCGCGTGTAGATTATTGTGCTGATAATCTGTTTGTAATAGGCGCTCTGGTTGTTGTCCTCCTCGGAGCCGTGGAGCAGTTCCTGGATTATATAGCTGAAATCCTTGGGGAGAGCTTTGTTTACCTTGGAGCGCGTATATTTCGATGATACGCTCCGACATACCTTCACAAGTCTGTTAAGCGTTATCTCATACCATTCGCTGATGTCGGCTTCTGTGAGCTTCACCAGCTGGAGTTTCTCGCGCGGATAATAGATAAGGGTGCAGAGCGCCTTTTTGTCTGCTTCACGCAAGGTGCTGCCGAAGATTTCATTGACTTTGCGCTTGATGGTCCCGGACGCGTTTTTCAGCACGTGCTGGAAAGCTTCGTACTCGCCGTGGATGTCGGTGAGGAAATGTTCGGTGCCTTTGGGAAGATCCATTATGGCTTCCAGATTTATTATCTCGGTACTTGCGACGGCGATGGTGGGAAATGAACGAGAGAGGAGTTGCAGATAGCGCATCTCCCTGTTCAGCTCGGCCGTCGAGTAATGTATATGCTGAGGAATCATGTTGCAAAGATACGGATAAGTCGAGTGCAAATGAAAATTTATTTTCAACTTGTCGAGCACGGCTCTTTCAAAAATGCTTTGAATATTTCAATTGCGATGTACTCGAAAGTTATCGGCATCCTGCAGCTGAACCGCATCCGAGTCCCGGAGGGACGTTTTATCAGAGAACCCCGT
>CAJTJV010000053.1 GCA_910576775.1 uncultured Muribaculaceae bacterium | reverse complement strand
TAGCCCGGACAGAAATGCCCGGGCTTTTTTTTTGCCTTGTAGGCCGCTATGGAGATCCTGGGAGACTTGGCGGGTCTGGGAGTTTTGAGTGTTGTAGGAATTTTGTACGTATCAGTTTTCTTTATTACTTTTGTATATGAAACTGAAATATCCTCTCTCTATTCTGCTTATTGTACTGGCTGTGTCTTGTGGTCGGAAGACTGTTGTAACAGATCGCCGGACGTACGATGGTGATAGGGAAGAGGTTTTATCAAGACCCTTTCCGGATGTTCCGATCTCCGGAACGCGTTCGGTTATCGTGGAGGAAGCCCGAAAATGGCTCGGTACACCTTACAGATACGGAGGTGAAGATATGAACGGAGTAGATTGTTCGGGGATGGTTATGAAAGTATATCAGAATGCCGCAAATATAAAATTACCCCGTAGTTCGAGAGAACAGCAACAGTATTGTAATAGAATTGATAGGAATGATATCGCTTTAGGCGATCTTGTATTTTTTTCTTCAAAGCGAGGTAGTGGGAATGTGAGTCACGTGGGTATATATATAGGCGGTGACGAGTTTATACATTCCTCGTCCAGCAGAGGAGTAATTGTGAGTTCTCTTGCGGAGAAATATTATGTCGCGCATTATCATTCGACAGGTCGGGTAGGAGCTATTAAAGAGTTTCAGAAACGTTGTGAATCGCTTTCTGGGACTATTTTAAATGACAGCACAGCGTCTATGCGGCCAGGCGATAAGGAAGCCGAGGCTATACGAGACGCTGTGCGTAAGGCTATGTCGGAATAATTATCTTGCAGCGAATGCCGGCATTACGGTCTGCTGATAAGCATAGAGACCGGCCTGCGAGAGTTCTACAGTCTGCCACTCGTTACCTCCGTTTACGGGCAGTGAGATATGGGTGTCGTCTACAAAGCGGAAGAGGGTTCCTTCCTGGTCCCCGATAGTATAATTCCAAGACTGAGTCTCTGCATCGAAATCGAGACGGGTCTTAGAGCCGTCGTTGTAACTGATTATGTCGTATCCTTTGCCGTCGCAGCGGACAAGATAGCGTCCGTCGTTTCCTTCGATGATTTTGTCGCCTTTAGCCATGATATTGTTCCCACTCCAGAACTCGATACTGTTGAGGACGAGAACATCGGCCAGACAGCATATTTCGTAAACCGGAAGCACCCATAGACCGAAGAACACAAGTTCGTTGATGAATTTGTTGCCTACGTGATTGTTCCAGGCGAGCACTCGGTTTGTCAGGGTGAAACTACCGATGCACGATGTCATAGAAACCATGCCTAGGCCGATTGCAGCGACGATTGCGCTTTTTACGATTTTTTTCATAAGGATGTTGATTATAGTTGGTTGAAAGTAATTGTTATGCTGTGATCGAACGACGGGCCTGCTCATAGAAATCGGTTATGTTTTTTACGTAGTTGACAGTTTCTGTTCCACGACAATAACCGTATTTCACTACAGGGTCGTTATAGTATTTTGGATTCATTTTCATAAGTATGGCTTTGGATACATTGTCGTCCCATACCTGTGGGTTGAGTCCGTATTTCTTCGCCAGCGCTATTGCGTCATATACGTGTGCGATTCCTACATTATATGCCGCTATCACGAACTTGAGACGTTCTTTATCGTTAGGCACATACTTGGTAAGGTAACTGTCGAGGTCGTTTATAAGATCTGTGGCAACGCGTACGCTGACTTCGGGATTTCCTAGCTGCGATACTTTGGCATTGTAACCTCGCGCCGTACGCGGCATTATCTGCATCAGACCGCGAGCACCGACCCAAGAACGTGCGTTGGGCTTGAATCTGCTTTCTTGAAAGGCCTGGGCTGCCATCAGACGCCAGTCCCAACCTATTTTAGGTGCATATTTTTTGAACAGATTGTCGTATCGTGAAATATAGCCTTTTGAGAAATCAAATCTGATATTAGGACTGAATTTTGTCTGTTCGAAGAATTGCTTGAGCAGTTCTTCGTTTGTCTGTTGAGGTGACGCCTGAGCGAACCAGCTGTCAATTGAGTCGGCGAGCCATTTTTTGTCCGGCGCGACTGCCCAGGCCGATCGTTGCTCGAAACTCAATGGCAGGTCGATATCGAGGTCCGGATAGTAAGTACGGTTGAGCCGTGCGATATCGCTGTCGACAACCGTAAGCGGTATCTTTCCGTCGGAAACCATTTGGATTAGGTCTTCCGTAATCATGCTGTCAAGCTCTATTTCATGAATGTTTATGCCACCTCCGAGTTCGTCGTTGATGTGTTCCATGCGACGCAGGTATTTACTATCTTTCTCAACGTAGACATCTTTTCCGACAAGTTCGGTTATGTCGGTTATAGGTGTTTTTCCCTTTATTTTAGGTTGCACAAGAACCTGGGTTGTAAGGTTCTCAGGTCCACACGGGACGACGTATTCCTGATAGTGTTCGGTTATAGGTACCTCGTAGGCGATAAGGTCTACTTTTCCCGAGTCGAGCATATTGACTGCGGCGGAAAGACTGCGGGCTACTTTAAGATCCAGAACCATTCCTTTCTGTCTGGCAAGACTGTCGACAAGAGTATAATCATAGCCCATAGGCTCACCTCGATAAATGAAATAAGACATAGGGCTATATAATGTTACTACTTTTAGGGTGTCAGGCAATGGCTCGTCGGACATTGTGTCTGACGCCGATTTTGTCGAGCAGGATGTGAAAACTGCTGCGAGACTGAGTAAGGCGGGGAGCAGCGCTATGGTTCTACGCATTGTGAATTATGTTATGTGTTTCAGAGCCGCAGAACTGCCGGGTCTGAATCAGTATTCGAAAGTTCCGTACGGCGTTACCAGAGTAAGCTTTTTCCCTTGGCGGCTCTCTACACGACCTATGACTTTGGCATCTACATCGAAAGCCTTGGCATGGGCGATGACACTTTCTGCGGCGTCTTCCGGGCAGTATATCTCCATGCGGTGACCCATGTTGAATACTTTGTACATTTCGCGAGGGTCTGTGCCGGATTCGCGGCGGATAAGTTCAAAGAGCGGTGGTACGTCGAACAGGTTGTCTTTTATAACGTGCAGATTGTCCACAAAGTTTAGTATCTTTGTCTGAGCGCCTCCGGAGCAGTGTACCATGCCATGGACTCTGTCTCGCATGTCGGAGAGAATAGCTTTTATAACCGGGGCGTATGTGCGGGTCGGCGAAAGAACGAGCTTGCCGGCGCATACGGGGGCACCTTCTACACTGTCTTCAAGGTCGACGTTTCCGCAATAGACGAGTTCCTGCGGAATCGAGGAATCATATGTTTCGGGATATTCCTCTGCAATTTTTTTGCAGAAAACATCGTGCCGTGCCGAGGTAAGTCCGTTGCTGCCCATGCCACCGTTGTAATCTGTTTCATAGGATGCTTTGCCATAAGATGCAAGACCTACTATGACATCTCCAGCCTTTATATTGGCATTGTCTATCACGTCTTTGCGGCGCATACGGCAGGTGACGGTGCTGTCGACGATAATAGTACGGACAAGGTCTCCTACATCGGCTGTCTCCCCCCCGGTGGAGTAAATGTTGACTCCGTGCTTGCGTAGTTCTTCAAGAAGCTCTTCGGTGCCGTTTATGATGGCTGATATGACTTCGCCCGGCACCAGGCCTTTGTTTCGGCCAATAGTCGATGACAGCAATATATTATCGGTGGCACCCACGCAGAGAAGATCGTCGATGTTCATAATCAGAGCGTCCTGGGCGATGCCTTTCCATACGGAGAGGTCGCCTGTTCGCCTCCAGTAAGCATAGGCAAGCGAGGATTTTGTGCCTGCGCCGTCGGCATGCATTATATTGCACCATTCGGGGTCGCCGCCGAGATAATCGGGCACGATTTTGCAAAAAGCTCCGGGAAAGATGCCTTTGTCGATGTTTTTGATTGCAGCGTGTACATCTTCTTTGGATGCCGACACGCCTCTTTTGTCATAGCGTCCGCTCATATTATTTTAATTTTGCAAGTTTTATGGGGTTGCCTACCAGCCATACTATATCGCCTTCCTGAAAAACGAGGTCGGGTTGGGAATCGATATGTTCTTCTCCGCGATCGACAGCCACTACGAGGGCGTCATAGGTGTCGCGGAGCGATGCCGAGCGTGGAGTCTGTGCAATCAGCGGAGATTGCGCGCTCAGAAGAATGCTGGTGAGTCTTATCTGTGAAATGTCGGTATAGTTGTCGGTTTGCGGTAAGTTGGCTTCGACAGCAGGAAGCATTCTTTCAATCTGGCTGTCGGTGCCGATAACTGTTATGGTATCGCCGGGATATATACGGGTGCGGCCGTTGGGAATAGGGATGTATGACAATCCTCTTTGGATGCCTACGATGTTTACCCCATAAGTTTGACGGATGCCGGAATCCATCAGACGCTGGCCAACAAACGGACAAGCGGTGCCGACGGTTATATATGCCTGGTGGAGGTCGTTGACGACAGCGTTCTTTTTCCCGGAGCGGCGTAGCTCGCGTTCGTTGAGGTTATCCAGAAATTTATTTTCAATTTTCCCCATGTTCTCACGCAGACGGCGTGAGAAATAGAGCGTAAGCAGGATTATGACAGATATGAGAACCCACAGACCTACATGCATGGAATATACGAGAGAGAATGATCTCAGAACGAAGACCAGGGCTATAAGGAATCTGAATATTGTCATCACCAACAGTGGAATCGTTGCTGATCCGGAATGCTCCGGGCCGAGCTTGCCGGCGTTTATGGGAAGCATCAAAGCAAGCAGGAAGGGCGACATTGCCACAAGCATGATACCGATTGATGTCAGGTGGCTCCATACAGGCCCGAAAGATTCCAGATGTGGCATTACGAAATTATGTACGCATATCTGGATAGCGAGCAATACTACAGAATAGAGTATTGTGCGCCATAGATAACGCTTGAGGACGCGTCCCCAGGGGCGTCCGGCGGCTTCACTGTTTTCGGCTTCCTTCTGATAGCGGTTTATCAGAAAATGCAGACGTGAAGGCAGGTGCCGTTCCACAAAATCTGCGAACGGTACGGACATCTTTATGAAATATGGCGTAGTGAATGTGGTGATAACAGATACTGCGACGACGATGGGGTAGAGTGTCGACTCAAGAACACCGAGGCTAAGGCCAAGCGAGGCAATGATGAATGCGAACTCACCAATCTGCGTCAGCGAGAAACCCGACTGGATTGCCACCCGGAGGCTCTGGCCCGTGACAAGCATGCCGAAAGTGCCGAATACAATCATTCCGGCAATGACTACAAGCGAAAGGATTACTATCGGAAGCCAGTATTCCACAAGAATATCGGGCTGCACCATCATGCCGACAGAAATGAAGAACACGGAGCCGAAAAGATCCTTTACCGGATTAACGACGCTTTCTATTCTTTCCGCATAGCTTGTCCCGGCGAGGATGGATCCCATCACGAAAGCGCCCAAGGCAAGGGAGAAACCGCAGTAGACAGAGAAGACCGCCATTCCGAGGCACAGACCCATTGATACTATAAGCAGCGTTTCGCTGTTGAGGAATCGGCGAATGGCTCCAAGCAACGACGGAAGAACATAGACTCCGACGAGGAACCATATTACGAGGAAGAATACGAGTTTGCCGACGCTGTAGAGCAGCTCCGAGCCTTCCACGCTATTGTTAAGGGCAATGGAAGAAAGAAGAACCATCATCAGGACTGCGAACAGATCCTCGACAATAAGCACCGCAAGAACGAGCGACGCAAACTTTTTCTGCCTGAGCCCCATGTCGGTGAATGCCTTGATGATTATTGTTGTAGAGCTCATGGATAGCATACCGCCGAGAAAGAGACAGTTGATGTTATTGAAATGCATCAGATGCCCGACGGCAAAACCGGCGCACATCATGCCTGTCACTATGATAAGAGCCGTTACTACCGCCGACCCACCGGAATTGATAAGCTTGCGGAAACTGAATTCAAGGCCGAGGGAAAACAGAAGCACCACGATTCCGATCTGAGCCCAGAAATCAATATTGGCTTCTGTTGTTACTGACGGGAGATAATGAAAATTGGGGCTGGCGAGAAAACCTGCTACGATATATCCGAGTACGACAGGTTGTTTTATCAGTTTAAAAATAACCGTTACAATCGCTCCAAGAATCAGGATGAAAGCAAGGTCTGAAATAAGTCCTTCTATATCCATAAGCTATATGTTAAGCTGGTTTGCCAAAGAAATAGCTTTTGTGGGGTGTAGCGTCTCGAACTGAGAGAACAGTTTTATATAGTCGGTGGTC
The DNA here is from genome assembly GCA_910576775.1 of uncultured Muribaculaceae bacterium. Lineage (GTDB taxonomy): Bacteria > Bacteroidota > Bacteroidia > Bacteroidales > Muribaculaceae > CAG-873. The sequence continues at coordinate 1,839 of CAJTJV010000053.1, read as the reverse complement.
TCTTTTACGAGTACAATCAGGTTGAGACGCGTTTCAGTATTCTCATAATCGTAATCCACATAGAAATTGCTCAAATGAATTCTATGTGATTTCAGCACCTTTTTATAGTCTTCTATCTCGTGCAGGATATCAGCTGTACGTATTCTTATTATTCTTGACTCCGAACCACGGCTTACACGCTTCTCGATTCTTTCAAGCTGGACGAGTATAAAAAGAATCAAAGCGGAGGCTACTATTGACAGAATGTACATCCCAAGGCCGACAGCCATACCTATTATTGCAACCATCCATATTCCGGCCGCGGTGGTGAGACCTCGGACGGATCCTTTCATCTGTATTATGGCTCCGGCTCCGAGAAAGCCGATGCCTGTTATCACCTGCGCCGCGATGCGTCCCGGGTCGCCGTTTTTCAGACCCATATATTCCTGTGGAACATAAATAGACAGAAGCATCGCCAGTGTGGCTCCCATGGCTATAAGCGAGAATGTGCGAACTCCGGCTGTCTGTCCCTTGCGTTTTCGCTCGTATCCTACGATAGCGCCAAGGAGCATGCTCAGCACCATTTTGTAGATAGAGCCGACAGTGTTTACCTCATTGGCGTTTATGGCATCGTAGATCTCTTGCAGCATGAATCAGCGGAGATTGAAATGACGTGAGATAAGTCGGAAATTGTCTGCGAAGAGCTCAACGGTATAATCGCCGGCAATCAGGGGGGTATTGACGTCCCAGTACATATTGATTCCGCCGATTTCCTCACCGGCGTATTCAATTGTGGTCTTGGCACTATATTCCACGCGTCCACCTTCGAATTCGAAAGTGCCGCCATTGCCGAGGAGCTGTCCCGACGGGGAAATTATTCGCAGATATATTGTTTTCTCTCCTACAGGAGTGGAATTGTTCTGGGGTATGGTGAATGTAACGCGCAGCTGCACGGCCTTTGTTACTTTCTTTTCATTCTTGCCTTTCTTGTTGAGCGGCTGTAGTGAAAGCCCTGTTACATTGAGCCTCTCAGCGAGAGTCATGCGTTCACTGAGAACTTCGTTCTCACGCTGGGTCTCGCTCACTCGGTTGGAAAGATGTCGGTTTTTTTCTTTTATTTCCTTGTTTTCGGAGCGCAGAGCCTCGTTTTCTTTGTTAAGACGGTCTATTTCCTCTACATAGTGGCGGAGAAGCGCACGGAGAGTATCGATTTCACTACGCAGCTTGGCAATCTCGGCGGCGCTTTTATGTTTCTGGTTGCTGAGTTCCTGCTGGAGTTTCTCGACCTGTAGGCGGGCTGCCTCATATTTGTCGTTCAATTCGCGCTTTATGGAGTCATCTGTGATATAACGGCGCGAGTTTTCGAACTGCTCGAATTCATTGTTCAAATCCTGATATTCGCGTTCGAGGTCGCGCTGAGCATTATCGAGCTGCATCATTTCCATCTGGGTCTGGAGCGCGGCCGTCTCGCGTTTTGCCTTTACGGTGGTAAAAACAAGGATACCGGCAATCAGGGCAATCGCCGCAAAGCCGAGAATCATAAGCAGGTTCTTGTTCGGACCTGTTTTTTTCTTAAAATTATTGGACTGCGGAGTATGTAAATCCATTAGAAATTAATCAGAATTGTTTTTAGATTGCAAAAGTACGAAATAAATGCCGAAAAGCCCGCATCAGCGGACTTTTTAATTATCGGGGGCTCTTGCCCCATTCATTTAAAAAAGCATGAATATTTCAATAGCGATGTATTCGAATAGTTATGAACTTGCAATCATTCATGAAAGAGCCGTGTGCGTCAGCCGCATCGCGGCGTCAGTTCTGTAGGCCCGGGCAAGGCACGCAGCCCGGGTATGGTTCCCCAAT
>CAJTJV010000052.1 GCA_910576775.1 uncultured Muribaculaceae bacterium | reverse complement strand
GGGGTTTTCACATTATGACGCCTCTCCGAGGCTCTCACGATACATGCACAAAAATATCCTAAATGAAAGAGCCGTGACCTCAAATAAACATTCCAACGACTGAAGATTGCAAAACGTCATAGAATCTGAAGAATAAAAACAATTCAGAATTAGTTCATAAGAACATTGTCATACCATGCGTCTACAAAAAACACGTTAAAAAAAATCATCACAACCGCACACAGCAGATATACCATGAAGTCTTTCTTCTTGTAACATATACCTGCAAGCAATATGCCGAGCAATGCAGCAACAACGAATATCAAAGACATTCTGGTTGCATTCCAATCAAAAGCATGTATAGAACATTGAAGGGCAAGAGCACCCAATCCGAATGCGACAAGGAGACCTCCGACACTCAAACGAAAGCTGCTTTTTGCAAGTATTCCACTGGCTATAGTAAAGAACCAAATCATATACGACCATGTGACATTTGTCGGATTGTTGAATGCCGGAATCCAGCAGACAATCAGAAAGGCTAACAGCCCGAGTCCAAACACTTTCAGACCTGTAAAAATTTTAGTTTCATCATGTTATTTGACTTTTTATATGGAATAGACTGATTTTCAAGGTTAATAAAAACTATCGGTATTAAATTGGGGGGGGTAAAAATATGTAATATTCTTTCCTTTTCAAACAAGCTGTAATTGTTTTTTATAAAAATAACACAGATTCATTAATATTTAACATTGTTTATCTCACACCTCGCTAATTATCTCACGATTTGATAATCTCTTTAACTATTATTACTTTTGTATTCTAATTTAAAACTAATATTTAATTACATAATGTTCTTTAGATATATTCTCCCTGCAATTCTGACGCTCACCATGAGTCTATCGAGCTGTGCGCGGGAACTTGTCGCATTCCCCGAAGCGGCCAACAACTATCGTGAATATCCTGTCGAAAACCTTCCGGACGTCAGTAAAGCTCCGAAAGGATACGAGAATTTCCACATCGAGCATTACGGGCGTCACGGCTCCCGCTGGCTTATCGGCACTTTCCGTCATGACAATGCCATCGCATGGCTACAGCATTGCGATTCCGTCGCAGGAGGACTTACAGACAGAGGCCGTGAGGTTCTTGAAGAGGTGAAGGCCGATCTTCACAACATGAAGCATCGCGAAGGCGACCTTACCGACAAGGGTGCCGCGCAGCACCGCGGCATTGCACGCCGCATGGCAAAAAATTTCCCCGGCATTTTCAAAAAAGGGGCTTACGTAGACGCCCGTTCAACGATGATTCAGCGCTGCATTATATCGATGGGAAATGCCGTGACTGAACTCGTAGCTGCGGAACCGGGGATAAAACTACGCATCAGCGCATCGGAAATCAACGACCTCTACATGAAAAATGTAACCGACCGCCCGGCTATCGACGCGGAACAGAAAGCACAGGTTCATGTCGACCGATACAAAAGCGAGAATCCGACGGACGGCAAATATCTTTCCGCCCTGTTTAAAAACCCCGAGCAAGCAAAATCCTGCATTGATGAAGACTTGCTGGGATTTTATCTTTACGAAATCGCGTCCAACTCCGTAAGCACCGGCGAACAGAGCACAATCGCCGATATTTTCTCGCCGGAGGACATCGACCGATTCTGGCGCCACATGAACGTACAGTGGTACATCCGCAGCGGCAACACACCTCTTACAGACGGTCTCGTGCCTCTTCGTCAGCGTCATCTGCTGCGCAACATGATTGCGAGCGCCGATACGGCTGTAGTGTCCGGCAACGTGTCGGCAAACCTGCGTTACGGCCACGAAGTGATTGTGATTCCTCTTGTTGTACTGATGGAACTTGACGATTACGGGAAGACCTATACCGACATGAACGAACTGGCCGACAATTGGCTAAGCTACAATATTTTCCCGATGGCCTGCAACGTGCAGATGGTGTTCGCTCGTCCGATGAAAGACAATAAGCGCAATCCGGAGGACGTTCTTGTGAAAGTGCTCCTTAATGAAAAGCCCGCAAAGCTGCCCGTACCTGCCGTAAATGGCGATTATGTACGTTGGACCGATCTTCGCAAGCATTATCTCGACCGCTTCGGCACAAAAGATTAAAAGATACAGTATAAATAAAAAACGGTGCCGGTTCAAAAGAAGGCACCGTTTTTATATAACATGTCCGTGTATCAGTGACGGTTGCGGTAATAATCGGCGAACGCCTTGTTTACCATACGCCTGCCACCCTCTGTTGGATAGTCACCGGAAAAATACCAGTCTCCCGGGCACCCCGGAATGGCATCATGAAGCCCTTCGATTGTCTGGAACACCAATTCCACCTTGGCATTGATTTCGGGAGGTGTGAGCATTTCTGCCATTTCAGCCGCAATCTCTTCATCGGAGAATGGCGCATAGATTGCCTTGACAGCATTGGCGGTGTGTTCGTCAGCACGGAGGCATTTTTCATAAACCTCGTCAAGCACACCCTCGCGACCGGTTTTCTTCAGCAGACGGACGGCGGCACGGAATGCGGCGAGTTCATCGAGATTCGGCATGTCGATACCATAATAATCGGGATAACGCACCTGCGGCGATGATGACACTATTATTATCCGTACCGGCTTTATTCGATCGAGAATCCGGAGAATGGATTGTTTGAGCGTCGTGCCGCGTACAATGCTGTCATCGATTATGACAAGGGTATCGCGATTGGGACAAATGCTACCGTAAGTTACATCATATACATGGGCGGCAAGATCATTCCGCGAACTGCCTTCGGCAATGAATGTCCGCAGTTTGATATCCTTTATAGCCACTTTCTCCACACGTACTTTACGACGCAGAATATCGGTAAGTTTCTTTTCATCGAGCTTGCCGGCTTTCTGGAGTAACATTATCTCTTCTTTACGTCTACGGTCGAAATCAGCATTGAGTGCTTCAACCATTCCTAAAAACGCCACCTCGGCGGTATTCGGAATGAAAGAGAATACAGTAGTGTCGAAACGGCCTCCGATACGTTCAATCAGTGTCGGTACTATATTGGCGCCAAGCTTCTTGCGTTCCTTATATATATCAATGTCACTGCCGCGCGAAAAATATACACGCTCGAAAGAACAGCGCCGGTTGTCGCTTTCAGGAAGAATGCGCCTCAACTCAGGCTCTCCTTTTTGGTTGACAAGCAACGCACATCCGGGCTGTAACTCGTGAACATCATCTACCGGCAGATTGAAAACAGTCTGGATCACCGGTCTCTCGGAAGCGAGTACGATAATCTCGTCATCGATATGGTAAAAGGCCGGACGAATACCATTGGAATCGCGCAGGGCAAACGATGAACCGGAACCTGTCACTCCACAGATAACATAGCCGCCATCCCATATCGGGGCGGCATCACCGAGCACTCGGCCGAGGTCGAGTTCATTCTCTATGCGCCTTGTCAGCTCAGGCCCGCAAAGTGTATCGCGATAGAGACGATACAGGCGATGATTCTCCTTATCAAGACAGTTGCCTACTTGCTCCAATAACAATACAGTGTCGCTGTAGATACGCGGATGCATGCCCGTCGACACTATATCGCAAAATATATCTTCAACATTGGCCATGTTGAAATTACCGCAAAGCATCAGTGCACGCGAGCGCCAATTGTTACGTCGCAGGAACGGATGTGTATATTCCAGTCCGCTTCGTCCCGTAGTGCTGTAACGCAGATGACCCATATACACTTCTCCTAAGAAAGGAGTCTCCGCCTCCACGGTTCTTGCGTCCATCGAGTTGAATCCGTTAGGAATGAGGCTGCCTATGGTAGCGAAAATCTCGTCGATAGCTCCGGTACCGAGAGCCCGCTCCCGGAATACGTATTCGTTTCCCGGATTGCTGTTGAGCTTCACAACACCGACACCCGCAGCTTCCTGTCCGCGATTATGCTGCTTCTCCATAAGCAGATAGAGCTTATCAAGCGGATAGGAATAACTTCCGTATTTCTCCCTGTAGTATTCAAGTGGGCGGCGTAGCCTTATCATAGCCACGCCGCACTCATGTTTCAGAGGTTCCATCAACGGATAAAAAGAAGCTCGCGATATTTGGGAAGAGGCCACATTTCATTGTCGACAAGCAGCTCGAGTTTATCGATATGATAACGGATAGTCTCCATCACACCCGTCACATTGTCGTGATATGCTATGGCCTTCTCGCGTTCACTGACGATAGTATTGGCTTTCTTGCGGGCATCAACCATCTGAGCGACCAGACGACGGATATTCTCCATATGCATGGCAATCTTCTCAATAGCCTCGATATCGCCGGCGCCGAGCTGTGCGGCACGTTCCTCTCCAAGGAGCTGACGCATCTTAACCATATTCTCTACCAGTACAGACTGATAGCGTGTCGCAACGGGAATAATATGATTGAGGGCAAGATCGCCGAGGACACGAGCCTCAATCTGGATTTTCTTTGTGTACATCTCCCATTTTACCTCATTGCGGGCCTGAAGTTCTATTTCGGAGAGGACTCCGGTCTTGCGGAACATATCTACCGATTCCGGACGCAGGTAGGCATCGAAGATGAGGGGTGCGGATGTCTCGCAGTCGAGACCTCGGCGAGCAGCTTCAGCCTTCCATTCCTCACTATAGCCGTTACCGTCAAAATGGACAGACTCGGAGGCTATAATCAATGCTCGTATTTCTTCGATTAACGCTGCATTAAGATCCTCTCCGGCTGCCACTCGGACATCAACTTTCTCTTTGAAATCGGCAAGCTGTTCAGCCACTGCGGCATTCAGAACTATCATTGCCGAAGCGCAGTTGGCGCTCGAACCTACCGCACGGAATTCGAAACGATTGCCGGTGAAGGCAAAAGGCGACGTACGATTGCGGTCGGTATTGTCGAGCATAATCTCCGGAATCTGCGAAAGGCCGATGGAAAATTCCGATTTCGTACGCAGGTCGCTTAAGTCCGTACCCTTGCTTTCCTTTAGACGGGAAAGTATATCGGCAAGTTGTGTACCGGTGAAAATAGATATGATGGCCGGCGGGGCTTCATTGGCTCCAAGACGATGGGCATTTGTTGCAGACATGATAGAAGCCTTCAGAAGACCGTTATGGCGGTGAACAGCTGCCATGACATTCACTACAAATGTAATAAACTGTAGGTTATCCATCGGAGTGCGTCCGGGAGAGAACAGCATTGCTCCACGGTCGGTGCCGAGACTCCAGTTATTGTGCTTGCCAGAACCGTTCACACCTGCGAATGGTTTCTCATGGAGAAGAACCCGGAAATTATGCTGACGGGCGGTCTCTGCCATTACAGACATAAGCAGCAGATTATGATCGTTGGCAAGATTGGTTTCCTCAAAAACAGGGGCACATTCGAACTGGTTGGGAGCGACTTCATTATGCCGTGTCTTGACAGGAATACCGAGTTTATGGCAGCGGATTTCGAGGTCGAGCATGAAAGCTTCGACACGCGAGGGAATAGAACCGAAATAGTGGTCCTCGAGTTGCTGGTTCTTCGGACTTTCATGTCCCATAAGTGTACGCCCTGTCATTACAAGGTCGGGACGCGCACTATAAAGACTCTCGTCAACAAGAAAATATTCCTGTTCCCAACCAAGATATGAAATAACATGCTGCACCTCGGGGTCGAAATAGCGCGCGACGGCGGCCGCGGCTTTATCGACACTGTTGAGAGCGCGCAGGAGCGGAGTCTTGTAGTCGAGCGATTCTCCCGTATAAGAAATAAATATGGTAGGAATACAAAGCGTCTGATCGAGGATGAAGGCAGGTGAAGAAATGTCCCATGCCGAATATCCGCGAGCCTCGAATGTATTGCGTATGCCGCCATTGGGGAAGCTCGATGCGTCAGGTTCCTGCTGAACGAGAAGCTTGCCGGAAAATTCTTCTACAACACCGCCTTTACCGTCATGCTCGATAAAAGCATCATGCTTTTCGGCCGTGCCGCCGGTAAGGGGCGCGAACCAGTGTGTGTAGTGGCGGGCACCATTGTCGATGGCCCATCGGCGCATACCGTCGGCAATCTCGTCTGCCAGTTCGCGTCCGAGTGGCTTCTTGTTTTCGATTGCATATACAAGTTGGTCGTACACCTTCTTTGGAAGGTATTCGAACATTTTCTTACGGTTGAATACAAGTTTGCCGTAATACTCCTGTGGGCGTTCTGCCGGAATCTCGACGGGAGTTGCCTTTCTGTCAAAGGCCTCCTCCACCATTTTAAATCTTAAACTTGTCGACATAAAAGTATCTGTTGTACTAACGATATTCAAAAAAATTTGCCCGTTTGCGAGGGGGCAAGCGGGCGGCGATTGAAGGGTAGAAAGGCGCGGTGACTAATGAGAGCATCGGAGATTCCCGATGCGCAGATGCTGATTGTTTCGAAATCTCTCTTGAAGAGGTTCATCGCGCCTTTGATTTTTAAAGTTGCAAAGTTATAAAAAATTTTTCTCCAAAGAAAAATTCAGCAAAAAATTTTCTTTAACATTATTTTTCCATATGCCATGCAAGGTTTTTGGAATTTCCGGATTATATATAATAGAACACATAATTAAAATTTATTATATGAACAGTAAGAATCTTATACTCCCCATCCTTAGCCTTGGTGCTCTATTCATGCTCCCGGCTTGTTCCGATACCGACGACAATTCGTTGAATACCCTCCGTCCTACCGCCTTGGTTACCGTATGTCCCAATACTGACGGCACCTTCATGATGCAACTCGACAATACCACACAACTTATCCCGACAAACCTCAGCGCGTCCCCGTTTGGTAAAAAAGAAGTAAGGGCTCTTGTCAACTACACCGAGGCAACCGATATCAATTATGATGAACACATTCGCAAAGTACATGTGAACTGGATGGACAGCATCCGTACTAAAATGCCGGTTGCAACAGCAGGTGAAGAAAACGACTTACTATACGGAAATGATCCCATCGAAATTGTGAACGACTGGGTGACTATTGCTGAAGACGGATATCTCACCATGCGCATACGCACCCTATGGGGTTCTCCCGGCGCTCGTCATTATATCAACCTTGTATCAGGGACAAACACCGACAATCCCTTTGAATTTGTATTACGGCATAACGCACAGGGTGACACCTATGGAGAATGGGGCGACGCGCTTATTGCCTTCAATCTCAATAAGCTTGAAGTCTCTGCTTGGGAAGAACCTCTATCCATAACACTTAAATGGCAATCCTTCTCCGGAGAAAAGTCAGCTGATTTCAAATTGCAGCTACGCCCGCGCAGCAATATCAGTATTGCGAATACCACAAATCTGCACACATTGGAATAATGTACTAATATCTGCGGAATATCCGTTATTTATCAAATATAATTTTTCTTGGAGCGGGAAATGCGATATAAAAATCGCATCTCCCACGCTTCATAGAAAGAGGGATGACGTTTGTTGATACTGAAAATGAAAAACAGCTCGTTCGCCTTGTAAAGCTTGGCGATCCAGGAGCAATGAAAACGATGTACTCTGAATACATTCGTTTTCTTACTGCTCTGTGCTCCCGCTATATACTAAACGATGAAGACATAAAAGACGTGCTTCAGGACAGTTTTATAAAAATATTTTCAGGAATAAACTCTTTCGAATACCGGGGGAAAGGATCTTTAAAAAACTGGATTGCGAAAGTAACTGTAAACGAAATTCTGAAATTCCTTCAGCAAAGCAACCGCTTCGAAATCGTTGAAATATCTGACAAACAACACGATATTCCTATAGAGGAACCGGATGTTGACACCCTTCCTTCATCTGCAATCCTGCATCTTATCCGAGAACTCCCTGTAGGCTACCGTACCATTTTCAACCTCTACGTCATAGAAAACAAATCCCATAAGGAGATTGCTTCTCTGCTGGGAATAAAAGAGAGCTCTTCCGCTTCTCAACTCCACAGAGCCAAATCCCTTTTGGCTACAAAAATAAAGCAATATAATAAATCCTTATCTATATGAACGACGATTGGCTAAATAAAATCCACAACCGCATGACGGACTACGAGACCGACGAGCCGGACGATTTATGGGACTCCATCGTGGAAAATTTCGGGACCTCACCACTAAAACGTCATCAATCCGCGTTATCGTTCATATTGCATAATAAAAGGGCTATCGCAGCAGGAATCACTCTTGCAATAGCTGTCCCTATTGGTTTATATCTCGTTTACAACTCAGAAAACGCACCCAATCATTCTCTTCTCTCCAATGCAACCGCTCCTTATACAATCGGTTCCGCAACTAAGATAACACCCGCAACCGTCTCACAACTCGCACCTACTATACCAGCCAACATTATTAATAAAAAAACAACATCTACACGAAAGCAGATGGTAACGATATCCCGGACAGACGATTGTCCGCAGGTATGCGACACAATAAAAGAGACCCAAGAAAGGAATAGTGCTAAAAACGACAGCACATACACAAAAAAAATATACTTAAAGGACAGTACGACAAAACATAAGGGCTATACAGCCTCCGTATCGCATAATTCTAATAGAAATGGCAATATAACATTTTCCGCATTTAGCTCCGGAGCCACAGGCGCAACAAATTCCAACACTTTCCCGGCAAGCTCCATAGGCAGCTACGGTGTAACAGATTGCGGCTGGGAGGATGCGCCAATCCTCGGTATACTCCTTTTCAACAAGGGAAAAGTAACTGAAAACAGAATACATCATCGGCTGCCACTAAGAGTAGGTTTGTCATTCACCTATAATCTCAACGACCGATTCGGTATAGAGACTGGCATCACATACACAAATCTTACCTCAGATATTAGGGAAGGCAGCGAAGATCACTACATAGCAGGAACACAGAAACTACACTATATAGGTATTCCTCTCAATCTCAAATATCGCATTTATACCTGGAAATTATTCGACCTGTACACCTCTGCAGGTGTATCGGGAGAAAAGTGCTTCTCCGCAAAAGTCGATAAAGAATTTATAATCGATAACAGGCTCAAAGAATCATCTGTTGAAAACCTCTCTGAGAAACCAATGCAATGGTCGGTAAACGCATCGGTCGGGCTCCAATGCAATATACTCAACTCCCTGAGCTTATTTGCCGAACCGGGGATAAGCTATTATTTCAACGACGGAAGCACCATAAAGACTATATATAAGGAAAAACCCGTGAATTTCAATCTCAATATCGGTCTCCGCTATACAATTGGAAAATAACACTCAAAACTCTCAGGCGTACCAAGTCACCAGGATCTCCATAGCGGCCTACAAGGCAAAAAAAAAGCCCGGGCATTTCTGTCCGGGCTAGGGGGCGGTTACCTACTTTTCCACTTTCGCAGTATCATCGGCGTGG
>CAJTJV010000051.1 GCA_910576775.1 uncultured Muribaculaceae bacterium | reverse complement strand
CGGCAAGAAATTCTACCCCATCACAAGCTCCGAGGCTGTATTCTGCAAGAACGGCGAAAATCTCGAGAGACGCCTTGCCACCGACAAAGAAGAAATAGAGGCTCAAATGAGCAATATCATTTCCGAACCGACCGACAAAGCGCTGGAGGCGATAGAGCCGGGCATCATCCGCGACGCCCTGCGCAAAAACCAACAGGCTCTGACAGAGGCCGAGAGAAAGCAGGTTAGGATAAATCTGGGACTTGGCGCCTACGACGCCACCGGTGCTTGGGTACCGCAGGCATTCATTGACAGATGGAATATAGTCTTTAGCCAATATGGAATATTCAATATATCAACCCGCTTTTTTGAATTGAATGACATAACTGATATTGGATATGGAGAAGCATTGAAAATCCTTGAGCTTTATATCAGCCATATCACGACCGGTAGCATTCTTTATTATTATCATTCGATTGCAGATGTACGCACACTACTGGTTCATACTATAAGTTGGAGCGCAATCAATGCCGGCGGTTGTTTCAGGAATAATCCTAAATTAAAGACTCTTCGCTTTGCTGATGCATCCAACGATTCAAAACGAAATATATTGTTATCCAATGCACGCGGGATGTTTGAACTTGCTACATCCCTGGAGGCAATATACGGCATTATTTATTTTGAGCATGCCAAAGTTGATACTGCAAATATGTTTGCCCGTTGCGATTCTCTGAAGAACGTTTCAATTGTATTGCAACAATCAATAAATCTGTCTCATTCCAGATGGTTGTCTCTCCCATCGTTTAAATTCATGGTAGCTAATGCTATCAACACCTCGGCAATCACAATCACCGTCCACGCTGACGTCTACGCCAAACTCACAGACGAGACTAATACGGAGTGGTATCAGGTCCTGCTTGATGCCGCAGACAAAAACATAACCTTTGCAACAGTATAGCCATGGCACAGATACAGACATTGAAAGACCGCACAAGCGACGAATCTGTTTACCCGACAACCTCCACGCAGGCCGTTATAGACACCCAAGGCCGCGACCTCGAAACGAGGCTTGCCGTCGAACGTACGCAAACCGACAACAGCCTCAAAGACTACGCCAAGACCACGGATCTGACAGAGGGGCTGGCCGCAAAGCAGGACAAGCTAAGAACCTCCGATGACTTGTTCCTCAGCGAGGAAAACATGCTCTCGCTGACACAGAAAGGAAAGATGGCTGTGTTCATCGACATGTGGATTAAAGCCGGTGCCACCCATCACAACGGACAGATTACCGAATACGACCCCACGGACAAATTAGAACCGTTCGTACTCAATAAAATCAGGCATACGTATGACGAGGCTTTGCAAGTATTCTCAATAAACGGACACTGGCAGTCTATGCGTGTTGGCGAAAAAGGCGGCAGCGTGTCTTATTCCGCTATGACAAAGGGAGTGAGGACGTTGTTCCCGGTTAAGGCTATGTATAGAGCTGACTGTTCATATCTGCTCGCATCAAACAATTCGCTTGAGTATGTTATGCTCGGAGATGAATATATCGGAGAGATTGCCGTCTCCAATGTATTACAGATGTTTACTAATACTGCCATACGTAAGGTCGAAGGAGGTATCGATGTCAGTGCGATTAATGTAGGATCAATTAACATGTTTCTTCCTGCAACTATTGAAGATATCACTATTAACAAGCTGAGGGCAAATTTCATTATGGATAAAGCCCTGCGTATAAGCTTAGGTTCAGTCGAGCATATGATATCTAACGCCATCAACACCTCCGCGATAACTATTATAGTTCACTCCGACGTCTACGCCAAGCTCACGGGCGATACCACAAACGAGGCCACCGCGGCACTAACGGCTGAAGAATTCGCCCGATGGCAGCAGGTACTCACCGACGCGGCGGCAAAAAACATTTCATTCGCAACAACCTAAAAATTTAACGATATGACAATCACAGAAAAATCAAACGGATTCGTGGAGATTTCCACCGATCAGGAACACATCCTCCACCGCAAGGACACCCCGGACGAATTTCCGGAAATACGCCACGTCACAATCAACTCGAACATGCTGCCACTCTATGAAGAGGTATCCGCCGACCGTCCGGCACTGCGCAAAGCCATCGCCGATAAGATCGCCGAGATTGACGCCTACGACACCTCCGAGGCCGTCAACTCCTTCACCATGCAGGGACAGGCAATGTGGCTTGACAAGGCAATGCGCGTAGGCCTCGCCAACTCCACCGCCATACAGGAAGCCGCCGGCATAGAGACAACGACACTATGGTACGGCACACAGTGCTACAACCTGCCCGTAGCCTCCGCAAAGGCCATGCTCGCCACCCTCGAACTCTATGCCCTCGAATGCTACAACACCACGGCACGCCACAAAGCCGCTGTCTCCGCCCTCGAAGACATCGAAGCCGTCAAGGCATACGACCACACCGCCGGCTATCCCCCCAAACCGCAGTTCTGAATATCGTTTAGGTGTGAGGCTGTTTATGTGTTAATGTAAATTCTTTGATATGAATAACCCAGATACAAATGGAGTAATTCAGTTTGCGCGCAGCGTAAAACATAGGCTGATAGCATTGGAAAGACAAATTCTTGATATGCAAGGCTCAGGGAATCCGGGCAACCCTGATTTGTCTGAGGATCTTGCCACTGTAAAAAATATGGCAGAGGTGGCCCGGTCTACCGCCGAAACAGCAAAGAAGACCGCAGCTACAGCAGCTACAGATGCTGATGAAGCCGTCCGTCGCGCCATGGTCTTATCCGAAGAAGACAAGACAGCCTATAAGAGTTCAGAAGGTAAAACCGTGCCGGAGATGAAGAAATGGCTCGGAGAATTTGCCGATTCTGCACATATTGAAGGTTACAATGACGCTTCTGCACTTATAGATTCGATATTGTCCGGCGCCAATGCCGCGTCGACAGCTGACGCGGCCAAGTCTACCGCCGAAGCAGCTAAGAAATCCGCAGCTACAGCAGCTACGGATGCCGATGAAGCTATTCGTCGCGCCATGGATATAGCCTCTGGCGATAAGTTATTTGTCGATAAAGAATTCTCAGAATTTGATAATACCAACATAAAACCATGGCTTGGTCGTTTCGCCTCTATCGCAATGCGTGTAGGTATTACTCCCGATAACGCCATAACCGCAATAATGAAAATGTTATGAAAGGCTCGCATAATACACTTACTTTTGCCGCACCTCGCTATTGGTGGGGATGGCTGTTGCTGCCGTTCTGGCGCAACCAGACAAAAAACATTGTGCGCCAGATATTCGACGGCATCCGCGCCTTTGATATCCGCTTCGTCCGCGACGATTCAATGCCGAGCGGATGGCGCAGCGCCCATGGACTCGTCGACCTTGATATCGACCCGTTGCAGGTTATTGAATATCTTGGAGTCCACAGTCCCGGCGTATATATCCGTTGCATTCTTGAAAAAGGTACGCAGGAAGATGTTGATGATTTCTCAGCACTTTGTGAGAACCTCGAACACATCTATCCGGTTCTACATTTCTACGAAGGCATCTTCAAGCCCGAATGGCGGCGCGTACATGTATTCACAACGCCGGAAGCCCACATTGCAGAAGGCACATCCAAACAGTATTACGGCTCTCACTGTGCATGGTGGAAAGGTGCCATTCCGCGCCTGTGGTGGTTTAAACACCGCCATGATAAAGTCATGGGATGGAATAACACCGCACATCCGATAGTATTCAAGGATTTCGTATGACATAAGGATATAATTCAGACATATTATTAGCAAGTATCCAGGGTGCTTTGTGCGTGAGCATAATGCACCTAATTTATTTCACCGGATTTTTACAACCGCCTATAATATCGCCCGCCCCTTCCCCCTCGGCAGAAGCAATGTCGTACTATCGCTTACTCCGTCGGCCTTTGGTATGGGTGGCTTAGGCTTTGTGCCGGTAAGCCGTCACACGAAGCTTGATGCGCTCGAAGCTCGGCTCTCAAACATCTCCGGGCGTACCTTGTGCTTTTGCCACGTGCTCATGCCAAGCGCAAGGCAATAGCATGGGGCACACAAGCCCTTACGATAATTGGCTGCCGGACATCGTTCATCCGGACCGCGCATCAAGCATCGGCATCCCAAGTCACAAGCCATTGCAATAAAACCGTCTACGTTCCCTCTGTGCTCCATTACAATTCCACCGAGCCAAATACCATACAATAGGGTAGAGTGGTACACGCAGGCGCATTACCGAACAGCGAAAATTGTCGATGTACGAAAGTATCTCTGCATATTCCGCTAAATAGAAAAGGGGCGGCGATGGTCTTTTCCGTAGGGCGGACGGGGGTACCACGTACAGGAAAAGGGAAAGAATTTCCCTTTGGCCCCCTTTAATTGACTGATTTATAACATCTGCGATTCACGAACCACTGGAAAATCGCAGAATCTTGTAAAAATCGGTCCGTGGCGGTTAAGAATCCTCTGCTGAATATCAAGCTTTTATGATGGCTGAAAATGTGCTCTTTTCCTGTCTTTTGAGCGACTGATTGCTTCCGCGATATTTGCCCAAAATATCATCTCTCCAAACATGAGCGGAATAAAAGACACGGCAACAGTAACACTGAACGTCAATGGCGCTCAGGCTAAACAAATGATGTCTGAATTAGAAGCCAAAATTAGGGCAACGGAAGACCAAATCAAGTCGCTAAAGGCAAATATGGCCGATCCTAAAGACGTTGAAAAGGCTCGTAGACAGTTAAATGTATATCAAAAACAACTTGACGAAATTAAGTCTGCCACGGAGGGCGTAAACAAGGCACTCGGCAATTTGGAGACGGCAACTCCACGCGAGCTTGAAAAGGCTCTTAGAACTCTTAATCGGCAGCTTAAAGACATGACACCCGGTTCTGAGGTGTGGAAGGACCATATTGAGAAAATAAAAGAGCTGAAAGTTCGTCTGTCGGACATTCGGGAGGAATTGAAGCCGCAGGAATCTTTATGGGGTAAATTCAAAAATTGGATTAATGATAGTGGAGCTGCAATTCTTGCTCTCGGTCTCGGATTCGACCAAGTAATAAATACGTTGAGGGGATATGTTGATGCCTACGCCGAAATGGATCAGGAAATGGCAAATGTCCGGAAATTTACGGGTATGACGGAAGAGCAGGTCGCTGAGCTAAATGAAGAATTTAAAAAGATTGACACGCGCACTCCTCGCACAGAGCTTAACAAGCTCGCACAAGAGGCTGGCCGCTTAGGAAAGACGTCACAAGAAGACGTTCTTGGCTTCGTTCGTGCGGCAGATCAAATAAACGTAGCTCTCGATGACCTCGGAGAGGGCGCCACGCTTACGCTATCGAAGCTTACAGGCATATTCGGCGACGAACGTATTTATGGCACGGAGCAATCGCTTCTTAAAGTTGGCTCCGTTATCAATGAGCTGTCTCAGAACTGTGCGGCTTCAGCTCCTTATCTTTCGGCATTCGCTGAACGCATGGGCGGCGTTGGCGCTCAGGCCGGAATGACTATCCCCCAGATTATGGGCTTTGCGGCCGTCCTTGACAGCAACGCCCAGGCAGTCGAGGCTTCCTCGACCGCGATATCGCAAGTGCTCGTTCGTATGATGCAGAACCCGGCCAAATATGCCAAGGTCGCGGGGCTCGAAGTCGAACATTTTTCGAAATTACTCAGCGAAGATGCGAATGGAGCTCTGATTCTGTTCCTCGAAACTCTGCAACAGGCCGGTGGTATGGATGTCCTTTCGCCTATGTTCAAAGATATGGGGGAAAACGGCTCTCGTGCCATTGATGCACTATCTACTCTCGCCACCCACATCGACCAGGTAAAGCTTCAGCAAGAAGTCGCTAACAAGGCTTTTGAGGAAGGAACATCAGTAACGAATGAATTTAACGTGCAAAATAACACGGTACAGGCTTCCCTTGATAAGTGCAAGGAATCCGCACGCGAGCTGCAAAGAGAGCTTGGCGAACGGTTATATCCGGTTATGGGGCATTTCTACACGACCGGTTCGGCCATTATGCGGATGCTCTTGAACACAGTACGTTTCGTCGCAGAACATAAGGCCGCAATAATCGCACTCGCGGCAGCTGTCGCTGGATATACTGTAGTTATAAGCAAGGAAATCATTGTCAAAAAAGTCCTTTCGGCAGTTGACACGCTCCACTATCATAGCCTCATCCTCGAAGAAAAGGCAACAAAAGCCGTTGCGGTGGTGGCTGAGGGCTTGCGGTTGGTTTATTATAAGTATACCGGACAGGTTGGTAAAGCAATGGTCGCACAGAAAGCTTTTAATGTAGCAATGGCTTCAACCCCTTGGGGCGCTATTCTCGCAGCGCTTACTGCATTGGTAATCGCATACAAGGCTTTTGGTGATGCTACCGAATCTCAAGTTGAGAATCTTGACACATTGAAAAAAGGTCGGGAAGATGCGAATTTGAAACTAAAAGAAGAAAAGGTTTTATTAGAACAGAATATAAAGGCAGTCAAAGATTTCAATGGGTCGAAAGACCAGGAGCAACAGCTAATTGATAGCTTAAACTCTAAATATGGCAGTTTTTTCGGAACATGCAACTCGTTGAAAGAATGGTACGAAACACTGACAAAGAAAGGCAATGAATATTGTAATTCAGTGTATCAGCAAATGCTAATGGAGGCTAAGCGTCAGCAAGCTCTTGATTTAGCTAAAGAAGCAAACGAGGCGCGTGAGAAAGGCGTTCGAGGTGAAGGTCTCACGAATGGGGATTATGTCTGGCATTTCGTAGAGAATCTCAAGTATGTGCTTTCCGGAGATGCGCTGAGCTGGGATGCTGCTGTAGAGGACTTATATAAAGAAAACAAGAAGAAATGGGATGATTTGGCAGATGCTTTAGAATCGCGAGCTAATATGATGATGAAAGATTATGCGGAGGAAATATCATCTCTTAATCCATTTCAAACGTCTAAGCAACCGGTTACCCCGTTGGTAGACCCAGATACACCTGAATCAGCACGTTTTGAAATAGAGAAAAATGCTCGAGAAAGAGCCGAGGCTGTCGCGCGTATTTCTTATGCAAAAGGCGAAACTGACTATGAGACATATACGTCTCGAATGGAGGAAATAGCAGTCAATTATTTCGGAATGCTTCTTGAACGCACAGATCTGTCTTCACAGGAACGTTTGACGATTCAAGCCCAATATTGGGAAGCTGTCAACAAACAGACTGTGTCAGCAACGAAATTTCTCATTTCCGAGGAGAATAAAGAATATTCAGAACAAAAATTGGCTTTGCAGCGCCATTATGCTGAATTGCTTGAGAGAAGCGAAATGAGTGCAGAGGGAAGAGCATCTCTTGACCGCGTTTATACCGAGGCTTCCGAGATAATCGAATTGGAACATTTACGGCAACTTGTCCTTCTTGCAAAGGAAGGTTCGGATGAGCGTCTGCGAGCGGAACAAAATTACGAATCGGCCAGACTTAGAGCAGCTCAACGTCACCAACAGGAATACGAAAAAGGCGTGGCTGAGCACGAGAAAAAGCTTGCATCCCTAAAGGGAAAATATTTTGGAATGAGTGTTGGCGAAGCTAAGTCTGAATACGATTCGGAACTTGCCGGCTTGGCTGAGGTTTTTAACCGTGAATTAGCTCTCGCAGGGGACAATGCCGCTGAAAAGCTTCGCATTGAGGAAGCTTTCGAAAAAGCGAAGCTCGACCTTAAAAAGAAGTACTCACAGCTCTTTGATAACGATAGCCAAAACTCGATGCAGAAAGCTATAAACGCCAGCGTCGAGTGGCTCAATGGTCCCGGAGGCAAAGCTCTTACCGGTACGCTGAGCACACTCGTATCTGGCATGTCGTCAATATTCTCGGGTTTGTCTACTCTTATGCAAGCCGAGCTACAGATTCAGACGTCAGCTATTGAAAAGCGGTATGACGTGGAGATTCAGAATGCACAAGGTAATTCGTATAAAGTTGCCAAACTTGAAAAGAAAAAAGAAACTGAAATCGCCAAGGTCAAAAATGATGCAAACAAAAAAATGTTTGCCATGCAGGTAATACAGGCCGTCGCTCAGACTGCGCAGAATGCACTCTCGGCTTTTGGTTCTGCGGCTGCTGTGCCCGTGGTTGGCTACATACTCGCTCCTATCGCCGCCGCAATGGCTGTTGCTGCCGGTGCTATTCAGATAGCCGCAATCAAGAAACAACAGGCGGCATCAGAAGCTCAGGGCTACTCAAAAGGCGGTTTCACAAAACCCGGCGCTGTTGACGAGCCGGCGGGCATTGTACATGCCGGAGAATGGGTAGCTTCGCAAAAGCTGCTCGCCTCGCCTGTCGCCCGTCCGATGATTGAAGCGCTCGATTACGCCCAAAGGACAAACACTATCGGGATGTTGAATGCTGATGATGTTTCGCGCTCCATTCGCGCGAATGATTCCCTCGTCCGTATAGCCGAGGATAACGGGTCTGTAGCGCTCATGGTGGCAGCCATTGCGCAAAACGCTCAAGCTGTATCAGCCCTGAATGAACGCCTGAACGAGCCATTCGTTACGGTTAACACTGTTACTGGTGATAAAGGTATTAAGGCGGCTCAGGACGAATACGACGTGCTGATGAATAATGTTACTCCAAAATCCAAGAAGAAAAAATGAGAATACTTATAGACGGGAAAGAAGCCGTTTTGAAGAAGGATTCTTCTTTCGATTTGATCTTTGAAAATCGCTTATTCCTCGGGCGTGACGCCTATACTCTTAATATCACATTTCCATTGAATGATTGCCCGAAAAATAAAGCCATATTCGGACATATTAATAGAGCGGATTTTAAGCCGGGCAAACTGGTGTATAATTGCGAAATCCGCGATGCTGGAGTAAGCTTTTCCGGATCTATTTCAGTAACTGGCATTTCTCAATCGGAGATAAAATGTCAGTTTGCAGAAGGCCGTTGCGAACAAACCGTTACGGACCCTTTCACAGAAACATATATCAACGATCTCGACCTCGGAAAACCCGAACTGCCGCATGGAGAGATTACACCCGCCGAAGCTTGGCGCCACACCAGGAGTGAAGTCGCTCTGCCTTGGATAAATGATGAATATCCATTAGTGGCAAATAACTGGGTAATATATGACGGTGTTTCGTATTCATGGAATCCGAATAATGTCAAACTTTCTTGGATGCCGTATTTGATAGTCATTGCTAAACGAATATGCGATGCCGTCGGTTATACATATGATTTCATTGAGTGGGAACAAAGCGAATATAAGAGCTTGATTATATGTAATACTCTGCCCGGTTCATGGAATATGCCGGATTTCAAATATGTCATGCCACGATGGACTGTATCGGAATTCTTTGAGAAACTTGAATTATTCCTTATGTGTGAATTCGATATTGATAATCGAACAAAACATATAAGGTTTCAGTTCTCTAAAACGGCGTTAAGTGCAGTAGCTCCTGTAAAGCTTGATGCTGTTCTTGATGAGTTCTCGGAAGATGTCAGCCACTCTAAAGAGGCTTCCTGTGAATATATAGGCGTAAAGCGGCTTGCATATAAGGAATGCGACCACTATTTATGGCCGTATTATTCTTGCGACTGGCTATTTGAAACAGACCGACCGCTATGCACTTATCCCGACATTCGCACAATGCTTGAAAAGAACAAGCGCAGGGATTCTATTGGTATAGAAGGTCGCCCAATAGTAAATTGGGGAGATAATGATACTGTTGGCAAATATGGAAATCTCCGTGGCGCAAAAAATAATATTGGTTCGTTGATTTACTGTTCAGCTGAAGACACATATTTTTCTTTCCGTTCTATTGGTACGGAGTTTTTATATGATATTGGTAAAAACAAAATTTATACCCAGATATATGTCATGCAGCCTCTCAACGTATTCGGTTCTGGAATAGCTGATTCTGATAACGTTTCAACGGAAGAGATTGAATTTGTTCCTCCGTGTATAATGGAAACGCGTATCGATGACGTTGACGATATGGGAATGATGCTCCGGCTTAGAATCTCGACCGACGGCTTAAACTCTATTTTCGCTGATAGTCCCGAAGCTTCGGATATCTATCAGCCAAGTATCAGTGCGGCCATAGAAGCTGGCCGGATGGATGATGGTTCCGAATTCTTTGATTGCATATACGTTGGATATTGGGAGGGTGCCGTGCCTTTTGAAGGAAAATCTCCTTTCCCAATTATCGATAACGAAATTGTAAATGATGCATGGCAATATTGTAATGCACATTTCCCCGGCTTGAGGCTTACGGACAAATATCGAAACGTTCAATCACAAATTCCAATGATTGAACAAAAAAGGAAATATAAGTTTTCGTGGCTTTCAACCACCCTACCTAATCCTCGAGCAATTTTTCATATTAAAGGCAAGAGATATGTCTGCGAAAAAATAACTGCGACATTTACCGAAAATGGCATGTCGCAGTTGCTAAAGGGCGAATTCTATCCGCTTGTAGAATCTTAGAGTGTTCCGTCAAGTTCCTGTATTATTGGGTTTGCTTCCTCGGAGTGATCTGTATAGAGCTCTGTTATTGCAAGAGATGAATGTCTTGCCTGATCTCTGACTCCGATTGCAGCTACTTTGTTTTTCAGCATTTCTGTTATGCCAGTGTCCTTTAAGGAATAGAATTTCCATTCGGGACGCAGACATAATGGTTTTCGCAGGTTATCCCAATGATCGCGGAAATGTTTTGGATTGATTTCCTCTTTGCCAGGACGCAAACCGTAGGAAAAAATGTAATAATCCATCGGAGCAGAGAAGATGCCAAGATGTATGCCATAGAACAGGACTTTCTTAGGTATAGTGATAGTCTGCTCCTTTTTGTTTTTGCTACACGATGCCGGGATTGTCACAGTTCCTTTCCTTAGATTGAAATAACGCACCTTTAATCGCGTCATTTCTACAGGGCGGATGAAACAGTAGTAGAGCAGATAACAGGCGAAAAGAAAATGTGGCTCATGTTCTTTGCAGTGGCCTGCAATCTTCCCGATTATTTCAAGCGGGATAGTAGTGCGTTCTTTCGTGAACAGGCGTTTGCTAATTGGTGTGATGCCGTCAGTTGGTTTGCTATTCATGTAGCATTTTTCTACGAAATATCCGCATAGTACTCGAAGAAAATTCAAGTAGTTGTTCCTTGTCTGGGCGCCGTTGTTGCGCGCAATGAAAACGTAGTCAAGAAATGCCGAACAGAATTTTCGGTCGAATTGATACATATAGTAAATCGGATTCTCTTTCGTAATGTACTCACGTAGGATTTTGATGTATGACTTATAGCCGCTATAGGTTTCCTTGCGGTAGTAGTTGTTTGACATCATCTTCTCGACATGATTCTCATAGCGATTAAGTGCTTCTTCAACCGTTTGTAGGTCTGTGGTGTCTTTGGCAATCCACGGATTCCAGCCCCTATGTAACTGTTCGGTTAATCGATTTATAACATCTCGCACATATTGTCGGCGTTTCATGACGCCCTTTATGCGGTTTGTCTTGATTCGTTTACGTCGCATTTTCCCTTTGGCGGGGTCGTATGCATAGAATTCGATAAACGAGCATCCTTCTGTTTCTCGGTAAACCGGCGGTGTGTATTGGAGCGCGGATGCAACTCCGTCTTGATTTTTTAGTGGTTGTTCCGCACCGTAGTTCTTAGATGCGAGGTTGTGGTCTGGGCACATTTTTTTTAGGCACAAGCCGAAATTCCGGTGCATGAAAAAATTTAGGAATTGTTAATTTTGCGTCATGAAAACTTCAGATGCAATA
>CAJTJV010000050.1 GCA_910576775.1 uncultured Muribaculaceae bacterium | reverse complement strand
CGACCTGGTGGCGATTGACGACATTATGCTCTTCCCTGTCCAGAAAGAGGATGCCGCCGGCTTCTTCAACCTCATAAACACCCTGCACGAGAAAGCCTCCCTGATAATCACCACCAACAAAGCCCCTACGGAATGGGCCAAGACGCTCGATGATGAAGTCCTGGCCTCTGCGATCCTAGACCGGCTTCTTTATCACTGTCAAGTGATAAAACTATCGGGACAGAGCTATAGGATGGGAAATCGAAAATCAATCTTCGACAATGATGACTTGCAGTCTTTCGGAGGGGATATCCCCTCCGAAAGACACTAATTCCAAAATCTCTAAATCTGAATTATAAACTAACGTCTCTACGCTTAATTTTGTCGATTCAACTTTTCTGAAAAATGTCGATTTAAAATTTGCTTATTACACGGCAGACTCAATTGCTGTGGAAAGCGCCGGAAAAGTGGTAAAGGAGATGCAGGAGAGGCTGGATGCGCAACAGAAACTTTACGAAAAGGCGTCCCGGAGTCTCAACGACTGGAGTCGCCGCATGCGTAGCGAGCTTACCATTGGTGATGTCTGTCCGGTGTGCCGCCGCAGAATAGACGAGGCTTTTGAAACCGATGAACAGATATTGCAGGCACTTGAACCGCTGAAACTTGCTGTTGATGATGACCGCGCACAATTATCTGCGGCTGTCGAGAAATTTAATGCCGCCCGGGTGGCGCTTTCAACGCGTCGCAACCTTATCACTAATGCTCTTGCCGAGATAGAGCGCCGCAAGATGCATTATGATGCAGCGGAAGCGCATCTCCTTAACCACTGCTCTGCCCTGGGTATAGAGAGTGCTGCTATTGATGACGCCGCTGAGCAATGTTCTGCCGCTATGCGTGAATTGCTGCCGCGTCTACAGGAGGTCGGTCTATTGAAAGCGCGATGCGATGCCGGACGCGTTGCCGTTGATAAATGTACCGTTGAAAAAGAAAGGGCTGAAAGGCTTCTTAAAAAAATAGATGATGCACTTGCGGATCTCAACAGTCGTAGAATCTCTTTAAATGCTCTTATGGCGTCGGAACAGAGTCGCATTGAGGAATTCTCGAAAAAACTCGCAGAGGACGTTAGAGGCCCGTGGAAATGCTCGTGGAACGAAGCTCCGAAAGAGTTTCTTGTCGAGCTTGAAGCAGCCGTCGCCGATCGTAAGGCCGCCGAAGAAAAAAGAGATGTTTTGAGTCGCGAGCGCGAGCGTCTTGCGACACTTGTCGAAATCTGTCGTTCGTCGGCTGATTCTGTCAAGTCTCTTATGCCGGAATGGGACATTGAGATTCCGGAATTCCGCCCCGTTTCCCGACTTGAAGAAGAATTTTCAACTCTCAAAGCGCAAACAGAGGCCAATATTAAGACCGAAGAGGATCTTGACAAGAAGCTTTCGCTGCTGAAACGTGCTGTAACAGAGCAATATGTCGCTATCGCACCCCTTAGTGTTTTCTCTCTTTGCCGGATGATGGGAAAAAGCGCGGAGTATGTGCAATCTGTGCGTAGGAGCGTGGATACTGTAAAATCTTCATTGGCGGAGACCCGCGGAGTCTGCGAGGAATTGCGCCGACGCAACGACGCCCATCTGGAGGAAAAGCCGGAGACGGCTGAAGAAGATACTTTGGAGTCCGTGGATGTCCGCTTGCAGAAACTGAAGGTTGATATGGACTCTTGTGTTTCCCGCCTTGCCGTCATTGACGAATCTTTCCGTCGCGACCGCGAGCTGCGCGGAAGGCTGGCCGATATTATCGCCGAAATCGACGGTCAGAAAGCTGTCCTTGCCAACTGGCTGCAACTCGACAGATATTTTGGCAGCGCCGACGGACGGCAGTTCGGCAAGATAGCCTTGCGCTATGTACTCGGCCATCTTCTCGACAAGGCTAATATTTATCTGCAAAAGATAATGCCGTGCTACAGGCTCCATTGTCGGCCCGATTCTTTCATCATCATGGTAGAGGATGCCTACCAGAACGGCGCTATGCGGAGCGCCAACGTGATTTCAGGCGGTGAGAGTTTCATTGTGTCGCTTGTTCTGGCTCTGGCGCTCTCCGATGTTGGCAGCAGTCTCAAAGTGGATATCCTTTTTATCGATGAAGGCTTCGGAACTCTAAGCGGCGACGCGCTTGAAAGCGCCGTTGAGACGCTACGTACGCTTCACAGCCGCGGCGGGCGGCGTGTAGGCATAATCAGTCATGTCGCCGAACTGCGCGAGCGCATCCCGGTTAAAATCTGCGTGAGGCGTGAAGGGCAGGCTCCTTCTACTGTAAGTCTTGAATTAAACTGAGACCTGCACGGTGATACCGGTCTCGCGGCGGATTTTTCCCGCAATGCCTTCCAGTTCCTCACGGCTGACGCGGCAGAGGCTTTTCTCGGGCGTCGGGCGGTCGACGGTATAAATCATTATCTCTCCCGGACCGATGCGTTTATAGGCCTCGATAAGGGCGTCTATCTCGATGTCCGTGCTGTTGTCGATGTTGGCTCCGTTGTGACTGCCGCGGGTTATCATTGTCTGAATGATGCCCTGCCTGCCGAAGCTTGCAAGGTGGCCTATTATTTTTTCAAGATCATATCCCGGCGTCGGGCGGTCGAGAAGCTGCACGGTCGAGGGGATGGCGCTGTCTAACTTGAGAATGTTGTTGTCGACTTTTCGTAGGGCCGCATCGACATCCTTGTCGAGGATACGGGTGGCGTTGGTGAGTACGCTTATTTTTACTGTCGGGAAATATTTGTCGCGCAGGGCTATTGTATCGTCTATTATGTCGTTGAAATCGGGGTGCAGCGTGGGCTCTCCGTTGCCCGAGAATGTGATTACGTCAAGATTCTCGCCGCCCTCTTTCATCCCGCGTAACTTTTCTTCCAGAGCGGCGCTTACTGAGGCTCGTGCAGGCAATCCGCTTTTTCCGGGACCCTGGGCGTTGTAGCCTGCCTCGCAGTAAAGACAGTCGAAAGAACATATTTTGCCGTCATTTGGCATTAGGTTTATGCCTAACGAGGTTCCTAAGCGCCGGGAGTGGATAGGCCCGAATATTGTGGAATGGAAAAGTACAGTCTGCATTTTATTTCAGTTTTCGTGTGAAAATACGCGATAATTGCGCGATAAGGAAGCCGGTGATGGCAACGGCCGCCACGACGGGAAGAACATCAGCCCATTCGAGACGGACAGGATAAACATCGATTGTTAGCGCCGATGGGTCGCCCGACAGTTTTATAAGTCCGAAATGCTGTTGTATCAGCGACAGTGCTATACCGATGGCAGCTCCTATGATACCTCCTATGGCGGTGATAAGGGCGCCCTCAGTGATGAAGATATTCGTTATCATGCTTTTAGGTGCGCCCAACGCCCGCATTGTAGCCATGTTGTCGCGTTTTTCAATCACTAAGAGACTCAGTGTTGATACGATATTGAATGATGCTATGACGAGGATGAAAACGAGCATCAGGAATGTCACCCATTTCTCTATGGAAATCATGCGGAACGTATCGGCCTGTTGCTCCATGCGGTTCTGTACGATAAAACCTCGGCCGAGGGCGTCTTCGATACTGCTGCGAACTTTGGTAGCTGACGCATCGGGTGCAAGTCTTATATCTATTTCCGAAGCCTCTCCATCGGAATATTCAAGCAGTTCCCGAGCCTTGTCAAGTGGAATGAACATGAAATCGGCATCGTATTCCGGCTGGTCTACGCGTATGACACCTGTTACGGCGAGCGGAATATTCCGGTATGACGCCGCCGGGTTGGCGGGGTTTATGCGTCCCTCGCGGCGCGGCACATATAGTTCTGCGACGGCTTGTGGCGACGGGCGGAGCTTCATGTCGATAGCGATGCCGACGGTAATCTGGGCGCCTGCACAACTGTCGGGCATCAGGTTTGTAGGAGAATATATTCCGTCGATAAGGAGATTGTCGATATCGGAACAGGAAGATATGCCTTCGGGGCTGACTCCCTTGAATACAACCGGCATCTGGGTGTCGGCGGCTGTGAGCAGTCCGCGTTCCTGTAGCGCCGGCGTTGCAGCTTTGATACCGTTGATATTCCCGAGTGCGCGCGCTATGCTGTCTGCGCCGGCGAATACCTTGCCTTTTGCTGCCGTAACCTTGAAATCTGGGTCGATTCTGGAAAGGTGCGACTTGGCAAGATCGCTGAAACCGTTGAATACCGACAATACTACAATTATCGCCATCGTAGCCACAGCGACACCCGCCATGGATATGAAAGTGATAATGTTGACGGCTCGATGAGATTTCGGGGCCGCAAGATAGCGAAGGGCTACGCGCAGTGCGAGCATCAATGGGAAATATGCTATTTCTGAAGGAGATTGTCTATGTTCTCGATATAATCAAGGGAGTCGTCGAGAAAGAACTGTAGTTCTGGAACCTTGCGGAGCTGGAAGCGCACAATCTGAGCCAGCTCGTAGCGTATTGTCTTGGTGGAGGTGTTTATGTTTTCTATCATTTCCGCACTCTTCTCGGAAGGGAAAATCGAGAGATAGACGCGTGCCAGAGAGAGATCGGGAGTGACGCGTACGGCGCTTACCGATACTATCACTCCGTGTGTTTTTGCCGTCTGTCGGCGGAAGATTTCGCTGAGCTCTTTCTGGAGCAGACGCGATATTTTTGCTTGTCGGTTTGATTCCATGTTTTTGTGTCTGTTAGTGTTCTTTTAATAGAGATTTTTAATCTCTTAACATGTGTGGACGCTGTTTGGTTTTATTTGAAAGCCTCCGCGGCCTCACGGATAGCGTAGAACATCCGTTTGTCGGCCTCTGTAAGCTCCATCCCTCGGCGAGCCATCATGCGCGATGCCGTTTCAAAAAATTTCGTCATTGAAACGTCGGTATAACCGGCTGTCGAGCCTTCGCTGAACGACGGCACGAAATTGCGGGGGAATCCGGTGCCGTGGATATTGACGCCAACGCCCACGACGGTGGCGGTGTTGAACATCGTGTTGATGCCGGTCTTGGAATGATCACCCATGATAAGTCCGCAGAACTGCAGCCCGGTACGCAGAAAACGCGTCGACGGATAATTCCACAGGCGGATAGGCGTGTAGTCATTTTTGAGATTTGATGCCACACATCCTGCGCCTATATTGCACCATTCGCCGATTACGGCATTGCCGAGGAAGCCGTCGTGAGCTTTGTTGGAGTGTCCGAGCATTACTACGTTGTTGAGTTCGCCCCCTACTTTGCACATCGGGCCTATCGTTGTGTCGGGGTATATTTTTGTACCCATGTTGACAACAGCGTGCTCGCATATGGCGATGGGGCCGCGAAGCATGGAGCCTTCCATTATTTCGGCATCGCGTCCCACATATACTGGACCTTTTAGGGTGTTGATGAAGGCTCCTTCTACCGTAGCGCCCTCTTCGATGAAAATAAGTGAAGCGTCACCTATAATGGTGTTTGTGGCACTTGTCGGCTGTGATTTGCGATCTGCCGTAAGTAGCGTGAAATCGTTCAAAAGAGCTTTGCCGTTTAGCAGGAATATATCGTAGAGGTGCTCGATAGACAGATAACAGTTCTCGTAGATTACAGTTCTGCTCTTTGATCCGCCGCAATGGCCTATCTCGCGCCCTTCGGTGTCTGTCAGCACCTCTCCGGAAGCAAGTGCTGTGAGGGCATGGCATAAGTCATCGTCAGCTACGATATGGCCTGCGATGTAAAGCGTGTCTTCATCGTTTACGCCGCCGGGATATCGTTCGTCGAGATATGGCACGGTATTTTGCCATCCGTAATTGCCCTTGATGCGTTTCTGCCATTTTTCCGCAAGGGTGAGAATGCCGAGGCGCAGGTCTCCTGTCGGACGGGTATATGTCATCGGCAGGAGGTTGGCGCGCACATCGGCGTTATCGTAGATTATGATATTACGCATACTGTTGATTATAATATCGCAAAATTACCAATTTTTATTCACTTGGCGATGGTTTTCCCGCATTATTGCCATATCAGGCATACCGGTCGGGTCGCTTCTACGGCACCACGGGGCGAGAGTGTGCCTGTATTGTTGTCGCGTGAATAGATTTCGATGCGGTTGTCATCGCGGACAGCCACAAGAATCCATTTGCCGTCCGGGGAAATAGTGAAATTCCGCGGATGCCGCCCTGTGGGCATGAATCCCGCCGGCGATAGTGTCCCGGTGGTCTCATCGACAGCAAATATGGCAATTCCATCGCCTTTGAGGCGGTTTGATACGTAAAGGAATCGTCCGTCGGGCGACAGGTGTATGTCGGCGCTTCCGCGTCCGTGCTGGAAATCCGCGAGAATGGATTCTTTTGGAGTCAGTGTAGCTGTGGCACTATCATATTCC
Source organism: uncultured Muribaculaceae bacterium (assembly GCA_910576775.1). GTDB lineage: Bacteria > Bacteroidota > Bacteroidia > Bacteroidales > Muribaculaceae > CAG-873. The sequence goes on along the minus strand of CAJTJV010000050.1, from coordinate 6,783 downwards.
AGATGGGTGACAGTTCCGTCGAGTTCGTTTATAAGATAGGCGTTGCGCCCGTCGGGAGCAAAGGTGAGATGTCGCGGCCCGGCACCGGCGGCGATGTGTACGTCCGACATACTTTCGATAATCGGAAATCCGGCATTGTCGAGCGGGAACGTGTGCAGACAGTCCGTGCCAAGGTCGTCGGTAATCATCAAGCGTCCGTCGGGCGAGAATGTGGTGAAATGGGCGTGTGGCTGATCCTGTCGTTCCTTGTCGGCGCCTGAGCCATGGAACTGTATAACTTGTGGTGCTCCGAGGCTTGGCGACGCTGCGTCGAAAGGAAATATGGAGATGCTGCCGCCGGTGTAGTTTGATGTCACGGCATACCTGCCGTTCGGCGCTATTGCCACATGGCATGGACCATTGCCATCCGAGGCTTGGAATCCCGCCCGTTCATATCCGCCGTCAGGCGTGCGGCGGAGTACGGTAAGTCCCGCTGAAGGTCCGTCGTTCTCGTTGGCGGCGAGAAGCACCGCGCCGTCGGCGGTGTCCGCAAGAAATGAAGGATTGGAAAGCCCCGTCAGGGATGCCACCGGTATTGCCTTCCCGGTCTCGGGATTAAAGTTGAATGTCCGTATTGTAGTATCGTTCTCCGCTCCGTAAGAACCCGCGATAAGTATGAATCCGAGAATACCTGTAATCATATCATAAAATTTTCACAAAGATAGCAAAATATCAGATGTGTACACACATTATTTGCTGATTGCAATATTATAGAGCCGCATGGGGTTGCAGCGGATTTTTCATTGTTCGTGGAAAATGATTAAATTTGCATGATATTCGCAAATTATGGAAAACAATAGTAATAAAACCGAAGCCCGCAAAGGGTTTGTTGAGGATTTCACCGAAAGAATAAAAGGCATAAAGGCAACTCGCTGGATTCGTTTCGGGATAGTTGCCGCTTTGTTTCTCGCCTGGGTGGTGTGGATGCGGACATGGTGGCTCGCAATATTTGTCCTGCTGCTTTTTGACATCTATATCACCGGATATATCAATTTCACATGGTGGAAAAAGAGCAAGAACAAGACACTCCGCTCCGTGATGAGCTGGGTCGACGCTATCATCTATGCTCTTATTCTGGTGGCATTCATATTTCCATTTATAGGACAGAACTATCAGATTCCGTCATCCTCTCTCGAAAAGACACTTCTTACCGGTGACTATCTCTGGGTGAACAAAACGGTCTACGGGCCGCGCGTCCCCATGACACCCGTGAATTTCCCGCTCGTCCACAGCTCTCTTTTTGGTATAAAGAGCTATCTCGACAAGCCGTCCCTGCCATATAAGCGTCTGAAAGGGCTTCGTAATGTGGAGGAAGGCGATATTGTGGTGTTTAATTTCCCTGCCGGTGATACCGTGGCAACACGATTCGAGGAGTCGCCGAGATATTACGAGACTTTGGTTAAGGAATACGGTCGTGACGCGGTGAAAAACAACAAGGCTGTTTTCGGAGACGTTATTTATCGCCCCGTCGACCGCCGCACGCATTTCGTTAAACGTGCCGTAGGTCTCCCCGGCGACAGACTTAAAATTGTAGATGATACAATTTATATCAACGGTATTGCACGTGAATTTCCCGAAAATGTGCAGTTCAATTATATCTACGCCACATCCGCGCCTATATCCGCCGAGCGCTTCCACGAGCTTGGCATCACCCTCGGCGACATTATGGAGTATGCTCCCGGCAGTCTTTCGCACGATAACCTTGCCGCATTGATTCCCGGCGCAGGTGCCAATTCCATGATATACATATCACCGCTGACAAACGGGATGATTGAAAAACTTACCGACTCCGGCTCCATGCTTGGCAAGATCAAGATGTCGAGAATACAGAAGCTCTTTCAGGGTGGCGACGATCGCAGCGCGTTTTTCCCATTCGGAAACGATGCCGACTGGAATCTTTCGGACTATGGCGGCGAAAACGGTCTCTATATCCCTAAGAAAGGCGATGTCCTCAAACTCGACCCGCAGGCGTGGACTGTCTACAATCGCGTGATTCGCAATTATGAAGGCCATTCCGACGCATATCTCGACGAGGATACAGGTAAAGTTATAATCGACGGACAGCCTGCCGACTATTATAAGTTCGCTATGGACTATTATTTCATGATGGGCGACAACCGCGACAATTCGCAGGATTCCCGCTTCTGGGGCTTTGTCCCGGAGGATCATATCGTCGGTACTCCTATGGTGGTTCTCGCGTCCTTTGATACCACACGCAGTCTTTTCGACGGCAAAATCCGCTGGAACAGAATCCTGCGCGATGCCAACCCCGACAAGTAGTGGAACGCGCACCGCTTGCTGTCCTGCCGCCGCGTCTGTTCGGGAGTGTGGGATATTACGACTTGATGGCGTCCTATCAGGCTGTATTTATCGATTGGAATATGCGCTATGACAAGCGCGAGAAAGCCGTCCACCGATATGAAATCGCCGATACCCGTGGACGTCTGCAACTCACGGTTCCTGTCAGTCGTCCCGAAGGCTTTTCATCCGGACTCTGTTGGTCAGATATTGCCGTCTCCGCACACGGTCGGTGGTGGGAGGTGCAGCGCATCGCCCTTGAATCGGCATATGGGCGTACTCCCTATTTCGAGTTCTATATCGACCGTCTGGCAGACCTTTTTTCGCCGCGCCCTATCGAAGGCGAACGAATCACCGATTTGTGCCGTCGCGCCGACGAGGCTGTGCGTAAGATAATGGGAATGAAGACATATGTTCTCGAATATCTGCCGGAAGGTATTCCATTCGACGATTATCGCCGTCGGCCCATTCCCGAGGCAGCAACGCCCTATTGGCAGGTTCGCGAACGGCAGCTCGGTTTTATTCCGAATCTTTCCATTCTCGACAGAATCTTCAATACCGGCCGCTGACAGACACCGGTACCTTGGCTCTCTCAACGAATTTACACCCGATTTATAAACTTTTAAGCTTATGTTTTTGTTGTAATATTGCATAAATGTAATTTTTAAGTTACATTTGCAACATGAAAGTAAGAGAGGTAATAATTTACAAGCACTATTTTGAAGATTTCTTCAAAGAGCAGCCTCGTAAGGTACAGGATAAAATAATCAAGGTACTTGATATTATCGAGCATGTAGAAAGGGTGCCGATTACTTATCTCAGGTATATAGAAGGAACGAACGGGCTGTTTGAGGTAAGAGTACAATTTGGCTCCGACATCTTCCGAATCTTCTGTTTTTTCGATGGCAATAAGTTTGTGGTATTGCTTTCGGGCTTTCAGAAAAAGACACAAAAGACACCTCCGGGTGAAATTGTCCGCGCAGTGAAATTGATGAATGAATATTACAACGAAAAATCAAAAGGCAATGAATAATACCCGTACACTTGACCAGATAAAAGACCAGTATTATGGTGTTGTAGGGACTCCCAAGCGCGACCGTTTGGAAAATGAACTCGAGGCCCTTCGGGTTGGCTTCAAAATCAGGTCTGCACGTGAGGCTCAGAACCTTACACAAGAACAGCTTGCCGAAAGAATCGATAAGAAGCGCACATTCATTTCCAAAGTGGAAAACGACGGAGAAAACATCACTTTGCGCACCCTGTTTGATATTGTGGAACGCGGACTTGGCGGGAAACTCAATATCAGCATTGATTTTGCCTGAAGCTTTATTTAGTATCGGTCGCTGACATACGCCATAATCTTGGCACTCTCAACGAATTTACACCCGGCACATGATTCCTTATGGTGCCGGGTGTTACGTATATCATGTTTATTTGGAAAGTTGCGCTGTATGAATCCAGATGATACCGTATTCATCGATAGGAACATTGTCCTGTAGTCTCATCTCGGTAACATCTATTACCCCCTCTTTGCCTTCTGTGGTAATCCAGACTGTCACATCTCTGCCTTTCTTTGCGATTCTGCTTACCCATGCCTTTTTGAAATCATTCCAACGGTTGTCCTTGAGAAAGGTACGTTTCACTGAGTTTGGCCATATATCCTGATATGGTCTGCCATCGGCACCAATTTTTGTAGGTGCTTTCTGATCAAGCTTCTGGTTCAGCAATGATGTCAATTTTTTTAGCAAACGCTGCGCCCGTTTCCCAACGACTTTGGCTTCAATATTCTCAACATCATAATCCGGAATATCAAGCTCCATTCCAATCAGGGTTGCGGCCTCTGTGAGGGGATTGTCGGGTTTCTTGCTTAAAGCGAGCATTTGAGCCTCCCAGTTATAGCGGTCTCGAATGGAATTATAATATTCCGGAGTCTGCCATATCTCTTTTTGGGGTTTGACGAGAATAACATTTCCATTGGCATCCATGTTTATGGTATTTATGGAGTATTTGGATTTGTACTTATTCCGGATATATGGGTGAGAGGCAAATTTTATGAATTCCTTCGCTTGCTGACTCAATGCGGCGGTATTGGAGGCTGACATAGTTGTCGTTCCGTTTTTCGACTCTTCTTTGAAAATGTAATTATCGAAACTTTTTTTCAGATACGGCGATTGGATTGACAGGTTCAAATACGTATGGAATGTCGAGTCTTCTTGCGCTATGGCATATTTTTTACCGTCCGAATCGGCTATGATGTAATAGCCCTCGGAATTGTAGAGCGTCCAGTCTATATCATACTTTATCGGAGAATTGCGGTCTTTTTGGTCTATGCGGGTGAGACGATATTTACCATTTTCAAAGAAGCCTTTCTCTTCATAGCCGTTTATGCTGTCAATTACATGGATGAAATTTTTACCATCAATAGTTTTCTTGCCAACAGTAGGTTCCTCGTGTCCTTCGTATTTCTTTGTGTAGAAATAGCCGTTTTCCTCCCATGTTTCAAGTGTATGAATCGACTGATTGGGTTGTAGCGTTTTTACGAGTTTATGGCCATTGGGGAGGATTGTTGTCACCGGAGCGTATGGGTCGACATAATTGTCGTAGTACAAATCAGGTAGAGAAATGAAAAAATATTTTTTTAAGTCTTGGCCTTTATAAGCTATTTCATCTAAGATGCTTAGTCCATCTAAGCCCTGAATATAAGGGAATCGGAGTTCTATACAAGCACTGGACTCATCTGTTCCGAATCTGCCGAAGCCATTGTTGCCATACAAATCTACGTTCTTAACGTTCTCCAGATATTGTATAATGTTTATTCTAACAGAATCTCCCTCGCTTTTACATACCATTCCGTTTTGTGGCGTGTTTTCAGAATAATCGTACACTTTCCAGCTCAGAGAACTATTTTCCGGTATTGTTCCATTAACTGAATTGCCGCATATGAACTTAACCCCGCTTGGACTCACTATTGATGGGATTTCGAAAGGGCCGGACAGCAGCCAATTTTTGAGTATAAAACTTCTTACTCCGTTTGTTGGCATGTTTCGTCGTTTGACCCATTTGAGTTGGTGAGTATCCCATTGCCATTCAACTACATCCGTGCTAAGGACATATTTGTAATTATGATTGCCTGGCAGGACTGTGATTGTAAGCGTCTCGTAACCGGTGTACATTCGAATTCCCTCTCCATAATATCCTGTATTGTGCCACTTTGTCGGAGTCGAATTATACACTTTTGAGAATGTGTTTGTCCCGCTTAGGTATCCGTTCTCATCAATGTTGAAATTATAATCGTAACCGAACCATGTATGGTCAGATGCAGCCGGTCTGGTTGCTCTGTGGGAATAATTCTTTGCACTGACATCAAAGATTGTGATGACTGTCAGTGCCAATGTGAAAAGCAGTGTTGTTATTGTTCTCATGCTGATAAGGTTGTTAATCATTGTATGGTATTGCAGGGAGTAAATCGGAAACGCGTCTGTAAATACAGACTCCGGACACAGTTGTCGCTTCAAGATCAATCTTGAATACGCCGATGAATGTGAATTCCTGAGAAGGATTTTCTCTCCAGAATGTTATCCGCAGTATGTCTTGTTCTTCCTGTGCCGATTCAAGATTTGAAAACCTGTCGGCTTCATTCAACGGGTATTCAGAGATAACACTCCCGTTCTCGGACAGTACGTTTTTCCAGGAACTGTTATTGGATGTCGGTGTCCATACCATAAAACGATGTGCCATGTCTATTGAGGTCTTGACCATACCGCCGGCCGTAACGATATATCCGCGTTCCAATGGTTTGACACCATACATTGAACAGACATCCTTTATAGTTTTCATGGATGCAGGATGCTTAGGGTAAAATGGCATATACTTACTGGTGCCTTCGGACTCGCCTCGTTGGCTTTTACATTAAAAAGGAAAAGCGTAGGAGTCTGTATCTGTTACCGTCCTACTATCAGAGGCTTCTCGCATTGCCTTGTTCATGTCGGACGGCAACGCAGAAGCCCACGCTTGTATATGCAATCATAACGTCCGGCTATATTTCTCTCGAATATTATACCGAATGCAGAATATTACATATCCACGGGCATCTATCGTTGCTCGACCCTTGACATGAACATGAAATTTTGCGAGAATTTCTGATAGCCAAGAATCAGCGTGGATAAACGCTTTTCATTATGTCTCGCATCCCGCCGCTTGAACCCCGACCGGGCTTCTGCTTGACGGTCTGTCACTGCAAAATTATAGATTTTTTCTCAATGCTTAGTCATGCAGAGAATAAAATATGAATTAAGCACGGCTCTTTCAAAAATGCTTTGAATATTTCAATTGCGATGTACTCGAAAGTTATCGGCATCCTGCAACTGAACCGCATCTGAGTCCCGGAGGGACGTCTTATCAGAGAACCCCGTGCTTTAGCGCGGGGGCAGGCGGCGATATACGTAT
>CAJTJV010000049.1 GCA_910576775.1 uncultured Muribaculaceae bacterium | reverse complement strand
GCTGTATCGTGCCTCCTTAAACACTCAATATTTATTACATCTTCTAAACAACTTCAAATTTTGATGCGGTTGCCCTGGAGCTTTGTTGAGACTGGAGTATTTTCGGCGAAGCCAAATATACGTATAAATCAAAAACAAATGAAAAACTGTCGACTATTTCGGTTCAGATGTTTCCAACGATCTCAAAAGGGAACACCAGGAAGATGTTATTTCCTTATCACTGAAGCGGAGCAGCCATCGAGCCGTATCATCGTATACCGGGCAAGGATAAGCATCCATCATGGCGGAAAGACGTAGAGCATATTCGTCTTCATCGAAAGGTGCTACAGTCACTCCCCTGCCTTCATCGAGAATTTCTTCTACGCCTTCGCTACATGCGAAAGCTATCGGACTGCAACCTGCCGCAAGTGCCTCAAGAAGAATCCCGGGCCAGCCCTCAAAAGTCGATGTCAGAGCCACAATAGCGGCATCGGCATAATATCCGAAAGGCACGGCATAGCCTTCAAAACGTACATTATCCAACCCGAGGGCGGCGCACTGGTTCTCAAGATTCATCCGTTCGGGTCCGTCACCGACAATACGCAATATCCATCCGGGGCGCTGTGCGGCAGCCCATATACGGATAAGTCTGTCGACGCGTTTGTCACTATATTCCAGACGCCCCACATACAGCACCTCCCGTTTTTTTGGCTTGCCGAAATTTTGCGACAGCTTTTCCATACCTGACACGGGATTATAAAAAGCCTTGATTCTGGAATCCCCGGACGACAGACCCAGTTTTTGCTCCAGATCGGTTTTATATCGCTGACAGAGTACCAGATATGCGTCGCAATTATCATATGTCTCTCTGTAAAGCCGGTCGATACGGCGCGTATATGTCCGGAACAGTTTCTGTTTTATATCCTTCCTGAGAAAATTGAAACACCTTATTCCACGTTGTCTCAAACCATGCAGGCTTGGTTTGGGCTGACTGTAAGGTATCATCTCCCAATAGGGCTGCCCATGGAGGTGGAACACTATTTTGCATCGGTGTCCTATTGTGGCACGTAGCTCCGCCATATATTCGAGAGGACTTACGGCAAGCACAAGAATATCAATATTTCTTTCAAGTACTGTCTGCGCAATAAATTCCATTGTTTTTCTCGAACGCTGTCTCCGATGCTTTCCTCCGTCGCGGGGTGAGGCTGTCAAAACACCCTCTCTCTCCAACTCTGCGCGCCGACGCTTGTCGAAGCGCGTGGCCCAGAACTCGAACTCATATCCATAAGGGACAAGCAGACGAGCCAACGTCATACTGACATGCTCAGCGCCTCCTCCTGCATATTTAGGAAAATAAAAAGCTATTCTTCTGATTGGTTTTTCCATATTTTTGGCAAAATTACCCAAATTTCTCCATTCCTTAATAAACAAAGAACAAAAACTCGCAAAAAACACAGCCGTCCGCGGCGTGTAGCTGCTGATGGATAAACCAATAAAAGAACGTGCACACCGCAGATGATGTGCATGCTCTTTTTATCCAATCCTCTCAATGCCGGGTTCAGAATATGCAGGTAAAGGAAAGGCCGAAAGTACCGCGGCCGATAACGGGAACCATAGCCGAATGGATTGCAGGAGCTTTGCGTCCGAGATGCAATTTGCGGGTATCGCTGCCGCGGAAGAGGTTCACAACCTCGTTGACGGGGTCGATAAGAAAAACAACAATATTGCCTATAGCCCGCGAGCCGAATAGAGTGTAGTCATGGCTTACAATATTGCGCTTTAGTTTATAGAACAGCTCACCGAACACGCTGCCGACGAGCGGCGTGACGAAAATGTCCTGAATCGAAGGCCGCTCCATACACGCCTCTATTCCGAACTCCCATCCTATCGTCGAGATACACGCCGAATAGAGCAACGACTGATAGAAATTGAATCCGCAGCTACGGGCAGCCATGAAATAGGCGGCTCCTGCGTAAGGATGCAACACATAGTTGAAGATAAACTTGTCGTGATCCCATTCAGGTCCGTCCTTGAATATGTGATTGAACCAACGGGTGTAGAACGGATCTTTCTGGAGGGCGGCACGGTTCCATGACGTGGCATCCTCTGGCAAAAGTTCGAGTACGAACAGCGTGCCTACGAATGCTCCGGAGAGAACGGCGGTATTTATCCACATACGGTGCCAGTTCGGTGCACTCGTTTTCAGTGAATACGGAAGCTCGTAGATTGACGGAGGTGTATGCTTTGCCAACGGACGCATAGCGGCAAGAAAAGCAGTATCGGGTTGCAGAGAATCGTTAGTGACATCAACAATTTCAATCTCCACACCCACGGTACTTGCCTCGATTGCAGCCACGCCGTCCGGAACCTGGGCCTTCAAAAATAAAGGCAGCAGGACAAAGAGAAGAACTGCAATCTGTGATGGTAATATGTATGTCAAGTGTTTCATAGGGCTTTGTTGAATCGTGTATCTTCATAACAAACAAGCGGCATTTTTTATCGAGTGAAATAGCCGCGAATTACCAAATTTCCCAACAACGGCATCTTTTCCACTCTAATTTCGCCTATGAAATCCAAACACACCGATATGAGAAAACTTGTTATTATCGACAACGGCCACGGGAGCGACACATCAGGAAAACGCAGTCCTGACGGCCGTCTGCGGGAATGGCAGTGGACGCGTATTATCGCATCCCGTCTTGCAGAAGCACTCACAAAAAATGGCATAGACAGCATTATTATTGTTCCGGAAGACACCGACATCCCGCTGCATGTCCGCTGCCGGCGCGCGAATGCCATCGCAGCAGATAATCCCGGAGCCATACTGCTTTCTCTACACAGCAACGCATCGACGGCGGGCGGCACATGGGGCAATGCATCAGGCTGGGGCGCCTTCATCGCAAACAATGCCTCTGCAGCAAGCCAGGCTCTTGCGTCGGCACTTTTCCGACAGGCTGCAGAAGCGCGAATTTTAGGAAACCGCCTCACTCCTGCCTGCGGATTCAACAGAGCTTCTCTCGCTATCTGCCGAGACACGCACTGTCCGGCCGTACTTACGGAAAATATGTTCCACGACAACCGGGGAGATGTCGATTTCATGCTTTCGGAGGAAGGCATCGCCACGATTGTACAGATTCATGCCAAAGGTGTCGCCGATTATTTCAGCCAACAAAGATGAAAAAAACATTCATAGCGTCATTGTGGCTTCTAAGCCTCACAATCGCCTTCTTTGCCGGCAAGAAACAGCACAATGCCCCACCTGCCGAAACAATTATCATGACACACACCGACACTGTCCGTGTCATATGCCCGGAGGTCACGGCGATTTACGTACGCGGCGAGACCGTCGAACGTCTGCCGGTAGCCGGCGACACCGCAGTAACCGACAGCGCTGAGGTAATTATTCCCCTTTCACAGACGGTATATGCTGCCGGGAGTTACAAGGCATACGTCAGCGGATACCGGCCTAAGCTCGACAGTCTGGTGTTTACAGAGAGACATTATGAAACGACGAGATTAGTGCCGAAGAAGACATCCCGATGGAGTATCGGACTGCAAGCAGGCTACGGCATCACGCCACGCGGCTTCCAGCCATTCATAGGCATAGGGGTATCTTTCAGGATTTATCAGTTCTGAGCTGCCAGAACGCTACAGCGGAAGCGGCGGCGACATTGAGGGAATCGACACCCCTCGACATCGGTATCCTTGCCACATAATCGGCATCGGCGATGGCTTCGGCAGCGAGGCCGTCGCCTTCTGTCCCAAGGACAAGAGCAAGACGAGGCTCGGCACTCATTGCAGCATCGTCAATGGCGACACTTCGATCGGTAAGAGCGAGGGCAACAGTCTTGAAGCCATTCTCCCGAAGAAGATTATAAGCACCTACCGAAGGCAGATAGGTCCACGGCAGTTTGAAAACCGTTCCCATCGACACACGTACGGCACGGCGATTCAAAGGGTCGCACGACGTCGGAGTAAGCAGAACTCCGTCTACACCCAGCGCAGCGGCGGAACGGAAAATCGCGCCTATATTGGTTGTGTCTGTAACACTGTCAATGACAGCAAGACGACGGGCTCCGCCGCATACCTCAGCCACGGATGGCAACTGCGGCCGACGCATGGCGCAGAGTACACCGCGCGTCAGCTTATAGCCCGTAAGAGCTGTCAGCAGGTCTCTTTCTCCTGTATATATAGTAAGATCCGGACATCTCCCTATTATATCGGCGGCATCACCTGCGATATGTTTTTTCTCGCAAAGCAACGCTACAGGCTCATAACCGGCATCAAGCGCCACTCTTATAACCTTCGGACTCTCGGCGATAAATATTCCTTGCTGCGGTTCGAGACGGTTGCGAAGCTGCGCCTCCGTCAACGTGGCGAAGATTCTTGCTCCGGGATGGTCGAGAGTGTCGATTCTGATTATTTCCATATTTCTCTATTGGAAGGACGCACGAAACGATGCATCGCACGACGTAAAGCACGCCAGAACGCACGTAATTTAAGAGAAAGAGCCGAAGGCGCCTGCGCTATATCGGCAGAGAGCGGATCGGTGAAAGATGTAAGAACCGGAGCCTCGCCGAACTGTTCGGGATATATCACCATAAGATTGTTACGGGCGAAATGACGCTGAAGGAAAGCCGGCAGTTCTGCCATCTCGGTACTGTAAGATACCGACTGGGCGCGCGCACCTATTACAACTAAAAGGTCGTCGTCGAGCACACGGTTCGACAGCAGAATGAAATCGTCCATACCGTCGATAGTACGGAACTCACAGCGTATGCCATAGTTTTCCGAATATATCACACCGCGGATAAGCGGCTGCAATTCTCCGTTGCAGCAGAAAATAATGCGACAGCCAACCTGACGCGTGAGACGCGACACGGCACGCACCCATCTGTTAAAACCGGTTTCATATTGGGCACCCGGCGGCACCCATACCACTACACGGGTGATTGTACCGGCAGGAATAAAACAGCGGGTAATGATAACCATGCGGTTGGTGCTTCGGAGGAGTTGCTCTACCTTGTTACCGAGGAAGGAATCTATAACCGTGGCGCGACGGTGCATACCGAGAATCACTTCCGTGATATCGCGCTCATTGATTGCATTTAGAATGCCGGTTACTGTATTGAGGTCGTAGCGGTCGAGAGTCTCCATCGCCGTATCTGCCGCGGATGCTGTGCGACGTGCCGCCGTCAGCGAATTCTGCGACACTGATTTAGCGGCCGGAGTGTTGTCGTTACGCACATGGAGGGCATAGAAATTATGCGACCCCCGGGTGTTGCGCATCAGCACGGCAAGTTCAACAAGTGCCGGCGTAGTAACCGGATTCGCAACTCCGATAAGAGTATTGTTATTGCGTTGCAGCTTCCCGCCGGCATTCGACGGATCGTTATCAAGCATTGTCACTCTCAGACGCGCGGCCGCACCCGTCATTATCCACGGCGCTATAGCACACGTAACAAGAATGACGGCAATAGTACTGTTGAGGATTTTCTCATCGAACATATCCAGGCGGAAGCCTACCGACACTACTGCGAGAGCCACCGCCGTATGCGCCGCCGTCAGACCGAACATCACCTTGCGGCTGTCGGCGTCGAATCCATAAACTTTCTGTGCAATCCATGCCGGCAGCCACTTGCTCGTCAGCGCCACGGCAAGCATGATAAGCGAGATGCGTATTGTAGCCATATCACCGAAGACCCGCAGATTTATCATCATTCCCACACTTATAAGGAAATAAGGAATAAAAAGGGCATTGCCGACAAATTCTATCGAACTCATCAGCGGCGATGACACAGGAACATAGCGGTTCAGAAGCAGACCTGCGAAGAAGGCGCCGAGCACCGGTTCAAGGCCTATCAGCTGTGCGGAGCATGAAGCGAGCAGCACAAGGACGAGCACGAATACATACTGCGTCACCTTGTCGCTGTATTTTTTGAAGAAATACCGGGCAAGGCGCGGATATGCATAAAGCAACACAAGCACCCACAGGGCGAGACGCAGCATAAGCAACCCTATCGCCGACACATTGAAATAGCCTTCCTGACGCACACTCACCGTTGCGGCAAGTACAAGAAGGGCGCCTATAACAGCAATTATAGTACCTACGATAGCGATAAGCACTGCCGGGGCTTTGCTTAGGCCGAAACGAGCCGCAACCGGATAGGCCAGAAGCGTATGGGAGGCATACATGGCTCCAAGCAGCAGCGCTGTTGTCCAGTCTACCCCAAGCAGATATACACTTGTAAGTACTCCCATGACAAGCGGTATCACAAGCGTAAGGATGCCGAAGAGCATGCCGCGCCGCAGATTGAGCCGCAGGTGGTACATGTCGATCTCCAGACCCGCGAGGAACATGAGGTACAGGAGTCCAACCTGACCGAAGATGGCGAACGACGAATCTCGGTCGAGAATATCAAAGCCGTATGGACCGATAGCGATACCGGCCACAATCATGCCTATGATATGCGGAATCTTGAGTTTGTTGAGCAACAGCGGCGCAAAAAGGATAATTGCCAGAACAATCAGAAAAATCTGAACCGGCTCAGTTACAAGCGCCTGCTGTGCAAGGGGAATCATAGTAGAATGCTATCGACGCCTTCCGTGCGATGTTATATATTCGGCGATTTGGACGGCATTGAGAGCCGCTCCCTTTCTTATCTGATCGGCAACAGCCCAGAACGACAGGCCATTGGCATTGGCAAGATCCACACGTATTCTGCCAACATATACAGGGTCAGTGTCGGCGACATCCTTCGGCATTGGATAACCGAGAGCCTCTGCCCTGTCGAGCAGAACCACTCCTTCGGCCTTTGCAAATGCCTCGCGGGCTTCATCAACACTTACATGCCGCTCCGTCTCAACCCATATCGCTTCACTATGCGCACGCATCACAGGTACGCGCACACATGTGGCACTCACTTCCAACGAAGGGGCATGCATGATTTTCTTCGTCTCGAAATGCATCTTCATTTCCTCGCGGGTATAACCGTTTTCGGTAAAGACGTCGATATGAGGAATAAGATTATAGGCAAGCCTGTCGACAAACTTGCGTACTGTCGGTGCCTCGCCGTGTACAATCTGTGCGGTCTGTTCGGCGAGTTCCTCCATTCCCGAAGCTCCGGCGCCGCTGGCAGCCTGATAGGTAGCCACATGCACGCGGCGGATAGGCGATATGTCATTTATCGGTTTCAGAGCGACTACCATCTGGATTGTGGTGCAATTGGGATTGGAAATGATATTACGGGGTGCATTTAAGGCATCGTCGCCATTTACCTCCGGGACTACCAAAGGAATATCGCCATCCATTCGGAAAGCGCTGGAATTGTCAATCATCAGTGCGCCTCCCGATGTTATAAGGTCGGAATACTTGCGCGACACATCGGCTCCGGCACTGACAAAAGCGAAATCAATACCGTCGAAAGCATTCGAATCGGCTCCAAGCACCTGAACAGGAGCTGTGGACTTGCCACGGAAAGTATATATGCGACCGGCACTGCGCTCGGAACCGAAGAGACGCAACTCTTCTATCGGGAGCGACGAACTGTTCAAAACTTTTATAAATTCCTGCCCTACAGCGCCTGAAGCGCCGACAATTGCAACTTTCATTCTGCCTGTATGTTAAAATTTCGCTGCAAAATTAATGAAAATTTCTCTCATTTCTTTGCATATTGCTGACAATTTGCAAGTTTTGGCCCGCAAATAACGTTACAGCGTCATCAACGGTCTTTTTCAGCCTTCTTCGACGCTGTGCGTTTGGGGTTGGCCGGAAACCATCCTTTGCGAACACGCTCGCGCTGCTCGAACACCTCAAGGATGGACCAGAAGCACGAAAAAGCTGTCACTCCGAGCAATATCGACAGCACGCCTCCGGTAAAAATGGAAGCCGCACACAAGGCGATGCCGGTAAGAAGGAATACCCACCAGCAACGCACTCCGAAATAGTATTCGCCTTTGATGACTATCGGATGGAAAACACCGATTATAAGAAAAGTTGCAAGGCCGACTGCAAGACCTTCGAAATTACCGTCGGAGAAATATTCGCTGATCACTGTTTATATGAATTTTTACGTTTATGTTCCGGAATAAGTGTATGCGACCATTTTCCGCTACCATCCTTGGCTGGTAGTATATCTTTACTGTATTCCCACCAGAATGTGCCGCCGAGGCCTTTGTCGGCTGCGAGCTGATATTTGTGCATCAGCGTCTCCGGCGTTTCGATGGTTATAAATCCACGACTTTTATCGTTGATGAAATAGTACATTTTCTCCACCGGGTCGTACTCCGTTCTCCACAATGGATTATTATATATCAGAGGAAGCATTGTATTATAGTTCACAAATCTGCCGTAATTCCTCAGATTCTCGCCTTCGCCGGTTTCCTCTCCCGGCAGGATATTGTCATACTGAAATCCGTAGGAAGCCAGGCCTAAATGCAGTTTCTCACGCGGCACTACAGCCCAGATTGTATCAATGGCATTGGAAATACTCTGCAACGGTGTGTTATGCGTCGGGATGCGTCCCCACACGCCACCACCGGCATCGTACGACATGACATTCACCCAATCGACAGCATCGCCTATACGCTTGCGCAGCCCATCGTCGAACGGACTCCTGAAGGACAATGCCGTCGTAAGGTAATATTTGCGGTCGCGGACTGTCCCGAGAGAATCGAGCGAGGCTCGCAAATCCTCGAGCAGCACAGTATATTTATCCAGATTCGGCGCAAGATCAGCCTCCCAGTCAATGTCTATGCCGTCCATTCCATAGGCATCCACAACCTGTGTGAGTGCTTCTACAAACTTGGGACGACGCACGCTGTCGCATGCGGCATAGCGTGTATCATTACCCATGCAAAGGAGCACTCTCGTACCCACCTCTCCCGCTTTTTGAACAGCATAGCTGTATTCGGCGGCATCAGGCAATGGAAACGCGCGTCCGCCGGCGGCAAGAATACTGTCTATTGTGCTGTCGAAATTCTCCTGCGAAATCCACTTATCGCGGTCGATCAGGTACACATTGTCGAAATTCTCAAAATCTATCCGGTCTATAAAGGCCGAATCGACAGATTGAAAATCCATATATATGTACGTTGACATCGCTTGCCTGTCCCACGGCCGGACCGGTTCCTCGGATATATCCTGCGTTTTTGAACAAGCCGACCCTCCAAGGATTGCCAAAGCTGAAAACGCTGTTACTACGCACGTGAAAAATTTGTTTGTCATTGTTGCCTATAGATTTGTGAATGCAAATTTAGGCATTTTTTCAAAATAGACATCCACAAAATCCGAAAAGCAACAAAAAGACACAACATTTATTTCAATCGGTTTTCAATCTCCAGCTGATTCCTGAAGGCTTCCATTGCGACAGCTCTTGCCTCACGGTTCTCCCGGACTTCCGACGAATACATTACAGACTCTATCATCGGATAGCAGTCATTCAGATAATACTTGCCATTATGGTCGCGGTATATCACTGCCGACGTGTAAATCCGGCTGTCAATGTCGCTCACTATTGCGAATGCGTCGAAAAGAGACTTGCCATCGATTACGAACGTTACCTCTCCGTGATATTCGGCAAAATCATCGGGTATATTTCTGAATTTCAATTCCGATGATGCTTCATCGTACCATTTGATTTCATAACCCGGCATCAGCACCGCACCCCGGCCATCATCCGCCACAATCGACAATGACGACCGGCTACTGTCGGGTTCATCCGAGCATGCCATGAACATACACGAAATCACGGCGATAAATGCAGTTCTATAAATCCTGCCACTCATGTAATGACAGATACTTGACAACGTATGTAAGAATGCTGGTTTCATATATCTGGAACAATTATTAATTGTCACAAAGTTAAGAATCGTGAATCAAAACTACAAATATATATATTACAATAGCGGTCATATGCGTATGGCAGATATACAGAAGCGGCCATGCCGGTTAGGACATGGCCGCTTGCTATCGGGGAGTTTTAATGCTTATTCGGAAAATTTTGCGTTGATGAATTCGCGGTTGAGACGTGCGATGTTGCTCAAGGGGATGTTCTTGGGGCATTCGGCGGCGCAGGCACCGGTGTTGGTGCAGTTGCCGAAGCCGAGTTCGTCCATCTTGCGTACCATGGCGCGTGCGCGGCGCTTGCGCTCTACCTGTCCCTGGGGAAGAAGAGCGAACTGGCTTACCTTAGCCGATACGAAGAGCATGGCGGAGCCGTTCTTGCAGGCAGCGACGCATGCACCGCAGCCGATGCACGTAGCAGAGTCCATAGCGGTGTCGGCAACCTCCTTGCTGATGGGGAGATTGTTGGCATCCTGCGCACCGCCACAGTTGAAGCTTACATAGCCGCCGGCCTGCTGGATTTTATCGAAGGCGTTGCGGTCTACCATAAGGTCGCGGATTACGGGGAAGGCAGCCGAGCGCCAGGGTTCGATGGTAATTGTGTCGCCGTCGTTGAACTTGCGCATGTGGAGCTGGCAGGTCGTGATGCCCTGAACGGGACCGTGAGGGTGACCGTTGATATAGAGGGAGCACATACCGCAGATGCCTTCGCGGCAGTCGTTATCGAATACTACGGGTTCTTCTCCTTTCTCGACGAGCTGCTGGTTGAGCATGTCGAGCATCTCAAGGAAGCTGGAGCCTGTCGACACATTGTCGAGGGCGTAGTTGACGAACTGGCCTTTCTCTTTAGGACCACGTTGACGCCAAATTTTCAGTTTTACGCTGATATTTTTTTCCATTTTCGAATTTTACTTTGGTAGGGGCGGAGCCGGGAAGCCCCGCCGCCCCGTGGTTAAGAATCAGGATTTGTAGTTACGGGTCTGAACCTTGATGGCCTCGTACTTGAGGGGCTCCTTGATGAGGATAGGTTTCTCGCCGTCGCCGGTATATTTCCAGCAGCTGACGTACATATATTCATCGTCGCGACGAGCGGCCTCACCGTCGGCTGTCTGGTATTCCTCGCGGAAATGCGCGCCGCAGCTTTCGTTGCGGTTGAGGGCGTCGATAGCCATCATACGTGCAATTACAAGGAAATCTTCCAGGCGGAGCGCCTTTTCAAGTTCGGTGTTGAGGTCATCGGCACGACCTACGATACGGAGGTCGGTGTAGAATTCCTTACGTACCTCTTCGATTTCATCGAGAGCTTTCACGAGACCCTGAAGTGTACGACCCATACCTACGAGATTCCACATCACATGTCCGAGACGCTTGTGGATTTCGTCGGGGCTCTTTGTACCCTTGATATCCATGAGCTTCTGGATGCGTGAGCGAACGTCAGCCTCGGCCTTGTCGAACTCGGGAGCTGTAGTCTGGAAGCGGGGAACTTTAATCTGATCGCTCAGATAGTTCTGCATTGTGTAGGGAAGCACAAAATAGCCGTCGGCAAGACCCTGCATGAGAGCGGAGGCACCGAGACGGTTTGCACCGTGGTCGGAGAAATTGCATTCACCGATAGCAAAGAGACCCTTGACAGAAGTCTGAAGCTCGTAGTCTACCCAGATGCCGCCCATGGTGTAGTGGCTGGCGGGGAAGATCATCATAGGAGTTTCGTAGGGGTTGTCATCGCTGATCATCTGGTACATGTCGAAGAGGTTGCCGTAGCGGTCGGCCACGACGTCCTTGCCCAGACGTTGGATAGCATATTTGAAATCGAGGTATACGGCGTTGCCGGTACCTACGCCATAGCCGGCGTCGCAACGTTCCTTGGCGGCACGCGATGCGATGTCGCGGGGGCAAAGGTTACCGAACGCGGGATAACGGCGTTCGAGGTAGAAATCGCGGTCTTCGTCGGGAATATCGGTAGGTTTCTTCTTGCCGGCGCGTATAGCTTCGGCGTCTTCTTTCTTTGCCGGTACCCAGATACGGCCGTCGTTACGGAGCGATTCGCTCATAAGAGTGAGCTTGCTCTGATCTTCGCCGTGAACGGGAATACAGGTGGGGTGAATCTGTGTGAAAGCGAGGTTCGACAGATAAGCGCCTTTCTTGAATGCCTGTACGGCAGCAGAGCCGTTGCAGCCCATAGCGTTGGTGGAAAGGAAGAATGCACGGCCGTAACCGCCGGTTGCGAGAACCACTGCGTGTGCGGCATAGCGCTCTATCTCACCTGTCACAAGGTTGCGGACGATGATACCGCGTGCGCGGCCGTCGATAATAACGATGTCGAGCATCTCGCGACGGTTGAAGGAGCGTACGGTACCCTTCTGGATCTGACGGTTCAGTGAGCTGTAGGCGCCGAGAAGAAGCTGCTGGCCGGTCTGGCCTTTGGCATAGAATGTACGGCTTACCTGAGCACCGCCGAATGAGCGGTTGGCGAGAAGACCGCCGTATTCGCGGGCGAAAGGAACGCCCTGCTGTACGCACTGGTCGATGATGTTGTTCGACACCTCGGCAAGACGGTATACGTTGGCTTCGCGCGAACGGAAATCGCCGCCTTTGACGGTATCATAGAACAGACGGTAAACGGAGTCGCCGTCGTTCTGATAATTCTTCGCTGCATTGATACCGCCCTGAGCCGCGATGGAGTGTGCGCGACGGGGACTGTCCTGAATGCAGAAATTATATACGTTGAAGCCCATTTCGCCAAGAGTGGAGGCGGCGGAAGCACCTGCGAGACCGGTACCTACAACGATGATGTCGAGATTACGCTTGTTGGCGGGGTTTACAAGGTGCTGATGAGCTTTGTAGTTGGTCCATTTCTCAGCGACAGGACCTTCGGGAATCTTAGAGTCGATGGTGTACTCAGGCAGTTTGCCGCTTTCAATATCGGCGAAGTCGTGCATGATAGGACTGGAATCGATCATGCCCTCAAGATTTGCTTTCTGTGCCATATCTCTGAGTTATTATTCGTTAACATTAGTTTGTTCATCCTGCTGTTCGGGCTGCAGGTCTTCATTGGGAGTAATCTGAGCCTTCTTCATGCCCTTCGAATGCTCGGCGCGCTGACGTACAAAGTCGCCGAACTGAGTCATCTGTCCGAGACTTTCCTTATTGTAACCGGGAGCCTGAAGAGCGGCAAAGTCGGCTATAGCCTTTGCAGCCTCGGCATAGTAGTCGCCGCGCTCTGCGAAGAATGTTGTGGCTACGTCGGGGTCTGTCTGGTTGAGACCGGATACCTCATTCTGGAATTCTTCGAGAAGGGCTGCGGCCTTATCGTTCCAGAATTCTCCGTACTGCTCAACAAGAGCGGGATCTTTAAGGAAGAACTTGTTGTTGGCCTGGATTGTAAATAAAACAGCCTGGGCGATGAAGAGAACAACGACAATGGAGGTCCACCAGCAGCTGATTTTTTTCAGACGGGTAAGCCAGATGTTGCTGTCCCAGCCGATAGTGTGGAACATCGACCAGAAACCGTGGTTCATATGGAACCAGAGAGCAACGAAGCCGATGATATAGATAACGGGAGTCCACCAGTATTGGAAAGCAAGCTGAAGGAAAAGAGTACCGAATGCAGGACTTGCGGGAGCGCCGTCGACAACGGGAAGAGCGGTAAGGTCGTGCGAGATAAGTTCCTGAAGCTGCATTTTCGACCAGAACTGAATCAGGTGCACAACAAGGAATGCCAATACGACGATACCGAGAACGAGCATGTTCTTCGACGACCATTCAACGCCGGGAGCGGCTCCTGCGATGGCGTAACGGTCGTTACCGCGAGCCTTGCGGTTCTGCAGGGTAAGCCACAGCGCATAGATAATGTGGATGATGAAGAGAGCGGCGAGGCCCATCGAGGCCACCAACGCATACCAGTTAGCACCCAGGAACTCGCAGACCTGGTTGTAGGCTGCGGGCCACAAGAGGGCTACCGAGTTCATCAGCACGTGAAAAGTTACAAATAGGACGAGGCAAATACCCGTGATTGCCATCACGAATTTCCTTCCTATAGATGAGCTTGTTAACCACATAAGATGATTGTTTTTGATTGATTTATGAATTATATGTAATATTCTTTTTCAGCTACATCGGAATGCGCGTCGCGGAACCCGCGACGTACTTTATTGTGCAAATTTAAGGAGTTTTCACGTCCTTACCAACATATTGGCGAAAAATTTCTGCAATTTTCTTTATTATATTGTATTCTCAGCACGGCTCTTTCATTTAAGATTGCGTTGCAATCTAAGGAATAGTGCTATTTTATAGCACGGAGTAATACGACAGCAA
>CAJTJV010000048.1 GCA_910576775.1 uncultured Muribaculaceae bacterium | reverse complement strand
GGGGTTTTCACATTATGACGCCTCTCCGAGGCTCTCACGATACATGCACAAAAATATCCTAAATGAAAGAGCCGTGTGCGTCAGCCGCATCGCAGCGTCAGTTCTGTAGGCCCGGGCAAGGTACGAAGCCCGGGTTACAAACGCATACCGTCAAAAAGAGTGGCGTAGCTACGGCACAATTCCGCAGCTACGCCACCCTATATTTCGTTATTACCGGACATCTCTCCGGCACAATCACCTATTCGTCAAGTACCGGCTTTATCGGCAGGGCGTCAGGTTTGTCAAACTTATCATAATTGGTATATAAATCACCTTTATTCAGATAATATGTCATATAATTACCTGCATTGAAATCTATTGCAATACCTTTTTCCCCACCTGAATTAATCCAATAAGCCGCACCTTTTTGAGATGGTAAATCCCATGCCATCGGACGATAATTATCGGTCGCTCTTGTTAAACGGCAGTCCAATGAACCGTAGCGCATAAAACCGAATTCTTCATTTCTAATATTTCCTACAACATCCCAATACTGAGACCTGCGCCGGCCATGTCCGATAGCGCCAAACGGAAAAAACACATTGTCTCCTTCAGAGTGACTGTATACGACAACTCCATTCATCCCGCAACGGCTGTCCCTGCCGGTGTTGTCCGGATCGGAATAACTGTACGCAGCCGTTGTCTCAAGCGTGCGGGTCGCGCCATCCGCGTATGTTATACCATACGCATTATTATAATCATTGGCATACGTATTCGTTATTGTTTGGCCGTCACCGTTACCTGCTACAACCCCAATCTGGGTAATTTCATTGAACGTCGGAAGACGGTAAGACACCACTTTTCCGTTATCAATTCCTTTTGCATAACTGATAAGATTCATTGGAGTAAAAGCTTTGGTCGAAGCTGCACATGTCGTAATTTCGCCCCATGTACTCTCATTTCCATTGGCAAGAATAAACTTATAATCTGACGGTACGCTCTTAGCCAAACCATATTTGGCATTATTCTTTTCTGAAATTGGATAATCAAGAGTCGTATGACGACGGAACAAACTGCCTACCGAAAGTGGCGATTTCGTCATTTCTTTATCGTTGTATACATTGAATGCAGACCATTTTACTGATGTGCCACTGCTTGTACCTTTCCCAATTACAACCGGTTCGTATCCTTGCCGTACAAGAATCTTATGCGTACAACTGTTTCCGTGGTAACGTACGGTTATAATGGCCCCGTAGGAATCGCCGTCCGGAGGAGAAACTCGTGGTGTATATGTAAACTGAATAGGTGTGAGCGTACGACCTGTAATCATCCCATTTTCTCCGGTTGCTATCTGTCCATTAGAGGAAATCATCACGAGTCCGTGTGGATCTTTTTCAATCGTAGCAGACCATGGACCTCGCGATATAATTTCGTCAAAGCAAACGGCTTCGGTTACATCATTCCCTTCATCATCTTTGTCTGTTAAAGTTCCGTTGGGAGACAGCAATTCATAGTACAATTTGACATAGAACGGAGACCTGTTTGTCGCTCGACGATAGATTCCTCGCGGATTATCTATACGCTTAGCCTGAAGAACCACCGTATATGACGATTCGTGATACTTGTCACCGTCTGTCTTGGGCAAGCCCGAATTTGCATTATATTCATAGTGTGCCGTGAATTTGACACGAGCCTTCCTATTATGCTGATAGAATGAATTTGCACCGGAGAAAACCGCCCATGAATCAAGGGTCTTGGCTCTGGTAAACAAAGGGATTGTGCCAACATAATCTATCTCGCCATTATTACTATTTGTCGTACGCGTGAATGTATAATCTCCGTCAACAGGGTCTGTTGTAGTAATTGTTTCGTCCTTAGTAGGTATGCCAACGACATACTCCCTCCAGTTCAACGGTCCGTTGACATCTTTCTTCTGTTCAGCCGTACCATACTGCGTCGGTTTGAAATAGGCATCCCTGAAATTTTTGACTAAAGCGGCACTCGCCCATCTACCCATATCTTTTGTCACCGTCTCCACTTCCCGAAGTGAAAGGAAACCAAATTCCGTACCGTTTTTCATCTCGGAATCAGCCTTGTAATACTTGCCGTCAGTGACTTTGGCCATATCTGTCACCCATTTGTCGGTCATCTTGTAATACTCGCTGTTATCGTTACCCTCCTGCATCATTTTCCAAGCTGTGGTATTATATAGCCCTGTTACATCCTCACCGGGATGATCAGGAAACGGAATCCACTCGTTTTCAAGAATAACAGCCTCGAAACTTACGAAATCATAACCGGGTTTGGGCGTGGCTCGCATAGGCATCGTTGCCGGCTGGTTGTATAGATAAGAAACATATACTGTATCCGGGGTATACAGACCCGGTTTGGCTTCTTCCTTGTAATCTATATGGAAATCGACGTCGTTTGCATTGCCGTTGAATTTCATTGTCAGGCGGTAATGGTGGTTGCGTTCAGCTTCATAATTGGTGGTAGTGTTCTTACCCAACATGAAGCGGTATATGATATCTCCCTTGCCGGGGTGTGTGCCTGCGTTGTTCACATAATAGGCCTTGACCTCGACGTATGAACCCCATTGCTTGCCGTCCTTCCATCCTTTATCGGTGTATGCGTCATCCTTGAGACTACCGTCCGAATTGTGGCTGCCGGCGTAATTACCGTCGGGGAAACTCACCTGATTGTTTTCACCTTTCACATCCTGACGTTTGTCAGTCACAGTGCCTTCTATACCGTCGGGCTGCATGTTTTCATAGAAGAACAATGCTTCGGCCGCATCGGAATGTTCCCGAGCCCTACGTGCTTTGATATCGGCACCTGTCATTTCGCCATGACGGTCGGAATAGAGCCCATATATAGAGTCTCCGGAAGCAATCACCGGCCACTTGCCATGATCCTCCTTGCCTTTGTCGGTAGCCTTGGCATTGCCGAAAAATATAGTTTCGCCCTGGACGAGCTTGCTTTCAAGTTCATAACCGTCCTGAGCCACTATATTCTTTTCATGAAGATAACAATGCTTGGGGACATCCTTAACCTCTATCGATTTCAGATAGATATAAATATTCTCGTTAAGGTTCTGTGTATCGAATGCTATAGTCAATTTCGATGCGGCTCTACGCACCCAGGAATGCAATTGGGAAGAGTTGTCCCGGATAGCCACAGTCTCCAATCCTTCATATTTTGTAGTTTTGTCACCGTTGACAAAATGGCCGAACATCTGCGCATTGGCAGATACATCGCCCTCGTTCCATGTCAAATCAAGCTTTTTTAATTTTTCGATACTGTTGATATCTTCGTCGCTCACTACAGAAAGGTCGTGGTTCACTACAGCATATATCTTATAATAGCCGTTGCGCAGGGTAAGTTTGAATTTGGCATGCCCTGTGACAGTCTCGCTCGACAAAGCGCCGTCCGGACGGGTATTCTCAACCTCGTTGCGCTGTTCGAAATCAGTCACTTCTCTTTTTTCAAGAAAATTGCCTTCATTATCGAATATGACGAGCCATAGGGTATTGATGTCTTTTATAGTCGTACCGGAAGCTCTCGATTCAAGTGCAGGGGTGAATGCCTGATAACTCATCGCGACATCCACAGTGCTGATGCCGTCCGGTATCGGACCGCCGAAATACTCAATCCGGTCCTCGCACGAAGAGAAGACGGCAAGGCACACGAGCATCACCGGCAGGAGGATAATATTGCAGATATAGCGGTTCATTTTATTCCTTTATATTTTCCAAGTCCGAATATCGGGTCGAGGTCGACGATTCTGTAGGGGATTACGTCCACCTCGAAGGTGACATCGGTCTGTTCGTTTACTTTCTTTATATTTATTCTGTACCAGTTGTTGCGGAGAATGTCGACAACGGGAGCGCCGGGGAGGGCGTCGTTGCGGAGATTGATATAGCGTTCGCCGTAGATGCTCTCTTTGAAATCGATAAGCAGACGGGCGCGGTCGGCGTCGGGGCGAAGGGTGCCGTCGGAATTGTGGTTGTCATATTCGGGGACATATAGCACATAGCGGTTCTCGCCGGCAGGCATGAAATCCACATTGCTCAACACTCCTGTCGACGCAGGAATGAAAGGCCGGTCGATATAGTCGTTCCCCCAGGAGTCCTGCACGTAATCGTCCTGTGATGTGATACCCGTCGGGGCGCAGAATCCCGAACGGTTGCACCGCGACAGCTGCAGTTTGCTTATGGTCCACGATGCCGAAGGGTCGTCATATATAACCTCTATCTTGGCTACTGCGCGCAGGAGATGTATTTTACCGATATTGACACTGATATCAGGTTTTATTTCCGGCAGCGACACCAGTTTGACGCCATAGAGGGGTATGAGGTTGTAGGGAGAGGGCATGGAGCCTATGCCGAACTCGTATTGCTGCTTCCATACGTTATCGAACGAAAGTTCTTCAGGATACGAAGGCCAGTTGGCGAGGACAAGAATCTTGAACTTGCCGGACGACAGGTCGACATCTGTGGCACATGCCAGATGGTAACGCTTGCCGCTGTCGGATGTTTCAAGCGGGAATATGTCGAAATCGGTAATCTCACCCAGATAAGTGTCCGAGGTATCGAAAAGCGCTATCTTTATATTGCCGTTCAGCAGATCGATATAATTCTCATAACCGGCTCCGGGATCATATTCACCATCGGAGGGCGCACGGGAAGCGCTCTGCTCGCCGACGGCAATATCGAAGCCTATCTGAAAGTCTTTTTTTACGGTTACAGGCTCGTCGCCGCTTTCGGTACACGACGTCATGGCAAGGGCGGCTGCGAGTGCCGTCATTGCAATAATCGTCTTTATGTAGCGGATAAGAGTCATTTCTTTATATTGTGGAGAGGATTGTTGAAGAGAGTTTAGTTATACTTCGGTAGGCTGATAGACTATCTGCCAGGAGTTGATGTAGATTGTCGTGGAAATCCAGCGGCCATTGTCGTCGAGGAAGAGAACCATGGAATAATCATCCCTATAGTCAAGATAGTCCTGATTGGAAAGGTGACTGTGCTTGCCCTTTGTCTGTAAGGCATAATCCTGAAGTGGGATGGACGCCACCAGCTCCTTGTCGGGATTGTAGATGCGTACCATTGTCTTGCGGTCGGCCATAAGGCGTCCGAGAGTAAGGTCGGCCACGCAGGCGCTCACCTGCGTTATTGTGGCGCGGGATTCCATATTGCCGCTGCCGTCGCCCTTGTAGTCGGGAATTTCCACTCCCGCCCATCCGCTGCGTACGGTATGGGCATAGTAGGTAAGCTGTTCGTCCGGCAACAGGGAGTTGTCCCAGTCCATAAGGCCGTTTTCGTCTACTACCGTGAAGGTGAATTTTTCTTCCACCGGGTCGCCTGAAAGGTGCTGGAGCATGATATGCAGATAGTTGGTATCTTTTGTAAGGTCGACGGTGAAAATATGTGTGCCCTGATCGTTCGGGAATTTCTGAGCTGCGAGCTTGCCGTGATAAAGGTCGTAGAGGTCCTTGCGTACTGCGGAACCTTCGGGAGCGAAGCCCTCGGGATGGCCTGTGCGTTCGAGCAGGCTGCACTGCAAGCCGGTGTAATGCTCGGCCTCGGTAACGTCGAAAGAACTTGTATGCCCCTGTCCGCACCATGCCACAAGAGTATACGTGCCCGGCACTACATCCACATCCATCAGGTAGGAACCGCTGCGCAGATGCTCGCCGCTGTCGTGCTTCTGCCATACGACTTTTCCGGTGGCATCGTCGACAACATAGAGTGTCACTTCCTTTACCTCGGCGGCGAAGGCGTCGCTGTACTTGAGGTTGCGGTCGTATTTGAACCGAACCTTGTAGTGCGGGTCGCAGTCGCCTTCCTCGTCGTAGATCATGCTGTCGCACGACGTTGCCGACAGAGCGGCGACGATAAGGGCGACACTGACGGTCGCACGGCGGATGACGCTTGATATTGTTGTATATTTCACTTTAGCTTGTTTATATTGTATATGTGGAGGCGCTTGCGCGCTCGTTATTGTCGGTATAAGAGGGAACCGCGGATTGCGTTTCCGTGAGTGTATCGAGGCAGAGAGTTTATTTGCGGCACACGGCCGCGTCCGGTTGTATGAGAAGAGAAAGAATAAATGCGGAGGCACGGAGGCCGCACCTCCGCATTCATCTGCTATGTAAAGAGATTAAAGTTCCGTGCTCTGGTTGACAATCTTCCAGGAAAGAATGTTGACAGTTGCGCCGACATAGTACAGCGGAGGTTCGGGATCTGTCGGAGGAAGAACGGTAATTGTTTCGTTATCCGGATCGAAGATACCTGTGCCTACCTTGCTGAATTTATTGATATCGATAACATACCAGTGGTTGCGGACCACGCCGTAGTAACCGAGGTCTGCGGCAGTGGCACCGGATGGCTGAGCACCAAGGTGCTCAATTGCTATGTTATATAGTGTGCGGCCGCCTTTGTGTGCGATTGCAGGATGAGTTGAATCCTGCTGATCGGCTATAGCTTTGGCAAGATCAGCTTTGGCAGCAGCCTGGTCTTCATACTTTTCATATTCATTCTCGCCCAATCGCTTATAAAGATCGCCTGTAATTGCAGCCTCATCAAGCTCGATGGAAATTTCGCTGTAAGCGCCATTTTCCTTTTCCACCCATTTCAGAACATCGGTATCAATCTGGGTCCGTTCGAATTTGGTCGAGGTTACATTACCTTCTTCGTCCTTTGTCTCAATCTTCTTCTCATAATGGTAATTGAGATTTCCGGCGGCTTTTACCTTGTTGAGGATATAGGCCATGTATGCTTCCTTGGTATAGACAACGCCGCGGAATTTCACGAGGTCAAGAGCTTTAAATTCGCCTTTTTCGTTGAACTGGCCGATTTCGGTATCAAGAGTGATATAGGTTGTGTTGAAGAGCTTGGGAGAATTCTGACCTTCGCCATTGGTAGCGTAAAGATTGGCGGCAAGGTTAGTATTCTCATAGCAGTATGCTACATGTTCGCTGTCATCAACATCTCCGACCTTGAGATCATCAATATGGGGGTTGGTGATATAATTGAGTCTGGAGTTTATACCATCGGTAGCGTCGCTACCCCATGTGGCAGCATAGGCGAAGAAAGAACGACGGTCTCCGGGCTTGTTCCAGTTCCATGCGTTGAGTTTGGTATCCTTCTTCCATTCCTCCTGAAGAATCTTGCAGAGATACGATTCCTTGGCAGTGGCGGTAAGATTCCAGCCGTTGACTTTGAGATAGAGTTTCGAAGCAAGAGCTTGGGAGCCTTCATTCTCGCCGCCGCCGAGGGTCTGCTCAAGCTCATAGTAACCGGGATGTCCTTCAACTTCATTTGCAGAAACCTTTACCTGTACTTTGGCAGCAAGACGCTCTACATATACCTCCACCGGATTATCTTCCTGCAAAGCAGCCTGCGAGGTGGTATAGAAATTCTCGGCTTTAAGAACAGTGGCATAATATGTAGCCATTTTTGATTTATCGTAATCCTGATGGTTATTAACTGTAGTCTCATCATTGTTGAAATACGACGATGTTGTCATAACGAACTGGTCGGGCTTTACAGTGGCGGCCTCTTGAAGCTGCATCGCAGCTTCCCCGAGAGTATTCGGGCATACCCAGTCGGATCCGAGATTAAGGACTGTGAGCATGTACTTGGGATAGTCGTTGCCTTCGAGACCTTCGAGAACAAGTACTGCATTTTCTCCGATATATTCTACATTAGGACGGTTGGCGCCGTCCGGCGTAACGGTGGGATTTGTCCATTCGGCTTCAATATTTGCTTTCACGCCGGCCTCATCGAAGAAATAGAATTTGGCGTCGTTTACAGTGTGTTCAGCAGCATTGGTGTCACTTGGCTTATAGCTACCGTCTGTTGTGGAACGACCCTGATTTGCGGCCTTGATGACGATGTTCATGTAGGCGATGTCGCCCTGAGGCTTCAACGAAGTGTTGCCGCCGCCATTAGGCTCGTCGTTCGAGCAGGATGTTGCAAGCGCTACGGCTGCGAGACCTGCGAATAGATAATTTAACTTTTTCATACTTTTTGATTGGTATTTGAAATTTATTTGATTTCCGCTTGATGATTGGTTTTCAGTCAGCAGAGGAGATTATTTCGTTGATTCTGTCTCGGGAGTGATAAGATATGTCACCTGCTGTCGATGGATGATGGCGTCTACCTTGTCGCGCTCGTCGGCGGCAGGTGCAAATCCTGCGTCGGAAGCTTCGTCGAAAAGCTTGCGTGCACGGTCATAGTCCTTGTCGAGGGAGGCGGCGACACCACGCATATAGATTGCCTCGCCCGAGCCTCCGGCATGCGCCAGATAGCGGTCGGCAGCCTTGCGGTCGCCTTTGCGGAGAGCGATGCCTGCGGCGTTGACATTTGCTTCGGGATCGTTGGGATGAATCTCGACTGCTTTGAGCATTATTTCATTGTATCTGGCACTGCCAACAGGGTAGACAGCCGCGATACGCTGGAAATCGACGGGTCGCATGCGTTCGGGAGTCTTTGCGAATACCTCAAGCAGTTCCTCAACCGTGGCATATGCACAGATACGGTACTTTACGGTGTAATCCGAGTGACGCAGACCGGGGTATACGCTGTCGAGCATCAGTTTATACTCCTGAGGATAGCGGCGCTGAATCTCGCTGTTTTTGGGGTCGGGCTGCAAGGGCGAGTCGATGATCTGAAGAATCTCGGTCTTATGCGGAAGCGTGCACTGCTCCACCCACGCCTTGAGGCCGGCCCAGTCCTCCGGCTCATAGTCGGTGAACATTATTTCATTATCGAAATTATAATGCTTGCGCACATATTCTTTCAGCGAGGCGGTACGTCCCATGGCGAGGCGGACGTTGTTATCGTACGGGCCTTCGGGCGACGCGAAACCCTTGATGGTGATCCGGGTGATGGTTGCGTCGGGGTCGTTCTTCACCTTGTCGATTGACTCGATGATTTTGGCGATTTCGACCTTGTTGCGGCGATAGTTGTCGCGGATTTCGGTGCGGTTAACGATAAAATCGACATATGCGCGGCCTTCGGCTGTAAGCTCGATGGCGCTGTCGCCTGTCAGCTCCACAAACTGGAATTCCGGCTCCATCGCTGGCACCTCGTAGTCGAGAAGCGCCAGCGGAGTGTCTTCACCGGCCTTGGCGGCCTGACAGCAGTTGGCAACCGCCTGACGCATGTCGATGCGGCATTTCTCCATCCATGGCAGGAAAGGTGTCTCGGCGCGGTATTCTATGGTTTCTTTTGAGGATGCGGCGTATGCCTTCGCTCCGTCCTTGAGATTCTTGTTGCGCAGATGCGAATAATAGCGGTTGCGGCCGGCAATGGTAACGGACGGGAGAACCACGCTGTCGCTGCCCGATGCCGAGCGTACTACAGGAGTGAACACCACCTCCTTGTCG
Source organism: uncultured Muribaculaceae bacterium (assembly GCA_910576775.1). Lineage (GTDB taxonomy): Bacteria > Bacteroidota > Bacteroidia > Bacteroidales > Muribaculaceae > CAG-873. Next base: position 5,982 of record CAJTJV010000048.1, on the reverse strand, counting down.
CGGCCGGGGTTAACCGAGCGAGGATTGATGTCGAGTTCCATCGTCAACATATTGTCGACACGGCTGACTTTTATGTCGCTCACGCGCAGCAGAGCGGCATCATCGGCAGCGAAGACGCTGCCTGTGCCCAATAGGAGGGCCGCCATTGCATATATGTATCCTGTAAGCTTCATAATCGTCAGAATGTGTAGATTAGGTTCACGGCAGCCTTGGTCGGGCCGACATAGTTGTGAGGATGATTGGTCTCGATTTTCTTGCCGCAGTTGGCGCATTCGTATTTACTGTAACGGGTATATACCCATCCGAGGCCGATTTCAGCCTCGATGTTCCAGTGCCGGTCGAGAATCCAGCTGTAGCCGTAGGCTATGCCTGCGCCGCCCATCCAGCCCTGGAAACGGTAATCCTTTAGCTTGCTGAAATCCGTCCCGAGGAATTTGAAATTCATATCGAGATTGCCGAAATTGTACTGGCCGCCTATCAGATGTGCGGCAATGAAATGGCCGGAGAAAGCCTCGCAGAACCAGTAGCGTATTTCGGGCTGGACGAGCCAGTGTTTCCAGCGGTGATCCTTGATAGCCCATGCATTCAGATTGGCGCTCAGGTCGCCGGTCCACTGCGGGGCAAATTTCACCTCGACGCCACCATTGAGTGTGGCGGTTGCGTCATAGAGCAGATTTGTCTTCAGCGCTACATTCTGCCCGTTCACAACAGACAGCGTACCGCATAAAGCAAGTAGCAATACTAATAATCTATTTTTCATTCGAAAGTACTTATCTTATCGACGTACCTGATTGGTTTATCTTATTTTGGTTTGTTCGTAAAAAAGGATGGCTATTGATAATGATTAGCAATCACACGATATGGCCATATCAGTTCTATTGGAAATGCAAATTTACCGAATATCGATAACAAGGGAATTGACATGTCGTAAATATTTTTTCGCATACTGTAAAATAAAGCATCATATACCGGTCAACCGTCATTTTACGATTTCCTTTCTTTATTGCGTGTCAACATATGCTGACGGTACTCACCCGGAGTAAGACCTTCGTTATTCTGCATGAAACTGCGGTGGAAAGAGCTGTGTGTAGAGAAGCCGCAGCGTTCGGCAATCTCTCCTATACCTGTATCGGGTTCTTCCTCCAGAAGACGCCGTGCTTCCTGCATGCGCAGATTACGGATATAATCGGAGAAGCCGAGCCCGAATCCTTCATTGAAAATACGGGAGATATATGTACGGTTGAGTGGAACTACATCCTTCACATTCTCAAGTTTGAAATGGCTGTCAAGATATGGATGCTCCCGCTCAAACCATTCCTCCACAATATGTTTGTATTCCGGAATACGCGACACAAATGCACTGTCGATATCATCATTACGAAAACCTCCGTCCGACGAGCAGCAATAAAAGCTCTCAGGATAAACGGAATCGGTGAAGATGGCTTTATAAACCAGGAAACTTAGAAAAACTATAGTTATGATGTCGTACGCAAGGAAACTCAAGGGAGTATTGCTGAAAATCACAAAAACATACGAAATGCACAGCATAAACATGCCAAAAAAATAGCCTTGAAGCCATGCTGTGGCTTTGGGAGTGGATACACCGCGCTCGGCACTCCATGATTTCCATCTCCGGTCTACTTTCAGCACCTCGTCGGCAGTCCACAGAATATACACGAACGGGACGGCTACCATAAGTGTGCGCGTCCATACCGAGAAGCCGAAGAAATGCCGCAGATAATCATGGGATCCGATGAGACATAATGGCTTAATCCACCATGCAACCCACATAAGCACAAGGACTGCAAGAGCAGGAGAGATACGGCGCAACAGCCTCGGCAACGTCAGCCATCCCGGATTGACAAGCTCAAGCGGATAAGGGAGCAGAATCAAACTGAAAAACACAAAACCTGTTGCTACTAACGGGCACAGGATATGCGCATAGTGCAGAGACGGCACAAGTGCCAAATGCCTTGCAACGGCAACAATATAAGGGAAAGCCCACAACAGAAGCGCAACACCGAGATATATCCTCGCCCTACGCCCGTTCCACTTTTTGAAAAGGACTATCATTCCACCGACACACAAAAACAATACCATTGCATTGCTAAGGTAGATTGCATTTGCGACTGTTGTCATGTCAGTGTCCATTATGAGGAGATTTCGTATGCGGTTAGTCTTATATCATGTTTGGAGATGCAAATTTAATACATTTTATCCTATATAACAATAAATTTTACCCCCCCCCATTTATGTTAATTGATGTTAATTGCGTATTTTGCTTAACTTTTGAGCGATTTTACTGCTATTTCATCAGCTTTTTGCCACAGCTTACAGGAATTTAACATAGAATTATAGGCTGAAAATTATCATTTTTTCCTATGTGTTCCGCTCTCTCACGGTTCAAAGCCATCTCTCCGCGTCATCTGTAATAAAATCTGTGCATTCTCCGTTATACACATGTCAGACAAATTTTCAACTATGAGATATTTCGGAAAAACAAAAGCCAACCTGCTCGCCTTCGTTGCCGCCGTAATCATCACTCTTGGTGTGCGTTATTTCGTATTCACTCCCGATTCCAACCTTCTTATAGTATCGGTAACCTTTATTCTTGTATACACGGCGATAGTTCTGTGCGCGACTATAGTTCGCCGCATACAATAAGGATTTTGGCCATAATAAAGCAAACAGCAGCATCCGAAACAGACCAACTTTCTCTGATGCTTACTTCATGCAGGGGCGCACTGCCGCATTGGAAAGTCTCGGAGAGACTCTTTTACGGCATCTGATGTATCTCCGAGGCTCCGCAGCCTCGTCGCTTATTTTCGTCGTATCCGCACACACCCGGGGGTTGCACCCGGCTTATTCGACGCCCTGTGTCAATTTAAGTATCGTAGCAGGGATATCGGTATTATCGTTGAATCCTTTGAAACTGTCGACACCCACACCTATTGCATATACGGGTACGAGATTTCCGGCATGAGAGGTGGTTGTGAAACTTACACCGGCATGTTCGTTGAGAACGTTGAAAACTGCCACCGCAAATTCATTGAAAGTATTGTAGAGAGTCTTCTGGTCTGCGCTGTTACGCATCTCGAAGGTCTTGTCGAAAGCGGCTCGTAGCTTTTCAGCCTCCTGCTCCGTTACCGGGACTCCGGTCCAGAAACCGAGATTCTCGCTCAGGTATTCCTTCATGTCCTCCCACGTGAAATTGCGACGGCTTTTCAGCAAACCCCGGCACCAGTCGGAAAAACGGTCTTTCGACACGCGCTGATAGTCGATAGCGCCAAGGTCGGCACCCCATTTGAAATCGAACGACATGCCACCGGTGTCGTGATCTGCGGTAACGACAATCAGAGTTTCCTCAGGATGAGCCAGATAAAACTTATATGCCACACCTATGGCCTCGTTGAAATTTATAATTTCCTTAATAACAGTACCGCCGTCGTTCGCGTGGGCTGCATGGTCGATGTTTCCGCCCTCCACCATCATGAAAAAGTGCTCGGGCGACGTCTTTTCAAGATGTGCGAGACAGCTGCGTGTCATATCAGGAAGATTCAGCACACCCTGAATCGAATCAATGGTATAACCGATATTATGCGATCTGACATTTTCGGGATTCAGCAGCAGAATGCGTTCTGCCGTGCTTTTCTCAAGACCGGCAGTTCCATACACCACATCAACCCCGTTTTCTCTGAACAGTTCAACGAGTCCGGTCGGGTTCCCCTCTTTATCTTTGGTGCCGCGCAAGGTGCTTCCGGCAATAAACTGATATCCGCTCTCAAGCGCCTGCTTCCCTATTTCAAAATATCGGGAACGCGAAGGCTGATGGGCATAAAACGCTCCGGGAGTGGCATCATCCGGCGTTACGGAGGTGACAATACCCACGCCCCAGCCATTACGGAAAAGGTCGGCGGCAATCGACTGCACCGCAACGGTATCCGGCGTCATTCCGAGCATGCCATTGGCGGTCTTATGGCCTGTGGCGAGAGCAGTTCCCGCGGCGGCGGAATCCGTAACAGGCCACGAAGCCGAATACGTGGTGGCGACGGAAGCTACAGGGAACTGCATCATCATCAGCGGCTCCTTGTTTCCCCTCACTATGCGGTTATAAGCCTGGGCGGCATTGACATGCCCGAGACCCATGCCGTCGCCGATAAAATAAAATACATAGCGGGGGCTGTCGGAGGCGGAAGCGGCAAACACTGCGGCAACTGTCACCGCGACTATAATAAGCTTCTTGAAATTCATATTACTGATCCTGCTTGTGCGGGGGATAATCTATTGTGTAATGCAGGCCTCGCGACTCACGGCGCTCCTTGGCCTGCCGCATTATCAGATAACCCACATTTATGATATTGCGTAGCTCACATATCTCGCGCGAGGCTTTCGAGCATTTGAACAGACGCTCTGTTTCCTCAAAAAGGATGTCGAGACGGTTCCATGCGCGGTCAAGACGCAGATTCGAGCGCACGATGCCCACGTAATAGCCCATAATCTGATTCACCTCACGTATGCTCTGGGTGATAAGCACCATTTCCTCGTTGTGCTGCGTGCCTTCGTCATTCCACTGCGGCACATCTGTCCGCAGATTGATGTGCTCAACTTCCTGAGAAGCATGTCCGGCTGCGGCGTCGGCATACACAACCGCCTCAATAAGCGAATTGGAAGCCAGACGGTTGCCGCCGTGAAGACCCGTGCAGGAGCATTCGCCCAGAGCATATAGATGCTTGATCGACGATTCTCCGTTAAGGTCTACGCGGATGCCTCCGCATAGATAGTGCGCGGCCGGAGCAACCGGTATATAATCTTTTGTAATGTCTATGCCAAGAGACAGACATTTGGCATATATGTTGGGAAAATGCTTCTTGGTTTCCTCCGGATCCTTATGTGTTACATCAAGGTATACATGATCGTCACCGTTGAGTTTCATCTCCGAGTCGATGGCTCGCGCCACGATATCGCGGGGTGCCAGCGAGAGACGCGGATCATATTTGTGCATGAATTCCTCGCCGCGGAGATTGCGCAGCACGGCGCCATAGCCGCGCATGGCCTCTGTGATAAGAAACGACGGACGATCGCCGGGATGATATAGCGCGGTGGGATGGAACTGTATGAATTCCATGTCGCTTACAGTACCTTTGGCACGGTAGACCATTGCAATACCGTCGCCGGTGGCGACAAGAGGGTTTGTCGTTGTCTGATATACAGCACCGACTCCACCGGTAGCCATGACTGTGATTTTACTGAGGAATGTGTTCACCACACCGGCGTTGATATCAAGGACATATGCGCCAAAGCATGTGATGTCCGGGGTGCGGCGCGTCACAATCTTGCCGAGATGATGCTGGGTGATAATCTCAATGGCGAAATTATGCTCGAAGACATCGATATATGGATTCTGCCTTACAGCCTTTATAAGACTCTCCTGAATCTCAAAACCTGTATTGTCGGCATGATGGAGAATGCGGAACTCACTATGTCCGCCTTCACGATGGAGATCGAAAGACCCATCTTCTTTCTTGTCGAAATTGACACCCCATTCTATAAGTTGACGTATCTGCTCGGGAGCCCCTTTCACGACCTTCTCCACGGCCTTGGGATCGCTTAGCCAGTCGCCGGCAACCATTGTGTCGTGAATATGCTTTTCAAAGTCATCAAGCTCAAGATTGGTGACAGAGGCCACGCCACCCTGTGCGAGCGCTGTATTAGCTTCTTCGAGACTTGTCTTACATACAAGAGCTACACGCTTGCCCTCTCGGGCAACTTTCAAGGCAAAGCTCATTCCGGCAATGCCTGAACCTATCACGAGATAGTCGTATTCAAATATCATTTCCACGTTAATTTGGTCGACGCAAAGGTAAAGGATTTTTATATATTTTTCAACATCAACAATCGAAAAAGACACGGCTCTTTCAAAAATGCTTTGAATATTTCAATTGCGATGTACTCGAAAGTTATCGGCATCCTGCAACTGAACCG
>CAJTJV010000047.1 GCA_910576775.1 uncultured Muribaculaceae bacterium | reverse complement strand
TTGAAAATCAGGAATAAAAGGTCTATTCGCAACTATTTTAATCCGGCTATAAAATAGCATGTCTCCTGACATGGCAATGTAATTTTAAATGAAAGAGCCGTGATTCAATCTCCAACAAGATGGCCTAAGGAGATTTCGTTGGGGTTTGAATAAGAAGACTGATTCTTCATTGATACCAAACCATGTCAAAGAATTTTTCAAAATTATTGCTTAATTTTGCAATTGCATGCAGAATCTGTGTACAGGCATTTCAAATAAGGATAGAGTTGCAAATGCGTAGTAGGTAGTAATATGCATTTAGAAAAATACAATCCTATAATATACCCTGTTTAGATGAAAATTCGTTTAGCCGTAGTATTATTCGTGTTATCCGTTTTTGCAGGTACCGCCTTGGCGGAAATTGGAGTAGATACTGTTACAACGCACTATTTACAGGAGGTCGTAGTTACGACGCAATCAGCACGCAATAGAATTGCTAACGGATTTCTCGGAAGCGAGTCTCTTGAACTTAAGCGTCTTGCTTTAACACCTAAGATGTTTGGAGAGGCTGATATAATCAAATCAGTCTCATTATTTCCGGGTGTACATAGTGAAGCTGATGGTGTGGGCGGTTTTGAGGTGAGAGGTGGGAATGCTTATCAGAATCTTGTTACTATGGATGGTATGACTCTTTATAATCCATCTCATTTGATGGGCATCTTCTCAACATTCAATGACGATATAATGGAAAGAGCGATGTTGCATAAAGGTCCCGTTCCATCATGTTTCGGGGGTGCCGCATCATCTGTTCTTGAAACGTATATGAAATCCGGAGATATGGAAGGCTATCATTTTTCCGGAACAGTAGGAATTTTGAATGCTAAGTTAGCGGCTGACGGACCTATTGTCAAAGATAAGGTGTCGTTATCTGTTGCCGCAAGACGGTCCTACGTTGACTTGTTTCTTAATTTAGTGCCGGAATATAAGAATACCGTTATGAATTTTTATGATGTGAATGCAAAAATCAGATGCAACATCAATAAGAATAATATGCTGGATGCCTCTTTTTTTGCTTCCCGCGATAATCTCGCAGTATCCCGTCTGATGGATATGAGATGGGGAAACATATCCGGATGTTTGAATTGGATGTTACGATGTGGAGACAATTTGAGATTTACCACTACATGCGCTATAACTGATTATACTACCGATATGGGCACAAGTATAATGGATGCAAATCAGTCTTTGACTGAATTCATACGTTCTTTTGCCGTAAACGAAAGAATTGTATATGATTTCACAGAATCACAAACTGTCGAAATGGGTCTAAGGTCAGAGTTATTACGAGTTAAATCAGGGGAAATGATAATCAGAGAACTCCGGCAAAAAGAGATTCGTTCCGGTTGGCAAAACGCCTTTTGGCTTAGATATGAGGGACGGCTGTCTAATAAGTTAACTGTGCTTTTTGGAGTAAGAGGGTCTCTGTTTTCATCGATATCATCTCCGAAATTTCATTCTTTCTCAGCTTTGAATGAAGAAGCTCCGGATTTTTCTTCAAAGACATATTTTAATTTTGAACCTCGAGGATGTGTCAGATTTGATATTAATGACAATCATAATTTTAAAATAGGCTATTCTCAGGCTACGCAGAATATTCATGGAGTCCGTTCTGCAACCACTACATTTCCTTTTGACAGATATGCTCTGACATCCGCCAATGTCAAACCTGAATTGTCGGAACAGTATTCTGTCGGCTATGCTGGTATGCTGGGAAACGGGTCGTGGGACTGGAGTGTGGAAGGATATTATAAAACCATGAAGAATGTCTATGATTATCGTGATGGGGTAACTATGTTTTCTCGTATTAATCTTGAAAGTCTTATCATGAGTGGAGAAGGACGCAGCTATGGTCTTGAGTTGATGATTCGCAAGAATACAGGGAGACTCAATGGCTGGATTTCCTATACGTTGTCAAAAACCGAGACAAAGATACCGGGTATAAATGAAAACAGGTGGTATAAGGCTTCGAACGACCGACGGAATGATTTGGTTGTCGTAGCAATGTATAAACTTAATGGCAGGTGGGATTTATCGGCATCATGGTCTTATTCTTCAGGACGGCCATTGACGGCGCCCGATCAGAAATATGAGATTGATGGAACGACCTGTTATTATTATACAGAACGAAACTCATATAAAACGCCTGCATCGCATAGGCTTGACTTATCGGCTAAATATACCAAAGTAGGGAAGCGCCTTACATCCGTATGGGTATTCGGTATTTATAATGTTTATTCGCATTATAGCCCGTTTATTATATATTTTGAAGATGATTCCACCAAACCGTCTGGGACGAGAGCGGTCCAACGATCCCTGTTCGGAATAGTTCCTTCGATTTCATACTCAATCAAGTTCTGATTATGAAAAAACTGTATTTGTTTTTAGTGCTTTTATTGTTTTTAGTATCGTGTGAGAAAGAACTTGATTTTCATTATCATGATGTAGCTCCTCAACTTGTCATTGAAGGAAAGATTTCGAATGCCGGTTCTATGGTAAAATTGACTCGGACTTGTCCGATGGATGAGCCTATGAATCACACTCCAATTGTTGATGCGGAAATTGTTATTACTGATTTGACATCTGAAGAGTCGAGTTTTTTGTCTGTTTCAGATGACGGATTTTTTTATGACGACAGTCCGGGAGCTATAGGCCATGAGTATCAGATAGAGGTGCACTATGAAGGAAAATCATTCCAGTCAAAGAGTTTGATGCGACCTCCTGTCCGAATATTGGATTTGGAGTTTCAATGGATAAAAATGCCCTATGATTACGTTGCCGTGTTGCAGATTTCTTTTCTTGATTTGGAGACAACCGATGATTGTTATTGGATACGGTTATATAGAAACGGAGAGCCGTATATGTGGCTTCTGTCCGACGACCGTAGTGCAGTAAATGGCGTAATCAATGAAGTAACAATGACATCAAGGAAAGATATTGACGAGGAAGATGAGAAATCAGTGCTCAAAGATGGAGACGAGGTAAAAGTAATAATCGCGCCGATAGACCGAAGAATGTACGATTATTTAATCGCCATACAATCAGATAGCAACGGTCCGTCAATGTTTTCAGGAGACTATTGCCTCGGGTATTTCATTGCATCAACTGAAGCTGAGGCCTCGATTGTATTCTGTCCGGATCTGATGGAAGAGTTTAATTGACGGTAGATTTAAGGCTTTTTTGTATTCTTGTTCCGTTACATGATTCTTGTATTGGGGTTATTGCAATTTTCCGTGAATTAAAATTAAAAATATATGATTGCTTTTAGGGAAAATATTTATAATTTTGTGGGAAGGAATAAAACAACTTACTCTTGCATTAAATAACCTAATCAACCATATCGTTGAAATAACAACGTAATCCAAAAATGAAAACTGACCTAAGTTCTCAGATTAAGCTCGACAGAATTCCGCGCCGGTACTTTTGTCCCGATAGTGAGATAGAGCTTACTGCTATCCGCAGAGAAGAAAAAATCGATACCCATGTCTTCGAAACAGCAAATGAAGGGGGGGATTTTCTTGCTGCTCAAATCGCTAAATATATCAACCGCTTTGTCGATGCCAAAGGCAAATGTGTTCTTGCCCTCGGTGCAGGCAACAGTACTCATCGAGTCTATGCAAGTCTTATCAAGCTTTATAAGGAAGGCCGGGTGGATTTCGCGAATGTCATAGTTTTCAATATAAGCGAATTTTTTCCGTTGTCGCCTGAAGGCCCATCGACACTTGCTCGTCTGAAGACTGTTTTTCTCGATCATATCGATATAAAGCCTGAGAATATCCGTTCTATCAACGTAGAGACTACCAAGGAGACAATGTTTGAATCCGCACAGGATTATGAACGTCAGATTGCAGCAGCAGGCGGTATCGACGTAGCTCTCTGCGAGATTGGCATCAACGGTTCCATTGCATTCAACGAACCCGGCTCTGCTGCATCAAGCCTATGCCGTCTTGTCCTTCTCGGCAACGAGACCCGCCATAACATCGCCAAGGATTACAAATGCGATGAAGTGCCGACTACAGCCGTAACACTTGGCCTCGCCAATATCATAGGTGCCCGCCGAGTGCTTACAATGGCATGGGGAGAGAACCGTGCTGAAATCATCCGCCGCACAGTCGAGGGAGAAGCTGTGACATCTGTTCCCGCATCTTTACTCCAGGGGCATCCCCACGTGAAAGTAGTTACCGACCTCGGTGGTGCCGACGAACTCACACGTATAGCCCAGCCGTGGAAGGTGACTAATTGCGAATGGAACGACAAGCTTATACGCCGTGCTATAGTTTGGCTCTGCAACATGACAGGCAAGCCTATCCTCAAGCTCACCGACAAGGATTACAATGACTGGGGTCTCGGTGAGTTGCTGGCTCTCTACGGTTCCGCATATAACGTGAATATAAAGATTTTCAACGACCTTCAGCACACCATTACCGGTTGGCCCGGAGGCAAACCCAATGCTGATGATACTTATCGTCCCGAGCGTGCCACCCCATTCCCTAAACGTGTTATTGTGTTCTCCCCCCACCCCGACGACGATGTAATCTCGATGGGCGGTACACTAAAACGTCTCGTCGACCAGGGGCATGACGTACATGTAGCTTACGAAACCTCGGGCAATATCGCGGTCGGAGATGAAGACATGATGCGCTATTTCCTGATGATGGACCGCATCGCCCCGATGTTCGGTTTCAATAACGAGGGTTATCAGAAACTTTCGAAAGATGTACAGAATTTCGTTGCCGCCAAGAAGGCCGGAGAGATGGATATCAAGGATATTCGCGAAATCAAGACAATGATTCGTCAGGCCGAGGCTACCATCGCCTGCAACTATATCGGTGTGAAGCCCCAGAACATACATTTCCTCCGTCTGCCATTCTACGAGACAGGCGCCATCAAGAAAGGCGATCTCAGTCAGAAGGATGTCGATATCGTAAAGAAACTCCTTGAGGACGTCAAGCCGCAGCAGATTTTTGTGGCCGGCGACCTTGCCGATCCTCATGGCACACACAAAGTGTGCACCGATGCTGTTCTCGCTGCAATTGACGAACTCCTTGATGAGGACTGGATGAAAGACTGTCGCATCTGGATGTACCGCGGAGCTTGGGCGGAATGGGAAATCGACCATATCGAAATGGCAGTGCCTATCAGCCCGGAGGAACTGCGTTTCAAACGCAATTCCATCCTCAAGCACCAGAGCCAGATGGAGAACGCTCCCTTCCTCGGCGATGACGACCGCCTGTTCTGGCAGCGTGCCGAAGAGCGTAACCGTGCAACAGCGCAGCTCTATGAAGGACTCGGTCTCGCCTCCTACGAAGCAATCGAGGCATTTGTGGAATACCATCCCATCCGATAGATAACATTATAAAATAATAAAGTGAAGGACTTTGAGGTCGTAAAGGACTTTGAAGTCCTTTTTATGTGCCGGTACACACCTGTAAACTTTGCTGTTTTGGGATTTATTTATAATTTTGCCATGCATGATGAAAGTGGACGACAAGAAAAAGAAAAGGAAGAACAAGGCGCCGGGATATAAGAACCCTGCCCGTTTCCGTCTTGATTTTATAAAGGAGAACACGCTTAACACTTTGTGGAGTGTGCGCATGACACGTACCCGTGTGTGGATTGTATCTCTTGCGAGTCTGGCCGCCATTTTGGCTTTGCTGTGGACGGTTGTAGCGTTTACTCCACTCAGGCAGTTGCTCCCCGGTGCGCTTAAAGGAGACCTGCGTGCACGTTATGTCGACACATCTCTGCGCCTTGATTCTCTTGAGCATGCCGCAAATCTAAATCAGGCATATCTTGAAAATATACGTCGCGTTTTCGAGGATGTCCCTACGGAGAACCGGGAGAGTGCCGCTCCGTCTGTCCATGTGACAGACTCTCTGCTTGCTGCCAGTGAGGCTGAGATGCAGTTCGTGCGCAGCTATGAGGAAGAAGAACGATTCAATATTTCCGTGTTGGCGCCTATTGCTGCGGAAGGTATGGTGTTTTCCTCTCCATTGCCTTCGGCCATGTCGCTGTCAGATATAGTTCCGACAATCGGCATCAAGGGTGTAACAGCGACGGCAAATTCAGTTGCACCTGTTTCGGCTGTGTACCGCGGTACTGTCATATCTGTGGCTACCGGTGCCGACGGATTGTCAACAGTGACTGTGCAGCATCCGAATGACTTTTTAAGCGTCTATCAGGGGCTGGGTGATGTTTTTGTTGAAAAAGGCAGCAAGGTGGAAGCTGCACGCCGTATAGGCAGTATACCGGCTCACGGCCGTGTGGTTTTCGAGTTATGGCATAAAGGTTCTCCGCTCGACCCGGCGGAATTTATCGCAATCTGACAATATGTTTATCCGTATGTTTTTCAGCCGCTGGTGGCCTTCGTTGCTTACGTTTGCAGTGATAATATATGCCACGCTATTTCCGGATCCTGTATGGCCTGATGATGCTCCCGCGATTCCGGGACTCGATAAAATTATTCATGCAATAATGTTCGGCGGTCTTGCAGGTGCTTTCGCATTCGACTATGCACGTAAAAAGCCCCGACAAAAGCCGGGGCGTAGGGTGATGGTGTATATGTGTCTTGTATCGCTCGCTTTTGGCGGACTTATTGAATTGTTGCAGACTGCGATGCACATTGGCCGTAGTGGCGACTGGTGTGATTTTATTGCCGATGCAGTTGGTGTTGCAGTGGCTTTCGTATCCGCGCCGCCTGCTGTCGCCGCAGTGTTGCGAATCAGACCATAGTCTTATTTCGTTTCTGTTTCGTCAGCTTTTTCGGCTGCTTCCGCGGACCGGTCTTCTGCGAGTTCGTTGTCCTTGAATTCGGTTACGCCTGAAGCGATAAGTTGATTGTACCAGCTGAAAAGCTTCTGCAGGTCGCTGTTGTGTACGCGCTCGCGGTCGAAATCGGGAAGGACCTTTGCAAAGAAATCACGCATATCGTTTTCACGGGTGAATGCTTTTACCTCAACAGGTTTGCCTTCGGTAAGATCATATATTTTTTGGAACACGTCAGGCAGGGGAACATCGCCATTGTCGCTGTACATTGTAATATCTGCCAGAGAAATAACTTTTTCGTGGGGATAGGTGGGCATTCTTTTGCCCGTCTGGAGCGACTCAACGATCAGAGAGTTCTTACCGCGGCTAACGAGTTTGTACAGACCCGGTTTGCCCGTGATTGAGATAATACCTTTTATCATGTCGGTTAATATAAATGTGTTCTTGAGATGTTTGACTCTGCAAAATTAACAAATACAAAGGAATTACGGTTCTAATTTTGTAATTTTGTACTCTCAAACGTTAGATTAAATATAATGCTCCGGTTTCTCAAATATATAATTCAGCTTATTCTCTCGCCGAAAAACGGCTGGGACGACCTTGATGCGCAGTCGCCTCCAATGAAAACCATGCTCTACAAAGGTTTCTATCCATTGCTCGGCGTGTCGGTGGCTACTGAGTTTCTCGCTCTGGTGTATCACGATGAATCATTCCTGAAGGTGTTGGTATCGGCTTTTGCCGATTTCGGAGCCTTCTTTCTGGCTGTATATCTAACTCGTCTGGTGCTTTCCCTGGTCTTGCCGAATCTGAGTCGCGAGATGCCCGGTAACGATAAAATCGAGATGTTCTCTGTGGTCGCTGTCGGTCTGATGGTATTTTTTCAGATTATCGACAATGTGGTTCCATGGAGCCTGATGTTGCTCAAATTCCTTCCTCTTTATGTTATTCTCGTTCTCTCCAAGTCGTTCGCTTATCTTGATGTGCGTCGCGACTGCGAGATGCATTTCCTTGTCCTGGCGGCTGCAATAGTTGTTGCAGCGCCGATGGGCTTCTATTATCTGGTATATATGCTAATAAGATGAATCCTAAAGATATAAATATAAAAAACAGACGTGCCACTTTCGACTATGAGATTGTGGACACATTCACCGCAGGAATTGTGCTCACCGGAACGGAGATAAAGAGCATACGTTCAGGCCACGCTTCTCTTGTAGATACGTTCTGCTATATAAGCTCTCTTGGCGAGGTGTGGGTGAAAAATATGAATATAGCCCAATATTTCTATGGTACCTACAATAACCACGAGGCTCGTCGCGACCGAAAGCTCCTCCTTACAAAAAAAGAAATCGCCAAGCTTATGAAAAGCGGTCGTGACGCCGGATATACTATCGTTCCGCTCCGCCTTTTCATAAACGGGCGAGGGCTGGCGAAACTTGTAATCGGAATTGCTCGTGGTAAAAAAGAATATGACAAACGTCAGGCTATTAAGGAGCGTGAGGACAAACGCACCCTTGCGCGCATGATGCATAAATAGGAATGACTTATCCAGAAAATATTGAAAGCAAGATTGGTTTCGACAGTGTTCGCGAGAGTATAGCAGCCGGCTGTTCGTCAGCTCTCGGGCGTGAACTTGTGGCAGAGATGTCGTTTTCTGATAATTACCGCACCGTACGCACTCTGTTGGGACGTACTGCCGAGATGCTTGACATAATCAAAGGCGACGCCGGACTCGACATAGGCTCTATAAATGACAGAAGGCATACTCTGCTTGCAATTCGAGTGCCCGGTACCGCGGTGGCAGAATCGGATCTTCCCGGACTCCGTGCCTGTCTGGAAGCGATGGCGTCGATATCCTCGTTCTTCTCTAAAAACAGGAATGAAGAGACAAATGAGACCCCCTATCCTTTCCTTGACGCTCTTGCCGCCGACATGCTGCCTTTTCCGGCTATCATCGTCGCTATCGACAGAATCATAGATCCGCACGGTATAATAAGAGACAATGCGTCGCCTGAGCTTGCTGATATCCGCCGTTCCATGCATGCCGCCGAGGCCGCTATAGGTGCTACGATGCGCAGGGTAATGGCAAGTGCCGTCCGTGAAGGCTTTCTCGAGCCGGATGCCACCCCTTCAGTACGTGACGGGCGGTTGGTGATACCGGTGGCGCCGATGTACAAACGTAAGATTTCCGGTATCGTCCATGACGAGTCGGCTTCCGGAAAGACATTCTATATAGAGCCTGCTGAGGTGGTGGAGGCAAACAATCGCCTGCGTGAGCTTAGTCTTGAAGAGCGCCGGGAGATTCATCGTATATTGCAGGCCCTTGCCGATGTCATGCGTCCGCATATAGACGAGATGATTGCAGGCTTCGGTCTTCTCGGCCAGTTTGATTTCATTATGGCGAAAGCGAAATATGCCCGTGTCGTTGATGCTGAGATGCCGGCTCTCGGAGAGCGGCCCGAACTTGAATGGTACGGTGCTTGCCACCCGGTGCTGAAGCTTTCGCTTGTCGACCAGGGCCGCGAGATTGTGCCTCTTGATATCATTCTTAGCGGCAAGAATAGAATTCTTGTCATTTCCGGCCCTAACGCCGGTGGCAAATCGGTGACACTAAAGACAGTTGCCATAAACCAATATATGCTCCAATGCGGAGTCCTTCCTGCGGTCTATTCCAATTCGCATCTGGGAATATTCAAAGATATATTCATTGATATCGGCGACGACCAGTCGATAGAGGACGACCTGAGTACATACTCGTCTCACCTGCGCAATATGAAGCAGTTCGTAATGCGTGGCAACCCTAATTCTCTGATACTTATCGATGAGTTCGGCAGCGGTACAGAGCCGGAGATAGGCGGAGCCATAGCACAGGCTGTTCTCCGGCAGTTGAATGCCGACGGTGTGTGGGGTGTGATAACTACGCATTATCATAATCTGAAGCAGTTTGCGGAGGAAACTCACGGTCTTGTCAACGGTTCCATGCTATACGACCGTCAGAAAATGCAGCCTATGTTCCGTCTTGCCATCGGGCAGCCTGGCAGTTCGTTCGCTATTGAGATTGCGCGCAAGACAGGTCTTCCGGAGGCCATCATAAAGGACGCTCAGGAAATTGTAGGCAGTGATTATATCAATATGGACCGCTACCTTCTCGACATAGCCCGTGACCGCCGTTACTGGGAGAACAAGCGTGCCGAGATCCGCAAGAAGGAGAAACAGCTCGACGATACTCTCGCCCGCTATTCCGACGATGTTGAGGCTCTGCGACGTCAGCGTCGCGAGATTATAGGAGAGGCCAAGGAGGAAGCCCGGCGAATCCTCGACAACAGCAATGCATCCATCGAGCGTACAATCCGCGACATACGTAGCGCCCAGGCGGACAAGGAAAAGACACGGGCGGCCCGCGAGAAGCTCAGACAGGATCGTGAGGCTCTCGACAATGAGCCTGAATCGAAGCATCCGTTGCTGAAAATGCCGAAGCAGAAAAAGAAAAAGGTTCCCGCTGCAGTAGAAAAGAACACGTTGGAAAAGCCTCTTGAGGTTGGCGACAATGTGGTGCTTGCCGATGGCGGACAGACGGTGGGAACCATCGAGTATATTTCCGGCAAGGAGGCTACGGTGGTATTTGGCAGTATAAAGACAATGGTGAAACTCGCAAGACTTAAACGCACAATACGCAAGCCACAGGGCGCTTCCGGGAGTGTGAGCTATATTGCTGCGCGGAGCACTGAAGCCAGTCGGGTCCGGCAGCTTGATTTCAACCCGGAGATAGATGTGCGAGGCATGCGTGCCGACGAAGCAGTCCAGGCTATAATGTATTATGTCGACGACGCCATTCAGTTCAATACAAGCCGTGTGCGTATCCTTCACGGCACCGGCACCGGAGCTTTACGCCAGTATATCAGGCGCTATCTCGATACAGTCGGAGCCGTCCGGAACTATCACGATGAAGATGTGCGTCTCGGAGGTGCAGGTATTACAGTAGTAGAATTCTGATTATGCTTTTACAGTTGTTTCTCACATTTGCTAAAATAGGTGCTTTCACCTTCGGCGGTGGCTGGGCGATGATAAGTATTATTGAGAGAGAGGTAGTGGATAACAGGAAATGGCTTGACAGAACAGAATTCCTCGATCTTCTTGCTGTGGCTCAGTCGTTGCCGGGAATCCTTGCGGTTAATATTTCCGTTGTCGTCGGAGACAAGCTCCGGGGCCTTAAAGGAGCGTTGGTAGCCGCGGCCGGTACTATATTGCCATGTTTTATTATCATTCTGGCGATTGCCATGTTCCTTACTCCGGAGATGATAACTTCAAATGCCACACTTACTGCCATATTCAAAGGCATCCGGCCTGTGGTGGTAGCTCTGATTCTTGCTCCGGTGTTTACAACTGCGAAATCGTCGGGCATAGGTTGGTCGAAAGCATGGATTCCTGCGCTTGTGGCTTTACTTATATGGTCGAAATGGCCGGTAATATCGAATCCCATAATATATATAGTGGCCGGCGGACTGTTCGGATGGCTGCTGATTGGACGAAAGAATAAGAAAAAAAGAATTAAATCATGATATATCTGCGTCTTATCTGGAGTTATCTCAAAATCGGTTTCTTTGGTTTTGGTGGCGGTTATGCGATGCTTGCTCTTATTGAGAATGAAATTGTGACTCCCGGGTGGATAACTGAACAGATGTTTACCGATATAGTAGCCATCTCTCAGATGACTCCCGGTCCTATCGGCATTAATTCCGCCACATATATAGGGTATGTAGCGCCGGCAGCGTCTTCACCTGCATTACAGGCTCCGATTTATGGAATTCTTGGTTCCTTGCTGTGTACTATTGTTGTGGTGCTTCCGTCGTTTTTGCTCGTACGGTATGCAGGTCACGTCATAATGCGTCATCGCGACAGTGTCATTATAAAAGGTATTTTTGCAGGGTTACGTCCTGTTGTAATAGGTCTTATAGCCTCTGCGGCTCTGATACTTATGAATGGCGAGAATTTCGGACATACAACACCTGAAATAGTAAAGAGTGTGATACTTTCGGCTGTGGCTCTGACTCTTACGCTGGCGACTAAGATACATCCGATTCTGCTTATCATCGCCGCCGGATTTATCGGGTGGCTGATTTTCTGAGTTTAGCATTATGAAACAGGGACTTGTTCTTTTTCCGAAATCGACACTCGGTCATGGCGTTTCCGCTTTCGGATGGTGGAAAGAAGCCGCCGAGCGACACGGCATCACACTTGAAACGGCGTTTTTCGAGGACATCGTTATCGGGTATGACAAGAATGGTTCGGGCGAAATCATCAATGGAGAAAGCCCGCTTACGGACCCTGATTTTGTCGTCATGCGCGGGTATAATGCCGAGTTGTCGGTGCATTTCGAAAATCGGGGAGTACGCGTTTTCAACAAGTGGATTCCCATGATGCTGTGTCGCGACAAGATTCTCACTCATCAGATTCTTAACAGAAAAGGCATACCTATGCCTGATACATTCCGTGTATTCGGCGAAATGGACTATGTCGATGCGGCGGAGCTTGTCGGAGATAAGACCTTTGTAGTCAAGGCCACGCAAGGTTCCTGTGGCGAAAATGTATATCTTGTGCATGACGCCGTCGAGTATAAAGCTGCAATCTCGGCATGTGCCGGCGAGTGTCTGTTTCAGAAATATATCAGAGGCAGCCACGGGCGTGATATAAGAGTGTGGACTATTGGCGGAAAGGCTGTGGCATGCGTGATGCGTAAATCCTCTGCCTCGTTCCGTTCAAATTTCAGCTGCGGGGGCACAGCAGTAAAATATCATCTTACGCATCCTATAGCAACATTGGCAGAAAGAGCTGCCAATGCTCTCGGATTGGATTTCGCCGGTGTTGATATCCTCCTTGGAGAGGACGGTCCATGTGTTTGTGAAATTAACGGAAACGCAGGGTTCAGAACTCTGTCGGCAGTCGGCGGTCCGGACATCCTGGATTTATTTTTTGGTTTTATTATCCGCAAAGTTTATGCACAGTATTGAAGATGATTACAGACGAGTCCTTGATGAACTCGACAACGAATATGCCGCTTTTCATAAAATAGGTGCCGGAGCTTACAGCCCGGGGCTTGAAAAGACACTCACTCTCGCCAAACGCCTTGGCAATCCGCAGGACAGGTACCGTTGCATTCATGTCGGCGGTACAAATGGCAAAGGATCCACTGCGCATACTCTTGCGGCTGTCCTTCATGAAGCCGGTTATAAGGTTGGCCTTTATACATCTCCACATATCCTTGATTTTCGTGAACGCATCCGCGTGGATGGCAGGATGATAGAGAAAGAGGCTGTTGTAGGGTTTATGGATAAATTCCGTAAGCTGCGGGGCGATTTGCAACCGTCGTATTTTGAGGCTGTGACACTTATGGCTTTCGATTATTTTGCCGAATGCAAGGTGGATATCGCAGTTGTAGAGGTAGGGCTCGGCGGCCGTATCGACAGTACTAACATCATTCACCCTATGCTGTCTGTGATAACTAATATTTCGCTTGACCATACGGCGTTGCTTGGCTCCACAGAAGAAGCTATCGCCGTAGAGAAGGCCGGGATAATAAAACCCGGAGTGCCGGTTGTGATAGGTCGCGCCGAAGGTGCCGTGCGTAAAGTGTTTGCCGACAAAGCCGAGGCGGAGAGTGCACCTATATATTTTGCATCAGACAATGTATGTTTTACTTCCTCCGGACTTTCGGACGGTTTTATGTGTTATTGTAACACCAAATGGGGCGATATACGAGGAGAACTTACAGGTGTCTGTCAGATAGAGAATTCCTCCACGATAATGACAGCGCTTGATGTTCTCGAAGGTGAATCTGTCGTTATTCCGGCCGGAGCTGTACGCCGTGGTTTCGAGGGCGTATGCCGCCTTACAGGACTCTCCGGCCGTTGGATGCATATTGCCGACAGGCCTGAAATCATCTGCGATACAGGACATAATATCGGAGGTTGGCGCTACCTCGGGCCAGCACTGAAAGAAATTGCGGCAAAAAGGCGTCTGCATGTCGTTTTGGGTTTTGTCAGCGACAAAGATGTAGATAATATCATGGAGCAGCTGCCTGCCGACGCCTGTTATTATTTTGCGACTCCGGGCGTTGAGCGCGGACGCGAGGCCGCATCGACTGCCGCAGCCGCAGCCGGGCATGGGATTCACGGCCAAGTGTACGACACAGTCGCCGAGGCTCTTGTAGCTGCTGAATTATCTGCGACTGAGGATGATACAATCTTTATTGGTGGCTCTACTTTCATCGTAGCCGACGCCCTTGCTTCGATAGCAAATAGTTAAATATATAACTTTTTTTGTAAATATTTTCTCAATAATTTTTGCAGTTGAGAAAAAAGGCTTAACTTTGTGGCGTTTTTGAAGCAAACAATTGTTTTATTACTTAATCAGAAAGAAAATGAAAAAGTTAGTTTTAATGCTCGCTGTTGCATTCAGCATGTCGTTCTTCGCATGTGGCAACAAAGAAGCTGCTGCTGAAACTGTTGAAGCAGCAGTAGATACAGTAGCTGTTGTAGAAGCTGCAGTTGAAGAAGCCGTTGACACAACAGCTCAGGACACTGTAGTAGCTGCTGAAGTTGTTGAAGCAGAAGCTCCCGCCGCTGAATAATTAGCGACAAACGCAAAATACAATCGGCTCCCATTTTCCGGGGGTCGGTTTTTTTGTATACTTGAAATAAAAAAGGACTTTAATGTCATTAACGACCTTAAAGTCCTTTTGTGTCTGTATGATAGAGGTTTATTTCGTGGCGAGTTTGTTGGCTTTTATGACAGCTTTTGTGATATGGTCGCAGATGTTCTCGTCGCCTATCAGTCTGTCTATGCCTGCGTGTTCCAGCGAAGTCTTTACATTCTCTTTTACTCCGGAAAGCACGATATGTATGCCTTCGTTCTGTGACGAGTTGATAAGAATCTCAAGGTTATGTAGCCCGGTAGCGTCAATGAATGATACTTTTCGCATGCGGATTATGCGTACCTTGGGTTTGTCGGCCATGGCTGAACGCATGAGTTCGTCGAATTTTGTGGCGACGCCGAAGAAGAACGGGCCGTCGATCTCGTAGATGCTCACGCCGGGGGCGACGTTGAGAATTTCGTGTGTACCCAGGTCTGTGCCTTCCGCAACGTCGAGCTTTTCGGAATACACCTTGATTTCCGTGTTCTCTGTCACGCGGCGGAGAAAGAGTACAACAGCAAGGAGAAGACCGATTTCAATGGCAATCGTTAGGTCGAATATTACTGTCAGCAGGAATGTTACGATCAGTACGGATATATCACTCTTGGGGGCATTGAAGATGCCGACAACCGTTCGCCAGCCGCTCATGTTATATGCGACCACCATAAGTACGGCAGCGAGTGTGGCCAAAGGTACATAGTTAATAAGGGGCATTGCAAACAGGAAGATGATAAGTAGCACGAGAGCATGAACGATGCCCGCTACTGGAGTGCGTCCACCGTTGGTGATATTAGTCATCGTTCGGGCGATGGCCCCGGTGACTGGAATTCCCCCGAAGAAAGGCACGGTTATATTGGCGATACCCTGACCGATGAGTTCGGTATTGCTGTTGGTGCGTGAGCCGGTGACACCGTCGGCTACGGTTGCCGACAGCAATGATTCAATGGCGCCGAGAACCGCGATGGTGAATGCCGACGGCAGGAGCATGTTGATAGTTGCCATGTTGAGTGTGAATCCATGAGGAGTGGGGATGTCGGTTGCCATTGTGCCGAAACGATCGCCGATAGTTTCGACATTGAACCAGTCGAATGCCGCGTCCATGAAATATGACACTATTGTGACAAGTACTATGGCAATCAGAGCTCCGGGCAGACGCTTCGATATGCGCGGAGTTATAATTATGATTAACAGAGATACAAGCGCAACCGAAAGAGTTACTGGTGATATATTTCTCAGATTGGTAAGGTAGACGCCCCATTTAGGCAGGAACTGGCCGGGAATATCCGTAAGCCCGAGTCCGAGGAAATCGTTAATCTGCGTAGAGAAGATTGTGAGAGCGATACCGGCGGTAAATCCTACGACGATAGGGTAGGGGATGAATTTTATAACAGTGCCGAGGCGGAAAACACCGAGTAGAACCAGGATAAGTCCGGCCATGAAGGTCGCTACGGCAAGACCGTGAAGGCCGAACTGCGCTATGATGTTGTAGACAATAACGATGAATGCGCCTGTCGGGCCGCCAATCTGCACTGAGTTGCCGCCGAAGAACGAAACCATAAAGCCTCCGATTATCGCTGTTATAAGTCCAATCGTGGGGCTGACGCCTGAAGCGATACCGAACGCAATGGCGAGTGGGAGGGCTACAATGCCGACTACGATGCCGGCTATGATGTCGGCTTTGAGGCGGTCAGCCGAATAATGACGGAGAGCGTGGAATAGTTTGGGATGAAAATCAATGGCGTTATGTACCGCTGTCTTTGCGATATCGGTAACACCGGACATTCCGGAAGTTGTCATATATGTAAATTTTATACCTTAGAAATCGTCTGCAAAATTAGTGAAATTTCACCGAATATCACAATTTTTCAATGATTCATATATGCTATCGTCACGGCTCTTTCATTTAGGATATTTTGTGCATGTATCGTGAGAGCCTCGGAGAGGCGTCATAATGTGAAAACCCCG
>CAJTJV010000046.1 GCA_910576775.1 uncultured Muribaculaceae bacterium | reverse complement strand
ATCGGTCGCCTGAAAAATATCGGAACCTCAGAGCATATAAAAGGAGGCTGCGCCGCTTAATTACGACACAGTCTCTTCTTAGTCATGCAAAAATCTATTAGCGTCTAAACAAACAAAATCAGTAACAGTTAAAGGGTCTGAACATTTTTATGTGAAGCTTATTGAAATCCTATATATGCGTGCTTTCTTTCGTGTGTGTACACACATAGAACAGCAGTATATGCACAAAATTAGTCAAAGTCAACACGACAAACAAACATTCCTTCAATAAGTTATGCACGTCTCATACCTACATCCGCGTACCCCCGCGCCCCCCCTGTAAGGATGTATGGGGAAAGGGTGCTTTCGTGCGTCGGTACCGCTGTACGAATTCCGGACGTGCTTTCAGGGGGCGCGGGGGAGCTACATGGAGATATGCCATACTCTATAACGTAATTGGTTGATACATAAATATATAGTTCCACGTGAAACAATCTGTTATAATTTTATTTTTTCTTGTGTGTAATAAGTGGAAAATAAAAGTACATTCGTACAGAGTTGAGATAACGGGCTGATTCGTAGCAAATTATATGCCGTACGAATTTTGCACTTTTGCGCACGAATGCACCATTGTACAAATTTCGTTTGTGCGGTGGCTTCCGACCGCACTTTCCGCACTTTCAAAAGTACGGCGTAACTTGTTGATTCACTGTTTCGTTTCATAAACCGTACGAATGTACTCTTATTTTCACCTGCTACGCCCGATTCTCTTCAACTATTGCAGAATCAATTTCTGCAATAGTTAATACCTATCGTGAAATTTTGCTAATTTTGTGGTGAAAACCAATCGATAACCGCATCCTAACCTATGTCACATTACTGTATTTACCTTAAAGTACCCCCTTATCTCGATCAATGGCTCCGGCATGACTACTGGAATCCTGTTTCCGGTCGTGTGGAATTCGAGCGCGGAAGCAATATCCATGCTATTATGTCGAGGTTCCTACGTAAGGAGCCGAAAGGCTACATGCGGGGCGACGTGTCGAGGCTGCTGCCGCTCGAGGTCCCGACTTTCAAGGGCATGAACCCGGACCAACACAATTACTTGATTCACGAAGGGCAGAAGGCACTCGTTTCCGCTATCAAAAGAAATTTCAAGGCCGTTGTAGACAAAGAACTCTCAGTCTTCTACAGCCAGGATGTTGCGATAACCGATATCATTTACGCTTTCATGGCGGAGCATGGTATTGACAATACCCCGCAGAACTGGGAATCTATTCGCCAGTTGTATTACAGGCTGCGCGGAAAGAGTCTTAAATTAAGGCAAGTTAATTAACGTTAAATAGCGTTGACTAACGCATTGATTATTACCAAAACACACAAATCAACCAAACCGAACATTTATGGAATGTAATTATCTGCCCGGCATTGTTCGTATTCACATGATACGATGTAAAGACCTCCCGGCTTATGTCATGTTTTCTGCTATCGGAGGTGCAAAAGTGTATCTTAATCTCGCTCATCAGCAGATAAAATTCTTCGGCACTCCTAAGCTGACTTGGGAAGGATCTATGTTAAACGGGAGCCGTCAAGAGAAATCGACTTTCGAATTCTCCACAAAAGATCCGATTCCCGAGGGTGAACACCTCGCTTTTGTAGCGGTAGCCGCTTCCGGAAATATGTACTTGGTTGGAGCCAGAGAACCGAATTATCCTATCATCTCATATTCGGAAACGGTCGGTGCTCCGGATGGGGAGGCGGCATTGCGTAAATACAAGATCACTCATGTAGCGCAGATCTCTGTTGTGCCTTGCTATCTTTATGAAGGCGGCACTTTGCCCGTTCTTGAAAATTAAGCCCGCGCAAAGGGCTCTTGTAGCCTTGCTTGTCTTTTATAGGGCACGGTAGGGCACATAATTTTGCGGCGTAGATACATTCAGAACTATGCCGAAAAAATACGACCTTTTCCTCAAAGGCGATGTCGGATATTGGAATTTCAATGCCGACATGGTAAACTATGTGCTCGACAAGCACAAGGATTCCGAGGTGCATGTTCTTATTGATTCGCTTGGTGGCGACGTCGCTACGGCTTTCTCTATCTCATCTCTCTTCAAAATCCACGGTAACGTACATGTTCACTACGTCGGCATGAATGCTTCTGCGGCAACCATTGCCTCAATGGGCGCCAAACATATAAGCATTGATGCCGGTGCGCTCTACCTTGTACACAAGTGCCTCAGCCTTGTGTTCGAGTGGGACTATATGAACGCCGATGAGCTCGACGCCCATATCGCCGAGCTTCAGAAGCTCAAGAGCGACCAAGACGTTATCGACGGTTGCATTGCCGGCATGTATGCCCGCCGATGCAAGAAATCCAAAGACGAACTCCTGGATCTTATGAAGACCGGAGGCTGGCTTACTCCAGAACAGGCTCTGGAATGGGGTTTTGTCGATGAGATTACAGATAATGATGAAGACCGGAAAGCCGTCATTACCGAGAGCGTTGTCAATATGCTTGCCTCTGCCGGCATCCCGGTGCCTACTGTCGCGCTCCCGGAAAGAAAACGCTCGCTTATTGACCGCTTTCTTTCTCTACTCAATCTATCTTCCTCTAACCAGGCAGCCGACACCGAGGCTGCTGCAAACCAATCCCCAATCATGGCTAAACTAACAGCTATCGCAGCTCTGCTTGGCTGCTCGCTGTCGATGTCCGATGACAAACTCTCGCTCTCCGATGAACAAGCCTCTAAGGTTAATGACACCCTCGACGAGAATAAAAAGACTATCGACGGCCTCAATTCAACTATTGCCGAACGCGACAAGACTATCGAAGACCTCAAGGCTTCGATTGCCGAGAAGGAGAAGACTATTGCGGATCTCAAGAAAGAACCGGCTACTCCTACCTCGGAAATCAAAGAAGACAAGAAAACCGAAGAAGACAAATACGCTCCAGTCTCCGAACAGGATGCTATCGCCGCCTCGAAGGCTTTCCTCGGCTATAATTAACCCTCTCTAATCTCACCTCTCTCCAATGGCTAAAATTAAAATTGACGAACGCGTTCTCGAGGACTATCAGAAAACCGCCACCCAATGGGAAAAAACGCTGCTCGATCTCCCTCTTCGTGCTGCGATGGACGTGCTCAAATATATGTACGGCCTTACCGGTATCCGTGGCAAGAAGATGTTTGGCGAGGTAAGCGCCGATTCTCAGCTCGCACCTTTTCACAAAACACGTAAGCAGGATGCTGACGTAAACATAAAATACCGGGAAATCGAAACATTTCTCGGTAACGTCATCGAATCCTTCTCTCCTGTCGACTATGCTTTCCTCGCTATGGGCTACGATGACCCTATCATTGGCGAAAAAATAAAGAACGCTTCCACAACGGCGCTCGTTCTCTTCTACCTCGCAAAAGCTCGCGGACAGCATATAGCTCAGGCCGTGTGGACCGGTAAGCGCAATGCCGAGGGTACCACTACTGAAGACCTTTGCGACGGTCTCCTGACTATTGTTGAAAAGGAAATTACCGCCGGCGCTATCTCGGTTGAGGAAAAGAACCTCATCAAGCTTACCGACACGTTCACCTATGATAATGCCTGCGACCTGATCAAGCATGAGGTTGTATTCAAACTCAACCAGTTCTTGCGCCGCGAGAATAATTTTATGTTCTGTGCTCCCGATCTCGTCGACATGTACAACGAATCGTATCAGGCTACCCACACAGGCCTGAACTACAACACGGCGTATAACCAGCCATACGTCGAAGGCTCTGCAAACCGTCTCACCCTTGTAGGCCTCCCGGAACTTGAAGGACAGAAGCGCTTGGTTATATCGCAGAAGGAAAACCTTCTTTGGGCTACTGACAACAAGAGCGACCAGTCTTCGGTTGACATCATGCGCGATGGCCACTATGACCTTAGCTTCGCCACAAATATGTTTCTTGGCACACAGTTCCGCACTATTGATCCTCGACGTCTCTGCATCGTTGAGCTCGCAGGCGAATAACCCCTAACACAGCATAACTATGAGTAAATGTACTTCTGTTCTCAAAGCAATGCCCTGGTGTCAGGGTACGCCCGTAAAACCCGGTGTGCGCCGCCGTGCGTTCTTAATCGCCTATGATGACATTGTGAATTTCGCAGATTTTCAGCGCGACGAAATCGGCCGCCCGACATCAGCGACATATACCGGCAACCATACGCTTGCTGAGGGCGTTAAGTGGCTCGAGATAGACCACCTTCCCGACAAAGCCGAAGCTAAATCGGAAGTTCAGGGAGAATATCCCTCGCAGACTTTCAAAAACACCTGCACGCTCGTCCATCCGGAGGTAGGCCCTGCGGCGACTGCTGCCATTACGCCCTTCCTCAATACTGATGTCGTCGTCCTTATCGAAGATATGTATGGCCGTTTCCGCCAGTACGGTAGCAAGAACTGGCCTGCTAAGATTACTCCGGCGCAGGATCTCGGACAAGGGGCTGCCGGTACGTCTTCGACGACGCTGTCTATTGAAGCCTCGGACGAAGTTTCGATTCCCTTCTACGAAGGCGAAATCGTTACAGCAGACGGTACTATCAACGAAGGCGTAAAGGGTGAATGACATTCCCGGTTCCGATAGCCTGATTGATTCGGCAGCAGCTATCTTGAGTGATATGCTGCTACCGGATATTGACCCGGCTATCGGAGCTGCCTCTCCTAAACGCGATATCTTCGCCATTGAAAACCGTAAAGCCTGGGACAAATCAACCGAAGCAAGATGCAATTTCGAGTTCCGGCCGAAAATTACTCCACGAGCCGGGCTTTGGTTCCTCTCGCTATGGCAGAAATCCTTGATGGGCAGAACGCTTTCTGAAATAAAGTCCGACCCGGCTGAAATACCGCATTTTGCGGAAGCTGTGTCGGACTTTCTTGTTAAGATGCTCGGGCCATCATTAAGTTCCGGCAATTGGTGTATCTGCACCTCGCCAAAACGGCGCCATAAGGAACGGAATTTCGCCACCCTTATTTGCATCGATATTCACGAGCGGCTGAAAATCCCTTTTTATGAGGATGTTGCTTTCTGCCATTCCCGCCAACGCATAAATGCCGTATTCTCTCTCAATATGTTGCCGGAAGAACCTAACATAATCGTATTTGACGATTTCGTTACTACAGGCTCCACTCTCAAGGGCATGCATCAGCTTTTGTTACCGTACAATAAAACCCTGCTCTTTATAGCTGGTATTAATAATAAATTGTAGAATGATTGAATTGGAACTCACCCCTAAAATTCAGGAATGGCTCGATACCGAGCCTGGCAAACGCGATATCGAAGCCGGTGCAAATCTGCTGCTTCGTGTATCTCGCAACCAAATTCTCTATCGCAATATTATGGCGAATCCCGCACGTAAGGCATCGACCCTTGAATATCATCTGCAAAAGATACTCAAGAACCGCCTTATTAAAAAGACGCATAGTGAGGTAAAGCAGCTTATGGGCGAGGTAGATGTAATTGCCGCTAACCGCGGTTTAAAACCGTCGGCACGCACTCCATTCCAGAATGGAAAGCGTGCTGACCATGATGAGCTGCCCGATGAAATCAAGCAGCTGTATGTCGATAATGCCGATATTATGCGCCGTATGCGTGAAGCCCACTCGCGCCTTAGGATGATTAACCCGCAGAACTCTACATGTCCGGATTCCGACCGCTATCCACTCGCAAAGGCCATTATCGCTTACGACAGGCAGTATCGCGACAACTGGAACAAATACGATCACTACGTCAAAGGTTCCCCGGTCGCGTCCGTAGAGCTCGCCGTTGACCCGCGTACTGCCGAAAAAAATGCCGTTAAGAATCTTAATCTGATGCTCGGCAAATATGCCAAAAATCCGTCCGAGGCATACGCCACTCGCATAAAGGATTTATACGCCACTATATCTAACCCATCTGACGCTCTCCGCAAGAAAATGGAGGATGCAGAACTCGTATGAAACATTCTGAACTCATAACATCTGTTCTCAAACCGCTGGATGGAAATCCTAACCAGGCGTATCTGAGTAATATGCTCCAGGTAGCCGATGTGCTTCAGTGGATTCTCGACCAGACTGGGCCTGCTCATGTGCAGATGACTTCATTTTCTATCTCCGAGGAATTTCTGCGCCGTATTTTCTTTATTGAAAAAGCGGGCTTGATAAAGTCCCTCGATATTGTACTCGATTTCAAGGCCACGAATAAAACTCTTATCCTTTGGCCTTTCATCGAGCAAACCATAGAAAACTGTTATCTCGCTTCCAATCATTCCAAGATTCTGCTCGTCTCTAACGATAAATGGACGGTAGCTGTAGTAATGTCGCAGAATCTTACTCGTGGAAACCGCTTTGAGTCCGGTTTTATATCTACTGACCGATCCGTCTTTGAAAACCTCCATTCTCAGGTCGATTATATCATAACACGTCAATCCGTTCCTTTCCATGAAATATTCACCCGAACAATTGGCATTAATTGAGCAGTTTGCAGCGCTTTATACAAAACCATCTGAAATTGCCGTCTATCTCGACATCCCGGAAGAACAGTTTAGATCCGACATCAATTCCGAAGGACATCCGGCGCGCAAACATTACATAAAAGGTAAACTCACTCAAAAGCTCGAGATACGCAAACAAATGGCTACACTTGCACGGGTCGGTTCTCCGGCAGCTATCGAGATGTCGGAAAAAGCTTTGCTTGATATGGAGGATGACGAATAAATGCGAAAGATCTGTTTTATTCTTTCGCTTTCTTATTAATTAAGAATGTTTAAGTATGCCTAATTTACCATCTCCACTAGAAGCCTGTAAGGTTGACCTGTTGGCATCTGACGACGAACTCAGAACGAAATATCCGATTGCACTTGCTGAACGCGTTATGCGTCTGCGCGAAATGTATAACTACTGGCTTTCGAATCCGTCCATGAAGGATAGGCAGCTGCGAGATGCTATCATGTCCCGTTATGATGTCTCGCAATCTACAGCTTATTCGGATATAAACATCATTCATCAGCTTGTACCCTTACTATCGCCGAAGACACGGGATTTCCATAGGACTCGATACAATGAAATGATTCTTGAGACATATGCCATGGCAAAGAATCGAAAGGACACAAAGGCAATGGAACGCGCTGCAACATCCTATGCGAAATATAACCGCATTGACCTCGAGGATGAAATGGCGATGCCTTACGACGAGATTGTGATTCAGCCTTTCTGCGCCACTCTCGACGTTAGTGTGCTCGGCCTGAATCCTATTCCGGACGTCTATAACCATATCGCCAAACTCACAAAAGAACTCTCGCGCGATTTCGCTGATATTCAGGACGTGGAATATGAGAATGTTGACCTCGAAGAAGATAAACTATTCCCCGATAAAGCACCCGACATCAATGCAGCAGACGAATCCTAAGGCTACGCCGATATATTTAAATCGCCCGCAGCTTCAGGCGCAGCTCATCGCGGCAAGAACTACCGTTATTGTTGCCGGCCGTCGTACAGGCAAAACCGATTCTATCGGTGCGCCATATGTATTGAAGATGATGCAGAGAATGCCCGGCTCTACCGGTGGTATTGTCGTGCCGACCTTCAAGCACGGCCTCACTAATACGCTTCCGGGTCTTTTTGCCGCATGGCGCCGCTGGGGGTACAAGAAAGGTGTACATTATGTCGTTGGCCGGCGACCTCCAAAATCTTTTAAGCAACCTATCACAGAACCACACGACTGGGAGCAGGTAATATCGTTCTATAATGGCTCTATCGCCGTGATCCTGTCGCAGGACCGCCCAGGCGCCGCCAACTCGCTTACCCTATCGTGGATTCTTGTCGATGAGGCCAAATTTATTGATCCTGTCAAGCTCACTCAGGAAACATTGCCCGCAAATGGCGGTATAAAGACTCATTTCTGCCGACACTCTTTCAATCATGCCATGATGATTTTGTCGGATATGCCGCAGAGTAAGAAGGGCTCGTGGTTTCTGGAATATGAGAAGAAAATGGATAAACGCGTCATCGATGCTATAGGAGCGGGCGTTTACGAGGTATGGCGTATCAAGCAGAGGATTATGAATCTGCACAACAAAGGCGTTGAACCGCCGGCTTATCTTCGCAATCATCTGCGACGCCTCGACGCAAATATCAATAAATTACGCTCTACCGCCACGTATTATAAAGAATACTCATCGGTAGAGAACGTTGAACTTCTTGGCGAACAATACCTACGCGACATGAAGCGCGACCTTACGCCGCTCACCTTCCAGACTTCGATAATGTGCAAGAAGGTCGGTATTGCCCGCAATGGCTTCTATTCCTCCATGAAAGAGGGGCATAAGTATAACGACAGCGATTTCGAATACCTTGATTCTCTCGGCTTTGATTATATGCCGGAGGCTATCGACTGTCGAGCCGACCGCGATCTGGACCCATACGCACCAATTTGCATCGGCATGGACTACAATGCTAATATCAATTGGATCGTGGCCGGACAACCGAACGAAAGGCTCGGTCGCCTTAATGTTCTGAAGTCTTTCTTCGTTAAATATGAGCGCAAAATCCCGGCTCTCGTCGCGGATTTCTGTATATACTACGCACACCATAGGACTAAAACCGTGATATTCTACTATGATACCACAGCCCTCGGCTCTAACTACGCTGTCAATGACATAGATTTCCGATATACCATTATCAGCGAGTTTGAAAAACACGGTTGGTCTGTTATCGCCGTACCGCTGGGAAATCCTATGCGGCACGATGAAAAGTATAACCTTATTAACCGTGGTTTTGCAGGCCTTAACCGCCTGACACCATATTTCAACCGACAGAATAACGATGATCTGATTCTCGCTATTCAGACGGCGGGCATCGAGCGCGGTCGCAATGGCTTCAAAAAAAATAAGGCCGGCGAAAAGCTCGCGGAATCAGAAGAGGACTTACTCGAACATCGTACCGACGGCACCGATGCCTTCGATACTCTCTATATCGGATGCGAATCCCGTCCGCATTCAGGAATTGCTGTCATCGATACAGGCGGCGTAATGTAGCTTTGCTTGTCTTTTTACAATCAAATGTGCCGCGATACATTTGTGTTGAAAATAAACTCATACCTCTCTCCAATGACAAATCAGACACTCAAACGCAGAACTTCGTCGCAGACAATCATGGCTTTCATGCTCCTGATTTTCGGCATGATTGTCGTTATGGTTTCGTTGTATATGCCGCCACGTGGCGAAATTCACCCTACTGTGATTACAGTTTTCGGCATGATGCTCGTGGCCGCTGGTACTTTCATGGGTATCGACTTG
Source organism: uncultured Muribaculaceae bacterium (assembly GCA_910576775.1). Lineage (GTDB taxonomy): Bacteria > Bacteroidota > Bacteroidia > Bacteroidales > Muribaculaceae > CAG-873. The sequence continues at coordinate 8,625 of CAJTJV010000046.1, read as the reverse complement.
AATTTCCAACTAAAAAAATTTGTCGAAAATCATTCAGACAAAAGAAAGGAGGTGTCCGATGAAGCCCTTTGAACTGCGACTGGCTCAGGAACATGCTCGCGTGAGCCATTATTTGAAAAATCTACGCACATTCATTGATGATGAAGCACGCTTCAACCGTCTTGGCCAGGAACACAGAACTCTGGTTCTTAACCAAGCTGATGTAATGTCGCTGTATGTCGATATTCTCGAACAACGTATGAAACTCCTAAGTATCCCTATATGAGAAATATCGACAAAATTGTAGTTCATTGTTCGGCCGGCAACATGAACGACTCCGCCGCCGATATCGTGCGTTTTCATACCTCTCCGGCCTCTCGCGGAGGCCGTGGCTGGAACACTCCCGGATATCACTATTTCATTGACAAGGTCGGCAACATCTCGCAGCTCGTCAGCGAAGACAGAATATCGAATGGCGTAAAAGGCCATAATGCCAACGCCATTAACATCTGCTATGCCGGAGGTGTCGATCAGGAATCTTTCAAAATTCCCATGGACACAAGAACCGATGCGCAGAAAGTTGCGCTAATTTCGCTGATTCGTAGCTTGAGGGTAAAATACCCGCAGGCCATTGTCTATGGACACTGTGATTTCGCGGCCAAAGCGTGTCCCTCTTTCGACGCCAAGAATGAATATAAAAACCTATGATTCGCCTCTTATTAATCATTCTGCTAACCTTGGCAATGTGTTCCTGCCGCTCCCATAAGGAGGCGATGGATGATTTCTCCATTGAGGTGTCTGCCGATGCTTCCGGAGCTCAAAGCTGCGATTCTCTCTCCAAGATTCTATCGGTGTTGCACTCTCTGGTTGTAGTCGATATTGCAGGAATATCTGTCGAATTCTTTCCACCCGATTCGCTGCATCCGGATATCCGTGCCATTCCTAAGGCTATACATATTGATAGTGTGAATATCAGTAGCAAGACAAATGCAGCAAGGCTCGAAGAAGACAAAGTCAAAAGCAAAGAGACTGTGAATCTCCATTCCACTACATCTTCAAAGTCTAAGAAGAAATCTAAGTCCGAATTTAACTCTTTTTCTCTGAACTGGTTCATAACCTTCTCAATTATCATAGCTGCCGTTTTAGTTAGCATATTCATTTATTTCAAATTTTTTCATAAACTCTCAAAATGACACAGTGTAGAGATACTCGTGGTATAGATAAAATCTACCACATCATTCTTGGAGGATTCGTTTGCGTTGTTGTGGGTGTCCTCGTTGCGCATTTTCTGCCGATAACTCCGATTGGCATCGCTGTGGTGGCCCTATCATCCGTAGTCGTGGCTGCCGTGGCGTGGGAATTCTACCGCAAAAACAAAACTAATGGCAACCACATCTGCATCTGGGATATTCTCTGGACTACTGCCGGAGGCTTCGCTATGGTATGGCTGCCGTGGCTCAACGCTTATTTATTGGCTGTCGGCCATTGATTATTTCTCAATCTTCTCTCTCTCTGGTCGTTCTCTATTTGTTAGAGGGCGACCTTCTTTTTAGGGAGTGCTATCTGGGTTGGGCTTTCATGTTTAGAACCGAGCCGGGAGTCCCGGCGGAAGGTTTCAACCTTTAGCTCAACGACTGAATGGGAGTTAACCCTAAGGCATCTTGTCTTATTCGATGTTTCTGTCTGACCGGATTTTTCGCTTTTTCGAACTGTAAACCTATGTCTATTTTCCTCCCATTTTATCCGGTTCTTGTATCGGCCTGATTTGGTCGCATTTTACATCGCTAAGTTATTGTGCACCCGCTACTCGGAAAATTGGGCTGCGCTTTGGCTGAAAAATCTTCCTCCCCTGCGGGCAGTGTATTTTTCGCCAAAAATTTGCCTTGTAGCTCATCGTGTACAATTGTATTGCAATGTAAAAGCTAAATCATACTCGACAACAAAAACGAAAAATGGAAAAGAAAATACATAAAACAAAGGCACAGCCCTCTGGAGCTAAGAATCCTAACATCGAACAAGAGCAAGAAATAAATATAAAAGCTGCTCACCTCTCCTCCAAGCCGATAAATGACATTCCTACAAACTCGCACTTCGAGGTAGAAGTCCAAAATGCTTTCTTCCGAGTATTCAACATTAATACTTATTAATTTCAAATTCCAACAGTCATGTTAAATTCACAAACAAAATCTTTCAATTGTATTGCCTCTGTTAAGCCCTCTCCCGTATGCGTTACAGCGTTCATAGCTCCACAATCTCTTATCACTCTTGATATTTACTCTGACGGTTCTGTTTCTACTGATGAGAAAGGCTCAGTTATCATTACAGTCGGAACATATATGTCTGACCATTCCATTGGGAATCTCTGCAATTTCACTAATGCCGCGAACGCACTCAATTACGCGTTCATGCTTAGGAATGAAAATTGTCCTATATCTAAAATGCCTTTACTTTATTACAGGCAGAAATAAAGCGCACGGGTGTAATCAGTACTCGCGCAAAGGCTCGCCAAGAGGCAAAGGCTAAAGCTGAATATGTAGCTAAAGAAAAAGTTGAGGTTGAAGAAGAGCCGAAGCAATTCACTGAAGCCGTAACAGATGCACCACTCGTAAAGCAGTTCGAGGAAATGAAGAAAAAGCACCCCGATGCCGTACTGCTCTTCAGAGTGGGCGATTTCTATGAATGCTTCGCTGAAGATGCCGCAGACAGCTGCGGATGTTCTCGGAATCACACTAACCACGCATGCAAATGGAAAGGCCGATAAAATATATCTTGCAGGATTTCCACATCATGCACTTGACATATATCTCCCGAAGCTCGTTAGAGCTGGCCTCCGCGTAGCCATTTGTGAACAGCTTGAAAAGCCCGCCCAGAAGAAAACAAAGCGCGCTAAAAAGGCCTGACAGATAAGATGCTCGCCTCATTCGTGAGGTGAGCAGGCTGTGGGGCAACCGATTGTCCTTTGTCTTTTATCAGTCTGTTTCTCACGCCTAATTTTGTTGTATGGCAACAGAATTCATTAACCCGGATTTCAATAATAAAATATTTTATCCTACCTCGCGGCTGGCTCCAATCAGGCTGCGCACCGATAAGGCACTCGTCGATGTTTCCTTATCGTCGAAACCGAACAATGGGGACGTGTTTTTCTCGACGAAATTGTACTCTTTCGACGGGATCGTCGAGCTTATGGATGTCGCTCGCCTGATAGAGGAATATTTCCGGGAAAAACTATTGTCGAACGGGTATGTATATATAACGGTCGATGGGGTGACTGTCAGTTCGCATTTTCTTTATTGTGAAAACTATCTGCCCGATTCTTTCAATACTGAGTATCGATATTTTCTTGCGGCAAAAGTCCAGCGTGTATATCGTGGTTCAACAGTCGGCATTGCTGCTTGCGACAGAGAATCTGAAAATACTTTTGATATAACCATAAATGGACTGAACTCTCTGGGCACGGGTTCTCAGACGCTAATTTGGCGCGTCACAAAACGGTGGACCTCAGGTACGGTTATAAATTTCTCAGTCGATGAAATTGTGAATTATGCTCTTGGTAAGTTGACGATAAAGCCGCCACGTCCGATGTCTAAAGTTATATACTTTACCATAGGACTTTATTCGGGATCTAAAACTTTCATCATCGAGCCGGACGTTCCACACCTGACGTTCTCGTTCCGGAATATGTTCAACGTTGAGGAATTCCTGTTTGTCTCAGGCATTATCACCGCCAAGCCGGCAGTCGAACGCAAGGATGCCGTTTGTAACGGACAGAACATGTATTATGACAGGCTGATCTCGCGCACATATGAGATTCAAACCCGTTACCTGCTGAGAGATGAAATTCCGGCCTTCGAACAAATGATGAACTCTTATGCAGTGAGTCTTTGGGCTGATGGCGATGATTTAACAGTCCAAATAACCGACTACTCTTTTGAGCCTTCCACCGATGATGAAAACCTTATAACGGCGAAATTCTCTTGGCGTTTCGCTGACACACGCCCGCGAAATTTCGAAGCTGATTTGTCCGAGATTCTCTTTTCTTGATTCTATATGCAAAATGCCATTCATATATCACAAGCTCGTAAGATGCTTGACTGCGGCCAGCCTGTAAGCCTGACCTATGTAAAGAAAAACGGCTCTATCATGAGTGCCGATAATGTTGTATCGCTCAGATATGACTTTTATACCGGTATGCGGACAATAAAGCTTTTGCGTAACGGCGCTAAACGCTCTATTCATGATGTCTGCATTATTGGAATTAATGATTTTGAAGTATTTCTCTGAATAAAAGATCTCTCCATGGATGATGTAATTTTTAATGAATTTACCGATTGCTTTTCCGTCGAATCGCTGCCGCAGATCAACGCCCGTGTAGTTTTCGTTACAAAAACCAATGAGATTTTCCGTGAATCCGGATGTTTCAACACTAGCGAAACGCCTGACGGCAAGAAATATGTTACATGGGGAGGCAATAATAATCTGCCTTACGATATCGTGAATCTTATCGAGGGTGATGAAACACTCTCGACCTGCCAGATTTTCAATGCCGAGGTATGCTATGGTGCCGGTCTACGCTATTGTACCGAGGCTGCTTCTGATTCAGTAAAAAAAGATGTCGAAGATTTTTTAATGGATAATCCGCTGCCGGATTATTTCCTTGGAGTTTGCCAGGATCTAAAACACTTTAATTTTGCTGTATCGGTGATTATTCTCAATGATGATGGCGACAAAATTGTCGAGCTTCACCGTAAGCCCGCCTGTTATTGCCGTTTCGCTCCGGCTGATAAAACAACTGGCAAGCTCACGAAGATTATTTTCGGGCAGTTCCGATCTTCATTGCCTGAGGATAAGTTCGAGGAAATTGAACTGCTTGATACCCGTTCGCCATGGCGCGACCTTCTGCAGCGCATGGGGCTGAGGGCTACGAAAAAAGGTACGCAGAAATCCGATGTGCGGAAATTCGCAATTTTGACGAGGTTCCCTGGCGTGGATTCTCCTTATTACCCGATTCCACATTACGCTGCGCTCTTCAAAGGCTCATGGTATAATATCAAAAGGCTTATTGGTGTAGCTAAACAGTCGAAGCTCGAAAATGCCGCTCCTATTAAGTATGTTATTGAGGTGTCTCCGAGGTATTGGGAAAACCTGTTTAAGGAACGGCATGTCGTTAACATGGAGGACCGGCAGAAACTTATGATCGAGAAGAAACGCGAAATGATGGAATTCCTGTCGAACCATGAAAATACCGGTGCTGTCCTCTTTACCGGGAAAAGCATTGCGCTTGACGGCAAAGGCGAGAACCCCGACATTACTGTAAATTGCATAGATTCTAAAACGAAGGAAGGTGGCGACTGGGAATCGGATATTGCCGAGGCCGTGAATATGGTGTGCTTCACCATGCGTGTTCACTCGAACCTTGTCGGATCCGTGCCCGGTAAGGCGCAGACAAATAATTCCGGTTCTGACAAACGAGAGCTCTATACTATTGCACAAGCTTTGCAGAAACCCTATCACGACTTGCTATTTCTCGTTCATGAGATAATTATAAGATATAACAAATGGGATCGCGTACACCCAGATTGTCCTTTCATTCAGCTTACTACCCTCGACGAACACGCCGACGCAAAAGAAATATCTACAAAAAGCCCCGAAGATGAATATTGATAACATTTATGAAATTTCCGTTAAAAAATATATTCCAAATGTATTTACGGAAGTGGAGGGAGAGCGCCCTCTGTCTAAAAAAATGGACCCATACCTGCTGTCGGCTAAGAATTGGCTCGAAATGGAATATCTCGGACATGAGGATTTCCTTTCCGATTTCGATAACGAAATAGCTCTTAGAATTGTTGTCGCACGTGCTTTTGTCGAGGCTATCCCTGCGCTCGACCTTACTCTCACGCCCACAGGATTTGCCGTCATCAGCACTGACAACCTCGCTCCGGCTTCGAAGGAACGCGTCGAAAGACTGATTGCTTCTCTTCGTATTTCTATCGATGAAAACATCGAAGCTCTATTCGAGGCTTGCCGCAAATATCCACAGTGGCGAGAATCAGAACGAGGCAGATATTTCTGCTCTTCGTTCCTTTTTTCTCCGAAGGCTGTGAAGCATTTCCGGCCGGAGATTCGCCCGACATTTTCGTGGATTTACGAAAATGCTGTTCTTGTGGAGAAAAAACTTGAGATGGACTATCTCGGCAAGCCGCTTATGGATCGACTTAGGACGCAGTTCGTATCGAACGACAATTATAACCCGGTTGCCGTAAATACGATCATCGCTGCCATATTCTCTGTCCTTGAATCGAAGCTAACACATATTCCGCCTCGATATTCGCTCTGGTATTATGCGAGAAACATTATACATGAGTGTAACCATGATGATGAACTCGCGCCCTTATGGCAAAAGGAAATGGGCGATAAGTCTGTGCAGTTCGGCGGTATCAATAACATTAAAGGCTGTTTCTTTTTCTGATGGATGCTCTTAACCTCAGAGCTCCTGGTTCTTGGCAGGAAGCTTCGCAGCAGCAACTCGAATCGCTCTTGCGCGCTATAGCTGTAGTGAACCGCTCAAATTTCAACAAACCGTTCTCTTCACTCGAGGATTATTCTGCGCAGTCGGCTGCTCAGGTAGCTATTTATTGCCTCATGCGCTGGAATAAAATTCGCATCATAGCCCATAACAATGGCTGCTGGCTTCTTGCTCATGAAGACGGACGCTTCAACGTAAGCGCCGGCGATTTGGCTGCTGCTACCTTGATGATTGGTTGGGTTAAGAGCTTGCCGGAGATGCCTGTGCGTCTCGATGTCATTGACGGAGCACAGGCTGTTGACGCCGACCTTGACGTGGGTTTCTCTTTTGATGATTGGCTTTCATGTGAAACCCTTTGGCAGGGATATCAGGTTTCAAATGATAATGAAATGCTCCGGCTCATGGCAGAAATACTCTATCGTAAGAAGGGTATAAATCTTCGTCCGCATGAAATGCTCTGCATTTTTTATTGGTGGGCCGGCGTCAAGAGTCTCGTTTCTCGCCTTTACCCGAATTTCTTTCAGGTGGCGCCGCAGGGTATTGTTCTATCTCCTGATCGTGAAATGATGCGTCGAAGTATGAATGCTCAGATTCGAGCACTCACGAAAGGCGATATCACAAAGGAGGATTTAATTCTTTCAATGGACTGTCACCGTGCTTTAACCGAACTTGATGCCCTCGCCAAAGAATATGATGAGCTTAACCGCAAATACCCATCGAAATAATGGATTCTAATTGCTTCAACTGGGACGCCGCTGCTTTCTTCGAGAAACTGACAGCTTCCAATAAATTCGCGCTTGCAAACGACTTTCGTTTCGCTCGCGTGTCTGGCCTCGACGGATTCCTCTCGCAGATTGCAAAGGCGCTATCAACCAAAGCGTATGTCGCAGTTAACGACATTTCTTCAGGTGGCATCGAGATTAACAACTCGCCGCACACTCGAAGAATGAAAACCGTGTTCCTGTTCATGCGTCATAAGGTCGATGACGACATGGCACGTGAACGCTGCATGGATAAGATGCGCGAACTGTTCAGACAGTTTATGTCTAAACTTATCCTCGAGAAAACTCGTCTCGAGCAGGACTCTATCTATCTTGACGACCGTATTTCTTTCACTGAGATTGACAAATATTTCTATACCGGAGGCGCGTGCGCCTTCTTCCAGATTGCCGTCGACACTTTCACTAACTTAGTATATAATCCTGATGAATGGACCGAATGATGCCATAGAATCCCGTCAAAAATTTGTCGAAGCATGGAATAAAACCATGATTGATATTTGGCAGGAGCGTATCTATCATCTCAAAATCATGGATACAAACGCTCTCTGGCGCTCGCCAATTACATTAAAGGCAAGGTCCGACGGCCGGTTTTACGACATCGAGCTTTCGCAATCTTTCTTGGAGTACGGCCTTTGGCAAGACCTCGGAACTGGCCGCGAGTTTTCTATAGGAAACAGTGGCGACTTGAAATTCCTTGATGAAACTTACCGAAAGAAACACAAATTGGATGAGCCAAGAAAAAGGGGCGAGAAATGGGGCGGCGGTGAAACAAGCGGAGAACCTCGAAAACGCAGACGGTGGTTCTCGCCAAAATATTATTCATCCGTCATGAATCTCAGAGATTTCCTCGCGGAATCTATCGGAGAAGAATTCGTCGGGTTATTCGCAGACCTCGATACAGATAAGCTGCGCAGAGATGCTCGTAATAAGTCGTAGCACATCCCAAGGCGCATTTGTCTTTCTACGGCTTTGCGCTCGATAATACCTTTGCCTTGAATAATATGTTTCACTCCTTAATAAATATATGCAAGACAACAACAGCACCACCGCGCCGGAGATTACGCGCAAAAATTTCCGCTCTGGCCTCGATTTCTATCAGACGCTATTTGACTGCCGTGGCAATGACATCGGTTTCCCCGGATTTGATTTTGTGCTTAAATATTATGCCGATGATAATGCGAAGTTCATGACCGCATCGTGCATAGGCGGCAAATGTACCAATTGCTTCAACGACAACGGGCGCATCCATGTGGTGATTGACAAACCGCGCATGGGTTCGGGGCGCCTCAACGTCGAGGTGCTATCTATGCTGCCTAACTCCATCTATAGATCGGAAGA
>CAJTJV010000045.1 GCA_910576775.1 uncultured Muribaculaceae bacterium | reverse complement strand
CATATCTTTGCGAATCATTGAAATAAGACACAATCGATATGATAATCGAAAAAATAAGATATTATGCATTGGCACTCCTGCTCTTATCGGTACACCATTCCTTCGGAGGACCAATAGATAATGCGAAGACTCTATACAATAACGGACAATATGAACAGGCTGCCGAAGAATTAAGCAAAATTGTAAAAAAAACTCCACGCGACGGTACTGCCAACTATTATCTTGGAGCATCTCTTTACGAACTTGGTCGGTTTGATGAAGCAATACCTGTATTAAAAGTTGCAGCAGGAAGAAACGTTGCCGATGCCTCCCGCTTATTGGCTATATGCTCTCTTCTAAATTATAACGCAGACGAAGCCGCATCTTACATGGATGCTTGGGAGACTGCATTAAAAAAAGCGCGTAAACCATTGCCGGAAAGTTCAGAAATTCTTTCCACCCGCATTCTGAATATGAGAAATATGCTCGAGCGTGTTGAGAAAATCGAAATAATAGACTCCATAAGCGTCGATTCTGCATCATTCTTTAAACAGTATCGGATCAGTGAAGCGGGCGGCCGAATTCTGCCGCCCGATGCAATACGCAGGATAGGAGCAGGGAAACCCGAAGCCGAACTTTCACTTGCCTATGTGCCCCAATCAAATACGGAAATTATATGGGCTGAAACAGATACAACCGGGCTATATAACTTATATGGAGCTTCAATACTTGACGACGGGTCAATTGAATCCGCTAAGATACTTGGAGATAATCTTGGAGAAGGCGGAGATGCAAAATTCCCGTTTATGATGCCCGACGGTGTCACGTTATATTATGCCAATAATGGTGAAAACAGCATTGGAGGCTATGACATTTTCATGACGCGACGCACGGATGATGGATCTTTCTTCCAACCTCAGAATTTAGGAATGCCTTACAATTCAACTGCAAACGATTATATGCTTGCAATCGACGAAGTTTCAGGTCTGGGGTGGTGGGCAACCGACAGGAATTCCGAACCGGGTAAAGTGACTATATATATATTCGCACCTTCCAATGTTCGTGTGAATGTAGATCCCGGTGACGAGAATCTGACAGCACTTGCCAGATTGAGCGATATTTCACTCACTCAAAAGACTGGCATTGACTATCGGGAAATTCTCCTTAGCCGTCTTCCGGCCGAACCGGAAATGGCAGATCCTGAAAGACAGCAACGTTTCAATATAGACATGGGGAACGGCAGGGTGTATACACGACTCTCGGAATTCAAAAACAATGCTGCCAAATCAGCAATGCTTGAAGTTCTTGCCTGTGAAGCTGAACTCCGCAAATATCATAAGTTGGCAGATGGCTTACGTTCAGAATATCGAACAGGCAACCTCTCTGTCGAATCTTCTATAAGAGAGACTGAAATGACGATTAACCAGCTTTACAAACACCGTCAGGCGCTACGTAACAAGGTTATACGTCTCGAAAAATAATCAAACCAATAATCGCAAAACAATAGTCAACCATGAAATTAACAGTAATTCTGCTTATTGCAGCGTGTATTATATTCTTGGCGGTATTCTTCTATTACTGCCCATTCTTCCTTTGGATTTCAGCCCGAGTAAGCGGTGTCCGCATATCTCTTATCCAACTCGTTCTGATGCGTATACGCCAAGTGCCGGCAAGCGTTATTGTCCGCGCACTTATCGAAGCGCATAAAGCCGGACTGAAAGATGTGACGCGCGACGACCTTGAAGCGCACTATCTTGCCGGAGGAAATGTAGAGCGTGTTGTTCATGCACTTGTTTCCGCTTCAAAAGCCAATATAGATCTTGGCTTCAAAATGGCTACTGCAATCGATCTTGCGGGACGTGACGTTTTTCAGGCCGTCCAGATGAGTGTGAATCCTAAGGTTATTGATACTCCGCCGGTTACTGCTGTTGCGAAAGACGGTATTCAGCTGATAGCAAAAGCCCGTGTAACAGTCCGTGCAAATATCCGGCAGCTTGTAGGTGGCGCAGGTGAAGACACCGTCTTAGCCCGTGTAGGTGAAGGCATCGTTTCTTCTATAGGTTCGTCCGAGAGTCATAAACAAGTACTTGAGAATCCTGACTCAATTTCAAAACTCGTGCTCCGCAAAGGACTCGACTCCGGTACTGCTTTTGAAATTCTCTCGATTGACATAGCAGATATAGACATAGGCCGTAACATCGGCGCGGCCCTCCAGATAGACCAGGCTCAGGCCGATAAGAATATCGCTCAGGCAAAAGCCGAAGAAAGACGAGCAATGGCAATCGCCCGCGAGCAGGAAATGAAAGCTTTGGCCCAGGAGGCCCGGGCCAAAGTTATTGAAGCAGAATGTGAGTTGCCAAAAGCAATGGCACAAGCTTTCCTTTCTGGAAATCTTGGCATAATGGATTACTATCGCATGAAGAATATGGAGGCTGACACGACAATGCGTCAGTCACTCGGACAATCCCCCGTCCAAACGCCCGAAATTAAAGAATGACCTCTCTTCTTATATCATTAGCTATCCTCATAGGAGGCTATTTCTTATACGGACTCATCGTCGAAAAAGTTTTCGGAATTGATTCCAAGCGCATCATGCCCGCACAAGCTAAAGCTGACGGGATTGATTACATCGAAATGCCGACATGGAAAGTATTCCTTATCCAATTTCTGAATATCGCCGGACTTGGTCCTATTTTCGGAGCTATCATGGGAGTTATGTTTGGTCCGGCAGCATTTCTTTGGATTGTACTTGGTACTATTTTCGGAGGTGCTGTACACGATTTCATTTCCGCAATGATGTCTGTCCGCAGCGGTGGTGATTCTCTTCCGGAACTTGTTGGCCGCGAACTTGGACCAGTAATCAAGCAAATAATGCGCGTGGTATCCATTATTCTCCTCATTCTTGTAGGAGCTGTGTTTATTTGTACTCCGGCAGGGCTTCTTGCCGGAATGACGCCATCATGGGCTGACGCAACTTTCTGGATTTGCATAATATTTATTTATTATTTTCTTGCAACACTATTACCTATCGACAAACTCATCGGCCGGCTTTATCCCATTTTCGGCTTCGCGTTATTATTCATGGCTGCCGGTCTTCTTGGAGTTTTATTGTTCGGAAGGCATACAATACCCGATGGTTTTGCGGAAGGATTATACAACCGACATGCCTCACCCGACTCCCATCCGGTATTCCCCATGATGTTTGTCAGCATTGCCTGCGGAGCTATTTCCGGCTTCCATGCCACACAGTCACCCATGATGGTCCGTTGTCTAAAAAACGAAAAACTCGCGCGTCCTGTATTTTATGGCGCAATGGTTGCCGAAGGTATCGTCGCACTGATATGGGCCACGGCTGCTATCTCATTCACTGGAGGTTATCCGCAGCTTGCCGAATACATGTCCTCTCACACAGCCGGAGATTTAGTACATGATATATCAGTAGGATGGTTAGGAACTTTCGGAGGTATTCTTGCAATCCTCGGCGTTGTCGCCGCTCCGATAACAACTGGAGACACCGCTCTCCGTTCCGCACGTCTAATCATTGCCGATTTCCTTGGGATCAACCAAAGTAAGATTACAAAACGGCTTATTGTGACAATCCCCGTTTTTGCAGCTACATTCGCTTTGATGCTTCTTGATTTCAATGTTTTGTGGCGTTATTTTGCATGGACAAACCAGACTCTTGCCGCATTTACACTTTGGTCGGCAAGTGTCTATCTGGCACGTCATGGTAAAGCTTTCATTATCTGTTTCCTGCCTGCATGTTTTATGACAATGGTTGTTGTCGGTTACCTCTTTGCAGCTCCGACACCCGAGGGATTTGGATTGCCTATCGATCTCGCACTATTGACCGGAGCTATAGCCATGCTGATATGCGCCTCTATTTTTGTTCGTTACATCGTATTGTATCGCAAAGGACGACTTATCCATGAAGTGTCATATTAATTGAGTCTGTATGGATATCAAAAATATAATTTTAAAAACACGCAAATATAATCTACACAGTCATACACAATTCTGTGACGGTCGAGCCGATATGCAGACAATGGCAGCAGCCGCAGTCGACTGCGGTATGCTATATTATGGTTTTACGCCACATAGCCCTATTCCAATTGAATCATCATGCAATATGTCGGTCGACAGCGTTAACAAATATTTTGACGAAATTGAGATAATACGCCAAAAACCGGGATTTCACACCTGTAAATTTTACGCAGGCATGGAGGTGGACTATCTTGGAGATAGCTGGGGGCCGTCAAATGAATATTTCAGACATCTGCCTCTTGACTATACAATCGGCTCTGTTCATTTTATTCCGACTCAGGATGGTGATTATATTGACATCGACGGACATCCTGACAGATTCAAAGACCGTATGCGAGAATGCTTCAGAAACGATATCGAGTATGTAATACATACTTTTTACCAACAGACCGCAGCAATGATTATTGCCGGAGGTTTTGATATTCTCGGACATTTCGACAAAATTTCACACAATGCATCATGCTATAAACCGGGAATAACTGACAGCAATTTCTATAAAAGTTGTCTTGATTCTGTAATACAGTTGATCCTCGATAGAAAAATCTGCATTGAACTTAATACCAAAGCCCGCAAAGATCATGGATTTTTCTTTCCCTCTGAAGAATTGCTCCGCATACTCGTCGATGGCGGTATTGATATAGTCGTAAACAGTGACGCCCACTATCCCGACCGAATCACGGCATCGCGCAGTGAAGCTTTCGAAATACTTGACAGAATTCATGAAGCGAAGAAAGCTTGAATTACTTGCACCAGCAAAGAATGCTGCGACAGGACGTATTGCAATTCTCGCTGGCGCAGATGCTGTCTACATTGGCGCCCCGGCATTCGGGGCAAGAGCCGCAGCATCAAACAGCATAGAAGATATCCGTGCACTTGCGGCGTTCGCACACAGGTTCCGTGCCCGAGTATACGTTACCATGAATACAATACTGTTCGATGATGAACTGGAAGAAGCTCGAAAGATGGTATGGCAGCTGTACGAAGCAGGCGTCGACGCGCTTATAGTCCAGGATATGGCTTATCTTACAATGAATCTTCCACCAATCGCGCTTCATGCAAGCACTCAATGCGATATTCGCACACCGGAGAAAGCTGCCTGGCTCGCCGATGCCGGCTTCTCCCAGCTCGTATTGCCTCGCGAATTTTCTCTTACTGAAATCAGAGCTGCCTCAGAGGCTGCAGGTGTACCTGTAGAAGTTTTTGTGCACGGCGCATTATGTGTAAGCTATAGCGGAGATTGTCAAGCCGGTTGCTTGGCAATGGGGCGTAGCGCAAACCGGGGAGTTTGCCCTCAGATGTGCAGGTTACCGTATGAAATTGTAGACAAATCAGGAAATACTATAGCCCCGGCAAAGCATTATCTTTCATTAAAGGATTTGAACCAAAGCTCAAATTTAAAAGAATTAATCGAAGCTGGCGCAAGTTCTTTTAAAATTGAAGGCCGGTTAAAGGACGAACGATATGTAGCGAATGTAACTGCTGAATATTCCCGTTTGCTCGATAGTATTGTTTTTGAATCCAATGAAACCTTAGAACGGATTTCATTTGGCAGATCGGAGTGTTCCTTTACTCCGGATCTATCGCGAACATTCAACCGAGGCTATACCTCATATTTTCTTAAAGGACGAAGCCGCAATATGGCTTCCATTGATACGCCTAAGTGGATTGGTAATCCAGTCGGTATTGTTAAACGAATTAATTACGAGCGACAGTTTTCTCTTGAAGCAGAACTTGATATTCGTCTTGTCAATGGTGACGGGCTTGCATATTTCGATTCCAAAGGCAATTTCCATGGTTTCAGATTGAACAAGGCAGAAGAATCGCGCCTATATCCGGCAAGTGTACTTGAAGACATAAAACCCGGAACCCGGCTATACCGGAATTTTGACAAGAATTTTCTTGAAAAGTTCGATTGTGAGAATTCGGGCTGTTCCCGAACAATCGCGGTGGATTTCAGTCTTGAAATCCTGTCGGCTGATACTATTATCATATCAGCTAACGACGAACGAGGTATAAGCGCCAATTATAATCTAAAATATGACGGTCAGCAGGCCAACATCCCGCAGGAAGAACGGCGCAAGACAATCTTTTCAAAACTTGGCGGCTCAATATACCGGCTACGTAGTTTTAAAGATAGCCTGGGCAATTGCTTCATACCGGCATCGACACTTACAGACGCACGACGAAAAGTAATAGAAATACTCGATAATTCAGCAGATATTAACTATCAGCGCGATCAACGGAAAGGGAACCATCTCGTAGACAACCAATTCGTAGGATTAAAGCTGACATACCATGATAATGTAGCCAACAGTGCTGCCAAAAATTTCTATCTATCACGTGGTGCGGAAATTGAAAGCCACGCTATTGAAATTGATAAGCCGAAGGGTGATATCGTTGTTATGACAACAAGATATTGCCTACGCAAAGAACTTGGAGCATGCATTAAGGAAAATAATGGAAATAGGCTTCCCACCCCCATATTTTTAAGAAACGACAGCGGACTGTATCGTATTGATTTTGACTGCAGCAACTGCGGGATGAAAATTATAAAATGCCAGAATTCCGCCAAATGAAAGTAATCACAATTAACAACGACGATTTTGACGGCTATTGTCGCAGTCTTGAACTCAAGTGTGACGATTTTAGACCGGATCTGGTAATAGGCATTGCGACAGGAGGTGACTATGTGGCAGAAAGAATGTTTATTGAAATTCCTCATGCATCCATAAGATTACGCCGACCGACGAGCGAGTCCAAAGATGCACATAAACATTTATTTCGCGTCATCAGACTCTTGCCTCTGCCTTTGCTGGACTTATTTCGAATTTGCGAAGCATGGCTGCTGCGATTCAGAAAAATCGACATTTTACGAGATGTGCATATTCCGGAAAATTTAAAGGCTTCAATTATCAATTCGCATAGAATTCTTGTTGTCGATGACGCTGTAGACAGTGGCGGCACCCTAAAATCCATAGTTAATGCACTGAATAGATTGAAGGCAGATAATTGCGTTGTCAAATCTGCAGTAATCACTGTCACGACAGATAATCCTGTAATTATTCCTGATTTCCATTTATTTGCCAACCGGACACTTATCAGATTCCCATGGTCGAAAGATATGAGATAAAGGAAAAGAAACAACCGCTTTTGGTTGTGGATCTGGATGGCACTCTTGTCAAAGGGAATACCTTCCGTATTTTCGTGCGGTGCGGACTAATGCATCTCGCTTCAAATGCCAAATATCTGAAATTCATCAAGATATTGTCATTATTGGCATTGCGAAAACTCAGATTAATAAGTCACCGCTTTTTAAAGTTCAAAATTATACCGATAATAGACGAATCCATCAAACTTAAAGACCGCTTCATAGCAAATACAATACCATTACTTAATGAAGACGTAGAAACCTTGCTGGAGATTTATAATGCACAAGGTTACGAGGTACTGCTTGCTACAGCTGCCGCAGACACATACATTTCATGGATTTACGATGGGGAATATCAAGCAACTTCAATGTTGTGCAATCCGGAAATGGTCGAAAATCGGGGTGAAATTAAATTACAGAATGTGCTTAAACATGCCCGCGCCCGCAATCTGGAATTACGAGTAGTTATAACAGATCATTACGATGATATTCCTCTGTTGAAATACGGAGCATATAATATTCTTGTTCGCCCCTCTGATAAGACTTTGACAAAACTCCGCAATGCAAATGTGCGAATTGACAGAATAATCGGATAATCATAAAACTATCATATCGCTATTATTTCCAACTTTGTCAACTACAAAAGCGGTTAAAAGTAATTAATACCTTGTCGGCTTAAACATTTTTGCTTAATTTTGTATGTTATGAGAAGCAGATTTGTCAAAATATTCCAAACAGTTTTTGCCTCAACTATATTATTTGCCGTAATTTCTTGCGGTAAAACAGAGATTCCGGAGCCGGCCAAGCAATGCAGACGCACCGTACTGGTGTATCAGGTCGCCAATAACAACCTTGGTAGTGCCGGATATAACGAAATGGATATAAACGAAATGCGCAAAGCTGCAGATTTGGGAAAAATTCCCGCTGACGGCCGTTTGCTCGTTTATAATGCAGCCCCAAACATAACTCCATTTCTACTTGAAATAAAAAACAACAAAGTAGATACTCTCAAGATCTATACCACAGATATTCTTTCAATAACCTCAGAAAGAATGCTTGAAGTTTTTGATGATGCCGCTAAATTTGCACCATCCGATGAATTCGGTCTTATTTTATGGAGTCATGGTTCAGGATGGTTGCAGGATGGCATTTCAGATAATGCAGATTCAGACTTTTCGCCACTTTCATTCGGAAGCGAGAAGGGGCGTACAATGAACATAAGCACTCTTGCCAATGTACTCCGCAATGGTCCTGAATTAAGTTTTCTGTATTTCGACTGTTGCTACATGGCCTCAGTGGAAACTCTATATGAATTAAGAGACATAGCCCCTGTCATAATCGGCAGTGCGACAGAATTGCCAGTCTATGGGATGCCTTATGATGAAAACATCGAACATTTCTTTGGTGCAGAGCTTTCATTGGTTTCGGCAGCAAAGAATACATTCAAACTTTATAATTCACTGCAGGGTTCGTCCAGAACCTGCACAATGAGTGTCGTCGATACGCGTTATCTTGAAGAACTCGCACAATCATGCGCAGCTATTTTTTCAAAAGCATCTGCAAAACTGCCATCCGGATATAAGCCTCAACGATTTATGTCGCGCTATGTCTCAACCTGTTACTATTTCGACATGGAAGATTATATCAGAGCCCTATGTCTCGACGATGATGGTTCGGAGCGTTTCGATAATGCACAAAAACTTTTGGAGACTTATCTTTCGTCTTTAAATAAATGTGTCATATATAAGGATTCAACCCCACGCATTTGGGATGAGGTAGACATAGACCATCATTGCGGCATTTCGACCTATATAATCGACGAAGAATCAAAATTAATCAACAAGCGCTACAATACCCTTCAGTGGTATAACGATGTAGTATCAAAATTAAATTTCTAAAGCAAATGTTTCTACAGATTCCAACCCCGGATATCGTTGCCGATTCAATACCATCTGTCAAGGAAGAACTTTCAATGCTTAAATCGCTTCCTGTCGATGAACTGCTGTCGCGTTCCGTAAATGCTATTGTAACATTAGCTATCAATATTGCTATAGCAATAGCAGTTTTCTATATCGGCCGATTTATCATAAATAAACTCTACGGTTTCATCAGTACGCTATTTGAAAAACGTAAGTTAGAAGCATCACTCTCCGTATTTGTTCTCAGTATGGTGAGAATCGTACTCTATTTCATCTTAATTGTCACCGTAATTGGTATTCTCGGAATAGAGACATCGTCATTCCTGGCAATCTTCGCTTCTGCAGGTGTCGCTATAGGTATGGCTCTGAGTGGCACTCTTCAGAATTTTGCCGGAGGTGTTCTTATTCTTCTGTTAAAGCCTTACAAAATCGGAGATTATATCGAAGCACAGGGCTACGCAGGAACGGTACGTGAGATACAAATATTCTCGACAATTATCTGTACTCCGGACAATAAAACAATAATAATACCTAACGGAGGTCTTTCCACTGCCAGCATAAATAATTATTCCAAACAAAAAGAACGTCGCGTAGACTGGACTGTTGGCATATCATACGGCAACAGCGTCGAAGATGCACGCAAAGCTATACTCGCAATCCTTTATGAGGATACCCGTGTTCAGAAGGAAATCGGGCATGAACCGGCAGTAAAGGTAACCGAATTGGCAGAAAGCAGTGTCAATCTCAAAGTCACCGCATGGGTAGCATCGTCTGATTATTGGGACGTCTTTCATTCTGTTAATGAAGAAATATATAACCGGTTGCCTGAAAATGGAATTAATTTCCCCTTCCCGCAACTTGATGTACACGTAAATCAGTAAAACAAATGCGCACAGAACCATTCATTGTCATGGCAACAATATTTGCCGCCACCGCATGCGGAAACAGGCACAGCAACCTTGAATATCCAGATGCACCTTGCGACAGTACAACTTATGAGGTTTTCGGCATTAAAGTAAACGACGCCTATCGCCCTCTCGAAAACGATACCGCCGATGCGACTACTAAATGGGTTAAAGCGGAAAACGCTCTTACCCGCAGTTATCTCGACAAGATTCCATTCCGAGACAAGATTCACAATAGGCTCGATATTCTTAACCGCGTGCATAGAAGCGGAATGCCTTACAAAGATAACGACGGTAAATACTATTATTTCGAAAACGACGGCAAGCACAACCAGAGTATCCTGTACCGAATGGATACTCTTGATTCAGAGCCCGAGATTTTCATAGACCCCAATACGCTGAGCGAGGACGGTACAGTCGCACTGACAGGTGTCTATCAGAGTAATGACGGAAAATATACCGCGTATACGATTTCTCGTTCAGGCAGCGACTGGACGGAAATATATGTTCTTGATACAGCCTCCGGAAAACTGCTCGACGATCATATCAAATGGGCAAAATTCACCGATGCGGCATGGTTTGACGACGGTTTCTTCTATAGCGCCTACCCGGCACCGGAAACCGGAAAAGAATTTTCAAATGCCAACGAAAACCATAATGTGTATTATCATAAAATCGGAACCCCTCAATCGGAGGATGTGCTCGCATTCAGCGATACCACCCACCCGTTGCATTTCCATCAGGCAGCAGTGGCTGAAGACGGTAGCGGCATTGCCATAATCGGTGCCGGAGAAGGTATCGGAGAATCTGTGATGTTTGCCAACCAATGCAAAGGGATCAAAGATTGGAAAATTGTCGTACCGTCGCAAGACAATAATAACAATATCATAGATATTGCAGACGGCAAAATCTATATGCTTACATCTGTCGACGCCGGTCGAAACAGATTCGTCGTGGTTGACGGAAACAAACCGGACAAAAATAACTGGAAGACAATCATACCCGAAGACCCTGATGGCGGTGTGCTTACATCCGTTCAATTCGCCGGTCCTGACAATCTGATTGCCGTATTCGACAAGGATGCATCCAACCATGCATATCTCTACACTAAAGAAGGAAAACTGATTCATGAAATAGAGTTTCCCACCTACGGCACAGCTTCCTTCTCTGCCGGAAAGAAAAGCGACGATATATTTTACAGCTTCTCTTCTTTCGTGTATCCATCGACAATATACAAATACAATATCTCCGACAACACCAGCAAACTTTATAAAGCTACAACCGTTGACGGCCTGAATCCGGATGATTACATCACAGAACAGGTATTTTACAAATCGGCCGATGGAACAGAAATACCGATGTTTGTCGTACGGAAGAAAGACCTGAAAGCCGACAAATCCAATCCTGTCTATCTTTATGGCTATGGAGGTTTCAACATCTCGCTTAATCCTTCGTTCAGCGCCAATCGTCTATTCTGGCTCGAAAACAACGGTATCTATGTTCAGACAAATCTTCGAGGTGGCGGTGAATATGGAGAGTCTTGGCATCTTGCCGGAACTAAAATGAACAAAGAAAATGTATTCGACGATTTCATAGCTGCGGCCGAATATATGATTGACAAAGGATGGACGACACCCGACATGCTCACAATTGAGGGAGGAAGCAACGGCGGCCTCCTTGTCGGCGCTACAGTCAACAAGCGCCCCGACCTTTTCAAAGTAGCGATTCCTCGGGTAGGTGTAATGGACATGATGCGTTATCATCTGTTTACTATTGGCTGGAATTGGGCGGCAGACTACGGCACTGCTGACGATTCTAAAGAAATGGCTGAGTACCTTCTTGCATACTCTCCAATCCATAACATTAAGAATGACGGCACGCCCTACCCCGCCATTCTGGTGACAACGGCCGACCATGACGACCGAGTAGTTCCTGCACATAGTTTCAAATACGCAGCCACACTCCAAGCAGCAAATACCGGTAATGCCCCGAAACTTATCCGTATCGACAGCAAGGCCGGACATGGGAGCGGTAAACCGATAGCCAAAGTGGTGGATGAGTATACCGACATTTATTCATTCATTTACAACAACATAGGCATCACCCCCGACATCAAATAATGAACGGACGGAAAATCCTGATTGTAATTATCGCTGCAATAGCAACTCTCGGTGCCGGCGGATGTTTCACCGGCGTCGAGAGTACTCCACGTATTACAGATTCCGAGGTAAAAAAAGAAAAAGCTTCAGGAGTTACACCTGAACAACAATTCCTATCTCATATAAAACCATTGCCGCCCTGCAAATGGACGAAAGGAAAAGCTTTCAAAGTTACAGACAGCAGAATCTCCCGTATCTTCTCTCTTTCCCCTGAGGCTATCGCCGGACTACCCGGCAATAATATCTATTTCAAAAACATGTCGCCAACACGCTCCATGACTGGCGACGATGCAACCGAAATAGTGTTTTCCGACGCGAACGGCATTGAATACACTTACAATATAAGCGGTCTCACGTCCGAAAAACTCGACACACTAAAATCCCTTGAAATTCCTTTTACTGTCGACCTTGACATTGTACGGCAGATTAGCGAATCTTTAGTCGGAAAATGCTTTTTTGTCAAAACATCTGCGTGGTATAATCCTATCGACATGTCTAAAGTAAATGGATTACGCCATATTGAAATTAAAGTAGACAGCGTCCTTCCCGGGGACTCCTATTTCCCTGCCACTGTATGTTTTTCCGTCACAGATCCGGATTTGGCTGCACGAGTCGGTAACAACAAATATGCTGTCTATATGTCTGTAGGAGATTCCCGTGCTGCCACGCGCAATTTTGAGACTTTATTTTCATTCAGTAATCCGAGGAAAGAACATCCGGAAATCACCAACGATATCTGGAATTTGATAATATCATCTAAAGTAAAGTATGGTATGACACGCGAGGAATGCCGCCTTGCACTTGGAACGGCACCCGACGTGCTGCGAACTCCATCATATGGCGGCATGCGTGAGGTATGGAGTTATTCCGACGGAGTGTTCCTAATTTTCGAAGACGGATTGCTAACCCGATTCCGGCTCTGACATGAGAATAATATTTTTAGGCACCGGCACGTCTACCGGTATTCCGCAACTCAGATGCAATTGCGCTGTTTGCAAGTCGAAAGACCCAAGGGACAATCGACTAAGAGCATCTATAATGATACAGACAGAGAATGGTGCTCCATATATACTTATCGACTGCGGTCCGGATTTCAGAGAACAGATGCTACGAAATGACTCGCCGGATCTTGCCGCAGCTCTTCTGACACATTCACACTACGACCATGTCGGAGGAATCGACGACCTTCGGCCTTATTGCCACGATGCCATAAACGGTCTTTTCCCACTATACTGCCAACAGAGTGTCGCTGATGATCTGCACTCCCGAGTACCCTATTGTTTCGCAAAGAAACTATATCCGGGAGTCCCGACTTTCAATATTCATACAATTCGTGAGAATGATGTTTTTGATATAGAGATTCCCGGCTTCCGCACAGTAAGTATCAAGGCTTTGCCCGTAATACATGGCCAATTGCCGATTCTCGGATTCAAGACCGGTAAATTCGCATATATCACAGATTGCAGCCATTTACCGGATGAAACAATAGCAGAACTTAAAGGCCTCGACATACTTATAATTAACGCACTGCGTCACAATCCTCACCCTACTCATTTTAAACTTTTAGAAGCCCTCAATGTTATTAATATGACCGCACCGAAGCGGGCATATTTAACCCATGTCAGTCATGATATGGGACTGACTGCAGAGGCAGAAAAACTACTGCCGCCTAATGTCTGGTTCGCCTTCGACGGTCTTTGTATCGACATGAACGAACCTATATAGCATTATGGCAATAAAAGTTACTTTCCTCAACAATTCCGGTTTCATGCTTGAGACCGAAAAGACATTTCTTATTTTTGACGACTGTGAAGATCCGGCTTATAGTGTTGTAAAAGCGCTTAAACACAACCCTGACAAGAACGTCCTTTTTCTTGTCACACACAACCACAGCGATCATTTCAACAAGGCAATATTCGACCTTGCGCAGAATCACAAGCGCATGTATATTCTGTCGGATGATATCATATCTACCGAAACGCCCGATACTGCCGCAATAGCGTGGATGCACGCCGGAGACGTTATCGAAAACATATTCGATAACATAAGAATCAAAGCATTCGGTTCCACTGATGCAGGAGTAAGCTACCTGGTGGAACTCCCAGAAGGCAAAACAATTTTCCACGCCGGCGACCTCAATTACTGGCATTGGGATGAAGCCTCCACTGAACGCGAAATAGCAAAAGCTAAAGAAGCATTCACTGTTATAGTGAATGGAATCGCAGAAGAATATCCGTCAGTTGACATAGCCTTTTTCCCTATCGATGTCCGCTTAGGAAAGAACCGTGCAGCAGGTGCCGGGCAATTCCTTGAAAAAATACGAACTGTAAATTTCTTCCCGATGCATTTCAAAGGTTCTTTCGAAGAGGCCTGTGATTTCGACGCATACAATTTCAGAGATTCGGTAAAAAAGAATACAAAATTCTATTGTCTTCATAAACCCGGACAATCGATTGAACTTTGAACGTAATTAACG
Organism: uncultured Muribaculaceae bacterium; assembly: GCA_910576775.1. Lineage (GTDB taxonomy): Bacteria > Bacteroidota > Bacteroidia > Bacteroidales > Muribaculaceae > CAG-873. Next base: position 4,081 of record CAJTJV010000045.1, on the reverse strand, counting down.
TCACCCGCCGGTTTTATTAATCGGCGGTTTTACAATCTTAAAAACTCGTTTCAACCATGCGTCCTTCACCTATAACTATTGCCACACTATTCCGCGAGCCGGAACTCACTTTTCGGCCTGTCGGTCTTGCCGATATACAAATCCTAAGAGCCTATCTCTCGCGCGCAGCAACACGCAGTTGCGATTTTACAATCGGAGGTATTATTATCTGGAAAAATATGTTCAAATATGAATATTGTATATACGAAGATACATTGTTCATAAAAAGCCTGAGCGAAGATGGAAGCGGACGTCAGGCATTTCTTGTTCCTGTCGGTAATCTGCCGATGTATAGATGCATTGAACTCCTTCAAGAATATTGCAAAAACTATAATATGCCTCTGATACTTACAGCCGTACCGGACGATTTTCTTGATGAATTAGCATCATTACCCCCCTCTGGCATTGAAGAACTTGATGGATGGGCTGATTATATATATGAAGCGCAAGCACTTGCGACACTCGGAGGCAGGCACTATAATAAAAAGCGAAATCATGTTAATCGGTTTATGGCAGATAATCCCAATTATACGCTTGAACGGATTTCTCATAAAAATCTGAACGAAATACAACAATTTTTCTCAACCCTTGGTATCGAATCCTTTAAAGCCAACGAGGACATGGCATATTTTGAATGGAATTGTTGTGCCGAGACATTGAAGAATTACAATGCATTAGGCTTTCATGGAGCTTGCCTGCGGGACAATGATGGAAAAATTGTAGCTTTTACCATAGGCGAAATTTCCGGAGATACATTAATCCTTCACATCGAAAAAATGGAGCATCTTGTAGCCGGCGCAGGAGAAGCAATAAATAAACTGTTTGCAGAAAGAATGTTATTCCTCAATCCCGACATCAAATATATTAACCGGGAGGATGATGCAGGAGACCCAGGCCTCAGATATGCCAAACAGTCATATCATCCGGCATTCCTGCTCAAAAAATTCAATATTGAATTTTAATACTGGACGAAATAAAAAAAGTCGCCGTTTTTTTTGCAAGATTCATGGCTTTGTTGCTAATTTCGCAAAGTAATTCTAAAGCTATTTTCAACACAACGAAAAAGAACTGCAAATAATATGATATTTAATTTCAAATTAGTATCGGATGAGGTGGATCATTTCAAAAGAGAAATACAGATTGACGCATCATCTACATTTCTTGATTTGAAGAAAGCCATCTGCAACTCTGTGGGTTACGACAACAACAAACTTAGCTCCTTTGTACTATGTGACGACAATTGGGAAAAGGAAAAAGAAATAACCTCAGAGGACATGGGAACAGAGCCCGATCAGGAGATATGGCTGATGGACGAGTCCGTACTCGGTGATTTTATCGAAGATGAAGGACAAAAAATGCTGTTTGTTTTCGACTATATCACAGAACGCGCATTCTTCATGGAAATGAACCGTATGATTACAGGTAAAACTCTTATGGAACCGGTAGTATCACTTTCTGTAGGGCAAGCACCTGCCGAATTCCTTGAAGAAGATATCTTTGACAATAAGGCCGATACAAAATCTGCTGTTCCGGATGTCCGTAATGATTTTGACGAAGATTTTTACGGCTCCGACGGCTATAACGATGACGAACTCGACGGTCAAGGTTTCGACGAAATGCCACTTAACGACTAAGGTCGGCAATCAATATTATCTATAATCCCGACAGCGGAATCTCCCGCCGCCGGGTTTACGCTATTTTAACGAATGTTTCAACCACTACAAAGTTTATTTGCATCCGGGTGGATATCCGGAGTATTCGCTTTTGTAGCTATCAGTTCGACAATCGTTATCATATGCGTTATATTGTCAGAGAATCGCAACCCGGTAAAATCTCTCGCTTGGGTAACTGTTCTTCTTCTACTGCCGGTTGTCGGCCTGATACTGTACATTTTTTTCGGCCGCAATATAAAGAATACGCGAATGATTTCGCAACGCAACAGACGAAAACTGCGGAGCCGGGAAGAAAAAATCAATGTAGACCCAAAATCCTTTGGACTGTCATCGGCCACACTGCAACAGATTAATCTCGGGCGTTCGCTAATAGGAGCCCAATTTTATCCTGACAACAGTGTTGAGGTATTCAACGACGGCACAAGTAAATTCGAAGCGCTGAAGGCAGACTTGAAAGCAGCCAGAAACAGTATTCACTTGCAATATTTTATCTTTGAAGATGACAGGATTGGAAGAGAGCTGGCAGATATTCTCAAAGAAAAAGCCGGCCAAGGCGTTTCTGTACTCCTGATTTACGACCATGTTGGTTCTTTCCATGTAAAAGAAAAATTCTTCAAAGAACTTCGAGCCGGCGGGATTGAAGCACATCCATTCTTTAAGGTTACGTTCCCGCAGCTTGGCACCAGAGTCAACTGGAGAAACCACCGTAAAATATGCATTATCGACAATTGTATAGGATATATAGGCGGAATGAATGTTGCCGACCGCTATATCGACGGCGGAAAAAATTTTGAATCCTGGCGCGACACCCACGTGCGGGTAACCGGGCCTGTCGTCGCGGCTTTGCAGTATTCATTTGCCGTAGACTGGAACTTTATGGGAGGCGGACTTATTGATTATGGAAAAACAGCGGTCGATTTAAACAACTATCCGAAATCCAAGAATTTTGTATGCGGTGTTGGAATGCAATTGCTCACATCAGGTCCTACATCCCAATGGTCCAATATTGCCCTCGCATTCCATAAGGCGATAGCAAATGCAAGCAAACGCGTATATATTCATACGCCTTATTTTCTACCGACCGAAAGTCTTCTTAAAGCTCTTCAGGCAGCAGCACTCGCACACGTTGATGTCCGAATCCTTATCCCGCACCATAGCGACTCTGTGATGCTCACATACGCCTCCGCATCCTATATCTCCGAATGCCTGAGAGCCGGAATCAAGATTTACCGCTACAATGCCGGAATGCTCCACTCCAAACTGATTATCATCGATAACGAGATTGTAAGCATAGGATCGACCAATTTCGATTTCAGAAGCTTCGACTATAATTTCGAAGCCAATATGTTTTTCTTCAGCAAAGATTTCAATACTAAGATTCTCGAAATATTCAAAGAAGATCTGAAAAAGAGTTCTCGCGTTGTACCATCTCAATGGAGAAAACGCCCGATAAAAGACAAAATTGCAGAATCAATCATAAGATTGTTAAGCCCTGTACTATAAAAATGCCAACCAACAATATTCAAACTAATAAAGAACGCTTCTGCGACATACTACGCAAAACTGGCCGCGAAAACATCGATTACATAATTGAAGACCTTGAATCATGGGGATTCTTTGACGCACCCGCCTCATCCCAGGGACATCACGCTTTCCCCGGCGGTCTGCTCGAACATTCACTGAATGTCTACGACGTAGCGATGTCAGTACGTGATACAGTGATAAGAATGCGCCCAGACCTTGAAAATGAACTGAAGCCTGATTCGATAGCTATAGCAGCACTGCTCCATGACGTATGCAAGTCTGATTTCTATCAACTTGTAAAAAAGAAGCGTCGCAATGAAATAGGCATATACGAAGATGTTGAAGCCTATGAAATTCATGACGAAAATTTCCCGGTAGGACATGGCGAAAAATCTGTAATACAGCTTCTGCAATCCGGTCTTGACTTAACAGATGATGAGATATATGCTATTCGTTGGCATATGGGACCATGGAATCTCAATCGAGACGACGAGCGTTTTTATCGCCAGGCAAGCAAACAAACCTCCTTGCAGACACTTATTCACACAGCAGACACTCTTGCATCAGGCATAATTGAGAGACCTGTCAAGAAGATGTAACAATAAACAACTACAGCACACAGCATTATACATACAAAGCGTTCCTACGAGACAAAAAAATCCCAAAAACATTTGGAGGATTAAAATAAAGTGCCTAACTTTGCAGCGCAAAATCAGAAAGGCCAATGCGAAAATAGCTCAGTTGGTAGAGCACGACCTTGCCAAGGTCGGGGTCGCGGGTTCGAGTCCCGTTTTTCGCTCAAAAAAGAGAACATTAAAATATAGTTTTTGCTTGGAAATCAGTAT
>CAJTJV010000044.1 GCA_910576775.1 uncultured Muribaculaceae bacterium | reverse complement strand
CGGGGTTTTCACATTATGACGCCTCTCCGAGGCTCTCACGATACATGCACAAAAATATCCTAAATGAAAGAGCCGTGTACTCCCGTATCAACAAAACTCAAACAAGTTTGGCTTTGTGTTCGACTTATCCGTATCTTTGCACAATAATAAAAAGAATATACTATGCCCCAAGTTTCAAAGCGCGGTGAAGAAATGCCCGCGTCCCCAATCCGACGTTTAGTGCCACTGGCAAACAAGGCTATCGAAAAGGGGATAAAAGTCTATCGGCTCAATATCGGCCAACCCGATGTGCCGACTCCGCCTGCCGCCCTGGAGGCTCTCAGGCATATCGACCGTGAGGTTCTCGAATACAGCCCCTCGGAAGGATTGCGCTCTCTTCGTGAGAAATTGCAACAATATTACGGACGTTTCAATATCGATGTTGACGTCGACGACATCATAGTAACCACCGGCGGCTCCGAAGCCGTACTTTTCGCCTTCATGGCATGCCTCGACCCGGGAGACGAGATAATCGTCCCCGAACCGGCCTACGCCAACTATATGGCTTTCGCCATCTCGGCCGGAGCAAAGATTGTCACCATCCCTTCGAGTATTGACGACGGTTTCGAACTGCCGCCGGTAGAAAAATTCGAAGAACTTATCACACCCCGCACAAAGGGAATCCTGATATGCAACCCGAATAATCCTACAGGATATCTCTACACGATGAAGGAAATGCTTCAGATACGCGACCTTGTCCTGAAACACGACCTTTTCCTGTTTTCCGACGAGGTATACCGCGAGTTCTGCTATACAGGCGCTCCCTATATCTCCGCATTCCATTTGCCGGGTATTGAGGACAAGGTTGTACTTATCGACTCCGTGTCGAAGCGCTACAACGAATGCGGCATCCGCATCGGCGCCCTTATCACCAAGCACAAGGAACTGAAAGCTAACGTAATGAAATTCTGCCAGGCAAGGTTGAGTCCGCCACTTTTAGGCCAGCTCGTCGCCGAAGCCTCCATCGACACCCCGAAAGAATACATGCTCGCGACATACAACGAATATGTGGAGCGCCGCAAGTTCCTTATCGACCAGCTCAACAAGATACCCGGATGCTATTCACCGATTCCCATGGGTGCGTTCTACACTGTAGTCCGCCTCCCTGTCGACGATGCCGACAATTTCTGCCGCTGGTGTCTCGAAGAATTCAATTACGAGGGCGAGACAGTATTCATGGCTCCGGCATCAGGTTTCTATACTACCCCCGGAATGGGACGCGACGAAGTTCGTATGGCATACGTGCTGCGCAAAGAAGAACTTGCACGCGCAATGCTTGTACTCCGCAAGGCTCTTGAAGCATACCCCGGTAGAACACTTAAAGAAAACGATTGATAAAATGCTCCGCGTAATAACGGCTATATTCACGGCTATCGCAACATTCTCTCTGGCGGCATTCGAGACAGAGTGCGTTCCGGGTAGCCTGCCGTCGTCCTTGCGGGAGCACAAAAATATCAGTTCACTTGTCCTAACCGGTACAGCCGACGCTTCCGACCTGTTTTTTATTGCCGACAGTCTACCGGTATTAATCGAACTCGACATAAGCGGACTTGATATCGCCGCCTACTACGGCAAGAAAATCAAAGGCTCCACAGTCTATCCTGAGTCCGCCATACCCGCCGGAACTTTCGGCGGCTCGAAGCTACAGAGCGTCGCGCTCCCCGAAGACGTAACAATCGGGGATATGGCGTTCGCGTCAACTCCCTTGCGCTCAATAATCATTCCTGCAAGGACAAAAGTAGGTGCGGGAGCTTTCGCCGATTGCAGCCGGCTCACCGAAATCTCTGTCAAAGGCGACATCTCCGCCGCATGCTATATATTCCGTAATTGCTCCAGGCTTGTCAAGGCCAATCTCGGTAGTACAACAACAATTCCGGAAGGTGCATTTGCCGGATGCTCCGCATTGTCGTCGATCGAAGGAACTGGAAATCTGAAAGACATAGGCACAGAGGCTTTCCAAGACACACGTTCATTGGAAAAATTTTCCTTCATCCCCGGACTTGCGTCCATAGGCGATCGCGCGTTCCAATCTTCCGGAATAACCGAAATCGCCTTGCCCGAAACACTCGCAACGATCGGCAATGGCGCATTTTTCGACTGCAATAATCTCACAAAAGTGATTCTACCACCCTCCCTACTCTCAATGAGCAACTATCTCTTCGCAAATTCGCCCGTCGCCGACATGACAATACCGGAAAACCTGCGGTCTATCGGACAATATTCCCTGAAAGGGTCGTCTCTCGTCGCAATAGTGCTTCCATCATCGTTAGAAAGCATCGGCAACGGAGCGATGGAAGACTCAAAGCAGCTGCGGTCGATCGACGTAAATACTCTTAAGGCCGTACCGGCCACCGGTGCCGACGTATGGGCGGCAACGGATGTTGCAAATGTCAAACTATATGTAGGCACAAACAAAGCGGATTTCGAAAGCGCTCCGCAGTGGCAGGATTTCGACATTACAGAAGGAGTGTCAGATATAGAGACTCCGGCATACGGAAACAGAATAAGCGCCAGCCTTAAAGGTAATATTCTGACATTGTCCTCTGACGGTCCGGCCATAAGCTATGTACTGATTGTCAAAGCATCCGGCGAGCCGGTTCTAAATACGAACCCGGAAATCCCGGTCTGCGTGGCCGACCTGCGCAGCCTACCGAAAGGCACTGTCATAATCGTAACCGCCACACTGGCCGACGGAGCCGGAACAATATTAAAATTCGCCTTATAGATATGGGAAAGAACAAATTGCGCAAATTCGCCGAGGTAGAACAGAATCCTCTCGTACTACAGTATCCTTTCGGACGCCTCAGCACAGAGGCATTCCCCTACAAAGGACGGTGGAAGGAATTCTTTGGCAACGACAAGCCTATAGTCCTCGAACTCGGCTGCGGCAAAGGAGAATATACAGTAGGCCTCGGCAGCCGTTTCCACGACCGCAATTTCATTGGCATGGATATCAAAGGAGCGCGTATCTGGAGTGGAGCCACTGAAGCCCTGCGCCGAGGAATGGATAATGTAGCGTTTCTGCGCACATCCATCGAACTGCTCGACCGGTTTTTCGCCCCGTCCGAGGTGTCCGAGATATGGATTACCTTTCCGGACCCACAGATGAAAAAAGCAAACAAGCGCCTCACCGGCACCCGCATGACAGAATTATATACCCGGGTGCTTGCTCCCGGCGGTCTGATAAAGCTCAAGACCGACAGCCCCTTCCTCTTCACATATACTGAAATGATGGCGAAACACAACGACTTTGAAATCCTTGACCGCGGCACAGACATCCACGCCGAACGCCCGGAAGACGACCCTCTTGTCGCCATCCGCACGCATTACGAACAGCAGTGGCTCGACCGTGGATTATCCATAAAATATCTCTGCTTTCGCCCCGACGGTACAAAAAGACTGTCCGAGCCGCCCGAAGCGGAGGAAATCCCAATGGACACATACCGCAGCTATTCACGAGGCTATATACAGATGGCCGACCAAATGGCAGAATCACAGAACGAAAAATACAATAACTGACATATCATGGCTACATTATATCCCGCACTCATAACAGAGGCACTATCCTCAGTCCGTTATCCCGGCAAAGGAAAAAACATTGTCGAACTCGGCATGCTTGCCGACGATATCCGCATTGACGGCAACAAAGTAAGTTTCACCCTTATTTTTGACAAGCCCACCGACCCCTTCAAGGCGTCAATTCTCAAAACCGCCGAAGCCGCCATCAAGCTCCGCGAACCCGATGCCGAAATCACAATCAACACCTCCGTGCGCAGCTCCGCGCCTGAGGTAGAGAAAAAAGCGCCGGTGCTTCCGGGTGTAAAAAACATCGTGGCAATATCATCAGGCAAAGGCGGTGTCGGAAAGAGTACGGTGGCCGCCAATCTCGCGGTGGCACTCGCCGCCGAGGGCTACAAGGTCGGTCTTCTCGACGCCGATATCTACGGTCCGTCGCTGCCAAAAATGTTCGGGCTTGAAGGCGAGGAGCTTTTCATGCACACCGTCGACGGCCGCAACCTGATTATACCGGCCGAGGCATATGGCGTAAAGATGCTCTCGATAGGCTTCGTCATCGACCCCAACAGCGCTGCCGTATGGCGCGGTGCAATGGCATCGAACGCTCTTAAGCAGCTCATAGAGCAGGCCGACTGGGGCGAACTCGATTATTTCCTTATCGACATGCCTCCCGGCACAAGCGACATTCACCTCACTCTCGTACAGACTCTCGGACTTACCGGCGCCGTGGTTGTGACGACTCCCCAGAAAGTTGCTATCGCCGACGCCCGCAAAGGCATAGCGATGTTTCGTAACGAGAGCATAAATGTACCCGTCCTCGGCATCATCGACAACATGGCATGGTTCACACCTGAAAAACATCCCGATGAACGCTATTACCTCTTCGGGCAGGAAGCCGACATCGACGCCCTCGCCGACGAATTCAATGTCCCCGTACTGGCACGCATCCCCCTTGTGGCAAGCGTGGGAGAACACAACGACAACGGCCGCCCCATCGTCACAGAGCCTACAGCCTCCGCAGCAGCATTCATGCATCTTGCCCACGAACTGATCGACGCCGTAAACCGCCGCAACGACACCCTTCCTCCAACAAAGAAAGTAGAAACTCACTGATATGGCATACATACAGATTATCAACGGCCCGAACCTGAACCTTCTCGGACGCCGCCGCCCCGACATATACGGACAATCTACGCTCGACGACATCAACGATGAACTGCGCGGACGATTTGCCGCTACAGAGTTACGGTTCGCCCAAAGTAATTCAGAAGGCACTATAATCGAAGCTATACATGCTGCCGGATTCGACAGCGAATGTCTCGGCATTGTACTCAATGCCGGAGCATACACACACTATTCCTACGCCATAGCCGATGCCATAGAGGCCGTCGACGTGCCTGTTGTAGAGGTGCATATCAGCAATATCCATGCCCGCGAGGATTTCCGCAACCGTTCGGTAATCGCTCCTGTATGCCGTGGCAGCATCGCCGGCTTCGGCAAATACTCCTATTTCCTTGCCATCGAAGCCATCCTCCATGCCTAAAACAATGGAAACACCAATGCGCATAGGCCTCGACGGCAAGCGCGCCGTACTCAACAATACCGGCCTGGGTAACTACAGCCGATATTGCCTGAACATCATGTCGATGGCATTCTCGTCGGCGCGCTTCATCCTCTACTCGCCAAAAGATGCCATCAACGAGCGTCTTGAACCGCTGCTTGCAAGAGAAAATATAGAACTTGCTATACCGAATCTTAAACCCGATTGGGGACCGGTGCGTTCATGGTGGCGCACATTCGACATGCCGCTGCGACTGAAAGACGACGGCATCGACATATACCACGGCCTCAGCAACGAATTGCCGCTTACTATCCGAAATATCTGTCCGGCCGTCGTAACCATCCACGATATCATATACCGGCGTTTCCCTAAAGGCTACACGGCCATCGACAGGCGTCTCTATGATTTCAAATACGGTCGGTCGGCACGCATCGCAAACCGTATAATCGCCATCAGCGAATGTACAAAAGCCGATATAATAAATGATTATGGCATCGAACCTCAGAAAATAGATGTCATATATCAGGGTGTAGACCCGATTTTCACACTCAATATCGACACGGCCCGCAAACAGGAAATCCGTGCACGATATTCCCTGCCTGAACGTTATATCCTTGCTGTAGGGACTGTTGAAGAAAGAAAAAATCTTCTTTTAGCAATCCGAGCGCTGGATAATCTGCCAAAGACATTAAAACTTGTGATAATCGGAAGCATGAAAGGAGACTATTCCGAAAAAGTCCGAACAGAAATCGCGCGTCTCGGTCTCAACGATAGAGTGATGCACCTACAGGTGCCGTTCAACGATCTTCCGGTGCTCTATGCCGACGCCGCTCTCACAAGCTATACCTCACGCTACGAAGGTTTCGGGCTACCCGTAGCCGAATCACTCACCGTCGGCACACCCGTCATAGCGTGTACAGGCTCCTGCCTGGAAGAAGCCGGAGGAGAGGGCGCGATTTATGTCAATCCGGATGATGTCAAGGCATATACAGAGGCCGCCATGCATCTTCTCGACGATAAGGTTTTCTATGAAATAAAAGCCCGCCAGGGTCAGCGGCATGTGCGCCGTTTCACAGCCGACGCCTTCGCCAAGGCCACAATGGCCTGCTATCAAAAAGCTATAATCGACTCATTGTCATGACAAAAAACAAAACACTTCTTGTAGTGGGCGCCGGCGGCTTCATCGGCGGTTTCATATGCGCCGAGGGACTGAGCCGCGGCTATGACACATATGCCGGAGTCCGCGAGAGCACCTCTCGACGCTATCTTTCCGACACGAGGCTCCATATTGTAAATTTCGATTACGACGATTACGACAAGCTCCGCCTCCAGCTCTCCAAAGCGGCACCGGAAGGTGGCTGGGACTGCATCATATACAATCTCGGCGCCACAAAATGTGCGAATTTCAGAGACTTCAACGTCATAAACTACGTATATTTGCGTAATTTCATCGAAGCCCTGCGCGACGAGGAACTTTCACCGCGCCGTTTCCTCTTCATGAGCTCACTGAGCGCATTGGGAAATGCAGATGACAAGAACTACACCCCTATCGACTCACGGACAATTCCACATCCGAACACCAGATACGGCCTGTCGAAAATCAAAGCCGAGACATATCTGGAAACGCTGATTGATTTTCCGTGGACCATCTTCCGTCCTACCGGCGTTTACGGCCCCCACGAAAAGGACTATCTGATGATGATAAAATGCATCGACAATCACTTTGATTTCGGTGTGGGCTACCGCAAACAGATGCTGACTTTCATCTACGTGGACGACCTTGTAGGCGCGATGTTCGACGCACTTGCTTCAGACAGAACAATCCACCGTAAATACATCATCAGCGAGCCGAAAGCCTATACTCAGAAGGAATTCCGCGCCATTGTCGCCAAAGCCCTCGGTAAAAAGGCCGTCATCCCCGTAAAACTCCCTCTGTGGATGGCATACGTGGCATCGGTAGTCGCCGAAAAAATCGGAGTCCTGACACTGAAGCCGTCCACCCTCAACCGCGACAAATACAAAATCATGCGACAGCGCAACTGGACATGCTCCATCGAGGATGCCGTCCGTGATTTCGGTTTCAAGTCCGATTTTCCTCTCGAGAAAGGCATACGAATTACCGTAGACGCCTTTCTCGCCGAGAAAGAAGCCGCCAGAACGAAAAAAAATAAATGAGTACCGACGAAATTCCAGGGCGCCCCATGCCACTATGGGTGAAGCTCGTCATCATAGTGTGCGCATTGCCTTTGCTCGCATTCCCCAAACTTATCGGTCTGTGTCCTCCCCATTCCAATGCCGAGCTGATGCTGTGGATTTATCCGTTCTACGTCATTATGTCGGCCGTGCTTGAGTGGCGCTGTTGGAGCACACGCTCCGAACTGACATGGGTATTGCTTGCTGTCGAGCTGCTTACACATGGCGCAATGTGGATTCTCGTAGACCCAAGCATTCTCCTGCCATGAACATTGACGATTATATAGAAACACATATCGATGCCGAGCCTGCCGTCCTCAGCACACTTTATCACCGCACGCACATCGAACGGCTCTATCCCAGAATGTGTACCGACCATGTGCAGGGGCGTATGTTAGCTATGCTCACGCGCATGATACGTCCGCAACGCATTCTTGAGCTCGGCACATTTTCCGGCTATTCAGCACTGTGCTTCGCCGAGGCAATGCCCGAGGGCTGCGTTGTAGACACCGTAGAGGTCGATGACGAATATGCCGACGAACTAAGGGAACTGTTCGCGGGCCACGCCATCAACCTGCATATCGGCGACGCCGAAGCTCTGCTCCCCAGACTGTTAGCCGAGAATACCTATGACATGGCTTTCATCGACGCCAACAAGCGCCGCTACATGGAATACTACAATTTATTGTTGCCGGCGATGCCGTCCGGAGCATTCATTCTTGCCGACAACACTCTCTGGGGCGGAAAAGTTCTCGACGAATCCGCACATGACGCCCAGACAGATGGAATCCGCGCATTCAACGACGCTGTCGCAGCAGACCCCCGTGTAGAAAAGACAATAATCCCCGTCCGCGACGGCCTCACCGTCCTCCGCAAGAAATAAAATCGGCTCCCGGATGAATTTCAACTTATTCAACCGGGAGTCGCGTTATAACATTATTAACCAACCAATCAGGAACGGCGTCCTTTTTTTAAATCATTATCTCGAACAGAATCTTTCTTACCTTTGTGCTTGCGATGTCGGATTGCTTTGCCGTCACCATGACGTCCGGCATTGATATAGGAGTTTTCAAGGAAGGCCACATATTTGTCGGAGCCGAGAACCTCCTTTATTTCCTTTAAATATTCTTCTTTGGCCTTACGGCGTGCTTCTTTCCGGACTGCATACTGATGCTGCCTGTTTTTCTTGCGAGCCTGCATCTGTTCGCGGCGTTCGGACTGACGTTTGCTGTCGAGCTGTTGTAATTTAGCCTGCTGAGCCTCTGTAAGGTCGAGACCTTCAAATGGGTTCACACGTGCGTGACGTTCTTTTCTATCCGCCTTTTTGCCTTTTACATTTTCCTTGGCACCCTTTGCGGAAGAGATATTATCCGAGGCAGAGCGTGCGGCGCCATCAAATGCTACAAGCGACATTGCGATAAGAGCCAAACCTAAAACTTTCTTTTTCATCTTGTGATTTTTGATTGTTACTAATTTCATTTCCTGTTATTATGACAGCCTCCGACGACCCTCGTTTAGTCGGCCGCACGTATTTAACTCCGATTTAACAACATGACACTCAATAATATAAATAAACATAAATAGCAAACACTCCAATTAAACCTTCAATCCTGAGATTGTCTTATACAATTTTTTCGTAACTTTGCAGATGCAATTCACAAAGAGTTGCCTGAAAATGAACTGTACAGATTACCCGATTGATTTACATTGTCCCGTTGTTAGAAACTGGGGCTTCCTTGAAAACTGGAAAAGTACCGCTTCTCTGTAATATTGTCGAGAAACGAATCAGTATCGGTTCCTGTGATTGAAAGGAACTGATACATCAATTTCTGAATAATTCCATACATTACCATTTATGAACAATCTTCGATTGCTCGCAATACCGTTGTGCACGGTATTGCTGAGCGGCGGGATGCGCATAGCCGGTCAGCAGATATTTACCCTTGAAGAAATCTTCGAATCGGTAGAAGCCAACAGCGCGCAGTTACGCCCGTCTTTCAGTGCACAGGCCGAGGCTGATTACGAAATCAGTGTCACCCGTGCAGACCGTCTGCCAGAAATCAATGCATCGGTTTCCGTCAGTTACATAGGCGACGGTTTCACTACAAAAAAAAATTTCAGCGACTATCAGAAGTCTCCTATTCCACATATGGGTACAGGACTGTCGCTGAACATCAGCCAGCCCGTCTATACCGGCGGAGCCATAACAAGTGCCATCGGACTCGCCGAACTTAAATCCACTGCATCAAGATTCGCCACAGAGCTGCATCGCGACAATATCCGTTTCCGACTTACAGGATTCTATCTTGATATTTACAAATATTCCAATCTTCGCACTGTGGTAGAAAACAATATCACCGCGGCGCAAAAGGTTCTTGCGGAGATGAAGGCAAGATACACACAGGGAACGGCGCTTCAGAACGACATCACCCGTTACGAGCTGCTTGTGTCGAATCTGGAGTTACAACTGATAAAAATCAACAACACTCTCGACATTCTGAACACAAATATTGTCACCATCGCAGGTCTGAAGGAGGGAACAATCGTTGTTCCGGATTCGACAATCCTTGAGCACTCCCTGATTGCACACGAAGAGTCATGGTGGCAGCAGGAAGCAGAGAATACATCACCGTCGCTCAGCCTCGCCCGCAACAGCGTTGATATCAGCCGCAAAACCGAAGCGTTCGTCCGAGCAGAACGCCGGCCCAAAATCGGCATTCAGGCAGGATGGACAATGGATGGCCCTATTCTTGTCGAGATTCCGCCAATCAACCGCAACCTGAGCTACTGGTATGCCGGAGTTGGAATCAGCTACAATATTTCCTCCCTCTACAAGAGCAACAAATCCCTTTCCCGAAGCCGCGCGGCGATACGTAAAGCCATCGACGAACTCGAAGCCACCCATGAGGATGTGAACCTTGCCGTACGCGCCGATTACATCCGCTATCTTGAAGCATACCAAGAACTTAAAACTCAACAAAAGAGTATAGAGCTTGCCGATCGCAACTATCGCATTACATCCACACGTTATTCCGAAGGCATGGCACTGATAACCGACATGCTCGACGCTGCAAATTCAAAACTCGATGCCGAGCAACGCCTTGTAAATGCTCGCATCGATATCATCTATTACTATTACAAACTCATGTTTATCTCCGGAAAGATATGAAACACCACAGTAAAAAAATACTATCATACATAATCACACTTGCAGTAGTTTTTACGGCCGCTATATGGGTCGGTTCCAGATTCATCCATCTCGGATATGTCGAATTTACCGACAACGCGCAGATTTGCCGCCACATTGTACCTGTAAACAGCCGCGTACAAGGATATATCAAGGAAATCCGGTTCAATGAATATGAACATGTGAGAAAAGGCGATACACTCATCATCATCGATGATGCCGACATGCGATTGAATGTGGCGCGTGCTACCGCCGATTATCAGAACGCTGTAGCCGGACGCAGTGTCGCCGATCATTCCGTAATTTCGGCATCCGCCAATGTGGCCGTAAGCGAGGCATCTATAACAGAAGCCAAAGTACTGATGGAGATGGCTGCCGCCGACCTTGACCGCTATAAGAATCTTCTGTCCCGGGATGCAGTCACTCAGCAACAATACGATGGTGCAAAAACCGACTACGAAGCCAAGAAAGCCCGCTATGAAATGTTATCGCGCCAACGGAACGCCACATCTGCCATAGTAGATATCAACCGCCGTCGCATTTCGCAGTCGGAGGCGGGTATCGAGCTTGCCAAAGCTTTGTTAGAGACCGCAGAACTCAATCTCAGCTATACTGTCATACTCGCACCATGCGACGGCTACACCTCCCGCAAGGAGATTCAGGCGGGGCAACTTGTACAGCCCGGTCAGACATTGCTCGATCTGGTCGACAGCAGCGACGTATGGATAGCGGCGAATTACAAGGAAACACAACTCAAACACATAAACCCCGGCAGCAAAGTCAACATCACAGTCGACGCCATCCCCGACGTGACTTTCACCGGCGAGGTAGCGGCCATATCCGCAGCTACCGGCGCAACCCTTTCCATTCTGCCGCAGGACAACTCGGCCGGGAATTTCGTGAAAGTCCGCCAGCGAGTCCCGGTTAGAATAGAATTCACCGCCGACAACAATACCGCCGACATAGCGCGTCTAGCCGCCGGCATGAATGTGGAATGCCGCATAAAATACTGATATGTCAGACCGGATTGTTCATCAAGGACCGTTCGATATTCCGGACGTCCCCGACTTTATTCCCCGTCGGCTTAAACCGTATCTGTTTATTATCTTTGTCCTCATAATCCAGTTTTCGGGCGGTTTATATCTCGCATCAGCCTCAGAGATGGCAGGTACCACTGCGCTGATGCAGGAAGACATTCTTATGGCCGGCTACGCATCTCTCATCGGCATGTCGGTGAATTTCGCTGTGATGTTCCGCATCAAATTCCGGTTTTCCAACCGCACACAGCTGCTGTCGGCATGTATCGTCTTGATTGTAGCCAATATCATATGCGCCCGGACTTCCAGTGTTCCGGTATTGGTTGCCACATGTTTCATTGCCGGATGGTTCAGAATGCAGGCAACCTTCGCCTGCAACTCCACAATACAGCTCTGGCTGACGCCTGTACGCGACATGGCGATATTTTTCTGCTATGTATATATCGTCGTAGACGGTGTGATTCAGCTGAGTGGCATCGCGACAATCTATACCGCATTCTTCTCGCAATGGGAATACATGCATTGGATAATGACGGGAATTCTTGCGCTGATGTTGATTCTTGTGCTTGTCCTTGTCAGACCGGTGCGCACACCGCTGTTTATTCCATTGCTCGGCATAGACTGGATTGGAGCTGCATTATGGGCGGTTTTCATGATGTGCTTCACCTTCATATGTGTATATGGCAATTTCCACGACTGGTGGGACGCCTCCGAAATCCGCGGCGCCGCATTTCTCGGTACCGCCTGCATGGGTATCAACCTATGGCGGATGACATTTCTCCACCATCCTTATATATCCTTTCAGGCGATGGGAAACAGGAATGTAATCCGAGCCACATTGATTTATCTCGTATTCTTCACACTTCTCGCCACCGAACATGTGTTCGAGCACAGTTATGCTTCCGGCATCCTCGGCTTCGATGAAACAAATCTTATCGACCTGAACTGGTATGCATTGGCCGGCATTGTGTCGGGATGCGGATTCACATATTTCACTTTCGCGCTGCATAAATGGCGTTATAAGACCATGGCCGCCATCGGGTTCTTCCTTGCCGCCGTCTATCTGGCATATTTCTATTTCTTCATAGATTATGGAGTGGAGAAAGAGATGCTTTTCATTCCGTTATTTTTCAGAGGCGCGGCAGCGGTGATAATTTCCATAGTATTCCTGACATCAATAGTACAGAGCGGTTTGCCGTTCACCGTCTTTCCGCAGGCCTTAACTATCAACGGTTTTACCGGTGCCGTAATGGGAGCTACCTTAGGTCCGGCGCTCATCGGGGAATGGTTGCGTCACACAATGGCGAAAAACAGCGCCCTATTCGGAACAAATATGGAAGATTTCAATCCCGGCATAACAAATATACCTCCGGAACAACTCTTTGGCATGGTTAGGCAACAAGCTCTTGTGGTATCTATGAAAGAGATATACGGATGGCTGCTGACGGCATCTATTTTCTCACTTATAATAATCCTCATCAGCTACAGCAACGTGCGGCCATTCGCCATTTTCCCCAAATGGAGTACCGTCCGACGCATGATAAAACACCTTGCCAGGACAAGTGAAATTGAAAGCCTATAAGGGTACTCTACATATCCATATAAAAGAAATGGCCACCGGATGGCGGCCATTTCTTTTATATGTGGGGGTATTGATTATTTTACCAATACTTTGTCGACTTTACCCGCTATGCGACGCAGATATACCTTTCCGGAAACGGGATTCGTTACCTTCATGCCCTGGAGATTGAAATATTCAGCACCGGCTACCCCCTCGATGGAAATCTCATCGATTGCAGAGTAAGCGATATAATAATCAGCCTCATCGGACTTCGAACCAAAGGTATGGATGTTGGTATAGCGTACCATACCGGCTTCAGTAATCGATACTGCATAGGGCAGACTGAAATCGGGCACTGTAAGAGTAAAGGATCCGTCTTCGGCGACAGGAGCCGATACCGATTCATTGCCGGAGGTCAGGGTTATTTCCACACCGGCGCCTACGGGTTCGTCATGGTTAACTGTAGAATCATATACGTGGCCGCTGAGAGTTGCCGTACGATCGATCCATTTCATAGTAACGTCGAAAGTGGCTTCAGGTTGCTTAGCATTGAGTATTATGTCTTCGCGGACAGCATCGTCAAAGGATTCCGCCTTTACTGCGAGTGTATAGACAAGAGATACATTGGCTACATTCATCGCATATTCGCCGGCCGCATCGGAAACAGCCGAATAGAGAATGTCGCCTGACTCGAATGTAAGCTGTGCACCTTCGACCGGAGTGCCGAAATCATCGGCGACGGTACCTTTGACGGTAACCACATCCTTAGCGACGGTAAAGAATGTAGCCGGCAGACCTACCCGGAAGAGCAACCAAGAGGCTTCGTCCTCAAGATCCTCGCTGTAGCGCTGCTTGTTGACAATGGCATAGTGATTGTATTTGTCATTGTAATAATCATAGCCTGTATTGTCGACCATAAACATCACATTTGTGCCATAGCCGCCTTCTTCACCGCCAATAAGCTCGAAAGCAAGACGCAGATTTGCTCCCGTGTACTCGAACGGGGTGTCGAATACGATATGAAATACATCTTCATATACCTTTGTGCTCGTGTTGCCGACAACCGGGAATTCATAATCTTTATCATAGACAAGTGTCATGCCGGCAACAGATGCAGGCTCTATATCCTTTTCCGGATATTCTTCGTCGTATGTATTCTCAGCCCATACTTTAACATGCTTGGTGAAAGCCGCAGAATTGGCACCGGTGAAATATACACCTGTAATCTTCATTCCTTTCTCCATCTGAAGCATATCGGCCTTATAAAGAATCTGAGTCTGTACGCCTGCATAACCGGTATTGAACGGATCGGTATTCGTAATCTTCTCGTCGCCTACCTGATATATGGCCTCGGCCTTTTCTGGACCGATTACAGCATCAAATTTGGCAAGTTCATATTTTTCGTCACCTTTCATAAACACGATAGTTGCGGTATATGTCCCTTCAACGTGGGGGGTAGCGACTATCTCGAAAGTTTTGTCAGCACCTGCCGCGATAGTCTCTGTATCGGTAGATGCGGCAAGCTCCTTGTCATCAAAGAAGAGTGCCACGCGGTAATCACTTTCTTCCTTGGCAAGAAGGTTGCGCACAGAGATAGAGGTAATATAGCGGGCGTTGACTGAACCCGTACCCTCCTTTGGAGTACTCATAGCGGTAACATACAGATCATGGGGAACATCGACTGCCTCTCCGCCATACACATTGTCAACAACAACACCGCCGGCTTCAAATGCGACATATGATTCACCTTCGGGCATATGAGCGGAGAAAATACCGAATTCATACGTGCCGTAACCGGTTCCTGTGGGCTTGTCCTCACCGAAAAGTTCCTGTCCTTCAGTCGCACGGGCATTGACAACCAGCGCAGGAGTCCAGCTGATACGGTCGGAAGAGGTATATATGGTAAGCAGGGAACTTGTATTATCCTTCTTTGTAGCTGTGAAACATAGCGTCTCTCCCTCGGCGAATTTCAGTTTCGGTGTAATCAACATGCCTTTTGATGAAGCATACGGCGATTCCGCACCATTTATACCACCGATAGTTGCAAGAGAGGTATTGACGGCATTGAGTTTCCATGGATTACCGAACACCCATCCGAGCGGAGCTTCCTCTCCTTCGAAATCCTCGAAGAATTTGCCGTCATCAGTAACGAGGGCACGCAAATCATAACTGATTTCGCCCAGAGTCTTTTCAGTAAATGTTATACTACCATCGTTGATTCCGACCACGGCAGGCGCGCTAATTTTGATTGCCTTCTTTCCGCCCGGTGCGATTGTGAAAGCATTGACATCGGCCGTGAAACCGCCGGTAAGGGTTGTGGAGGTAACCTCCATGTCGGCGATACCGGAATTCCACATCCACATAGTACGTTCGGGAGCAGTCCCGACTCCGATTGTGATGCGTTCAACGGCATTGACATCATTATAACTGCTTTGGTTGGCGTCATTGCCCTCGTTGTACATGAATTTGGGGTTCGGCTCGTATGGAATGAACGTAAGAGTTCCGAGACTGCCTTCAAAAGTACTCATGTCGGGATGCGATAGTTTTACAGAGTAGGAATAAGCCTTTATACCCTCAGCCTGTACATGGTTGCCGGTGATGCTGAATTCTTTTTCCACCTTGGCGCCACGCGGCAGAGCCTCTGTAATCTCTCCCGTACCGAATGTAACCTTAGCCGGATTGTTCACAACCTCTACGGCAACCGGAGTAATGCCACCAAAATCAACGTCACCGGCATTCTCCATCGTAACCTTGAACTTGAGAGTGAAAGTATTGTCAGGACTCGCAGTAATAGTGTTTCCCGACTGGTTCTCGACCTTGCAGTAGAGAAGCTTGAAGGGAATGACATCGGCTGTCGAGGCAGTGAATTCATCAAGATCGAGGTCGTGGGCACGGATGCCTATATATGTACCGTCCGGCACATCACTTACCGTAATCCGCGTCCAATCGTCGATAGCGACATCCTTGACAATATTGATTGACGTACCATCCACCAAACTTGGAGCGGAGTAACCGCTCGGCACCGTATTCTGGTCGACAAGCTTATAAAATGTAAGCGATGGCTCGGTACCATTCTTTCGTACCCAGATACTTATCTCGCCCGATACCTTAGGAGTGGCGAGAAGGTCTGAGTAGCTGTAATTTCCATAATATGAAGAGAAATAGCTACTGTACTGCTTTGCTGTTATATATCCTCCCGAATGTCCGCCTTCTGCACTGACTGTGTAGGAACCGGGCGAATAGGATGAGGACAGAATGTTTTTCCAGCCTACCGGGCGGAACGACAGATTGTCGAATTGCTCGGTGTAGGGCGTCATCACCTCCGCCGACAACGACATGGCGGTAAGCAGAGCCGCAAGAGCGATGGATAAATGTTTTTTCATAAAATCCGGTTTAGTTTTATGTGTAAATTATGATGATTATTATTTTACGAATATTTTAGAGACATATCCTTTTGAGGATACGATATATATTCCCGTGCGCAAGGCTATGGACGAGGAAGCTTCCTCAGTACGCGCTATCGTACGACCGGACAAATCGCTGACAACGACCTCCCGACATCCGGGATTCATTATCTCCAGACCTCCGGCAATTGCCTTGGCATGTACTGCCGTCATATCCGTGCATACGCCGGCCTCTCCGCTCCAGTCGATATCCGGGACATCATAGAAGGGGCTGTCCTCACTATAGATGTAGATTGGGAAGAACGACGAACCGGGCTTGCGGCGGACTGCTGTAAGCGACACTCCATATGCATCGTTCTCGGTGCGGTCGGGCGTCGGCACATGTAGGGTGTATCCCTCTTCCTCATACACAGTACGGCTATGGTAAGGCATAATCTGTATGCCACCCTTGGGTAACCCGATAGAGATACGCAGGTTATCCATATAAAGCCAGTCGCCGTCGGTACAGCCTATGGAGAACCGGATAATGCCCGGCTTTACTTTATACTGAAGCTTGACGCGCTTCCATTCCCTGTTGAGGTCTACGTCGATAACGCCGCCGGCACCGAGCACCCAAGTACTCTTGCCATCGATTTTCTCCACCACACCTACCTGGATATATGGCATTACGCCTTTGTCGTCAGTGGCAAAATCGGCCTCAATAGTGATATCGCCTGTCGACTGGCTGATTACATATATAGGTGATACAAGCTCGCCATAATACTGTTCGCCATATGCCGAGACATAATTGTGTAGACAGATTCCACCGTTTATGACACCGCCTTCATACATCACCCATCCGGCGCGGTTCATGCCATAGATGTTCATATCATAATAGCCGTAGGTATTTCCATATGGATTGCCGATGGAGCCTTCACTGACAATAGCGGAAAAATCATCGTTTACGAGATCAAAGTCTTCATCAGCCGGAGCGACATGCGCAAGAGACGTATTCACCTCATAGCTTTCAGCATTGAGGACAGGCTCCCAGCTTACGTCGAAGCCTTTGGAGGTGACATTATCGAAGGTAACGCCTGCCGGTACTGTAAGCGCCATTACTTCCACAACTCTTGATTCCTCGCTAATCTGTCCGGTCGGACCGACGGCACGTACATAATAGTAATAGACGCGTTCGGGCTTGAGTCCGGTAAAATGATATAACGTATCGGTAAGTTCTTTATCCTTGAGTATGTACTTGTAATCAGCCGGCATTTCTTCCGTAGCCTCTCGGCGGACATAGAAGCAGTTGAGGATGTAGTGGTCTGCACCCTCGACCTTCGTCCAATGCGCTGTAAAACTGTCGCCGGTGTAGTCGGTCCATTTGAGAGCTTTCGGAGCGTCGACCTCCGGCTGATGCTGCATTATTTTTATATCATCGATGAGCACTTCGTGATACTCGCTGAAAATCTGCACGCAAGCGTTCTCAGGGCATTCTGTAAGATCCACCTCTACAGTCTGCCACATTCCGGGCTGAATATAAACGGTCTGCTCTTCTCCGGTGTATCCCATAGGATTTTCAGCATCAGGAGTCGTCACCCAGCGGATTGTAAGCATATCGACATCCGGAGGCAGAGGCTTGGCTCTGAAACTCAGATATGCTCTGCCCGCATCTTTATGAAGATCGAGTTCAGGTAACTCAATCTGTCCTGTCATAGTTGCCTGGGTATAAGGGTCTGTCACAAGACCTATACAGACAGCTCCTCCTGCCGACATAATTCCACGTCCTTTCCATCCGGGAGTGTGGGTGTATTTCGAAGGTATAACCTCGTTTGTACCTTCAAGAAAAGTCTTGTCAGGTTCGTCTTCTGTTCCGGCAGTAAATAGAGAGAAATCTTCTTCTATCACAGTGATATACTCACGACCATCATCAGGCACGGCTTTCGCCGGAGCCTTTATCGCCGCATTGACAAACGACATACGCGGCTGCGCTGTCATGGCTTCCCCTCGGGTACCGGAAATTCCATGGGAACGAAAAGGAACTACATCCGTAGCGGCAGACAAGCCCACCGGAAGCATCATCATAAGAACAGCCGGAATTAGTGTAAAAATATCTTTCATAGACACAACAGTTTTTAAATCCTCGGCAAATATAGACTTTTTCGGCACAAGCCGAAATTCCGGTGCATGAAAAAATTTAGGAATTGTTAATTTTGCGTCATGAAAACTTCAGATGCAATA
>CAJTJV010000043.1 GCA_910576775.1 uncultured Muribaculaceae bacterium | reverse complement strand
TTGCATCTGAAGTTTTCATGACGCAAAATTAACAATTCCTAAATTTTTTCATGCACCGGAATTTCGGCTTGTGCCACTTGTCCGATATATGCCGGTAGTCAAGAATAAATGGTATTTTGCTGTTTCCGCCGAAACTCCATCAAAATCTATAGATACCGATGACAGAATGACTGCTTCGGTTAAAAACTGGATGCCTGATTTTGCGGCTTTTGTGCAATACGAATGGGCTCGTGGACAGCATATTCGTATTGCAGGCATAGCAAGGACACTTTCTTATAGAAACCTTGTAAGCGGGTCAAACTGCAATAAGGTAGGGTGGGGTGTGCAGCTCAGTTCTGTAGCACGCCCTCTACGTGAGTTGACATCATACCTGACGGTAAGTTATGGTAAGGGGCACGAAAGTCTTGGAGGGGATTTGCTGATCGGCAATCATGATCTTGTGGCTATTACTGATCGTCCGGGAGAGATGTACGCTCCAGCCGCCTTCGGGTGGTGTCTGGGCCTTCAATATAATTTCAGGCCGAATCTTTTTATGTGTGTGTCGGCAAGTGAATCGCATTATTTGTTGCGTGACGGAGCATCGCCGGATGAATACAGGCGCGGGCTTTTTGCAGCTGTCAATGTATTCTGGAATATGACACCGAGGATACAGGTGGGAGCGGAGTTCGACCTTGGTCGCAGAGAGAACATTAGCGGTGAGCACCGGTATGCCAAAAGAGTTGGTGCTGTGTGTCAGTTCTCATTCTGAGAATTATATATTTATAAGTCAAGGCCCGGTCACAAATGTAGCCGGGCCTTGACGCAAGGTTTTATAAATTAATCAGATCTGGTTTTCAATGTTCCAGACGAATGCGCGCAGACCGAGTTTTGGACGTTCTTCATTGAACTGGCGCAGTCTTGCAAGAACAGGATCGACTCGGCTGTCTTCTACAATTGTTATGATTGCGCTTGCCATTGAAGGCCATGCGTGGCTGCCATAATGAGGTTCACCATTGACAGAGCCTCGTCCTTTTACATCTGTCCACGATGTGAACCCGCGGCAGTTGCTGCGTTCGAGCATTTCTACAATTCTTTCATAGTGAGCCTGATCGAAGGCTATGAATATCGCTTTCATATAGAATAGTTAGTCGTTGTTTTTGGCGTGAAGTTTATGGAGCTTCTTACGTTTGTTCTTGATGCCGGTTGAAGCGAATACGCAGTATAGGACAGGTACGAAAAGAAGTGTCAGGATAGTGGAGAAAGTAAGACCACCTATAACTGCGGTACCCATCGGGCGCCACATCTCCGCGCCTTGGCCAGTTCCGACAGCCATTGGAACCATACCGAGAATCGTTGTTAGTGTTGTCATGACCACCGGTCGCAGACGTGATTCACCGCCATCGATAACTGCCCGTCTGATTGACATGCCTCGTTCTCGATTTAGCGTTATATAATCAATAAGTACAATACCGTTCTTGACCACTATACCGATAAGCATGATGGCTCCGATCATCGACATTACGTTTAGAGTATGTCCGGTAAGATAGAGGATTATGAATACGCCGGAGAATGCGAACAAGAGCGATGTCATAATGATGCCCGGGTAAGTATAGCTTTCGAATTGCGCGGCCATCACGATATAGACCAGGATAACTATCAGCACTGCGAGGGTGAGAAGATCGCGGAATGAATCCTGCTGGTCTTCGTATGTTCCGGCGAGCTGTATGTTGATGCCTTGTGGAATATCCATTTCTTTGATTTTCGCCATAGAAGCTTTTACAACATCACTCATAGGTACGTCCTGAACGACTGCACTGACGGTAACTATACGTTCGCGGTCCTTACGTTCAATTGTTGGCGGAGAAAAGCGTTCGACAACTTTGCCGACGTCACGTACGCGGACTGCTTTGCCTGAATTGTTATAGATAAGAATGTTCTCCAGGTCCTCAATTGATGTGCGATTCTCCGGCGCGTACATTACCTTTATATCATATTCTTCGCCGTCCTCGCGGAATTGTGATGCGAGAGAGCCGTTGATACGATTACGGAGGTATGTTGCGGCTGTTGAAAGATTAAGTCCGTATAGGGCAAGCTTCTCACGGTCGAAATCTACCTGATATTCCGGCTGATAGTCCGAGCGAGACAGGATGATGTCAGCAGTACCCGGAATTGTTCTCAACATGCTCTGAAGCATTCTTGCAACGGAGTCCGTCTCGTTGAAATCGTAGCCGTATATTTCGTAGTCGAGAGTTGCCTGTCCACCCATGCTGCCACCCATACCTCCGACTGAAACCTGTGCTTTCTTGAATTCCGGATAGGCTTTCAAGTCTTCACGCATCAAGGCTGCAATTTCGGTTATGCCTCTTTCGCGGTCTCCAGGATCCGACAGACGTATATTCATCGAAACGATATGTGTACCGTTATCGCTAAGAGATGCGAAAGTATTATCGGACGAGGCTATACCTGTTGTGTAGTTTATAGTGAGAATTTCAGGATATTTTTCGGACCATTCTTTAGAAAGTCGTGCGGTACTTTCTTTGGCAAGTTCGACTCGCGAACCGATAGGCAGCTCAAGGCTTACGCGCATACGTGCGTCATCGGCAGTCGGGAAGAATTCTGTTCCAACACTCTTCATAAGGAGAAGTGAGCCGGCAAAGATACCCATACAGATAATGATTGTCACCGTTTTGTGGCTGACAACTAATTCAAGCAGTCGGCCATAGCCGCGGTCAAAAGCATCGAGGCCCCGTTGGATGGGTGTGAAAAGTACGGTATATAGTTTTCCATGCTTGATGTTGCGCTTGAGAAGAAGCGAGCAAAGCATAGGTGTAAGCGATAGTGCGCATACAGTGGAAATAATCATCATTATAGTCACCATCCAACCGAGCTGTTGGAAAAGGACACCTGTCATACCTGTTACAAGAGTAAGCGGGAAGAACACTGCAATAAGTGTAAGTGTGGACGCTATAACTGATACCGCCACCTCATTGGTGCCGTGAACTGCGGCCTGCTTCGGGTCTGAACCACGTTCAATGTGTGTAGTTACGTTTTCAAGTACTACAATCGCATCGTCGACAACCATACCGATTGAGATTGACAGTGCGGACAGTGATACGATATTGAGCGTATTACCGGTACCATATAGGTAGATAAAAGAAGCAATAAGCGAGATTGGGATTGTTATGGTAATAATGAGAGTTGCGCGCCATCGGCCGAGGAAGAAGAACACAACTATTATAACGAATAGAAGGGCATAGAGAACAGTCTCGACGAGCGATGCGATGGTATTTCGTATATTGTCGGACGTATCTACG
Source organism: uncultured Muribaculaceae bacterium (assembly GCA_910576775.1). GTDB lineage: Bacteria > Bacteroidota > Bacteroidia > Bacteroidales > Muribaculaceae > CAG-873. The sequence goes on along the minus strand of CAJTJV010000043.1, from coordinate 15,642 downwards.
ATTACGCCAAGTTTGATATCTGAGGGAAGTCTCTCCTGTAGAGAGGGGAGCATTTCAAGTACTTTGTTTGATATATCGACGGAATTGGCACCACTTTGTTTCTGGATTACAATCATAGCGCCCTGTTCGCCGTTATTATATGTTTCCTGAGTACGTTCCTCAAGCGAATCGTCGATACGGGCTACATCGCTGAGATATATTGATTTTCCGTTATAGCTGCCGACAACGATATCCTTCATTTCTTCAGACGCTTTGAACTCACCCTGTACACGTAGAGAATATGTCTCGGAGCCGATATCAAACGAACCTCCGGGAATATTGCGGTTTTCGGCACCGATAAGTGAGGCTATCTGTTCGACTGTGAGATTATAGGCTTCGAGTCGTACCGGATCCACGTAGACATGTATCTCACGTTTTGGTGCACCGGAAATTGATACCGAACCTACGCCGCTGATACGTGCGAGCGGGTTTGCCACGTTATCATCGAGGATTTTGTATAGACCTGGCATACTCTCGGAAGCTTTTACCGATAGTAGTACTATAGGTATCATGTCGGTGGAAAACTTGAATATGATAGGATTCTCAGCTTCATCCGGAAGCATCGACTGAACCATATCAAGTTTGTCGCGTACATCGTTTGTTAATACGTCGATATCTTCTCCGTATTCGAATTCAAGTGTAATGACTGAGATATTCTCGCGCGATTTTGAGGTAATGTGCTTCAAATCGCTTACAGAGTTAAGCACATTTTCAAGAGGACGGGTAACATTCTGCTCGATATCCTGTGCACTCGCACCGGCGTATGTCGTCATCACCATTATGGTGTTGGTCTCAATGTCCGGGTAGAGGTCGATAGGTAGTTTGCTGAGCGAGAACAAGCCCAATATCACCACGGCTACAAAACAGAATGTAGTCATGATGGGACGTTTTACAGCGCTGCCGTACAGACTCATATTATTTCAGAATTATATTGGGTTTTACTTCTGTATTTCGACCTCCGACCCGTCGATAAGACGGGTTTGTCCTGTGATTACCACAGTGTCGCCGTCCTCAATGCCGCTTAGGAGTTCATAGCTTGTGTCGATGCGCTGGCCCAGTTCGACACGATTATACGATACTTTGTTTCCTTTGAGAACGAAAACATATTTGTTGCCGGAGCCGGTCTGCTTCACAATGGCACGATCCGGTACTACAACGTTAGCTTTTGAACCGAGATCTATTGTCACTCTGGCAAACATGCCCGGTTTGATTTTCTCCTTAGGATTTGCAATCTGCACTTCGACTTGAAATGTGCGCGTGGCGGTATCGACGGTGGGATATATACGTTTTACCGTCCCATTGAAGGTTTCGTCGCCGAAAGCATCAAACACAATTGATACCGGCATGCCGGTCTTGAGAGTCGCCATGTCGTTTTCGCTTACGTTAATCATTACCTTTACAACCGGCGAAAGCTGTCCTACGGTTAGAATGGGGAGATTGCCTGTCATATCACCTGGATCGTAATTGCGGGCTGTGACAATACCGTTGATGGGCGATCGGAGCACTGTGTTCTCCATCATGTTATTGTATTGTGAGCGCGTAGCGTCGAGTTGGGCTTTAAGCTGGTCGACAGTCTGTTGGGTACCCGCTCCAATTTTGAGAAGCTCGCAGGCTCGTTTGTATTCTCGTTCCGTCTGGTCGAGGTTGATTTTAAGTTGGTCGGCGTTTGCAAAATCCAAATCGGCGAGAATCTGACCTTTGTGGACGCGGTCGCCAACGTCTGCTTTGATGCTTTTGATGCGGTTGGGGGCTGAAGGTGAGATATTGTTGATATTCTCAGCCTCGACTGTAGCGGTGTAGACTTTTGTCTGGGCGACGTTCTGACGGTGTGCTACGTCGACAGTCACACGGGGCAGTTCTTCTACTTTATCAAGTGCGGTATTATCTTTATTACCGCAGGAAGCAAACGCGAGCGCGCATGCGACAGACATACCAAGAGCTTTGGTGCTGGGTTTCATATTCTTAGGGCTTAATTGTTATTATGCTGATACTTGTCGACGGGAGCATTGCCGAGAAGAAGTTCAAGCTCCGTATGTGCGATAAGGAAATTGTAGATTGACTGGAAATATGCCAGTCTGGCCTGTGTGAGGGCGAGTTCTGAATCTCTGAGATTGAGGTAGCTTGCGGCACCGATTTTGAAACTTTGTTCCATAATCGTGTGTGCGGCGTCTGCCTGGCGGACGCTTTCGGAACTTGAGGCAATCTGTTCGACATTAAGTTTCATATTGTCCATGGCTACACTTACTTGCATTTCGATGCTGCGTTGTAGATTCTCTCGCTGAAGTTTCATTTCTGCAAGCTGTACTTCTACTTGTTTTACCTTGTTCAGGCGCTGTCCTCCACTGAAGATAGGAATGGAAAGAGACAGCCCTATACTGGAGTAAGGCGTCCAACGGAAATTTTTGAAGGGAGAGCCATTACTCATAGATGTCCAGTTATAGTTTGCACTTAATGCCAGTGTTGGTGAATAGGCAAGTTTCTGAATCTTTAGATTGCGATTCAGCATACCTGTATCTATGTCGAGTAATTTGAGGTCGGCATTGCGGCTCAGATCAGAGGGATTGGTGGAAAGGGCCGTTGAGTACATGTCCTTTTCGTATTCCGAGAGATTACCTGCTATTTTAAGTGCATAGTTGCCATCAAGCCCCATAAGGAGAAGCAGATTCAAGGTGGCGCGCTTAATGGCGATATCTGCTTGTGTAATTTGCGGCTCCACATTTTTCATCGCAACAGATGTGCGGAGTACGTCGTAGTCTGAAGCGGCGCCGAGTTCGTGTTGCTTGACATAAATGTCATGAGTCAGGGCTGCCATATCGTAGCTTTCCTGAATCACTTTGCGGGAATCGATGGCGAGCAGGAGAGCATAATATGCCGATTTTACCTGGCTGACGAGTTGTTGACGGCTTTGGTTCGCAGCTTCTACGTTGCGATAAATCTGTTCTTCACTGAGACTGAGGTTTTGCCATAGCTGGGGAGCAATGATAGGCATTGAGGCTTGAAACCCCATGGAATACGAGTTGTCGAGACCTACTTTAATACCTCCGTCGCTTCCGCTCTTACCTCCGGCACGCGAAAGTTTCTGTTCTTCCGGGGAGTCTCCGCCTCCACCCATATTGCCGAAATCTCCGAAGCCGTCCATATTCATATACATGACTTGTTTGGCGAGGGTTCGGCCATAGGTGGCACTGAAATCAATGTTCGGCAGAAAACTGCCTATTATTTCCTTTTTGGAGTAATCCATGCGTTTTACCTCCATGTCGGCGACTTTTATTGTCGGACTATTGTTGAGTGCTATGCTCAGGCAGTCGTCGAGACTCAGGCTGTCCGTGGCGAAAACGAGTGCAGGATTCTGTGCTGCGGCATGTATCGGAACTATGCCGATAGCAGCCGCTAATAAGACCGGTTTAATATCCATGTTGTATTGCTGTCTGCAAAAATGTAATGTGCTTCTTTATCAGATTGTATGATGCAAAATTACAAATTATAATAGATATTTTTTGCCGTATAGGAACAATATCTTAATATAAGGATAAATTAGTCGACTTTTTTGCCAACATTTTGAAGAAATGTGATTCAGTGATTCCATTATAGAACAAAGTATTTACTTATTTTCACCAAACCGGTGTGAAATAATGTCATAAACATAAAACAATGTCGCTTTTCCTTCCAAGAGAAAAGCGACATTGTTTACGATGTAAGAAAGTTACCGGTTGTTGCGGAAATATTCGCCGAGATACATGGCATCTTCGGGGGCGTCGGTGGTAAGAAGATCTATCCCGAGGACTGTAGCTTCAATCATTTCATGAATGGAAGAGAATGTCCATGCGTTAACAGTCATCCCGAGTTCGTGTGCCTGAGTTATATAGTTCCTGTTGGTTTTGTATGTGTTATATGCAAAGTCAACTGATTTATGTCCGAGTTCATGGCATCGTTGCGGACTCAGATTTGAGCTGAGATATGCACAGATTGCGTCCGGATCGGATTCAAGTACACCCTCGAGTGCATCAAGGCTGAACGAGATGTATTCCACCTTGTCGGCGATTCCGGCCTCTTTTACAGCCTTGACGGCGGCAGCTGCGCAAGCTTTGTTGCGCTCTTTGGTGTTATGTCCTTTGATTTCAATGATAAGCTTTGTCGGAGAATCGGATTCCTTTATCATTTTTATGAAATCAGAAAGCGTAGGCATCGTTTCTCCGTTAGATAACCTGAGCCCGGCGCATTGTCCTGAATTAGCGTCCTGAATTGTAACACCATTGAAACTCGGGTCGTGATTTGCATAGAGCTGGCCGTCGGTTGTAATCCATATATCGATTTCGGAGCCGTATACTCCGAGTTCCTGTGCGAGGCGCAACGACTCACGTGAATTCTGTGCGGACCCCGGTGCGTTCCATAGACCCCGGTGTGCGATGGTTCCGGCGGCTTTGGGCATTGTTTCCATTACGGTGAGGGTTGCACGTCCCATATATTGTGTCAGTTCTCTTCTAACGAGACTTATACTATATGAGCCGGACGTAAAGCCATCGGGGATTGTTACCCGAGCTTCGCCGGGAAGGACCGCGGCAGGAATTGTGTAGGTTGACTTTTCGTTTTCGAAAATGAAAATGTCGCCTTCGGCAAACTGGGTGCCGCGTATAGGATAGTAACCACCTGTTTTGACGGGAAGACTGTATATGGCCATATCGTCGACTATATTGTCATTGCGAACAGAGCAGCCCGTTTCGACATCTGTCCACAAAGCCTTTACCTGTGCTGCTGTGAGGGGATTGTCATATACACGGGTGAGCACAACATCACCTTTCCATCCGTTGGTAGGTGCTGAATCGGAAGCGTCTCCACCGATGCAGAACCATAACGAATTGGCCGAGGGCTCTGTATATGTTCCTGAGGCTGCAACGCTGCTGACAAGATTGCCGTTTATAAAAAGTTTTGCCTTTCCTTCTTCCTTGTCCCATACACCGACGAGATGGTAGAATACACCTTTCTCAGGTGCGAAACCAGCTGTTGCCCAGCGGTAGGTGCCGCCTACACAAGGTAAAAATGTAAATTCGTTTTTACCTTGTGACCCGCGCGAAGTCGTACATACCATGATTCCTGTTCCACCGGCCTGATGCGATGCGAAACATTTCGATTCCTTGTTGTTTGTTGATGAAGACAGCAAGCCATCGTAGTTTGCCATAACTACCACTTCAAGAGTGTGTCCATCGGCAAGAGCTTTACGGAATGCGGAATTATTTGAATAGTCAATTCTGTAGTTTCCGGATACAGAGCCGCCCCAGTCATTTGAGAAACTTACAGCTGTGCGTCCGAAATTCTTGTTATAATATGTCGATATGCCTGCTTTGTTTGCTGTACGGACACGCATTTTCATAGGAGAAAGGTCTTCGGCATCTCCATTTTCTTTGAAAGCCACGTCAAGAAGGTCGGCTATCGGAGCATCATGCTTGTTGGAGAGATAATCTATATCGGCGACAGCGGCTTTGAAAAGCGATTCTCCCTTGGTGCCGTAAATAGCAATGCTGGTATTGTTGTCTTCGTACGTAAGTCGACCTATATTATCGGTATTCTCTGTGAATATAACTTTCCCGGATTTATAAAGATATATGTTTTCTGCTGATACAGGTGTGCCACTCACAGATGCAGCAAGAATGATGGCAGAGATAATGAATTGTTTCATGGTTCAGAGCTGTTTGAAGATTTTTACTACTGATATTCTGCCATCGGCATTGATGCGTACGAGATATGTGCCCCGTGCGAGAGTGCTGATATCACAGGTGCTGCTGCCGATAGTTTTTGTGGCAAGATTTCCGCTGAGACTGAATATTTCGATGGCGGAAACGCGTTCGGCGGAAATGGAGAGAGTTTTGCCGTCAACAGTAACCAGTCCTTTGTTGTAGTCTCCGGTTTCATCTATTCCGGAACTTGCTGTAAAGCCGATATGCGAGAATGTAGTATTGGCTATATTGTGATCGGCTCCGGTATTGTCGGTAACCGTTGTCTGAGCGGTGGAAAATATGATTTTTGAAGCGTTTGTAATAGTTGTCGTTTCTGTTCCGCTGTCTTTGTAAAAGTGGACATCAAAGCCGTATGACGATAAGCCGGCAGTCAATAGCCCAATTAGTAAAAATTTTTTCATAGTAGGTGTTCAGGTTATTATATAGCGCAAAAATACTATATATTAATGATAATCCAAAACTTTGCGGAATGTAAAAGGAAAAAATGAATAAAAACATCTGTTGGTGATGTTGGCGAAATTGTGTAAATTAGCGGCATGGAACAGGAGTTTTCGTCAGTATTGCTTGAAAATGCGGTGTCGGCATTATCGCGACTTCCCGGAGTCGGCCGCAAAACAGCGCTGCGCTATGCCTTGCATCTTCTACGCCGTGAGCCGGAAGATGCCATAACGATAGGCAATTCAATTATAAATCTACGTACGGGAATAAAGTATTGCCGGATTTGCCATAATATAAGTGAGCAGGATATATGTCCGATATGTTCGTCGCCACGCCGCGATTCTTCAACAGTATGTGTCGTTGAGAGCGTGAAGGACGTTATGATTATTGAGAATACCCGCCAATATTACGGGTTATACCATGTTCTGGGGGGGCTTATCTCGCCAGTTGATGGTGTAGGGCCGGATATGCTTGCAATAGAATCTCTTGTGCAACGTGTGGAGCATGGAGGTATTCAGGAGATAATCCTAGCTACAGGAACGACGGTTGAAGCAGATACAACAAATTTCTATCTGTTCCGTCTGTTGAGCAAGAAGGTGTCGGAACTGAAGATTTCCCAAATTGCCCGTGGTGTGTCAGTCGGTAATGAACTTGAATATACCGACGAAGCGACACTCGCACGCTCTCTTATTGCGCGTACTCCTTTTGAACTCTGACAAATGGCATACATACTAATAACTGACAACATTCAACTGAGACCGGTGGAGAAAGACGATCTTGATTTCCTGTATTCACTTGAAAACGAGATTTCGGCGGGGGGAGCCTCTTCGCTCTATCAGCCGGTGAGCAGGCAGATGCTGTGGCAGTACATTGAATCGTATACAGCAGATATAAACGTTGACAAACAACTGAGGCTTATAGTATGTGATAAGAGCGGTATCGCTGTCGGTGCGGTGGATATAAGTGATTATGATAACCATGATCGCCATGCTTTTGTGGGCGTATCGTTTCTTTCATCATACCGTGGTATGGGCTATGGCCGCGCGGCTTTGCAGCTGCTTTGCGAATATGCGTCCTCCGAACTGGGCATCCATCAACTTGTGGCGGTTGTTGCCGCGGATAACGAGCCGTCAAAACGGCTTTTTATCGGATTGAATTTCAAGGGAGCCGGACGCTTGAAATCATGGTTCAGACGCGGCTCCCGTTATGAAGATGCTATTATATTTCAGAAATTATTCTGTTGATGTTCCTATCATTTTGAGAAATTCGTCTTCATTTATTATTGGGATTCCGAGATTGTTTGCTTTTTCAAGTTTTGCCGGCCCCATATTGTCTCCGGCAAGGACGTAATCAGTCTTTTTGGAAATCGAACCTGCATTCTTGCCGCCGTGGCTTTCAATAAGATCTTTGTATTCATCGCGTGAATGACGGGAGAATACGCCGCTTATAACGAAGGTCTTGCCTGCAAGGATGTCGGACATTGGAGTGTCTGTTGTTTCTTGAGGAATCTCCATTGTCACACCTGCGGCTTTCAGACGTTCGACGATCTCTCTGTTTTCCTGGTCGCCGAAATATTCAGATATTGAAACGGCAATTTTGGGCCCAACGTCTTCGATAGCCTCAAGCTCGTAAGCGGGCATCGCCATAAGCCGGTCGATGGATTTTGCGGCCTTGGCGACTTTTTTAGCGGTAGTCTCTCCGACAAAGGGGATGGAGAGGGCGAATATTACACGTTCGAATGGTACTGTTTTACTAGCTGCAATGCCGTCGATGACTCTTGCCGCGCTTTTTTCGGCAAAACCTTCGATTTTCAATAAATCCGGAACCGTGAGATTGTAGAGATCTGCAATATTATTCACAAATCCATGAGCGTGGAGCGCGGCGGCAGTTTCTTCACCGATACCATCGATATTCATCATGCGACGTCCTACAAAATGTTCGATGCGACCTACTATCTGTGGTACACATCCCTGTTTGTTCGGACATACCCATGCAGCCTCTCCTTCAACACGGATAAGTCTGGTTCCGCATGCCGGACAGTGACTTACAAATTTGACCGGCTCTGCGTCGGGTAGACGACTGTCGGAATCAACTCCTGTTATCTTGGGAATTATCTCGCCGCCTTTTTCCACATATAGCATGTCGCCCTGATGTATGTCGAGGGCCTTTATTATATCTTCGTTATGGAGCGAGGCGCGTTTTACAATTGTTCCCGAAAGTAGAACCGGCTCAAGGTTAGCCACCGGGGTTATATTACCCATGCGACCGACGTCGAAAGAAACGGAACGCAGTCGCGTAAGGGCTCGTTCGGCGGAAAACTTGTAGGCAACCGCCCATCGGGGTGATTTTGCCGTAAAACCAAGGTTTAACTGCTGCTTGATGGAGTTGATTTTAAATACAAGACCATCAGTGGCAACCGGTGATTGTTTGCGTTCGATATCCCATTTCCGTATGAATTCGTCGATTTCTTCAAGGTCCTGTAGTTTTGTCATGGCATCAGATACCTTAAAGCCCCATGAACGGGCGGCCATCATGTTGTCATAATGGTTGTCGCATGGCAGATTTTCGCCTAAAAGGTAATACAGATAAGCATCGAGTCCTCTGCGTGCGACCTCTTGATGGTTCAGTAATTTCAGAGTACCCGATGCAGCATTGCGCGGATTTGCGAACAGAGGTTCGCCGGCATCTGCCCTTTGGCGGTTAAGTCTGTCGAATGCAGCCCATGGGAGTACAATCTCACCACGTATCTCAAAAAAATCAGGCCAACCGCTACCTTGCAGTTCAAGAGGAATGCTGCGTATTGTGCGTATGTTTTCGGTGACAATATCACCTTTTTCGCCATCGCCTCGTGTAACGGCTCTTACGAGTTTTCCGTGCTCGTAAATAAGCGAGATACCTGTTCCGTCGAATTTCAATTCCCCGACAACGGTGAAATCTTGTCCGGCAAGTCCCTCAGTAGTACGCCGTACCCATGAATCCACATCATCTATTGAGTAGGTGTTTGCCAAAGATAGCATCGGGTATATATGTGCAGCCTGAATAAAACCGGAAGAAATATCGGAGCCGACGCGTTGTGTGGGAGAATTCGGGTCGTACATCTCAGGATGTCGGTTTTCGAGTTCTTCGAGTTCTTTCAGAAGAATGTCGAATTCTCGGTCGGAAATCTCAGGTGAGTTTGCGACATAATAATTATAGTTATGCCTATGCAGCTCCTTTCTAAGATGGAGTATGCGGTCGGATTCAGAGGCGTTCATTGTCATATTGTTTAAGTAATACTATAAGTTATAACCTGTGTACCTTGTCCGGGTTTCTGGCGATGAAATCTTTCCACGATTTGGGCCCCTTTGCGAATTCAGGTTTTGCCGATTCATAAAAGTGGCAGAGAGCAGCACCAAGAGCATCGGTAGCGTCGAGCTTTGGCAATAATGATTCTCTTGGTATGTTGAGAATCCGGACAAGCATCTCGCAGACCTGTTCTTTTGATGCCGAGCCGGTACCGGTTATTGCTTGTTTGATTTTTCGCGGTTCGTATTCTGCAATCGGTACCTGTCTTGCAAGGGCGGCCGCCATGGCGACGCCTTGTGCACGGCCAAGTTTGAGCATGGATTGAACGTTTTTGCCGAAAAAGGGTGCCTCAATGGCCATCTCGTCCGGACAATATTGTTCCACAAGCATGAGAATACGTTCGTATATGCGGGCAAGGCGCATGTAATGGTCGCCGATTTTGTTAAGCTCAATGATACCCATAGCAATCATTACAGGCTTCTTTCCATATATGCCGAGGATGCCGTAGCCCATTATATTGGTGCCGGGGTCAATTCCGATGATTATGCGGTCGGCACCCTTCACGGTGGGTTCTATGTTATCGTTCAGAGTCATGTATAATGTCGAGAGTTGATTCAAACATTGCAACACCGGTGCCCCATCTACTATATATCGTATTATAGATTGTCGGAAGATGTGATGTGCGAAATTGTTCAAGAGCTTTTTCGGATGGCGCACGCATCTGGAGTGCGACTGTGCGAGTATTGTTATCGTCATCGTAGCCGCCTCTCATTGCCAGTACAAGAGCTGCGTGCATTCCAGAACTTTCGGCAGCCGGAATATAATGAAGCTTTAGGAATTCGATGAATTCATCATGCAGTTTGGTATCTATGCAGAATGTGGTATTGTAAAGTATCATTATTTTGTTCTCTTATTAAGATGACGATTCAACGCCCTGCCTATAAAACCGATATGGTTGGCTACCGTAGTGAAGAATCCGTAATAAAATGACATTATTTTGAACCGCTCGATGAGTGAAGGTATTCTATTTTGTGTTGTCATTCCTTCTGAGAGGTAATCGACAATTGGTTCGTCGGGCAGGTAGATGTTATTGTTTGAATGCTGGAGACACAAAATGCACCATTCGAAATCAGCGGAAAAGCGATATTTGAGATTATAGAAGCCGGCAATACGTCTTAAAGGGATGAATGCTTGATGACAGACAAGCATTCCTTTGCTGAAACTCTTGTATGTTAGTTTTTCAGGAGCAGTCAGATGTCTTGGCCCGAGATACTCCCCGTTATCATCTACAATAAGCGTCTGTCCATATACAATTCCAGGAATATTGTTTTCTATTATCGCGTTCTTGATAATTTCCAGTGTATGTGGTGAGTGGAACTTATCGCCGGCATTAAGGAAAATAAGGTATTTTCCTCTGCTGAACGATATGCCCTTGTTCATGGCGTCGTACAACCCATGGTCCGGTTCGCTTTTTACGATGCGGAGTGGATTGGAATGGGACTGCACGATATCAAGAGTATCATCTTTCGATGCTCCGTCCAAAATGTAGTGTTCATAGTCCTTGCAGGTTTGCGAATCTACGCTTTCGAGAGTACGACCGATCGTGTGCGTTGCATTATATGTGGCTGTAATTATTGCAAACAAAGGTTCCATATCATTGTATAGGTGCACTGTCGTTTGTAATTAGAGAAAGCTTATAGGTCGCATCGGGGCTTGTATCCGCGCAACGTATAGTCACGCCGAAGCGCCGTGACGGCATTTTATCGCATGAGCAGTCGTTGAAATTGCTCAGAGATGTTTCATCCGCAATCTCGTAAAATACTGTATGGTTCATTACTGATTCATGAATGCGTTTGGGAGAATTATTAAGACGCGAGAAGGGTATATCACATACCGGTACCATTCGTTTGGACATTGTGTTGCCGTTGTCGGCGGCTATACATACGAGTCCGTCACCGCTTCTGGCAAGTGCGGCAAAGATCAGAGGCAGTTCTTCGTTGAATTTTGAATAGCGATTGTCGCAGTTCCGGACGATTTCCGACAATGCTATTTTAAGGACTTTTTCGTTTTGATAGCCAAGGATTAGGACTCCATCAGATAAGTCTTGCGGTATTGCCAATGCGAGAGTGCATCCGTCCTGTCCAGGCTCTGTATATTTATCATCTCGAGAGTACATTAATGTATTGTCATCGCGGAAATATAGGTAGCCATACGGTTCTACGTACGATGGCTCATAGCTGTGGCGGATATTTGTTCTCCAGTTACATGTGCGGAGTAATGTAGGTTGCTGGAGCGTTTTTTTAACCGTCCCACTTGATATAATTTTTGCAGGAGCTGTCTCCTGTGCCGAAGTGTCAAGTTGTTTGCTGAGATTCTTGTCTTCATTTTCTATATCAAGAATTCTTCGGCGTTCCATAAGCAGGGCAGAGCGTTCGTTCACGAAATCATCGATATCTGTGCCTCGGTATTCGCGCGTCGCCTGACCGCTTTGACGGACGAATAGGCGACCGTTCAGGAATACGGGTTCAAGCGATTGCTCTACATTGAAAACAATAACTCCTTTTTCTGCTTCATCATCGATTGAAACAGCAATCTTACGTCCAATTTTTCTCTCAAAGTTTTGATTTATCAGTTCTTCAAGGAAGATTGCAATTTTCTCGAGTGTGTTTACACGTTTGAATTCATAATTTCCGGCGTAGACGGAATGACGTTCCAGATATTTGAAATCATCGTGGAGTCCGACTTCGAATCCATCGTTGTTCACACCAAGATAAAGACGACCGCCGTTTGCATTGAGCAGACCGGCGATGCGGCTTAGAATATGGAATTGCTGTCCTTGTGGGTCTTCTTTGATTTCTTCGCCCGGTAGTCCCGGGCGATAGATGAAAGAGGTTTTGAACTCGAGGTATTTTGATTCAGAGCCGTAATACTTGCCTTTGCGTGTTTCGTTGTTGACATTAAGCTTTTCCATGATTTTTTGCTTGATGTCATTTGTGATAGAATTATTGCCACCGGCACTATGTATCAGATTATATGCCATAACCATGCGGGCAATGTCGCACTCAAGATTATTTGTCGGATTATGTATGGAGTCGTATAGTAGACTTGTCTTGTCGGGCTGACCGAGCCAAGAGACAAGTTCAAGGCGGTGATAAATCATGCGAAGGAAGGGGTCGGCCACTGCAAGGTCGTGAATATCTTCGAGTTTTTCAGCATCAAGGCGGCTGTTTGTTGCGAAAAACTGATGATAGGACAGCATGGTAGCGTGGGCGAGCAATTTGTCGGCAAGATCTGTAAGATCAATTGCCATTGCAAGCAGACGAGCAAGTCTGAGGTAATCGTATGCTTTTATAAGATCGGTTTCCGCAATGGCTTTGAACCGGATAATCTCAATTGTTTCTCTTATGTCTTCTTTGGACAGCATGTCCTCAGGGTCGCGGAGTATTTCGTCATTGTCGTTGCTACTTTCTATTTCATCATCTACTGCGATGTTGTCTATCAGGTGGGCGAATGCGTCGCTTTGGTCGAAAGTATTGTCGCTGTCGTCAACTCCGGTGATATATCCGATTCGCTGACCTTCTGTTGCAATATTGCTGAATTTGAATTTTACGATTGATCCGTTTGTAAGTTCATAATTCGGATTGCGTTCGAGGAGTAGGCCGACGCCAGTATCACTAATAGCTGCATAAGTTCGGTCGTTGGATATTGTTATTATGGCTCTATATTCATCGTCATAATTAAGGTTGTCCACAGCATAACGGTTTACTTCATCAAGGAGGGAAAATTCGTAGTTGTCGTCATCATCTATGTTTATTACAGTTGCCAGAAAACCTCGCTGGTTTCGATTTCCGGAATAGAATGAGCGCATTGATATCTGACGGACACCGTAAGCTACAATATTTTCGCGTTTCAGGATTCCTCTTCCTTCGTCATACTCAAGGTCTGAAATGCGGCAGTGGAATATGGGATTTTTTGTTATGATATTTGAAAACGAATCTATTACGATAAATACCTGACAGCCAACTGTCGCTTTGGTTTTGATAATTTCTTCTTTCTTTTCGGTGTGGCTTAACCCTTGCTCGAACAGGTTAACCTCAATATCGTGCCACCAGGAATTATGGTCGTTGATTTTACGTAGGCGACTGCCACTTAGACCACGCACTCCGTTTATGAAAATCTGAGGCATGAGCCATGGCATTATTCCGGCAGGGATGGCTCGTTCGGTAATATCCGGTCGAGCTGTCGGTCGAAGCGTAAGCCCGTCAGGAGAGATGGTTATGTCGACACCATTGTTTGTATACCTGTGGGTGGTCGTTAGGGTGTTGAGGATATTATCGCCGGGCATGACGGTAGCATGTGTTATCATCATCATGGGTTGCTTGAGGTCGCCGTAAGAGAAATGTGTAGGAAGCTCTGCTCCCATAAGTGTCATAAATGCTTTGGTAAGCAACTCTTCGGACTGCAATGGACGCAAGAGCGAGACATACCTATAGAACAATGCCCATTGTTGCGAGCGATTAGGATCGGCCGGATTAAGAAGAATCTGCATCGCAATGGCAAGGATTATGTTCTCTATCCCGGCCTTTTGTTCTCTACTTTCTGCAACGGGATATGTGTCAATTGCAGTGCGCGTTTCCCGAACATATATTTGGAACTGTTCTATGAATGCGCTTTTGAACGGCTCTCGATTCCAGTTCTCAAGGTCTCGTCCGAAAATGCTTTCGAAAATGCGACTGAGGTAATATTCCACTTTATCGGGGTGTCTGCGGAATATCAGCATCAATACGGCGAACTGTCTTGCCGGATGATATAGATAGCCCGATTCTTGAAGCTTATCAAGAAGATTTCGGACATATGCGTCTTCTCCGTTATCGCGAAGGAGATTGAGCATTATTTCGTAGGGCTCGAGACTATCGGCAATATCGGTTAGAAGAGACTGGATTACACGTCTGTGCTCGGGAGATGAGGCAGAAAGGAAACTTGAACCTTCAAGAAGATATAATACTATGTTTCTTACAGCATCGAGCATCTGCATATATACCCGGTTTGTTTTTGCAAGATTGGTGCGCAGAAACCATTCGGGGAGGGTAGCGATGACAGATTTTAATGCCGTAATAATCCACGACGGATGGGCTGCTTCAAAATCCTTTCTTGCGGATTCCAGTTGAGGTGCGGTATAGAATATACGGAGCATAAGTTCTGAAACCGTAGTACGGATGTTTGCTGCTTTAAGCAGGTCTTCGGGTGTGAAGAATTTTATGCGGGAATCTTCCTGTATCTGTTGAATAATAAAATATCTGTCGGTAAGCCTTGTAAATTTATAATTAACCCTTTGGCCTTTCGACATAGTAGCTTCCGGTTCATAGACTTTATATATAATGCCGTATTTATCCTCAATGATATACGGGGCGGTAGCAGGATTCTCGGGTGCCGAAATGACGGTGCATTCAAATGATTCGCCTCTGGCAAATTTTTTTTGATATAAAAGTTTTACATAACTTGCTATGCTTGGAGCCAATACCGGAAGGCCGTTAGCATCTATAGTTTTTACGCGACAAGTAATGGTTGCGGGTCTATCGTATGGTGGTCTTTTCTGAAAAGGAAATTTTTTTAATGGTATGTTGGTTGTGCAATCATTATAAGAGGCCTTTAAATAAAAATAATCAGGATTGTCAATACTATAGTCAACTTCGAATTCGTAGAAATCGTCGATAATGTAGTGCATAATGAATGAAGATATATTAGAGGTTTCTACTGCAAAGATAATTAAATTCGCGAAGAAATTCAATTGAGGACCGTTACTATTGGGGGGATTCAGTTTTCTGGAATGTGATTTTTTTAATATTAACAGTGGTGTGCTGAGAATACCGCATATGTGCGTCAAAATATCATGTGATTCAGTTCTTAACGGCAGTAAGACATGAAACAGGAAAAAGGAAAACAGAAGGCCGGAACAAATAAAAATCCAAGCGAATCATAAATAATTCGCTTGGATTTTTAAGTGTCCGAAATGAGACTCGAACTCACACGTCATAATTGACACTACCCCCTCAAAGTAGCGCGTCTACCAATTCCGCCATCCGGACATTAAGTTTTTGCTTAGTTTGGTGAAAAGATAGAGCGAAAAACGGGACTCGAACCCGCGACC
>CAJTJV010000042.1 GCA_910576775.1 uncultured Muribaculaceae bacterium | reverse complement strand
AGACACGAATCACTGTTTCCCCCGCGCTCGCGGACCGCTTGTTTTTATTGAGCTACTGCATCTGCAGAAATTGACTTGAGTCTTTCCCGCTCGGCCGGCTTCCTTTCGGGCGGCCGTGCGAATAATGCTCTTGTACTACTCTTTGTCTATTGTAATCGTTTCAATGTTCTCTTTGGGCTTTTCGGCATTTCTGCCCGAAAGCGTCTGCAAAGTTACGGCGGAATAACAAAATCTCAAAATTTTTGTTCAAAATTTAACATTCTTTATATTCCGCGCCGCTCTCTTGCGGGCCGCTCCGGGGTTCCTTCCCGAAAGCGAGTGCAAAATTACAACCTTTTTCCAATCCTACCAAATTTTTTACCACTAAAATGTGTTTTATAACATGATTTTAACTTACGTTTACAGATGAGGACGGAAACAATATATTGGGATTTTTGGCAATTAATGTAAATATCATGCTGAACTGCATACTTTTAGAGATATGATCACAGCCGTTTTTTGAAAAAACCACCGCCTGAAGGCAGAAACCTCCAGGCGGTGCCGATATGTTATAATGGCATGTTAGCGTTTAACCGTCTTGATTACGGTACCGTCGCTCTTTACTATTATATAGAAGCCTGAGCTCAGGTTTTCGAATTCGACAGAAACTTTTCTACCGTCAGTCGTATATATTTCTTTTATATCGCTACCGGTAATAATCTCGGCTACCGAACTGGTATCAGTAATAGTTAGTTCGATGGTAGCATTAATGTCTCCATCGGATGCCGTAATAACGACAATGCCTTTCGAGACTGCGCTCACAAGACCGTTGGCATCAACAGTAGCAACTGCCGGTAATGAAGATGTCCATACCAAGTCAGTAAATACTGCATTTTCAGGCATGGGATTAGCCGAAAGTTGAAGAGTTTCACCAACATTGAGAGTTGTGGCCTCTGATGTAATTACAATCTGCTCCACCGGTGGCGTCATAACAGAAACCTCAATTGTCGCGGAGATATCGCCATCGGCGACAGTAATGATAGCAATTCCTTTTGCAAGACCTGTCACAAGACCGTTGGCATCGACGGTGGCAACAGTTTCATCGGAAGAAGCCCATGTAAGGTTTGTAAACTCGGCTTTTTCAGGTGCCGGAACAGCTGTGAGCTGCAAGGTGCCGTCGATATCGAGCGACGTCGACTCGGAGGTGATAGTAATTGCTGTCAGAGGCGGCACGAACGAAGGATCAAATACAGGACGGATAAGCATAGGAGTCCAGGGCTTACGGTTCAACTCGTCTACACCTTCTCCGGTAACCCAAAGACCTGTAACAAGAGGCTCGCCATCGCTGGAATTATTTCTGAACAGTTCATCGCCACAATAGAAGATATCGGTTTCCCCATTCTGAAGAGGCCAGAACATGCGCTTGCCGGTAAGGTTGGATATAACGAGAACTCCTTTACGCCCACCATAGACAATCCATTCGAATGTCGCGTTCTGAGAAAGACGCAACAGATCAGAACGTTTCGGCATTCTCCAACCGTCGCCCATTGTCTTGTAAGCTACATCAAACTCTGTTGCGCCGATTTTATCAATTCCGGGATCCACCCATTTGGTTTTGTCGCTGACATTTTCCGTCGGCTCCAACGCGCCCCAATAATACAGTTTCCCACTTTCGGAAGGCGTAGCGGCTCCAAGTTCGCAGGGCGCCCACATTACATCGAGTCCCATATCGACCATCTCGTCTGTACATACATTCGGCTCCTCGACGGTAACAGTCACTGTAGCTTTTATTTCGCCAACGGCGGCAGTAATAGTTGCAACACCTGCGGAAACACCTGTTACAAGACCATTTGCATCGACAGTGGCAACAGCCTCGTCGGACGAACTCCACTGTATTCCGGAAAGTTCCGCACCCAAGGGTTCGGGCTTCGCTGTAATTTGCACTGTATTTTCAGTATATATGGAAGCTTCAGTTTTGTTAAGTATAATAGCGGTAAGATCCGGTATTACAATATGCTCCATCACACCCCTCAGAGGTCTTGACTTGTATGGTTGGCTGTTAGTTTTGACAAAAGCACCAATACTGCTTCCTGTAGCAGAAAGGGAAAGACAATATGCCTCGGAGCGGCTTTCGTTCGTAGAACCGCTATGATAATACTCGCTTGTACCGTCTATCGGCAGAAGGATGTATTTACCGTTAACGGTAGACGTAAGACGCATATATTTTACACCTTCAATCTCCACCGGTTCGGCACAACATTTTTCCACCAGTTCTTCAAGTTCAGACTTTGAAGGCAGGCGCATACGGCTTTCCTGCCCATGATTTTTAGCGATAACATCGTAAGACGGATTGCCGGAGAACTCAGCCTGCGGGAATCTGTAACTGCCATTATAATACGGATATGTCAAGGCATTGGCATAAGTCTGTTGCGAGGTGATACAGAAGGCATATTTATCTCCTGTCTGCCCGAAGCTCGAGGCACCTTCGTTTAAAGTACACCAATCAACACCTAGTCCGAGGTCGACAGATGCAGCGCTGAGATCTGTTTCGACAGCCGTAACATTAATAGTCACCGTTGCAGATATATCGCCGGCCGTTGCCGTAATCACGGCAGTACCTCCACCGATACCTTTCACAAGACCTTTATCGGTAACTGTCGCCACGTTTTCGTCGCTTGACGAATATTCGGCTTTAAACTTGGCGTCCGCAGGTACTCCAACCGCCGTAAGCTGCGCGAAAGTATTCACAAATATATCATTACGGTCGGCAGTAAGGCTGATTGACTCAAGAGGAACTTGGTCCTTATCACATACCGGACGTAAAACCATGCCAGTCCACGGACCGTCCATACCGAAGCGTTCCTGAAGCCTGATCTGGATATAATTTCCGTATCCATAAAAATAATATGCCCCGCCATTCTCGTTATTTGCCGTATAATAATTACAATTATATCCATTATACGGCAAGAAAATGGAGTTGCCGTTGGATTTCGATGTCATCAGTATACCGTTAATACCTTCGCAGGTATAAACGGAAGCCGTGCAACCGTCAATCAGCTCCTGCCATTCCTCCTTTGTAGGCATGCGCCACAATCCTCCTGTTATAGCTGCTGCGGCATCATATTCCATATTTCCTGATATATCGTTTACCGGGAAATCACAGGCTCCCATTTCGAAGCTGAAGAAAGGATAGTTATATTTGTTGTAGTTTCCTTTCTTAATCATTGCATAGGCATATGATGTACCGGATTGCTGAGGCGCTTCCGCGCCAATATTATAGCCACGCCAGTTCACACTAAGGCCGAGGTCTATCTCCTCGCCCGCGGACGGTGACTGAGCCATGGATGGGAATAAGCCTCCCAAAGTAATAATGGCTGTAAACAGTAATGTTTTTTTCATAATACAATATTGATAAAATTGGTTTATTCTTCCACGATTGCCTTGAATTTCTTCCAATAGGAATCGGCGGCATAGGCCGCGGCAGAGCCACGGGGTACAAAGAGAGTACATTCCTCATATTTAAAATCTTTGAAGAAAATTTCTCCCTGATGTTCAGGCGGTTGCGGGCACTTTAAATGCAATTCCTTGAAATAGCAGACTCCGTCGAATGCCCGGTTGCCGATTTTCTTAACTCCGGCAGGAATTATGAATGACGACACCATGGACTGGTAGCCAAGCGCACGGGCTCCTATCTCGCGAAGAGATTCCGGCAATACAAGGCCTTTCGTACCTACGCTCTTCAAAGCACCTTCCTCTATCACCTCAACACCCTCCGGAATTGTCAGATATGGCAGTCCGCAATCGGCGAGAGCATATTTCCCAATAACTTTGAGTCCCGGCGGAAATACTATTTCAGAAAGATTGTAGCAATGATCCAGAACTCTTTCCGGGAGAGTATCAAGTGCGCACCGGAATTCAACACGACTGAGTTTACGGCATTCATAGAAAGCATATTTTCCCAGTTTATCCAAAGAAGCCGGCAGCACAATTTCCTTAATTTTGGTATTAACAAATGCTTTATAACCGATCTCCTCTATTGTTGATGGAAGAGTAAGGCTATAAAGACTCCCTTCGGAAGTATAGAATCCATTAAGAGCGAACGCATAATCATCAATCACTCTGATACCTTCTCCAAGAGTGACGTCGGCAAGTGATTTTGCCAATTCAAAACAATATTTAGGAATAGTTTCAAGCGAGCCCGGCAGCGACACTTTGGTCAAGTTGGAACAATCTTTAAAACATGCTTCCTCAATTGACAAAAGGCCTTCGGGAAGTTCTGCTTCGCGCAACCGTGAACCAGCGAATGCCTTATAACCAAGATGCTGTAGATTTTTCGGGAAATCCACATGTTCAATACGAGAACCATTGAACATCCAATGGCCTATCATATTTTCCTCCGTAATTTTTCCCGGACGCCACACAGCCTGATGGTAATATTCGTTTATAAGATCCTTATGGAATGTGACATCGGAAAAATCGGCAACCGTGAGCTTTCCCCGGGTAGCCATTTCCCTTAACAGTCCGGCATCCTTTCCGTTTACACCGCCACTAAGAGCAATATTCTGAATCTTCATAGCGTTGTCTCCGACAGCTGTTTCAAGAGAACCTTCCTCGCTTATTTCGACAGATACGGGTATTGTAGGTTGTAAAACACCGATTTGAGAAACCGTCACAGCACCTTTCCAGAAATTGCCGGCAGAGAAGGTAATATAAGCCTTGCGTTCATCCCCTGTATTTTTATCGACTGTGAATATCCAGGAATCGACGGAAAAACCTTTTTCGGAAATATTTTTGTTTTTTAGTGAAATCCATTCAGAATCACAGGAGTATTCAATATCGGTATTGTTGGAAATATCTACGGAAATTTCCCCTCCTTCACTCTGAATGTTGAAAAATTCCATATCTATTCCATCTACTTTAGGCTGCGTATAATTGACATATATTCTTTCAACAGGATTTGTACCTATTTCAATGCCCACCGATGCCATACCGGCACAACCTTTTTCATAATTAGCAGGCATTCTGAATGTATTGTCTCCTATCTTTTCCAACGGTTTCGAAACATTAAAAGATACTGCTATAGGACTTTCCACATCTATGGTAAATGTATGGCTTCGGGCATCTTCGAAATCGCCGACGGCGAGACTTGTCGATACAGAATACCGGACAGGTTTCTGAGTGACTGTCACCGAATCACAAATTTCAGGATTCTCTTTGTCATATATCACAATAAATCCTGTTCTGGATTCCGACGATAGATTATCGTCAATCTCCACATTCTGACGGTATTCCACCATCGCTCGTGACTGAACAGGCTCTCCGTCAGCCTTGATCCAGTACGGCAATCGAATTCCCATAGGTCTGTTAGCCGAATAAGCCACTGTAGCTTTAGTCTTTACACAATCAACCTCAATTTCTTTTTCCCCCATTATTATAGCACCGGCATAATTTTGGATGACAAGCATATCGGA
The DNA here is from genome assembly GCA_910576775.1 of uncultured Muribaculaceae bacterium. Taxonomy (GTDB): domain Bacteria; phylum Bacteroidota; class Bacteroidia; order Bacteroidales; family Muribaculaceae; genus CAG-873. The sequence goes on along the minus strand of CAJTJV010000042.1, from coordinate 14,009 downwards.
CGACATCTTACCGTCAAGAGAGGTGAATCGGATAATTCCCTGACGCTCAACCTCTGTATCAGTGTACTCATCGGCTATAAAATATATAGTGTGTGAAATCATGGTTCGTGAAGCCTCTTCATGCAACCACTCGGCACCTTCCACAATCTTATAGGTGAATTCGACATTTGAATGTAATTCGGCGGAAAAGCGGCCACCGGACGCAGGCACATATTTCTTGCTTTCCGTCACCATTATTGACGGGTCGCTATTAAATGCTTTCTGAGTGACGATTACAGAATCACATATCTCGGGATTTTCCTTGTCATATATCACAATAGATCCTGTTCTGGGTACCGACGAGGTATTCTCCGCTATTACAACACTCTGACGGTATGCCACCATTGCACGCGACTGCACAGGATCTCCGTCGGCCTTGATCCATGAGGGTAATTTCATCCCCATCGGTCTGTTTGCCGAATATGTTATATTAACAATAGATTGCCGCCAGTCTAAATCCATCTCTTTCTCTCCCATTATTATGGCGCCTGCATAATTCTGAATTACAAGCATATCGGAAGACTTTTCACCATCTAATGAAGTGAATCGGATAATGGCCTGACGTTCCACCTCTGTGTCGGAGTATTCATCAGCTACAAAATATATAGTATGCAATGACATAGCCCGCGAAGCATCTTCATGCAACCATTCGGCACCTTTCACAATCTTATAGGTGAATTCGACGTTTGAACGCAATTCGGCGGAAAAGCGGCCACCGGACGCTGGTAGATACTTTTTACTCTCCGTCAGCAATAAAGTTGAACCGCTATCAAACGCTTTCTGATTGACTATTACGGAATCGCATATTTCGGGATTCTCCTTGTCATATATCACAATAGACCCGGTTCTCGGTGCCGACGAGGTATTCTCTGCTATTATAACGCCCTGACGGTAAGCCACCATTGCACGCGACTGCAAAGGCTCTCCATCGACCTTGATCCATGATGGCAATCGAATTCCCATCGGTCTGTTTGCCGAATATGCTATATAAACCTTAGACTCTCCCCATTCGGATTCAATTTCTTTCTCTCCTATGATTATGGCACCTGCATAATTCTGTATGACAAGCATGTCGGAAGATATTTTACCATCCAAGGATGTAAACCTGACAACGGCCTGACGTTCCACCTCTGTGTCGGTGTACTCATCGGCAACAAAATATATAGTATGCGACGACATAGCCCGCGAAGCATCTTCATGCAACCAAGCGGAACCTTCCACAATCTTATAAGTAAATTCGACGTTTGAACGCAATTCGGCGGAAAAACGTCCGCCGGATGCAGGCACATATTTCTTACTCTCCGTCAGCAATAAAGTTGAACCTCCAATCTGTAACACTTGCACGGTTTCCGTCAATCCTGCACCTGTAAATGTTATCTCGGCTACCCGCGAACTGCCGCTTTCATTTTCCGCAGCCCTGAAGGAATAAACGGATTCTTTCAGCGAACGCCCAGCAGGAATTTCCTCAAGCCATCGTGAACCACCGGATATACTGTATTTAACATCCACATTGGATCTGACAACAATATCGAAAGTTCCGCCATCTTCCTCTATTTCGACTTTCGATGATGACACAAGAATTGCATCTCGTTGTTTTTGTGCGACAACAAATGTTTTCGATACATTCCCTGCCTTTATTGTCAAAGAGGCGTTTCGCTCGTCATAGGAATCATTGGCTGTCACTTTCAACTGAACCAAAGCATCACCTGCGCCTCCCTCATTTACCGATACCGAGCACCATGATGCGGCTCCGGGCACCGTAATCGTCCATTTGGCGGAACTTGTAAAAGTAAGAGAAAAAACACTTGCGTCGCTTGACAGAGTTACTTTACCTGACTCACTTTCACCGGTAAGATTAAGAGTAACAGTCTCGACAGGACCGGGAGGCTCAGGTTCAGGCGGATTATCTTTTCCGCAAGAAACTGTCATAATTGCAATAATAAACAGCAAAAGACCGCTTTTCAGAATTTCCATAGCAAGGAAAGAGCAACGTCATCCTCTCGTTGGCAGTTATTATGGTTTATAAAACAAAAGGCGCAGGACGATGTTCGCTGACTGCCGGAATGGAGGCCTCGCCAAAGACCTTAATGGAAACAGTACAGCCCACCCCCACGCCATGTCATTATAGCGCCACATCCCGCATGCACGGGGGTGGAATAAAGACATGCATGAACGTTTAGGCTGCCTATCCCTCCATTAAGTAAATTTTGGCGAAATTTCCATTCCGGGACAAGCAAAAACGCTTTCTGATAAATGCCACACCTCTGTGTGACTATAATTTATGCAAAAATATGAATAATTTCTCAATTACCAGCAAATACAAATAAATGTTTTCATTTATTGAGATCCGGAGCAATACGATTTGTTGCACGTGCAAAGAAAAGCACAACAAGAACCAATATGACGAAAGTGACAGCCGAGGAATGGAGAATATTACCGATTCCGACGAGCGGAGTGACTATTGCACCTACTATATATCCGGCTATGCCGAGCACCGAGGATGCCTCACCGGCATTTCGACGTCCTTCGTTCATTGCCAATGTATTGGATGAGGTAAAAATCATACCGAGTCCGAAAAGACTTATTACAATAAGAATCTCAAACAGCCATATACTATGTATGAAATAGAGCGCGACAGCTTCCGCCACTATTCCGACAGCCATAATCCAGGCTCCCGTTACAGCCGCATTTTTCAATAGACGGAATTTTAGCGCAAGCATCGAGCCGGCGGCTACAAAAATAGAATTGAAACCTATGACAAGTCCATAGTGTGTCTGCGAAAGACCGTAATGTGTCTGTAGAATAAAAGGAGCAGTGGAAATATATGCGAAAAGCAAGCCAAGGGCTGTCCCTTTCAGACATACATGCGTCATAAACGCTTTGTTTGTCAACAATGATTTATACCCTTCGACGGTGGCGGAAAAAGGTCCGCGGACACGATTCGAAGGCATCAGCGATTCCTTCATCAGCGGAGACAACAACAGAATCACAAACGCAAAAGCTGCGAGCAAAACAAAAATGCCTTTCCATCCCCATACATCGGCCGTCACACCTCCAATAACCGGAGCCGATGCCGGTGCTATACCATTTATGGCGCCTATCAGAGCCATAAGTCCGGCAAGATTGCGTCCTGTATATATGTCGGCAGGAATTGTTCGTGCCAGAAAATATCCTCCCGAGGCTCCAACTCCCTGAATAAAGCGGCATGCGTTGAAAAAGTGTATGTCCGGAGATAACAAACTCACTACAGCCCCGGCAATAAATAACAGCAATGCTCCTATAAGTACCGGCTTACGTCCTACGCGGTCGCTGACAGGACCGAGGATAAGCTGACCTGTCGCCAGACCCATCATACCTGTCGACAAACCCATCTGTGCGAGCGATATGGAACAACCGAAAAAATGACACATGGCCGGTAGCGCCGGCGAATACATGTCGTTAACAAATGAGCCGAGAGCGCTCAATACGACGAGATAGAATACCAGAAATGCATAATATCGTCTGTTATGCGCCAAACTGATTTCCAGTTTGGACTTACCTGTATCGGGTGTTTGTTTTGAACTGTCCATACTGAACAAACACAAAAAAACGGGTCTTGTTTTAGCCAAGACCCGCCTTAAAATTCTTCTTTATTATTTTATGGCACCCATCGCCCTTTCGGCAATCTGTCGCGGTTCGAGCCCGCACTGCGCGAGAAGGTCGGAAGGGTTGTAACGGTCGATGAATTCTTTCGGGAGGCCGAGGCATTCCACCTTGGGAGTTGCGGAAGCTCCTGGCTGAGCAAAAAAAGCGGCTATCTTCTGACCGAAACCACCGTCGACGATTCCGTCTTCGGCCGTTATTACAATATCACAGGAAGAAAGAGTGCTTAATGTGGCGGTATCGAGATATGTAACGCTTCTTGGATTTATGAGGGTCACCCCCACACTATTGGCGGCAAGAATATCGGCAGCTTCAGCCATGCGCGGGAACATGCTTCCGACACCTATAAGAGCTACCTTATTTCCTTTACGAACCACTTCGTACTCCGGACGGGAATAGTCATCGATAAGCTCACAATCCTGATTTGAAACCACTGCACCGGCAGGAACCCTTACGGCAACCGGCATCTCTCGCTGACGTATCGCCCAGTCGAGCATGGCTATATACTCTTCGCGACATGTCGGTGTGAGATAATTGAAGCGAGGTATATTGGAAATGATCGCTATATCAAAAAATCCGAGGTGAGTTTTGTCTGTCATGGATTCGGCACCTCCATAAAATATATTGAAGACGGCAGGCTGATTGTTAATTGCCACATCCTGGCTCAGCTGGTCGTAGGCACGCTGGAGGAATGATGATACAACAGCCATTACAGGTCTACATCCTGCTTTTGCCATACCCGAAGCCATAGCCACACACATTTGCTCGGCAATACCTACATCAATGAATCTGTCGCCGGCCTCCCTACGTTTGTCCGGCGTGAAGCCTACGGCTCCCGGAGTACCGGCATTGAGAACAGCGATATCTTTGTTTTCCTTCATCAGCATCAGTATATGGTCCGCAAAAATATCCTGATATGTCTCGGGTGCGGTTCCGGCAGACTCCCGACAAATATTTGCACCTGTCTTGGGATCGAAAGGCGCGGTATAATGAAATGCTTCCTTATTTGCCTCCGCTACCGGAAGCCCCATACCTTTCATGGTATTTATGTGTACCACTACCGGATGGTCTATATCCTTGACAGATTGAAATGCTTTTATAAGACTTTCAATGTTGTTGCCGTAATGCACATACCTGTAGCTATATCCAAAGGAACGGAAGATATTTGGTTCGGCGGTACCGTTGGAGTTTCTGAGCAACCGTAGATCGGCATACAGGCCTCCATGGTTGTGGGCTATACTCATATCGTTGTCGTTTATCACGACTATGAAATTACTGCCGAGTGTCGCTCCGAAATTCAAGCCTTCGAGAGCTTCACCTCCACCAAGAGCACCATCACCACATACGGCGATGATGTTTTCTTTTCCATCATTCAGGTCGCGGGCTTTAGCGATTCCGGCAGCAAGCGCGATTGCCGTAGATGTATGGCCGACAGAAAACATGTCAAAATCCGGACTTTCGTCAGGGTCGGTATATCCCGTCACATCCTTATAGTGTTCGGGCGAAATAAAAGCTTCCATACGCCCTGTAAGCATCTTATGCGCATAGCTCTGATGCGATACATCATAAATTATCTTGTCTTTCGGTGTATCGAAAACATAATGAAGCGCAACAGTCGCCTCCACCATACCGAGATTGGGACCCACATGGCCGCCGGTAGCGGATAATTTATGAATCAGTGCCGAACGCATTTCGGCCGCGAGAGCTTTAAGCTCATCCATATTCATTTTTCGTATATCGGCGGGAGAATGTATTGATCCAAGATTTATAGTATCCATATATTCCGGTTATTGAAACTTAATTGTAAACGGTACAAATTTAAGTATTGTTTCGGAAAAGTCCCTATATTTGCATATAATAATCACACTATTGAATACTGCCAAATATGAACCCATGAAAAAACTTACAATAAGCTTATTTTTAGCCACAGCTTTTGTTTCCGGCATCAATGCCCGGAATCTTGGCTGTGAATATGAACTCAAAAGAATCATACCCGTGGAAGGGCGGCAGGGAATAGCGATAGATTCCTCTTTCTATTATGTTTCCGATACCCGCGGCCTCTACAAATACGACAAGGAAGGAAATATAGTGGCCAAAAATCTCCAGCCATTCCGGCATCCTGAAATCGCCAATCATTTCGGTGACATCGACGTCTGGAACGGCGAGATATACTGCGGCATAGAAAAATTCGAATACGGTCGAGGCTACAATATAGCCGTATCTATCTACGATGCCAACACTCTCGAATGGAAACGCGACCTTCCGTGGCGTCCCGAAAGCGGACAGGTGGAGGTGTCGGGTATTGCAGTCGACAGGGAACGAAACATGGTATGGATGTCGGACTGGGTAGACAGCCGATATGTATACTGTTATAATCTCGCCACAGGAGAATATCACACAAAAATGCAGTGTGCGCCGACACCCTACTGGTGCCAGGGAATTTTCATCGCGGACAGTAAGATTATTTTTTCGTGCGACGACGGAGAGGCAGCCTACAATCTTCCCGACAACCTTTATACGGCTTCAATCGAAAATGTGCCTTATACCGGGCTTGTTGAGGGAGAGGAAGTTGTAAAAGACACGCCTTTCAGTGTAAAGCTGGACGAAAACGGCAAACCGGTGATGCGCAGAGGTCTTATTGCAGGCGGAGCCATAGCGGGAAAGGTTGAACATTTGCGCACAATGCACGATTTCAAGCGTGCCGGCGAAATTGAGGGTCTTGCCATCGATCCTGTAAACGATGACCTTGTTGTACTCAATAACCGCGGCACTACAATTGTATTAGGCATGAGCCAGGGACCTATCACATCCGAAGGTTATACCGGCGAAATCCACGAACTGTTTATCTATAAAAAGGTAAAATAGAATTTACACGTCTTTCAGATCATCCACTATTATGCGGGCGGCATTCTCGGGAGCGTTACCTGTTCCGAGAATGTCGCGGATTTTTTTATATCCTTCAATCTGAGCCTCGCGCTCGGGAGTATCACGCAGAAGAACCCCGAGTTTGTCGGCAACCAGATCGGGAGTACACATATGCACGAGCATTTCAGGCACAATTTCTTCTCCGGCTATGAGATTCGGCAGCGATACATAATTCACGCTCAGTATTTTTTTCATAATATCATATGAAATTCTGGCTCCATTGGCTCTATAACATACTACCTGCGGAATACCTGCAAGAGCTGTCTCAAGTGTTGCAGTTCCGGATGTTACAAGCGCGGCACGGCAATGTGCCAGTACACATACGGCCGATCTGTCTCTTATAACCGGCATCCTTATTCCACCATTCTGTTCATAGAATTCATCACTTATACCGGGCGCTCCTATTATCACACCTCTATATTGCGGGAATCTATCGGCTGCCAGACGCATGACGGGAAGATTATTCCTTATCTCACCCTTACGGCTTCCGGGCATTATTGCAATGAGCTGTCTGTCGCGCAATCTGTATTTTTCAAGGAATTCCTTTCTTGGCAGAATATGCTGCAAATCATTGTCGACCTCGGCGACAGACGGGTTGCCTACATAGATTGAACTGAATTTGTTTTCCTTATAAAACTGCGGTTCAAAAGGCAAAATGGAGAACATTCTTTTAACAAGCCGGCGTATGTCGTGTACACGCCACTTTTTCCACGCCCAAATCTTGGGAGATATATAGTAGAAAACCGGTATTCCGAGCTTCTTTGCCTTTGCGGCTATCTTGAGATTGAATGACGGATAATCTATAAGAATCAGCGCATCCGGCAATGCCATCTCCAAGGCTCTTTTGGCCTTCGACATATTCGACATGACGGCATCGAAATTCCTTATAACCTCACTGAAACCCATAAAAGCCATTTCCGAACAATGTATCACAGGTTCTTCTCCGGAAGCAGCCTTCATTTTATCACCGCCTATGAAAGTGATGACTGCCTTGGTATCTATTTTCTTGAGATACTGTATAAGATGACTTGCATGCAGATCGCCCGAAGGCTCACCGGCAATAAGAAAATAATGCATATTCAGATTGGATATTTTTTTAATCTTTTCCTTGAGAAAAATTCTTTCATTATGGCACGGCATCTGTCGGCGAGCACACCTTCCACTATTTTTGTCTTTGGATGAAACGGAGATCTGCCGGGCATAAGGATTGTCGAATAACCTCTTTTCTCGTCAGGAGCACCTATCACTACCCTGCTCACGCGGCTCCAACCTATAGCTCCGGCACACATAGGACAAGGTTCTACTGTTACATAGAGGGTGCATCCGTCAAGGTACTTGCCACCTATCGACACTGCCGCAGCACTTATGGCAAGCATTTCCGCATGGGCGGTTACATCCGACAATCGTTCGGTCTGATTATGCCCTTTACCTATTATAACACCGTCACACACCACCACGGCGCCAATAGGTATTTCACCGGATTCGCCGGCAATTTCTGCCTCGGCGATTGCCTTGTTCATAAAATATTCGTCGTTGATATCGAACATCACACCAATATTATCTCAAGACCTTCATTTCCGGCTATAACCTCGCCTTTGAATTCCTCGGCTGCCTGTACGGCCAATTCCGCTTCATTCTTTATAGAACTTGAATAATGGCCGAGTACAAGACGACGCGCTCCGGCCGCCTGCGCTATCATGCCGGCCTGCCGGGCAGTACAATGGCCTCTGGGAGCTGCCTTATATTCATCTGCATCTCTGTATGTGGCTTCATGATAGATAGTATCAACTCCGGCTACCGCCTCTGCCACCCGCATGTCGAAGGCAGTGTCCGAACAATATGCATAGCTCATCGACGGTGTAGGGTCGGTAGTCAGATGTTCATTTGGAATAACCCTGCCATCCGGCAGAATTATATCCATACCGTCCTTTATATCATTGAACATATAATGCGGCAGACCGTAGAAATCCACTGCATCGCGCTTTATATGCCGCTTCTTAGGTTTTTCATCAAAACGATAGCCCACACACGGCACACGGTGATAAAGAGGAAAAGCCTTTACTGTCAGATTATCGTCTTCATATACTATACCGGGATTCTTAGGATCTATGATATCGAATTTAAGAGCGAAGCTGCGGTCGCGGCATACATAATCTATGATACGCCGCAACATCTCCGCTCCATCCTTGAAAGTATGGATTGTAACCGCGCCTTCTATCGAATGAAGAGCCATTGTAGACAACAGCCCGGGAATGCCGAGAAAATGGTCGCCATGCAGATGCGATACAAAAATATGATCTATGCGGGCAAAATTACCACCGAAACGTCTAAGTTGCAGCTGGGTTCCCTCACCACAGTCTATAAGCATCTGATGTTTCTGATATGTAAGCAGTTGAGCGCTCATGCCATGCCTGAGAGTAGGATTGGCAGAACCGCAACCGAGTATTTTTACATTGAAAATAGACATAGTGCAAAGATACGAATAAGTCGAATACAAAGCCAAACTTGTTTGAGCTTTGTTGAGACGGGAGTATTTTCGGCGAAGTCAAAGATACGGATAAGTTGAGAGCAAATGAAAATTTATTTTCATTTTGCCGAGCGGGAGTATCTTGGTTTTCTCGTAAAGATTAGTAAAAAAGGACGTTAGTATGTAAAAAGAGTATAAAAAACAGGGGTTATGTAACTTATAGCTCAACTTTAAGGCCTTCTTTAGCGTATAACGAGTAGCAACAGCAGAAAGAAGTAAAGTAATGAATTAGTTTTTTCATAGGATTAGATTTTTAAGGTTTAGACTCCGGCGACTCAATCGTGAGATTGGGCCGCTGTTTTTATATATTCACGATTCAGCGATTGCTATCATGGTGACAATAACCAAAAGAGCTGTTGCGACTGCTCCGATGCAGAATAGGGTTGTTATAAGTCTCCATTTCTTTTGCCAACGTGCGATTTTTATCTGTTGACGCCAAATACCATAATGCACTGCATTCAGGAAATACTCAAATCGATTATCATTCATATTCCATAATATCTGAATATTCAGAGGTATAAAAAGACTAACCACATGGCGGCGATAGCTAAAATAAAAGACATTAACGCACCGATAAAGAAAAACAATGTTATAATTTCCCATTTTGTATTCCATCGTTTATCCTCTTTTTTAAACTGTTTGAAATACTCAAGGTATTTATTATTTTTTAAAACAGCTTTTTCTACAAAACAGTAAACTAAAATATGTGGAATTATAGATATGATGAGTATGATTATAAAAAAAAACAATTCTTCACAAGTTTCATTACATATTTTCTCATAAGTCTTATATAGTGTTGCGGCAATTATAAACATTGGTATTGAAGGGTAAGCTAAATATGCAAATCTAAACCAATGTTCTGCACCACTTATATTAATCCCGCACTCATCTCCATACATGTATTCATCATGTTGTCCATATTCTTTTGATATTTTTTCATGATGTTTATTTCTAACCTTATATTTACAAATAAAACCTGCAATCAGACGAATTACAACTCCAACCGTACAATATAATAATTTATTAATAAACCTTGTAAACAATTTATCATTCAACCACATATGGTAGAATACAGCATTCAGAAAATATTCAAATTCTTGTTTACCCATATCAATAGATTTATTTATAGTAGTAATAATCAACGGCATTACCCCCTAAATCTCCTCCGTACCATGCACCCCAAAAACCTCCAACAGCACCTCCTATTAAGGCTCCCGGAATAGCGCCTACTCCACCGGCTAAACCTCCAATACAACCTCCTACATATCCTCCGATCTCTACACCAGACCAACCACCAGCCATACTGCCTAAAAATTCTCCGCTTGCATGAATAGTATGATAATAATCTGTATAACCTTCGTTTTTATAAATTTTATAATCTTGAATACCGCCGGAAAAGATGTCTACAGCTCCCAAAATATTTCCTGCTATACCTAATCGTTTTGCCAATTGTTTTCCAATAGGTACTGTAAATTTTGTATTAACATGTTGGTTACCACGAAAAGATTTATCACCAATTTTTGCATAATACAACATACCATTATCTCCAATAGTAGTGTTTTCAGAAAATTTTTCAAGCGATTTTCCTATATAATATACTCCAGAAACTAATGTAGATGAAACTGATAAAAAATCTCGAATTTCGGCCAAATTGCTCAAGTATTTCTCGCATTCGACAGGGTGTAACATTACATATAACTCACCTTCATTGTCGTAATAATCTCCCGGAGGCCCATCTCCATGTAATTCAAAGTTATAAAGATGAATAATCATCCCTTGCATGGCTCCTGATAGGAAATTTCCACCAGCTGCCCATGCGGCAAATCCACTACCAACTGTTGAAAAAAGGCATTTTAAATTATGATTATTTAAAAAGGAACTCATATATGAAGATACGAAGCCTGATGCGAAGCCATTCCCAAAACTGCCGCCATCAAAAGAATTGAATATCCCGCTTGTAATACCATGAGCACCTGCCCGAAGCAGTTCACGCCCTATAGAACCTGTTATGTCAAAGTAATCCCCGATTCCATATGCCGCACCAGCTCTCATGATACCGAGAATACCCGCCTTCCATACGTTTTCTCCATTGAATGCAGCCTGCATCATGCCGGTGATGACATTGAAGATACCGAAGGCTACGGTAAATGACAATTCCCCGCTGGGGTCGGTATATTTCAACGGATTGTTAAGGCAATAACTGTAGCGGTTGTAACTCTGGGTGAAGCCGGGGAACTGTACATAATTGTCCGGACTGAAAAAGCGTCCCAAAACAGGGTCGTAGAGACGACCGTTCATGTTGATGATGCCGTATTCGCCGAGCATCTCATGCCCTGTATAGCCGCGACGCAGGCCAATGGTGTTTCTCTTTACAGTCTGATCGCCCCAGGCATCGTATTGTGCCTCAAACACCTCCGTGCCTTCTCTGTCGACAACTGACATGATGCTGCCAAGATGATCGGTAAAAGCTATATAGGGCTTGAATACCCCGTTTTCCTTTATTACTATGACACCACCGTCAAGATAATAGAACTCGCGCGTGTGCCCGTTGTCTGTAATTTTTTCATAATTGCCGGAGTTATTGAACGCACAACAACTTGTACAGAGATTCTTTATTATTCCATACATATAAATGTTGGTATATGCAGTAGCAATCATGTATAAGATTTTTACAAACAGATTATGAAAGAAGAATAACCCATGCTAAAACTATTCCCAGCAGTAACGCAATTACACCGCCTATACAAAATGTTATTGTTATTCTTTTCCACTTTTTATGCCAGTTTTCATCTTCATTCTCGAACTGTTTAAAATATTTCAGATAACGGTCGTTTTTAAAAACTGCTGTATAGGCCGGTATATATGCAACAATGATAGGAATTGCAAATGTTATTAAAACAATAAACTTATTTAAATCTTCATAAATTCTAAGTAATTTAGCTAAAACAATAAATGAAATCAGTAATGAATAACATGAATAGAACGAGCCGAACAAATGATTGGCCATGCCGATATGGAAACCATTCACTTTATTGTTGAAATAATCATCTAACAAAGGTTTTTGCTTTTCCCGGTTTTCATAGCATTTTTTTCGGTAGTTTTCCGTAAATAAATACTTAGGTATAGGAGAGAGTAACATTTCAATATATTTTCTTGTTATAATATGTACCTTTTTATCTGCTAGCCATAAACAATAAAGAATAGCATTCAGAAAGTATTCAATTCTGCTCCAAGTCATATTAATAAAAACTAATTATGAAGAAAATATAATTAAAAAAACAAAATATATGGATAAACCTAAAGATAATAAAGATCCTAAAAATATAAATAGAGTGGTTATTATCCATTTTCTGAGCCATTGCTTGTTTTCTTTTTTAAAGTATTTGAAATATTCAAGATACTTGTCATTTTTATAAACATGCTTAGATAATGGCATATTAAAAATATATAGAAAAACTATTATTAAAGGTATTGAAATCCATATATTATAATTTATGTATATAAATATAGATAGACATAAAGGAACAGTTATAATAGAAGAATATATAGCACTAATTATATCTGCATCAAATTTTGTTACATTAATGCAAAGACCATCTCGTTCATCATAAAAAGATTTGTAGCTTTTGTCGATATTTTTAGCAATATGGTTTTTAAACTTTTTATAGTATTTCTTTGAAAGAAATAACCTTATAATAGATAATAAAAGAAAATTACAGCTTTTATTTACTATAATTGCAAATTTTACATTCTTTAGCCATATACAGTAGTATATAGCATTCAAATAATATTCAAAACTCTGATAATTCATATTTTACTATCTAAACCAAAAGTAATCGAAAAGATTTTCCGTAAATTCACTTCCATAATATGCGCAGCCAACTCCTAATACTGTACCTAAAATTATACCTCCAACTGGCCCTCCAACTGAAGTACCTATGCTTCCCCCAATATATAAGCCAACCTCAGCCGCGGCCCATCCACCTATCCATTCAGTGCCAGCTTTAATGGTATGGTAGCCATCTGTAGTACCCTCATTTTTATATGCATTATAATCTTGAAAAGCACCAACACCAACTTGTAATATACCTATTGCATTCCCAGAAATATTGGAAATACTCCTTATACTTTTTCCAATTGAAGAAAACTTTGTTGTTGTTACATATTGATTACCATAAAATCCCGCTTCATTTGATTTGTGTAAATATAACTTATTATTGCTGCCTAAAGTTGAATTACCTCCGTTTCTAATTATAGATTTTCCGAAAACATCAATACCGCTTACTAATAACCCCGTAAATTCTACAGTATTTGACGACTTTAAGGATAGACTTGTTTTTTTTGTAACAACAAATTCTCGCAAATCAACACGATCTAAATCACCTTGCTCATTATAATGATATTCAGTCCTGCTATAATCTCTTTCATGCGATTGTGTATGGTTCAGCAGCCCCACAAACAGTCCCTGCGTGGCACCGGAAAGAAAATTGCCGCCTGCCGCCCATGCCGCAAAACCGCCTGCCGCGGTAGATGTCAGTACCATCTGCGTCGCATTCATATTAAGTCCCTGTGCCAGAGAACCTGCCGCGGAGGATATGGCACCGGATGCGAAGCCACTACCGAAATTACCGCCGCTGAGAGCGCTGTAAACACCTCCGGCTATGCCGTGTGCACCTGCACGAAGCAGCTCATGCCCGACGGAACCAAATGCGCCGAAAGCCTTCCCTATTCCATACGATGCGGCTGCTCTCAATACTCCCAGAACTCCAGCCTTCCATACGTTTTCTCCATTGAATGCGGCCTGCATCATGCCGGTGATGACATTGAAGATACCGAAGGCTACGGTAAATGACAATTCCCCGCTGGGGTCGGTATA
>CAJTJV010000041.1 GCA_910576775.1 uncultured Muribaculaceae bacterium | reverse complement strand
CATACCCGGGCTGCGTGCCTTGCCCGGGTCTACAGAACTGACGCCGCGAAGCGGCTGACGCACACGGCTCTTTCATGAATGATTGCAAGTTCATATCTATTCGAGTACATCGCTATTGAAATATTCATGCATGTTTTAATGAAAAAGCCGTGTACTAAATTATGCCATGGCGGCGGTGATTTGCGTGGACGGCGGATTTTTTGTATTTTCGCGCTAAAATTATAAAACACCATGTCGTGCATCAGAGCTTTATTCTGTCTTATTTTTCCGCCCCTCGCTGTCATTGACAAGGGGTGCGGCTCCATAATTCTGGTAACTGCGCTTACTCTCTGCGCATGGGTGCCGGGGGTTATCGGTGCTATCCTGATATGCACGCGTTCAAAATAAACGTTATCATGCTCCGACGCCTAACAATAATTTTCCTTATCGCCGCCGCAAGTCTACAGACATTGGCTCAGACGGAAACACGCTTCGGCAACGAGGCTTCCGACACTACGTTTATCGGAAATCTGCTTTCAGTGGCATCTCAACAAAAATTCGATACGCCCGAGGATCGTGTGGCTTTCTTCGCCCGCAAATTCATCGGCACGCCCTACGGCGCACACACCCTCGAAGGCGAACCTGAGATTCTCACCGTGCGCGTCGACAGCCTCGACTGCACGACATTCGTCGAAACGGCAATGGCGCTCGCCATGACAATAGGCGAAGGACGCTCGTCGTGGCGCGATTTCGTGTACAACCTCCAGCGGATGCGCTACCGTAACGGCCAGGTGAACGGCTACCCCTCACGCCTGCACTACATCTGTGACTGGGCTGTCGACAATACCCACCGCGGCAACATCAAGGATGCCACGATGCTTTTTCCGGGAGCCAACTATCTTCAGCGCACCATCGATTTCATGACTACCAACCGCGACAAGTATCCCGCACTCGCCGATGATGACAATTATCATCGTATCCGGGATCTTGAGAACGGCTACCGCCGCCACAGGTTCCCTTATATAAAAAGTTCGGCCTTGGGCGCAAAGGTTACAAAAAATGTTTTCCACGAAGGCGATGTTGTCGCACTGGTGACAAAGCTCAACAACCTTGATGTCACACACATGGGAATCATAGTTCTCGAAGATGGCGAGCCATATCTGCTCCACGCCTCTTCGACAGACGGCAAGGTGGAGATTTCAAAGCACAATCTGGCCGAATTCATGCGCCGTAACCGCCAGTGGCTCGGCATACGTGTGTTCCGCCTGTCGGAATGATGACTTAAAAACAGCTGTTTCAAATGAAAATAGCAATAGTAGGAACTGGCTACGTCGGGCTTGTGTCGGGCGCATGCTTTTCAGAGGTCGGTGTTGATGTGACATGTGTCGACATAGACCATGCCAAGATCGACCGTCTGCGCCGCGGTGAGATTCCCATCTACGAGCCGGGACTCGCCGAACTTGTGAGCCGCAACAGTTCGGCAGGACGGCTGCATTTCGCAACATCACTTCCCGAAGTGATTGATGACGTTGAAATTGTGTTCTGCGCCGTTGGTACCCCGCCCGACGAAGACGGCTCCGCCGATCTGAGCTACGTGCTGGATGTGGCACGCGAATTCGGCCGCAATATACGAAAGCACACCATGCTCGTTGTGAAAAGTACGGTTCCCGTCGGCACCTCCGAACTTGTACGCGCCGCCGTGCGTTCAGAACTTGAGGCCCGAGGATGCCCCGGCATACCTTTCGAGCTGGCTTCCAACCCTGAATTTCTCAAGGAAGGAGCCGCCATCAAGGATTTCATGAGCCCCGACCGCGTTGTCATCGGCATCGAGAGCGAACAAGGCCGCAAGCTTATGGAAAAACTCTACAGGCCTTTTCTGCTCAATAATTTCAGAGTAATGTTCATGGATCTTCCGTCGGCGGAAATGACAAAATATGCAGCAAACGCCATGCTCGCCACCCGCATCTCGTTCATCAACGAGATAGCCAACCTATGCGAACGCGTAGGCGCAGACGTCAACGCCGTGCGCACCGCCATGGGAGCCGATGCCCGCATAGGCAGCAAATTCCTATATCCCGGGTGCGGTTACGGCGGCTCCTGCTTCCCCAAGGATGTACGCTCCCTCATACGCACAGGCCGCGAATATGGCTGCGACATGCAGGTTATCAGCGCTGTCGAAGCCGTGAACGAAAAACAGAAAAGCATCGTATTCGATAAGCTAAACCGCATTTTTGACGGCAAACTTGACGGCCGCAGGATTGCGATGTGGGGACTTGCATTCAAGCCTGAGACCGACGATATGCGCTGTGCACCGGCGCTCGAAGTGATAAGCCGTCTTTTGAATGCAGGTGCCATAGTCTCCGTCTACGACCCGGTAGCAATGGATGAATGCCGTCGTCGACTTGGAAATGCCGTCGTCTACACAGCCGACATGTACGAGGCCGCAGAAAGCGCAGACGCTCTGGCTCTGCTTACGGAATGGAAACAGTTCCGCCTGCCCGACTGGAGCCGTGTGAGCCGCCACATGGCAGGCAGCGATGTTGTCGACGGCCGTAATATCTATCAAAGCTCCGACCTCGCCGCTCACGGGCTGCGGCTCCACTCCATAGGCCGGAAATAAATATATCTACATCATGCCGGCAGCAGTAGCATTCGATCTCGACGATACCTTGTTCCGCGAATGGGACTATGTCCGTTCCGGCTACCGCGCCGTAGCTGCTATGATTGCCGACGCCACCGGCGCAGATGCCGAACGCCTCGCAGCGATGATGATGCGCCATCGCCCTTTAGGCTTCGAGGCCGTACTTTCCTACATAAAGGGTATGTCCGGCGCGGAAATGTTCACCGTCGACTCTATGATTGAGGCCTACCGTTCCCATGTGCCGGTGATAGAGCTACGCCCCGGCGCACGCGATATGCTTGACGCACTGTCGAAGGCAGGCGCAGACCTTCTGCTTATTACCGACGGTTCCACGCGCCATCAGCGCGCCAAAATAAAAGCTCTCGGAATAAGCGACCTGTTCGAGCCGGGAGCCATTATAATAAGTGAAGAAAGCGGCGGCGACAAGACAAGCATTGTGCCGTGGAAACTCGCCGCCGACATCTACGGAAAGCCCGGAACGCGTTTTTTCTACGTAGGCGACAACCTGAAGAAAGACTTTCTCCTGCCGGCTCAAAACGGCTGGACAACAATAATGCTGCGCGACACCGAAGGCACCAACGTATTTCCACAGGAACCCCGGCGGTGGCCCGCGGCAAATCTCCCGATGATAACAATCGACAATCTCTCCGAAATAAAAAAAATCATTCTACCATGCCTACAGCACTAATCACCGGCATAACCGGCCAGGATGGTTCATATCTGGCCGAATTTCTTCTCTCCAAAGGCTATGAAGTCCATGGCATCATCCGCCGCAGTTCATCGTTCAACACCGGTCGCATCGAGCACCTGTATCTCGACGAATGGGTGCGTGACATGCATGCCGCACGAAAATTAAATCTGCATTACGGCGACATGACAGACTCATCGTCGCTGATACGCATAATCGGCCTCGTAAAACCCGACGAAATCTATAACTTGGCCGCTCAGAGCCATGTAAAAGTATCGTTTGACGTCCCTGAATATACAGCCGACACCAACGCCATAGGCACTCTGCGACTTTTAGAAGCCGTGCGCATCCTCGGACGTGAAAAATGCACCCGTATATATCAGGCGTCGACGTCAGAACTCTTCGGCAAGGTGCAGGAAGTGCCGCAGACCGAAAAAACGCCATTCTATCCCCGCTCACCCTATGCAGTCGCCAAGCTCTACGCTTTCTGGATTATGAAAAATTATCGGGAGAGCTTCGGCATGTACACCGCCAACGGTATTCTTTTCAATCACGAAAGCGAACGCCGCGGCGAGAATTTCGTAACACGCAAGATAACACTCGCTGTAGCGAATATCATCGCCGGCAAGCAGGACAAGTTATACCTCGGCAACCTCAACGCACGCCGCGACTGGGGATATGCTCCGGATTATGTGGAATGCATGTGGCTTATCCTTCAGCAGCCGGAACCCGACGACTTTGTAATCGCAACCGGCGAATACCACAGTGTCCGCGAGTTCACCACACTTGCGTTCCGCAGAGCCGGAATAGAATTGCGCTGGGAAGGCGAAGGCGAAAATGAAAAAGGCATCGATACTGACACCGGCCGCGTACTCGTGGAGGTGGATCCGCGGTTCTACCGGCCGTCGGAAGTGGAGCATCTGCTCGGCAATCCCGAAAAGGCAAGGCGCGTACTAGGTTGGAATCCGCGCAAAACATCTTTCGAACGCCTTGTGGAAATCATGGTAGACGCTGATATGGAACTTGTAAAGAATGGGAAAAATGCTTGACAAGAAGGACAAGATATACGTTGCCGGACACCGCGGACTCGTTGGCTCAGCCATAATGGCCAACCTCAGAAGCCGTGGCTTCACAAACGTGATAGGTCGCAGCCATGCAGAACTCGACCTGATCGATCCGATTGCCGTGCGCACGTTTTTCGATGAAGAAAATCCCGTAGCTGTCGTTCTGGCTGCTGCGCATGTAGGCGGCATAATGGCCAACAGCACACAACGCGCCGATTTCATATATCAGAATCTACAGATTCAGCAGAATGTAATAGGCGAAGCCTTCCGCCACGGCGTCCGACGGCTTCTTTTCCTCGGCTCAACCTGCATCTATCCGCGCGAGGCACCCCAGCCTATCCCGGAGGACGCCCTTCTGACATCCGCGCTCGAATATACCAACGAGCCATATGCCATAGCCAAAATAGCCGGCCTGAAGCTATGCGAATCGCTCAACCTACAGTATGGCACCGACTATGTGGCTGTAATGCCGACGAATCTCTACGGACCAAACGACAATTTCCACCTCGAGAACAGCCATGTTCTGCCGGCGATGATCCGCAAGGTTCATCTCGCCAAGCTACTCGGAGAGGAAGACTACGCCACCGTGCGCACCGACCTCGAAAAGCGGCCTGTGAGCGGCATCGACGGCTCGGCGTCCGACGAAGATATTGCACGCCGCCTCGCAGATTTCGGTATATTCCCCGGACGCGTACGCCTCTGGGGCACAGGGACACCCCTGCGCGAATTTCTATGGAGCGAGGACATGGCCGACGCTTGTGTGCACATCCTTCTAAACGTACATTTCTCCGACCTGAAATCACAATGCAAGGGAGACATACGCAATACGCACATCAATATCGGCACCGGTAAAGAGCTCACAATAAAGCAGCTTGCAGAGGCCGTAGCCGATGCGGCAGATTTCAAAGGAACGATAGAATGGGATGCCACAAAGCCTGACGGCACCATGCGCAAGCTTTGCTCGGTAGACCGCCTGCACGCTCTCGGCTGGCACCACACCGTCGAGCTTCCGGACGGCATCCGCCGCCTCTACTCCTGGTACCTCAGCCATTGAGGTACGTTCTCTATACACGGTATACATGTCCTGTTTTTGTCTTATTTACAAGACAAAACTGTACTGCCAACAAGACAGTCCGGAATGTTTTTACGTAATAAAGGATTATTCGGGGTTTTTCAAAGCGGCAATACGGGAGGCGAGATAGGGAGTGGGATGGATTGCCTGTGCTTTTTCAAGATATGACAACGCTTCGGCCGGATTTGATTCATAAAGCGCGTTACCGAGGCCCACAAGCGCCTCTATATTGTCGCTGTCGGCGGCCACCGTACGTTTCCATGTCGCTATGGCTGCGGCGATATCTCCGTCGATAAGATAAGCCTTTGCAAGTATATTGAGGTACAGCGGAGAGTCTGGCAGACCGCGCAGCAATGCCTGTGCATAGCGTATCATCATCGGAGCATCGGAACGGAATGTATAGTATTTCAACAACCGTGCGTCGACAGGACGGCGCAGATAGGGCATCTCGCGGCCTATGCGGTGAAGCTCGACAACATAAAGATGTCCGTCAAAATGTGCCAGGGCCTCGTTCTCAAGAACCGTCAACACAGAGTCGAGCGGCACATGGTTTGTCAGAGCACGTTCGACAGAGGATGTAGTCACTGTAGTGTCTCCACGCATCAGACCGGCGAATATTATTCGTCCGTAGGGCAGCGCGTCTGCCGGCTCGATGTCGCTTACACGCAGATACAGAGCCTGTGCGCTCGCCCATTCTCCGGCATCGAATGCACGCGATGCGCGATGCTCAAGCGCACCTGAATCTGCACCACTGCATATAAAAACCGTGAACAGGAATATGAATAAAGACAGCGACCTCATCAGTATTTGAATGAACTGCCTCCGAGGAATTCGCGCAGAAGACTCGTCGAAGGTATATAGCGTGTATCGACAGGAAGAAAGAAACTCAGAAATTTGCGAAGACGATATGCCTCGGCGTATTCGGGGACATCTGACGGTACCGAACGCAGTATATTCTCGGCATAATCCTTCATCACGCCCAACTCGAAGATAAGCGACGAGTTAAACATAGCGTCTGCATTCTCCTGATAGGGAAAAATCCATTTTTCCTCTCCACGGCGGACACTCGGCCAACGGCGTATGGTATCTTCAGCGGACGTACCGCGGTATTTATAATCACGGATAATGCGTCGCAACAGTCGGTTGTCGGTAGTCGGAACCCAGTTGTGGTCGTCAATGGCAAGTGTCGTAAGAGCCGATACATACACGCGGTATTTCATCACCTCGGGAATATGCGACGTCAGTTCGGGGTTAAGTCCGTGTATACCCTCAATAAGCAGAATAGAACCGGGTTCGATACGCAGACGCTTGCCTTTATACTGACGCTTTCCGAGTTCGAAATTATACGTAGGCAACTGCACTTCCTCACCTGCGAGGATAGCATTGAGATCGGCGTTGAACTGCTCCAGATCAAGAGCATAAAGCGATTCATAGTCATAGTCGCCTGTAAAATCACGCGGCGTACGTTCGCGGTCTACGAAATAATCGTCGAGCGAAATCATCTGCGGCTTCAGCAGATTCGTCATAAGTTGGATGGCGAGACGTTTGGTTGTAGTGGTCTTGCCGGATGACGAAGGGCCGCTTATAAGCACAATCCTTGCCCCGCCCCGGGTATAACGTGCCGTAATATCATCGCTTATTCGCGCCAATGCCTTCTCGTGTAGAGCCTCGGCGACATTGATAAGCGACGGTACATTCTGTCGCACCACCTGTTCATTGAGCTCGCCTACATTGCGTACTCCGATAATATGGTTGAACCTGACATAATCGGTAAAAGCCTTGTACATCTTCTCCTGTTTTACAGGTACTGCCGGCAACGAGGGCTCTTCCGGATTGAAGGCCATCAGCAGGAAGCCTTCCTTATAGACATGAAGGTCGAAAACGCCGATATAACCCGTTGAGGGTGCCAGAGCGCCATAATAGCTGTCGCTCACCCCGTCGAGAGTGACATAGGAGGTATAAAGTTCATGCAGATTCTTCAGCAGCTTAACCTTCGACTCAAGACCTTCCTTCTCGAAAATCTCCATTACATCCTTTGTAAGCGCCATATTACGCTCAAAAGGCAGGTCTGCGCGATGAAGACCGAGCATGTATTCTTTAATTTTTACGAGCACCTCATCTCCTACACCGCACATTCCGTCAATACGGCAATAATACCCGCGGGCAATGGAATGCTCTATTACAAGTTTCGCACCGGGAAGAACGGCGCATACAGCACGAAAAAGCATCATGCAGAGCGAACGCACATATACGCGCGGCCCCGAGCCGACTGTCATATCCTGAAATTCAACCTGTTTGGGACTATAGACGGCAAAATCAAGCGGCTCCGTCTTGTTATTCACCCGACAGCATATCGGTTTCTCAGGAAGCCTGTCTGCAAGCATATCAGCTATCTGAAGGAGCGTCGTGCCACCTTCGATTTCCACATATTGACCGATGTTTTTACAGAATACCTGTAGTTTCATAAGAGAGATTTTAATGGGGTTTAATGCCTAAGAACGATTTCAGGCGCTGTTTACGGCGTATGGCTTTCCATCTGTCGCGGAACGCATGCCGTGCAGCATCCTCCGCGGCGTCTTCATCTATGCCCGCCAGTCCGGCATAGGTGCGGGCGAAAAATGCTCCGGCATCCTCGCTGTCGAAGACGAGACCGAGCCTTGAGCGCAAAAGCGACATGTCGGTGATACCGAAACGCATGCGGTTTATATCGACAAGCGAGAACTCGAAGGTGCCGTCGACCTCCCGAAACAATATATTCCCGGGTGTCATATCCTTCATATACACACCTTTCCGGTGCATATCAAACACAAATTCCGCCAAAGCCCTCACAAGAGCTTCAAAATCAGAACGCTTTTCAGCATTCCTGAGTTCACTCCACCCTTCGAGCTGACGGCTGACAAAGAACGAACGGCACAGACGGCCGCCTTTTCGCTCCACAAGCACACCGAGCGGCTCCGGTGTGTTGATGCCGAGACGGTGAAGCTCAAAGGCATTGTCGTATGCCCGCAGAGCCTTGGGTTTACGCAACATCCCGTAAATCAACCCTTTCGCAAGTCCGGGGATTTTGTAAGCCTTGATATTGACACCTTCGTCAGTGAGCTTGGCAACGACATTGCGGGCACGGTATATCTCGACAGCCTCGGATGGGATTCCTTCCGCTGCAAGCCTGTTCATCAGGCTGTTTAGCTGATATTTTGCGGCAATATGCAGACTCATCCTTTATAGATATTGAGTATTTTACCGTAAAACACATCGTACGATACCCTTTCCTCTGCCGTGCGCTTCGCCGCGGCAGCCATCGAAGCACGCATGGCACTGTCGGAAGCAAGGCGGCGCAGAGCATCTGCGAGCGCCTTGTCATCGCCGGGAGCGACAAGCAATCCGTTAACGCCGTTTTCTATAATCTCCGGTTGTGAGCCTCTGTCGGTGGTTACAACAGGCACACCTACGGCAAGATATTCGAGAATACTCATCGAAAATGCCTCGGCAACAACCGACGGAAGGACGGCGATATCGGCGGACGCTATCAAAGGCCACACATTGTCGACATGTCCGTGCCATTCGATGCGGTCGGCAATACCGTGCGACGCGGCAAGGCGCATAAGCCGCTCGACATCGGCCGGCGTACCTGTTCCTGCCACATACAGACGCAGACCATTGATATTCTCAAGGCGAGAAAGAGCTTTTACAAGTACGTCGAGTCCTTTTTCAGCACATATGCGCCCCGTATATACAAGCCTGATTTCCCCGGAATCCTTCCCCGCCGGCTCAATTGCCGTCGGGGGCACGACGGCATTATGCACAACATTGAGCACTGATTCATCGATGGAACCTTGCGGAAGAGTGGATCTGAAAACCCTGAGGGCGAGTTCCGAAACAAAAACAATCGCATCGACCGCACGATAAAGAGCAATCGACGATTTATCGGTCTTCGCAGGTCTCACAAGATGTCGCGTAACGACGATGCGCACTTTTGCTGGCTTTTTCATCATCTTACGCGCAGCGACTGCCAGACGTGCCATCTTGAAATTATGGACGTGAACCACCACCGGAGCATCCATCCTGTCGAGAACAGCAGCAAGGCGCCCCGGACTTATAAAATCGAACAGACCGCCGAGAGGCAGACGCCCGGGAGTGAAACCGGCGGCGCGAAACCGGCTGTCAACGGCCTCTTTGCCGCGGGTTATCACGGCGACGCTGTGGCCGTCGGCCTCAAGAGTGCGGCAAAGGTCGAGAACATATCGCTCTCCCCCGCCCCACACTTTGTTTCCTACAATCTGGACTACATTCATGGATTCATTCCTTTCCCCGAAAGATATTGCGAGCCGTCAGATATGCCTCAAGAGTGGCTTTGAAACGTGTCATCGCGATACGGCGGCCGGTCTCTCCGTCGAGCATGGCACCATCGCGAATATGACAGCCCATAAAAGCCGCGGCCGCACGCAGCCAGCAGAACGGCAACGAGGCGTTGATGCCTGCGGCGGCCATAAGACGTCCGCGCAGACGGGCATTACGAATCTCTTTGAAGTCAAGTTCTCCGAAATCGTCGCAACGGTGATGGTACATGTCGCCCGCTATAAACTGAGGCTGCACGCCCTTTGGATATGTGAGGCGCTCGCCGACGTCATTGAGATTCCAGTTTGCAAAACGGCGGTCGAAAAGGCGTGTTTCCACCGTCGGAGCCATGCCGCTGTGCTCTACAGTGTGGCCGCACACATAGCTGACGACGCGGAACGAATACATCCGGTGGGTAAAACCTTGATGTTTGAGCTTTATGATACTCTTCCTTAAATCTTCGGAAAGCACCTCGTCGGCATCTATCGACAGGACGTAGGGCGTACGGGCAAGGCCGGCAGCATATTGCCGCTGCGAACCATAGCCGGTGAAGGGGCGCGAGGTGACTCGACAGCCGTAACGCCGACAGATGTCGGCTGTAGCGTCGGTCGACATGGAATCGACAACCACTATCTCGTCGGCGACGCCGATAAGGGAGTTGAGGCAGCGCTCGATGTTGCGTTCCTCGTTTTTCGTTATTATGACGGCGCTGAGCGACATGACGGCTGCTACGGTTATATCATAGTTCGAGATCTTCGTTTACAATCTCGTGCCATGGCAGACCGTTCTCCGCTATAGCGGCCATGAACGGGTCCGGATCAAACTCCTCGACATTATGTACACCCGGTTTGTTCCACTTGCCGGTAAGGAACATCATGGCACCGCACATTGCGGGGACTCCCGTGGTGTAGCTCACGGCCTGCATGCCTGTCTCAAGATAGGCGTCGTGGTGTGAACAGTTGTTGTAGATATAGTAAGTGAGAGGCTTTCCGTCCTTGCCTTTGCCGGAGATGCGACAACCGATGGATGTCTCGCCGGTATAGTTCTCACCGAGATCCTGCGGATTGGGGAGAACAGCCTTGAGGAACTGGAGAGGCACAATCTTGTTACCGTTGTAGTCCACTTCGTCGATGCGCGCCATACCTATATCCTGAATTACACGGAGATGAGTGAGATATTCCTGTCCGAAAGTCATCCAGAAACGTGCGCGCTTTATTGTAGGATAATTCTTGACAAGGCTCTCGAGTTCTTCGTGATAGAGCAGATACGATTCGCGCGGACCGATATTGGGATATGTGAGAGACCGGTGGAATTCAAGAGGCTTGGTTACAACCCACTCGCCGTCCTGCCAGTAGCGTCCGTTCTGGGTAATCTCGCGGATGTTTATTTCCGGGTTGAAATTGGTTGCGAAAGCTTTGCCGTGGTTGCCGGCATTACAGTCTACAATATCAAGATACTCCATTTCGGAGAACCAGTGCTTGGCAGCATACGCTGTGAAGACACCGCTCACCCCGGGGTCGAATCCACAGCCGAGGATAGCGGTGAGACCGGCCTGCTCGAAGCGCTCGCGGAATGCCCACTGCCATGAGTATTCGAAATGCGCCACATCCTTTGGTTCGTAGTTGGCAGTGTCGAGATAGTTGACACCACACACCAGACATGCCTCCATTATGGCGAGATCCTGATAAGGCAGAGCCACGTTTATCACAAGATCGGGATTATGGCGCTTGAAGAGTGCCACGATTTCGTCGACATTGTCGGCATCGACGCGGTCGGTGCTGATATTCGGTTTGCCGATGGCTCTTGCAAGAGCCTCGCATTTTGCCTCGGTACGCGAAGCGAGGACGATCTCGTTGAAAATTTCCGGATGCCGGGCGCATTTGTGAGCCACGACGGTACCCACGCCACCTACGCCGATAATTATGACCTTTGCCATTTTCAGTTTACTTTCTATTTTATTGTTTTACGTTTGTTTATTCTGCGTTTCTCAGCGGCTATCGCCACGAATGTGAAGATGCCGAGAACTATTGTAAGCATAGTTGTTGTGCCGAGCGACAGGTTGGCAAAAGCCACCGCCTGAGCATGCGGCAAGCCGTAGATACCGAGAGCGAAAATCACCGCCCACTGCCACGGACCGATACCGCCGTTGGAAGGGACGCCCATCGATATGCTGCCAAGAACAAAAGCGACCAGAGCTACCTGCGTGCCATAACTGTCGAGAAGTGCCTCCGTAAATGGAAAAGCGTAGAACGACACATACATCTGCATGAAATAACATGTCCAGATTCCGACAGTAAAAAGTAGCCAACGGCCTTTACCCGGCATCTTTACTATAACGGCGAAACCTTGCCAAAGTTCCCTGACGGCTTTCTGGATTTTGATTACCGCTTTGTTGGAGCTGCGACGCCTCATGAATATCCATACAGCAGCTACAACAGCCACACAGGCACCCCACAGCCACGGAGAGCGGAGAATACCGGCAATGGCGGCATAGGAAGCACTATTTTGCCGGAGAAAACCGAGAATGGCGTCCGACGCCACAGCAAATGCAAAAAGAGTGATAAGAGCCACTGCGACGGTATCAGAAAGCCGGTCGGCCACCATAGAGCCGAAGACACTCGTGAAAGGCGAATTCTGACGCTGGGCTATATATCCGCAACGCCACACCTCTCCCAGACGGGGAAATACAAGATTAACGGAATAGGTGCCAAATATGCTATAGACAAGCACATGTATCGGAGGAACAATGGAAAGTGCACGGAGCTGAATGGCCCACCGGTAGGCTCGGAACACCTGCGCGGCAATGGAAAATACAAAACCAAGCGCTATCCACCGGAAATCGCACTGTTCGCGGATGATGCTCATCATCTCCTTGAAATCTATACCGGTGAACAGCAGCCAACAAAGCCCCACGCTTACAACAAGGGGAACGACATATTTGAGTAAGTTGGTGAACAGATGACTTGTTTTCTTTTCCGTCATTGCGTATTAATCAGTATAACATGCAAAAGTACTCAGAAATACTCAAAACTCAAACACCGCGTGCTTTTCAGACTAAGTTTTAATACTTTTATTTCAAAAAAACGAGATAGACGGCGGCGATAATCAGCGCAAAAGCAAGGAAATGGTTCCAGTGCAGAGCCTCTCCGCGGAAAAGAACCACGGTAAAAATCGTGAATATGGTAAGAGTAATCGCTTCCTGGATTACTTTAAGCTGCAAAAGGGAAAACGGGCCGCCATTGCCGCTGAAACCTATGCGGTTTGCCGGAATCATGAAACAATACTCCGCCAACGCTATGCCCCACGACATAAGGATAACGAAATAGAGCGGCGTATTGCCGGAAATTATCTTCATATCCTGAAGTTTCAGATGGCCATACCAGGCAAAAGTCATAAAGATGTTGGAAATTATCAGCAGGACAACAGTTATTATGATATTTTTCATGATGATTCCTAATTTCCTGCAAAATTAATCACAAAGCACCGAAATAAAAAACTCCCGCCGGCAAATCTGTTTCCGCCGACATGGCACTTTCATTGGGAAATACATTGAAATACAAATTGCAGAGTAATCAGATTTATCAAAGTCATGAAAGTTAATGACAAAGCCGGCTACGGAAGCCGCAGAGCGTTTTAGTGGTCGGAAGAGCTTTTGCGGGGCATAGAAGCCGCATTAGCGGCGGCAGTTCTGTAGGCCCGGGCAAGGCACGCAGCCCGGG
Organism: uncultured Muribaculaceae bacterium; assembly: GCA_910576775.1. Lineage (GTDB taxonomy): Bacteria > Bacteroidota > Bacteroidia > Bacteroidales > Muribaculaceae > CAG-873. The sequence goes on along the minus strand of CAJTJV010000041.1, from coordinate 6,628 downwards.
TATATCGCCGACTTCCCTCAATGAGCCGCGTCAGCGGCGGCGCTGTGCCGCCGCTGACGCGGCTCTCTATATATCCGGGCATTGTAACACGGGTTTCACCCGTGCCTAAACAACTACCGCGGCTCTGCCGCTCCTGTTGCGGCAGCATATACAATGTAAATGAAAGAAGCCGTGTTCAGCCGGCGGGAGCTAAAGCATTTATATTTTATTGACACAACCCATAAACAGTATCGATTTCGTGGACCGTTCACGTATCACAAAGGCGAACGGTCTGTCGAATGTCAGATTCATCGACGGCAACATTCCGGGAAGGATATCACCTGTGGTACCTGTCACAGCCGCAGCCTCCGTGCCATTCTCGTCAAAGATTATGTTCGTATCATGCTTGATTCGGGAAATACAGATATCCTTCTCGGAAATCAGCGAGAAATCGGCCAGATAAAGAGTAAAAGCCTTTTCAACCCCCATAGCCTTTATGATATCTTCCAGTTGGAAACTGCTCCTGATATCGAATTTCGGGAAACTGATTTTACCCTGATACGCATTCCATTGTTCATTTATTTCCGCAAGATCATTTTCCGTCAGCCCGGAAATATAATCCACAAAACCGTCTTTCGAATCCGGAAGGACAAGGACAAGCTCATACGCACCATTGCCATAATTGAATTTAGCCCAAGTGGCATCTTCATCACGACATGCGATGAATCTCATGTCCGGATTATTCATCATCTTTGTCCGGCTTACACTGCCGTCTGAATTATGGAATTCAGATTCTACGGTCGATGCCTTGTCAAATTTCTCCGACCACATCCCTTTGAAATAAAGTGCATTCATCAGGAAGAGCTTCGCATCGTCGCTAAGCCTGTCCTTAAGGAATTCCGGAATCAGACCCATGGTTTTATCCGATGCCCAGGCATTGATATCCTGCCGAGTTTTCTCGGTAGAGAGTTCCGCATTGAAAATCTCGGCGCCGTACGCAGCTTTGTTTGAAGAAAGAAAACTGTCGTAGACCTTAAACTCGTTGTCAATCCATATTGAATTTGCAAGCGAAAATTTTATAGACTTGTCGACAGACGTCAAATCATTGGCAAGACGTTTGTTGAATGAATTAACGGCGTCGAGTTCATCACCTTTGAATCCGAGAGTCGTAAGAATCTCGCTCCGGGTTTCTCCCTGCGCACCATTGGCAAGCATCGACATTACCATCGACACGCTAAGGGGCGAAACCATGAAACTTTCGTTCCGGCTACCGGTGGCCAGTCTGCCGAACAACTCGAACGAGAAAGCATTATGCTGCGACACTATGCCTTGCTCCGAACGGCTGAGTTCTATCGGCACAAACTCCGAGTATTCATCACCTCCGACAGGCTCGCCCTTGTCGGAGCATGCAGCCATCATAAGTACAACGATGGCAAATGCAAATATCGAAAATAGTTTTTTCATAGCTCTAATAAATATTTATAAGGGTACACTCTTAACGTCATAACGGATAGCACAATTGGTTTAAAAAGTTGTTTCATAGTATTTATTATAAAATCCGACACAAACGTAACATTACAATTAAACAAAAGCAAGGAATCATGTTTCATATAATATCTATTTAATATTTTTTAGCATAAAATTCTCAGAAAACCACCGGTTTTATAATTTTCACATTACAAATTCCTAAATAGAACTGATTTTGCTCGTAATAAATTTTGTGATACAGACAATTAACCGTAACTTTACAACATGATACATAACCAACAAGCCAGATGAAACACGAAGCAATAAATGGGGTGACAATTCGCTCATTTCATTTGCCGCAAAGAACATAAAGAGGCCATAGCGGCAATGGGACAGATTTTAATGCAAAATAATTGAATCCTGATATGCACCATGCACGGGTCTTCAGAAAAGCCGCCACGACAAGGCGCGCATTTACCAATGAAAAAATGTGCCGGAGCGGACTTTTATATTTTATCGTGGTGGTGCTACGACAGTTTTTCGTAATTTTGCAGGCGGATATGAAAACAGAAAAGTCTATTACGGTGTACTGCGGCTCGGCAGCGAACCTCGCCCCGGCATTTATAGAATCGGCGGTTGCCCTCGGGCGCGCCATCGCCTGTGCCGGTGTCACGCTCGTCACAGGTGCCGGACGGACGGGCATGATGGGTGCCGCGGCCGACGCCGCTCTTGCCGCCGGTGGCCGCGTGCGAGGTATAATTCCTCAATTCATGGTAGACCGCGGCTGGCATCACAGCGGTCTGAGCGAACTCATAATCACCGCCGACATGCATGAACGAAAGAAACTTATGGCACAGTCAACTGCATGCGTGGCGCTCCCGGGCGGAATAGGCACCTTCGAAGAGCTGTGCGAAATCATCACCTGGCGCCAGCTCGGTCTTTTCGACGGCAATATCGTCATCTACAATGCAGAGGGATACTACGACCCGTTGCTGTCGATGTTTGCCACGGCGATAGAAAAAGGTTTCATGCGCCCCGACCACAGCAGACTTTTCAACGTGGCCTCTTCAGCGGTAGAAGCCGTTGAAATGGCTCTTGCCACTACCGGAAATAAAACATTCACACCGAAATTCTGATTGAAACGGATGCACACGACAGATTCCATCGACAGTCTTAACATAGCCTATGCCACGGCACCGGAGCCTTCGAGCTACAATGCTCCGACGGGTTTCGTGCGCGACAACGGAATATCGACGGTGCTTTTCGACTCCATAGCATCCGACACCGCCACAGGGCGCATCCCGCATTTCATATCTGTCGACGAAGCTGATTCTCTGCGTGCGGAAGCCCTTGCGGATTCTTTCCCGGCCATTGAAATGCGCCCGGCGCCTTCCGGGCTACGTGAAGGTCTGGCACCGACAGCTCTGCAGCCCGACGGCGCCGGGACGACACTTTCAGCCATAATGCTCGGCATACTGATTCTTGCGGCCATCAACGCTCCGGGGCTGGCAAGAGCACTCAAAAGTTACAAGGCAGAGCTATGGAGCACCCGACGACGTCCCAATGTTTTCGACGACGAGACAAACGTACGTCTGCCGATTGCCATTCTTTTAGGCTTCATATTTATAATCTTCGGCGGCATCACCCTCTACTATGTGCCCGCACGCCCCACTCCACCGACCACACCGGGCGCCCTCGCCTCGATGGGACTTGCCGGCGCATATTATTTCTTCCAGATATGCGCCTACTGCATGGTAGGCTACGCCTTCGCCGACGAAGAACAAAACAAGCGCTGGATGGGCGGATTTTTCGCCTCACAGGCTTTCGCCGGCCTTGGAATGGCTATTCCTACCATCGTAGCCGTCACATGCCCGCAATGGGCAACTCCGGCGATAACAGCCTCTGTCTCAGTCTACGCGCTTGCACACACGATATTTATAATAAAAGGGTTTAGAATTTTTTACCATAAAATTGCCTCGTTGCTTTATTTTATTTTGTACCTTTGCACCCTTGAAATAATACCTATGTTCGGTCTGTACGCCATTTCGCTATATTTCACCGAAGCCATCAGGTAGTACACAATCATCAAATCAGCGCACGGAGCGCCCCTATTAATACCGTTTAACTGTGATAAAGAAAATTCTTGTCTCCCAGCCTAAGCCAAGTTCCGACAAATCTCCCTACTACGACATTGCCCGCAAATATGATGTAGAGCTTGTATTCCGTCAGTTTATCAAAGTTGAAGGACTGTCGGCCAAGGAATTCCGCCAGGAGAAGGTAAACATTCCGGATTTCACCGCCGTTGTCTTCACCGCACGCGGTGCAATCGACCATTTCTTCCGTCTCTGCGAAGAGATGCGAATCACCGTTCCTGTGACAATGAAATATTTCTGTACATCGGAAACAATCGCCAACTACCTCCAGAAATATATCGTTTACCGCAAACGCAAGATTTTCTTCTCCCCCACAGGCCGACTTATCGACCTTATTCCGTCGATGCAGAAACACAAAGGCGAGAAATACCTTATGGCAGTCAGCGATGTAAACAACGGCGCTGACGCAGCCCTCCTTAGCGAAAACAAGATTGACGTGACACCGGCAGTGATGTACCGTACGGTAAGCAATGATTTCGGCGCCGACGAGGCTTTCGACTACGACATGCTTATCTTCTTCAGCCCTCAGGGTATAGAATCGCTGCTGAAAAATTTCCCCGATTTCAAACAAGGCGACATGGCTATCGCCGCCTTCGGCGCCTCCACCGCCAAGTCCGTTGTCGACGCCGGCCTGCGCCTTGACGTAGAAGCCCCCAACCCCAAGGCTCCCTCCATGACATCGGCTCTCGACCAATATCTCGCACAAGTCAACGGCACCAAGGCCTGAAACGGTGAAACAATTCGGGCTATATAAGAAAGAAAAACTCTGCTCCCCCACCGCCATCGAAAAACTCTTCGGCCCGGGCGGAGCCGAATTCAGCCGTCTCATATACCCCCTCCGCGTCGTAGCGACCTCCAACTCTCTCCGGCGGTCCGATGCCCCGACAGCCTTTCTGATATCGGTACCCAAAAAACGCCTGCGCCATGCCGTCGACCGCGTACTTATGCGCCGCCGAATACGCGAAGCCTACCGCCTCACCCACCGGAACCATCCCCTGCCCGACGAAAAACGCATCGATGTGGCATTCATCTATGTCGCCAACGAAACACAGCCTTACACCCGTGTCAGCAGTGCCATGGAGCATCTTTTAGAGGACATCGCAGCATTTTACACGCCTTCTGATGAAGAACCCCGCCAATAATCTGCGACGCGCCGCAGTGTGGCTGCTGTGCCTGCCAATTCTATTCTACCGCGCATGCATATCGCCGCTGTTCCCTCCCTGCTGCCGCTTCACTCCCACGTGTAGCCAGTATGCCCTTGAGGCGATCCGTAAACACGGACCTTTACGCGGAACATATCTCGCCATCCGCCGCATACTCCGATGCCATCCATGGGGCGGCTGCGGCTACGATCCCGTACCATGACTCCGGAACCCGAATATTTCGATGACATTCACGCCCACACCCGCACCGGCGAACGCATCCTCACATCAGTACGTCCGGCGGAGATGCCGGCACATCCTGAGCCCGGGACATGGTACAGCGTCGGCATCCACCCCTGGGACACCTCCGAACCAATCTCCGACAGAGACTGGACGCTGATCGAAACCCTCGCCTCGCATCCGCAAGTGGCTGCAATAGGAGAGGCCGGCCTTGATGCCGGCCGAGGGGGCGACCGCGCCACTCAGGAAGCTGTATTCCGCCGCCAGGCTGCTCTCGCCGAAAAATACAGTAAATTCCTTATGATTCACTGCGTGCGCCGTTATGGCCGCATAATGGAACTCAAACGCGAACTCAACCCTTCCGTACGATGGATTATCCACGGCTTCTGCGGCAAACCGGAACTTGCCCGCCAGCTTATTGCCGCCGGATTCGGATTATCACTGCGACGCGAATGCCCGCGGGAAACGGAACTGAGGGATACATTTCCCAACACATATTTTTTCAGCGAAACAGATAAATAAGCACGCCCCAATATAATTGCAAACACCCTTCATACATGTTACAATTCAATTACACAAAACCACATTTCAAACACCTGTAACAATCTTGTAACAGAAAATCATGCAATTATACATCTTTATATCAGACAGTTACATAGTACGATAGAAGAGTTTCCCGCATTTAACATTTATTTACATTAAAATTCTTGCATTGGGTAAAGAATAACTAATTTTGGGACATAAAACAAAAACTAACCCCGAAAATCCGTTAATAATCACCCACTATGGCAAACGTAAAATTTCAAACCAACCTGATGAATCTTCAGAGCAATATGCTTAATTTCGCATACATGCTTACCAACAATCGCGATGATGCCTACGACCTCCTTCAAGACACCACACTCAAGGCCCTCGACAACGAAGAAAAATTTATCGAGGGAACAAATTTCAAAGGATGGGTGTTCACCATCATGCGCAATATCTTCATCAACAACTACCGCCGCAGTGTACGCAACGCTACAGTAGTAGACACCACCGACAATCTCTATCTTCTCAATCTCGGCACAAGCGTAGCCGAATCGCCCGAAGACAGCTACAGCGCAGCCGAAATTACAAAGGCAATAAACGAATTCTCCGACGAATACCGTGTACCGTTCTCGATGCACATCGCCGGCTACAAATACAATGAAATCGCAGAACATATCGGACTGCCTCTCGGCACCGTAAAAAGCCGCATATTTTTCGCCCGCAAGAAGCTTCAGGAACGCTTCGCATCGGCCAGATAACCGGATTTCACGTTTACCCAAGGACGAATATAATATTCTCCTCTCTCCTCCAACGCCCTCCTTCTTACACTCTGCTACTATACGAATATCAGAAACTAACCTAAAACAGCCACGTCGGCTCCGCACCAAGTGCGGAGCCGACGTGTTTTTATGTGTGATTTTTACGTCAATACACGGCTCTTTCATTTAATCCTGCATACACCTGATGCGACCGGAGCAGCATAGCTGCGGCAGTTCTATAGGGGCACGGGTGTAACCCGTGTTTCAGATGCCCGTAAACAGATGGAGCCGCTTGGCGGCGGCACAGTACCACCGCTGACGCGGTTCATCCGGAAATTGGGGAACCATACCCGGGCTGCGT
>CAJTJV010000040.1 GCA_910576775.1 uncultured Muribaculaceae bacterium | reverse complement strand
TCATAACTTATTGATTATCACCTATAAAGTTACGAAAAATCTGCCACTAGGCCAAATTTGTAGAGCACTTATTTTATTGAAAATCAGGAATAAAAGGTCTATTCGCAACTATTTTAATCCGGCTATAAAATAGCATGTCTCCTGACATGGCAACGCAATTTTAAATGAAAGAGCCGTGTATTCGAGGTTTATATTTATAAATTGTTGAAACACATAAAAACGATTATTCTGATTTTTCTCCCCGCATTAGGATTCTCCGGATGCGGGGAGAATTCGGATGATAAATTCTTTTCTGCGTTGGAAAAATCGGGTAGTAATTTACACAAGAATGGTGTGATATTATATTGAAAAGCGCTTTCGGCAATTGTTGCAGAATTGATAAACGCCGTCCGAAGCAATTCACTAACCGAAGGCTCTTGATCAGGATTCTTTTGTCAATATGATAGCCGCCTCGGCAAAGCGCGAGCCGGCGTCATAGAGATCGCGCAACTGCGGCCAGAATTGCAGGGGAACGGTTGCGCGTTTAACACGCAATAGGCACTGCACTTCGACATCACCTGCGTCATTGACGGTGGCTTTGGCTGCAAATGCGCCAATGGAACTGCCTGCGTTGCGGTTGAATTCTTCGAGTGATGTGGCATCCACTTTATAGCCTTGCGGTACTTTAAGTGTCAGGGTGTGTGAGTTCTGGAAAGACGACGACAGCATTGCATCGAGAAAGCGCTCACGCTCGCTGCCCTCGATCTTTTCGACATGCCCCAGCAGGCGACCCAAGGTCACGGATATGTCGTTGCCGAGATTCTCGACAAGGCCGGAAACATGACAGTGTATCGTGTATTTCATGGCCTCATGGTCGGGCAGGAAGCCGTGCTCGTCGACCGAATACGCCATTATGCTGTCCGGGGTGAAACCGGAGACGGCGGCGCACTCTGCGGCGAGGGCTTCCCGCAATTCGCTCTTCCGGGTCGGTTCATCATATTCCTTTATTATATATGGTTTTGCAATGTCGAGATATTTTTCGGCTCCGCGTATCCACTCGGCGTAGTCGACGAGGTTTTTGCCTGCATTCTTGGCACTCCCTGTCAGTTCAACGCTGCGCACTACGTTGAGTACGGAAGGGTCTTCCTCCAAAAGGTTTACTGTCAGGGCGGCCTTCACCCGGTTGCCGGAATGATGGCGGTCTTTCTCGATGAATTCAGCAATCTGCGACAGATCTTCCGCATTACGTAAATTGCCCAGGAAAACTTTACCTTTCTCACCCTGAAATATGCCAGGGAGCTCGCCGGGCGCTATATTGAAGCCGGGGAACATCATGTAGGCAGTGTCGGCGGCCCAGTAAATGAAATTGCTCTGGTTCCAACCCGACAGCTCGTCGGTGGGCACCTCGGCGCGGGAATTGATAATGCCGATGCCTGTATTTTCCTCGGGATATATCTTGAGTTTGTCCATGACGTTCTTCATAAACATAGCCATCATGAACGGCGAAGTCACATAGTCCTCTTTATTGGCAATGAGGTTGCTGTAGCGTACAGCCATATACGCCACGTCTGCGAGCCGGCGTGGCGTAGCTTCAGGGTGATTTCTGGCATAGTTCTTTACCACTTTCAGAGCTCTGTCGGGGATTGGGCTGATGGAACGGGTTGAACGGTTGAGGAAGTCGGCGATGAAGGCTATATGCTCCTTGGCTTCCCTGATTACAGTGCCGGTATTGACACTCGAGTACACACCGCCGGGACGCGCCGTAGAAGCTATGAAGAAATTTTCTCCAGTCCGCTGGAAATTGTTGATGACATTGAGCCTTACAAAGGGCAGTTGGCGCTCGTCGTAGACGAACTTATCGAAGGCAATGGCCGGCACGTCGTTTACCTCCATGCGGGCTGTTATCCTGTCGCCACCGTCGGTAGGCACAATCGCCGGAGCTCCGTTGTAGCTGTAGAACTCCGACGTCAGCGTAGGGTCGAAGGCTCCGGTTATGAGTCTGGTCATGATGGGATAGCGGTCGGTGAGGTATATGTCGATACCGTAAATGTTGCCGCTTTCTTTCATATATTCGTTGAAATAGAAATACTCAATAACGTCGCCGATTTCCAGTGCGGGTATTGCTATTTTGAATGTTTTGTCTTTGCCGCCTTTTTTGCCGTGGCTGATTTCAAGGGCTGTCGACGGGTCGATGTCGATAACGTTACCGCCGGCTTTGTGTACGCGTGCCCCGAAGGCATTCTCTGAAGCTGCGCGGACGATGAAACCATAAATCTGGCGAATCATCGAACCGCCGAACTCAAACTCCGAGTAGCGCTCCACGGCGCTGTGGTCCAGTAGCTTTACCATGGAGCGGCGGGCGTGAATCACCTTTGTCCTGTTTGTGCGTCCACCGGCCTCATAGTAGGCGTTCTGTTCTACGCGGTTCACTTCAAAATAGTCCTGACGGGCTATTATCACCCCTGATTGACCCTGTGAGATGCTGTCGGGGATGACGGTTGCCGCATCGAAGATTTTGTCGTCATCGATGGCCCATACTTTCTCGGCGGCCTTCCTGAAGAACCCTTTGTTGATTCCGTCGGCCATTGCGGCGACGGGAAACAGAAGCATTGCAAGTATCAGTGTCAGATTCCTCATATTCCCGATTTTATTCATAACAGTGTGTTTTGAGGTGATTGATTCAGCTTTAATATGTAAGGCGGATGGGTCTGTCATTCAGGCTTTCTGATGAGGACGAGTGCTGTGTTTGAGGCGGACTCGACTTGCCGGACGGCATTGTTCCAGACCTCCGCTTCTTCGCGTTTAGCTTCGGTACGCCGCCCATACAGGTTTCCCCGACAGCGAATGGTGCCGTCACCGCTGTCGGTATATGACACCATGCCATAAAACCATGGATTGTCAATTTCTACGGTCTGCGGTAACTCTTTGGCCTCGTAACCTTCCGGGATTTCTATCACAACATCGGCCTCGACGGGCAGCCAGTCGTGATTGTCGATGTCAAAGCGGCGGTTATGAGCGTCGACACTGCCGGGCAGCGACATACGCAGCAGGCGCGGCATTACGTAGAGTCTCGACCTTGCCGCCACGGCCTTCACGCCCTCGCTGTCGGTGACACGAGCCAAAATGGACGAGGTATCGGCCGGGCTGTTGTGCCTGATGCTGTCCGCCGTTATGCTTTTGCGGCCGTTGGACAGAAAGAAGCCTATGGCCTGCGAGCGGCGGCTGGAAGTGACGGAAGCTGTCAGAGACTCGAACATAGTGCGCCATGCTCCGCCAAGGCTGTAGCGCATGGTGCCACCGAGGCTTGTGCCGTCGACTGTCAGGCGTCCGGTCTGACTCAGTATGCTCAAACGCGGATATGCCTCCCCTACACGTGTGAGGATGTATTTCTCGCCGTCCTCAATCAGGCACTCCCGGCCGGCAATCGACCGTGGAACGTAGCCTCGGGGAGCATGGTTTACCGTACCGTCAAGATAGATTATACTGTCGCCGACGACGGCTGCGGCAATCATGTGATTGGCGGCGCCGAGTGTGGGCGACTTACTGAAAGACGCAGTGACATTGCCGTATGTGCCTATCCATACGCGGCGCCCGTCGATGCCAATGGACCGCAGCATGGCGCAGATAAGGTTTGCGGAGCCTTTGCAGTCGCCGAAACGCTTTCGCAGCACCGAGATGGCAGAATCGGGTCGCGTAGCCAGCTCGCCGTGCTCGATGGCGACATAGCGGATGTTATCGCGTACCCAGTCTGCCACGGCATCTATACGGGCCAGAGTGTCAGACCCGGCCTGCTCGGCCACGCCCTGGGCCAGTTCGGTAATCTCGGGAAACTGTGCGTCCGGGTCTTCAAGAGTAGTACGTAAGAAGGAATACAGTCCGTCGAGGTCTGAAAACGAAGCGTTAATCCTCACCATCGGCATGCACGTCATAGGTTTGGGCATCATCGGCTGGCTGCTGAATGCCTTAAGACTGTCTGAGGAAATGGTTACCTTTACATTGCCCCCGGCATCGGTGTCAAGCGTCATTTTCTCGCGGCCGGTACCGTTGAAGATTTCCACTGTGACAAGGTCGGCGGCTATGCAAGGGATATTTACTGTGACAGTTATGTGGTCAGTGTCGTATAACGGGGTGTTGAGGAGTATGTCGTTGATATATTCAGGCTTTTTGTACGAAACGGTGAATTTCGCCTTTGCGCGCTTTCCGGTCTTTATTTCCACCGGAAGAATACAGACCCGCGTACCGGAATAGAATAAGTCACCGTCTTCCCAGGCCCGGTATATGGGCTTGCCGCCCGGGGCGTTGGCATTGTCTACCATCGAATTACAGTCATAGAACTTGGCCACCATTCCGGTCTCGCTGACGCGTCGGGCTTCAAATTCGTAGATGTCGGTAATCTTCGCTTTCGATATTCTTCCATCGCGAGCGCCGAGGTCGCAGGTAACATTGCGGCTGACAATATGGATGTTGTCATCGGCGGCACGCATAATGGCCATCATCTGAAATATCAGTACTGTCAGTATAAGGAAGCGCTTCATGGTATAAGTTTATGGATTGATACGGTTTGCAAAAGTCCTGACTGTCTGAAACATGTTTACAGCTATTGCAAATGTAGCAATTTATTCCGTCGCGACAAAGAGAAATCCCATTTTATGCAAAATAAAAAAGTAAAGGAGGTTTCGGATGCGGAAATTTCGGATAAATTTATTAATTTTGCACGAATTTGGGCTAATTGTGCCCGGAAGCATGCTTTGCAATGAATAAAAGAGCTAAACAAATATCCACACTTGGTTCGAGAGCGACAGCTCTGGTTAGCGTCTGCCTTGTGTTGTTTCTCCTTGGCGCGGCGGCTCTCGCCGGTCTCGCCGGACACAAGTTGCGCGACGATGCCAGGCGCAATATCGGTTTCACTGTCATGATGGAGCATGAATGTCCCCGGACCGATTTCGACGCCATGAAGCGACGCCTTCTGGCGACTCCGGCCATAGAGACGTTCATATATACCTCGGCTGAGGATATTCTCGCTCAGGAAAGCGAAAGTCTCGGCGATGATATTGCTGCGATGCTTGGCGCTAATCCGTATTCAAGCGAATTCGAGGTCCGTATGAGACCTGCATATGCTAATCCCGACAGTGTGCAGGTTCTTTCCGAGCGCTTCGCGGAAGCTCCGGGTGTATCATCCGTCCTATGCGACGTCAATCTTATAGCCGGTCTCGACAATGCCATAAACCGCACGGGGCTTGTTCTTGTGGTTCTTGCGCTGGTGCTTCTTGTCGTAAGTATAGCTCTTATCAACAATACGGTGAGCCTTAGTATTTATGGCCGTCGTTTTATAATCCATACGATGAAGCTTGTCGGTGCCACAGGAGGCTTCATCCGCCGACCGTTTATAATTGCGGCTCTCGAAGGCGGCCTCATTGCCGGTTTAGTGGCCTCGGCGGGCCTTGTTGCCATGCGGTTCTATATGCCGTCGGTTCTCCTGAATGCGGATGTCCTTTTTCCGTGGGTTTCCGTTGCGGTGATAGTAGCGGCAATGGTGGTGGCCGGAGCTCTGATATGCGCTCTGACGGCGATGTTCGCCGCCAACCGCTTCCTCAGAGCATCGTACGATGAAATGTTTCTAAAGTAAAAAAGATATATTAAAATGGGAATACAGACAAAAGCGCAGAAATCATACCCTAAGGCAGACGACAGTTTCATCCGCGAGCCGGAGGGTGCGCTTCCTCTTGAAAAGAAAAATTTCCTTGGCATGATTGCAGCCGGAGTCCTTATCGTACTTGGCTTCATCCTTATGTTGGGCGCTCCTTCGGGTGCCGACAGCTTCAATGCCGATATTTTCAGCACACGCCGGATTGTAGTAGGTCCGTTTATCGCATTTGTAGGTTTCATTGCCATGGGAGCGGCAATAATAATCCGTCCGAAAAAACATAAAGCTGAATAAAGAATGGACTGGTTGGACGCTTTATGGCTCGGTATTATACAGGGCTTGTCGGAATATCTGCCAATTTCCAGTAGCGGACATCTTGAAATTTTCAAGCAGGTGCTTGGCTTGCAGCTCGACCCTGAAGCTTCGCTCGAATTCAGTGTGATGCTCCATGTGGCTACTGTACTGAGCACGATTGTTATTCTGTGGAGAGAGTTCTGGCCCTTGTGCAAATCGTTTTTCACCTTCAGACGCGATGATAATTTCTACTATGTCTGCAAAATTCTGATTTCATGTATACCGGTGGGTATAGTCGGAGTATGCTTCAAGAAACAGATATCGTCTTTGTTCGAAGGAAATCTCACTATTGTCGGAGTGTGTCTGCTTGTTACCGCCGTATTGCTGAGTTTCGCATATTTTACCCGCACCCGCAAGGCCCTCCGGAACCCGACGGCGCCGCAGGGACGTGATATATCATGGACAGATGCCTTCGTAATAGGTCTTGGACAGGCTATCGCAGTTCTTCCGGGTCTCTCCCGTTCCGGTACTACTATTGCGACAGGTATTCTTCTTGGCGACAACCGTGAGAAAGTGGCGCGGTTTTCCTTCCTGATGGTTATCATCCCTATTCTCGGGGAAGGTCTGCTTGACATAAAGGATATGCTTTTTCCCGATGCAGGCGCCGCTGTGTCTACGTCCGGTGATGTAGGTGTATTTCCATTACTTATCGGTTTTTTCGCGTCCTTTACTGTAGGGTGTATAGCCTGCAAGTGGATGCTCGATATTGTCAAGCAGGGTAAACTCGTATGGTTTGCCGTCTATTGTGTCGCCGCCGGTATCCTTTGTCTCTGTTTCTGAAAAGAAGGTATAACATAAAACACTGAAAAAGTTTGAATTTCATCGAAGGAGAAATCCTATATATAGACAAACCTCTTGGCTGGACATCGTTTGACGTAGTCAAGCGTGTTCGTGGTGTCCTCGCGCGGCGCATGAAATTAAAGAAGCTGAAAGTGGGGCATGCCGGGACGCTCGATCCTCTTGCCACAGGAGTGATGATAGTGTGTACAGGTCGCGCCACAAAGCGTATTGACGAGCTACAGAATGGTGTAAAGGAATATATAGCTACCATCGCCCTCGGTGCCACAACGCCGTCGTTCGACCTTGAAACGGAAATAGATGCCACATATCCTACCGATCATATCACGCGTGAACTGGTGGAAGATACTCTCCGCAATTTTACGGGCCGTATCGAACAGATTCCGCCTGCATATTCCGCCTGCAAGATAGAGGGTGTAAGGGCATACGAGCTGGCGCGTCAGGGTGAGGAAGTGAATCTGAAACCGAAAATTCTTGTCATAGACGAGATAGAGATGCTTGAATTTGCTCCTACGCAGATTGTCGTCAGGGTTGTATGCAGCAAGGGAACATATATCAGGGCTCTTGCCCGAGACATAGGCACGGCTCTCGGCAGTGGCGGACATCTTACATCGCTCCGTCGCACCAGAGTAGGGGATGTGAGCGTCGACAATTGTCTAACAGTCGAGCAGATTACCGAACTTATCCGTACCGTAGAAATAGAATATCCACAGGATACCTGCCAAAACAAGTAAAAATATAAGTTGCCGCGGATTCGCCGGATAGCGTTTCCGCAACAAAGATTTTCAATATGAAACTATCCCAATTCAAATTTCACTTACCCTCCGAACTTATTGCCCAGCAACCCACTGCCGAGCGCGACGAATGCCGCCTGATGGTAGTGAACCGCAGGACAGGAGAAATCTCACACCAAATATTCAAGGATATCATCAACTATTTCGACGACGGCGACGTGATGGTGTTCAATGATACTCAGGTATTCCCGGCGCTACTTTACGGCAACAAGGAGAAGACAGGCGCGCGTATCGAAGTATTTCTGCTCCGCGAGCTTTCCGCGGAAAACAAATTCTGGGATGTGCTTGTGGAGCCTGCGCGTAAAATCCGTATAGGCAACAAGCTCTATTTCGGAGATGACGAAAGCATGGTGGCTGAGGTTATTGACAATACCACCTCGCGCGGCCGCACATTACGTTTCCTATATGACGGCCCGCATGACGAATTTAAGAAACGTCTCTTTTCTCTTGGCAAGACCCCTCTGCCAATGTACATAAAACGGGAACCGGAGGCAAGTGATGCCGAGAACTATCAGACAATCTTTGCTTCGAAGGAAGGTGCTGTAGTGGCTCCGGCTGCCGGTCTGCATTTCTCTCGCAGCCTTATTACCCGGCTTAAAATAAAAGGCGTAAAGGAAGCTTTCGTTACTATTCACAGCGGGTTGGGAGCTTTCCGTGAGATTGATGTGGAGGACCTGACAAAGCACCGTATGGATTCCGAACAGATGGAAGCCGGAGAGGAACTCGTGGATACTGTAAACGCCGCAAAGGATGCCGGCAAGAATGTATGTGCCGTAGGTACGAGTGTGCTTCGAGCCATTGCAACTGCCGACAGTATGGGAGGCCATATGAAGACATTCTCCGGATGGACGAATAAATTCATATTTCCTCCTTATGACTTTTCGGTGGCGAATAGCCTCGTCACCAATTTCCATCTGCCTTATTCGACGATGCTGATGGTAGCATGCGCTTTTGGCGGCTATGAGCTTGTGATGAAGGCCTACGAGGAAGCTGTCAAAGAAGGCTACCGTTTCGGTTGCTACGGCGACGCCATGTTTATTATCTAATTCTATCGTCTCTCCGGTTTTGTCGCAGGCTCTTAAAATACTCCTGTTGGGAGATTACAGCAATTGCCAGCGTACGCTCGCAACAGGTCTGCGCAGACTCGGCTGTGATGTCACTCTTGTATCCGATGGTTCCGGCTGGCAGAAT
The DNA here is from genome assembly GCA_910576775.1 of uncultured Muribaculaceae bacterium. Classification (GTDB taxonomy): domain Bacteria; phylum Bacteroidota; class Bacteroidia; order Bacteroidales; family Muribaculaceae; genus CAG-873. Next base: position 11,703 of record CAJTJV010000040.1, on the reverse strand, counting down.
TGTCAGCGGGATATCGATATCTCACGGCGCTCCGGTCGTCTCGGAGGACTTGAACTTTACGTGCGGCTGTCGACGAGTGTGCGCCGGCAGTTGCGCGGCTATGATATAGTGTCGGTTAACGATCCCAATTTTGTTGCGTTGCGGCCTGCGTTGATAAGAAAGGTCTTCGACCGTCTGCGTCGTGACAATGGCGCCGTTTTTTTGAACGCAATGAGTTACGATGTTCCGTTTCTTGATATGCTTGCCTCAAAGGACTGTCCTCTGGAGTATAGTGAATGGTTTACATCCGGCTCCCCTGCAAGACTTTATTATGCGGGACAGGAAGAATGGAAGCAATGGCATTCGCCGCAGCTTGCCGGATATCACAGTTATTTCTACGAGCATATCGATGGTGCCGTGGCAGTACTGTATGAATATTATCTCGCTCTTGAGCGCATGTTGCCGGCCGAAAAGATTGCCTATGGCGGTATTCCCATTGCTCTGGAGTCTTTTAACCCGGTGGAAATACCGGAGAAAATCGACAAAGTACGTCTTTTCCTTGGTCGTGATCGCTCGCGAATGCTCGTGAAGGGTTCTGATTATCTTGAAGAGGCTGCGCGTGTTGTTGTGGAGCGGTATCCGGACATGGCGGAGCTTGTAATAGTGGAGAATCGTCCGTTCGACGAGTTCACTCGGCTTCTTAAAGGCGCTCACGTTGTGCTTGATCAGATTTACAGCTATACCCCTGCTACCACTGCACTTATGGCCATGGCGTACGGCCTTAACGTCGTTTCCGGCGGAGAAGATGCGTATTATGATTTTATCGGAGAACATGAAAACAGACCGATAATCAATGCTCCTATAGATATCGAAGCCCTTACAGCAACAATAGAGGATGTCGTGATGCATCCGGGGCTGATAGCAGAGCGAGGCCGCCGCTCGCGCGAATTTGTGGAAAAACATAACGAATGTACGCTTGTGGCTCGCCGTTATCTTGATTTCTGGATTTCGAGAATTAATAGATCCATTGGGCTATGCTGACACTCGACCTCGCATTGATAACCTATGGCCCTGACGGCATGAAGCATGTCGAGGCTATGAATCTGCCTGAAATTGAGGGAGTGAGATATGTAGTGTCTTGGCAGAAAAGTGGCGGCAGCGCAGTTCCGACGCTGTTGGAGCGTAGCGATATGCTGATTCTACGCACTAATACCAGTGGAGCCGCAGTCAACCGCAACAACGCCATCGACAATTGTACGGCCGATATAATTCTCTTTGCCGACGACGATCTGATATATACTGACGAGCAGATTCGAAAGGTAATTGATACTTTTGAGAAGCATCCGGAGGTTGGGCTTGCTACTTTCGAGGCCACGCACCCAAGTGGTCCGCGATATCCGTCGGAGCCGACACGTCTCGTCGAACCTTTGCCGAAAGGCTATTGGGTATCGGCATATCAGATTGCTTATCGCCGGGAGGCTGTCGGCAATCTGCGCTGTCATCCGGAATTCGGGGCAGGGGCGTCCCGCTTTACCGGTGCCGATGACGAACTTTTCCTGCTCTCGGCAATACGCCGGGGACTAAATTGTATGTTTTTCCCCATTAATATATGTACGCATCCAGACCTTTCTACCGGCACTACCGAGCTACTCTCGCCTGGAAATCTGCGGGCTATGGGATGCTATACCCGTATAGCCAACCGTAGGTCGTGGATCTTTCGCCTGCTGTTGAAAGCATGGCGTGTGAAGCGGATACGTCAGGCCGGTTTTTTCTTCGCCTTGCGCCATCTTTTGGATGGAGCCTCCGGTGCTCCTGCTGTCCTACGCTCGGATAGCCGCTACCTGTGGTAATCCGACTGCCGGGATATTATTATGTTGTAGATGAGAGGTTTTTGCGGACACAATTAAGGAATGCCGACATTGCATCGGAGTCGCGGCGGTCTATGATTTCCCGGAGATTGTCAAGGTGGGAGCGGATATTGTCAAGTTGTTCCACGGAGTCTGCATTGAAAAGGATTTCCGAAAGCAGATAATCGTCTTCGCTCATCAGTCCTCGTGCTATAGCCATGTGGCGTTTAAAAGTTGTGCCGGGTGCCGGCTGGGGTTTCATTGCGGCTCCGAAAACAAGAGTTGAGGCAAAGGGAATTGATAGAGAGTAGGCTATTGTGCGATCATGTTCGCGGAATGTATAATATTCGATATGAAGCCCGAGCCTACGGTAGAGGTTGTCGAAAAATAAAATTGCTTTTTTGTCGCCTTCGCTGATGATGATAGCGTTTTCTTGCGATAGTGCGTCAAGATTGGCGAATGTCGGACCGAACATCGGATGTGTCGACACAAAAGGATGTCCGACAGAGGAATAGAAATCGGTCAATCCTGCTTTTACTGATGCAATGTCAGCCAGAACAGTTTTACTGCCGATATGAGGCAGCACTTCTTTGAATGCATCGATAGTGTATTTCACTGTCGCGGCGTTCAGAACCATATCGGGATTGAATCCGTCAACCTCGTCCAGGCTTGAGAACCTGCGGCAGTTGTAAGCGAAGCGCAGGCGCCTCGGGTCGGAGTCGAACATCGCCACATCGTTGTCGAACGAAAGGATGTCGCAGAAGAAAGAACCCATTTTGCCGGCGCCAAGTATAAGTATCTTCATTGCTGATTGTTTTCTGATGTTATTTCAAGTTGCTGGCGGACGGATTCTTCATGGATGACAGACAATATGTTCCGCATGAATTCCGCGGATAGGTCGAGCCGTTCGGCTTCTGCGACTCGCTGTTGCATAAGGTCGTTATAGCGCCCGGCCTGAACGACGGGCATTGCATGTTCTTTCTTGTACCGGCCGATGTCGCGCGATACACGCATACGCTTTGCCAGGAGTTCAATCAGCTCCGTGTCAATTCTGTCGATGTGCTGACGTAACAGTCCGAGGCTTTCTGTAGATGAATTAGTTTTGTGGACTACGAGAGTATGGACTATGAATTTCAGCACGTCGGGTGTGATCTGTTGCTCTTTGTCGCTTAGAGCGTTGTCCGGGTTGCAGTGCGATTCTATGATAAGCCCGTTGAAATTCATGTCGAGAGCCTGCTGTGCCAGTGAGCCTATCAGTTCGCGCCTGCCGCCGATGTGGCTTGGGTCGCAGATAACAGGCAACTGAGGCAGGCGCCGGTGAAGTTCTATTGGGATTCTCCATTTCGGGGGATTGCGATATACATGTTTGCCGTAGGAGCTGAAGCCTCGGTGTATGGCTCCGAGACGACGGATGCCCGAACCATATATACGTTCAAGCGCACCTATCCATAACTCGAGATCCGGATTGACAGGATTTTTTACAAGAACAGTTAGACTGTCGCGTCGTTCTTCCGGGAGAGTGGCCAGCACATTGGCTATCTCCTGTACGGCAAACGGGTTTGCAGCCGTACGCGCTCCAATCCATATGGCATCGACGCCGGCATGGAGCGCTTCATGCACATGGCGCTCTGTCGCTACCTCCGTTGCAACAAGCATTCCTGTCTGTTTTTTTACCTTTGCAAGCCATTCGAGCGCCGGAGTGCCTATGCCTTCGAAGCCGCCGGGCTTTGTGCGCGGTTTCCATACTCCGGCGCGGAAAACTTTTATTCCGGCCGCAGATAGCTCGTTGGCTGCATCCATTACTTGTGCTTCGTTTTCGGCGCTGCATGGGCCGGCTATGACGAGGGGCGATTGTTTGAAATCGTCGCCGAAAAGAGGTTTTAGGTCTGTTATAGGCATGATTGTATTCTTTGGAGGGCTTGTTCGAGAATATTGACAGGTTCGCAGAGTGACAGGCGCACATATCGTTTTCCCGCACTGCCGAACACGGTGCCGGGGACGATGAATACATGAGCTTTTTCGAGGACTCTGTCGGCGAAAGATTCAGAATCATGTGCTGCGTCGGGGATGCGTCCCCACAGGAATAGGCCCTGTTGTTCGTGGGTGCAGTAGCATCCCAAAGCTTTCATTATTGTGGCGGCTACGGATTTGCGGCGCGAATATTCGGCGTTTAAAGATTCGTACCATTCGGGTTTTGACTGTAAAGCCGCTACGGCTCCGTTGATAATTGCCAACGGTTGGCCGGAATCTATGTTGCTTTTTACTCGCAGGACATAATTGACGAACTTAGGATTAGATATAAGCATACCTACGCGCCAACCTGCCATATTGAGGCATTTGCTGAGTGAATTGAGCTCTATTGCCGTGTCGAAAGCTCCGGGTGTCTGTAGAATGCTCGAAGGGTTATTGTTAAGGATGAAACTGTACGGGTTGTCGTTGACAATCAGGATGCCGTGACGCTTGCCGAATTCAATTAGACGGCGGAATGTTTCGGCTTTCGCCGGTGCGCCGGTTGGCATGTGTGGATAGTTCACCCACATGATTTTTATTTTTTCGAGCGGAAAAGCCTCGAGCGCATCGAAATCCGGCTGCCATTGGTTGTTCTCGTCAAGACAATAATAATGTATGTCGGCACCTGCGAGGCGAGAGGCCGATGTATATGTCGGATATCCGGGATTGGGAATCAGAACTCCGTCGCCCGGATTCAGAAAAGCCATTGAGATGGCAAAAACACCTTCTTTTGATCCTATCAGTGGTAGAATCTGAGAGTCCGGTGAGTCGATGGTAACGCCGTAATAACGTGTGTACCATTGGGAGAATGCGTTACGCAGGTCGGGAGTCCCGATTGTCATCTGGTAGCTGTGGCTGTCGCTACGCCGCAATGTGGCTACAGCGGCGTCGACTGCTGAGGATGGTGGCGGCATATCCGGACCTCCGATACCGAGCGATATGATGTTGGCTCCGGCCTTGTTGAGGATTGCGATTTCTTTGAGCTTGCGCGAAAAATAATATTCGGTTACGAGGTTTACTCGCTCAGCCGGAAATATGTTGTTTGTCATATTGAAAAAGAGTTTTTGCAGTCCGGTTCGGAAATGTATTCCCCAAGAATGCGGAAATCATTTATCAGGGGACGGATGGCTGAAATAGCCTGATTATAGCGGACGGCATTGTCGAATGTGAGGTCAATATAGAATCGGTACTCCCACTCGCGACCGATTATTGGCGTGGATTGTATTTTCGACAGGTTTATGTCGTAGAAGGCAAGTATTGCCAGAATCTTGGCGAGCGCTCCTTTGGAGTGTGGCAGTGTTATTACAATTGATGCTTTGTCGATGGGGCTTTGTCCATTTTGCATATCCGCTGCAAGAAGCGGGTCGGCAATGACAAGAAAGCGGGTAAAATTTCTTTTGTTGGTCTCGATACCCTCTGCGAGTATCTCAAGCCCATATAGTTCTGCCGCAAGCCTTGGGCATACGGCCGCATGTCCTTTCAGCTTTTTTGAGGCAATCTCGCAGGCACTTCCGGCTGTGTCGAAGCGCTCAACCATTTTCATCTGCGGATGGCGGCGCAGCCAGTTCTCGCACTGCATAAGAGCCATTGGATGTGAGTTAACCTCATGGATGTCGTTAATTGTTTCGCCGGGGATGGCGGCGAGTACGTGCGATATCCGTTTTTTGTGTTCGCCTACGATTCGGAGTTCGCTCGTACGCAGTAGTTCATGGTTGGCAAGCAGGCTGCCGGCTATTGTATTCTCTATGGCGACAATACCTGCCATAGATGCATCATTGTGGACAGCCTCGAACATCTCCGAGAAGGTATCGAAAGGTATGGTCTCGATATCGCTCCCGGAGAAATATTCGCGGGCAGCGGCATCATGGAAGCATCCTGCGATGCCCTGTATGGCTATTTTTAACGGTATGTGTTCGCCGGTATTATTCATAATAAATAAAAATCTGCTTCAGGAAGGCCTGGAGCAGAGCGGGAATTACGGATATTCGATTATTATTATCGGCAGCTGCGCGAGTCCCCGCTCTTACTAAAATAGTAAAAGTAATAATAACGGAAAAAGTTTGCGTTTGCTGTCATTCTGTTTTTGTTTGATGTCGCAAAGTTACAGCTTTTATTCGCAAAAACAAATTTTTCGCAACTTTTGTCAAATTGAATGAATAATTATTGCAAAAAAAATGTAAAAAGTGTGTATGCTGTGTAATTTTACTCTTTAGAGAACGTCATATATAATGTAACCTACAATCGGAACAATGATTATAAGCCTACACGACGTAAACAAAACTTATCCCGGAGCAGTGCCGTTGCATGTACTTAAGGATATCAATCTTGAAATAGCACGAGGCGAGCTCGTTTCCATAATGGGAGCTTCGGGTTCGGGTAAATCAACACTCCTGAACATTTTGGGAATACTTGATAATTACGACAGCGGTACCTATACTCTCGACGGTACTCTTATCCGTGATTTGAACGAGAACCGTGCGGCTGAGCTGCGAAACAGGATGATTGGTTTTGTCTTTCAGTCGTTCAATCTTATCAGCTACAAGACAGCTCTTGAGAATGTGGCTCTCCCGCTGTTCTACCGCGGCATCGGCCGCCGCAAACGTAACGAACTTGCGATGCATGAACTGGAGCGCATGGGGCTTGCCGATCGCGCTACCCATCTTCCGGGAGAGCTTTCCGGCGGTCAGAAGCAACGTGTCGCTATAGCTCGTGCGATGGTGACAAAACCGTCGATTATCCTTGCCGACGAGCCTACCGGTGCTCTTGACTCCCACACCTCAAAAGAAGTGATGGAAGTGTTCCGTAAGCTCAACGAAGATGGCATGACGGTGGTTATTGTAACCCACGACCCAACGGTCGGTTCGGCAACCGACCGTATTATCAGGATTGTGGACGGACAAATTGTCGACGGCAATGTTTGATCTTATTAATGAAATAGCGCAGACGCTGCGTAACAATAGGCTCCGGACCTTTCTGACGGGAATATCTGTGGCATGGGGTATTTTCATGCTTATAGTGTTGCTTGGAGCAGCCCGAGGGGTGACAAATTCCTTTGAAGAGAATATGGGGTCGATGGATTACAACACTGTCAGTGTCTGGCAGGGAATCACGTCGAAACCTTACAAAGGGTATAAGGATGGCCGTTGGATTGTGTTGAAAGGCAGCGACCGGAATGCCTTGATGTCGGATAATCCTGGTACGATAAGCGATGTCGCGGCTTTCGCAAGTGTGGATACAGCGAATATAAGTTCTCCGAAACATACTCTGTCCGACGGTTTCCAGGCAGTTTATCCAAAGGCACAGTCGGACGATCGTGTGGAGATTCTTTATGGCCGTTTTATCAACGACCGAGATATCGAGGCCGCACGGCGCGTGATGGTTCTTCACAAGGATAAGGCAGCTCTTCTTTTCGATAAGGCGGAGAATGCTCTTGGAAAGACTGTAAGCAGCATGGGGTTGGCATGGACTGTTGTCGGGATTTACGACCATCGATGGCGCTCGCAGAGTTATGCGCCTTACAGCACATATAAAGCGGTAACCGGTAACAATGATGAAGCATATCAGCTTCTTGTGACGGTGGATGGCCTTAAAACACAGGAAGACGCCGATAAGGCGGATAAGGCTATCCGTGCGTCGCTCGCCAAAGTGCATCAGTTCGATCCGGAGGATAACAGTGCCGTATGGATGTGGAATCAGTTTAGCTCATACCTTTCCAATCAGGCAGGTTTCAGTATTCTGAAAACGGCGGTTTGGCTTATCGGTCTGCTGACTCTGCTGACCGGTGTCGTCGGCGTAAGCAATATAATGTTTGTGTCGGTGCGTGAACGCACCCACGAGATTGGTATCCGCAGGGCCATAGGCGCCAAGCCGCGTGCCATTCTATTGCAGGTGCTTGCAGAAAGCATCGGTATAACGGCTATGTTCGGTTATATCGGCGTGTTTTTCGGGATGGTGACATTGCAGATTGTCGATATGTTTACGAAGAATGTTCCGGGATTTACAAATCCTACAGTGGATATAGGCATCGCCATTGAGGTAACGATAGCTCTTGTTGTGGCGGGCGCGGCCGCCGGTCTTTTCCCGGCGTTAAAAGCAATTAAAGTCAAACCGGTAGAAGCTCTGCGCGACGAATAATTATGAAGATTTCAGTTTTCGACCGTGATAACTGGCGGGAGATCGGCGCATCTCTCGCACGAAACAAAACACGTACATTCCTTACTGCCTTCGGTATTTTTTGGGGAACGGCAATGCTTGCTCTTCTTATGGGTGGCGCCGATGGCCTTAAGGGGCTGATGTCGCGCCAGTTCGCAGGTTTCTCAACCAATCTTGGAGCCGTATTCAACGGACAACGTTCCATTTCGTATATGGGGTATAACAAGGGTTCTTACTGGACTATGACTATGCAGGATGTTGAGGTTTTGCGCAAGGTAGCCCCTGCCATTGAGTATTCCTCCACAATGGATATGGCTCAGGTTCGTGCCGCATACTCCACCCGGGAGAAAAGTACAAGAGCGATAGGGGTTGAAGCCGATTATGGCAGAATTATGATTCCTCAGATATATGACGGACGTTTTATCAATTCCTCCGATATATCAGCGTCGCGGAAAGTGGCTGTGATAGGAAAGAATGTTGCCGCAGAGCTTTTTGGAAACGAATCCCCGATAGGTAAACGGGTCGGGCTAAACGGTATTTATTTTACTTGTATAGGTGTCGCCGGTCAGAAAGGCGACGCCAGTATCATGGGACGTATTGACGATAGTATTATACTTCCCGGTACTACGCTGCGGATGACATTCAATCGTGGCAATCAGGTGGGATTCTTTGTCTATACGGCTCCAAGGGGCAAGAAGCCTTCGGACAACGAGCCGGCCATACGGCGTGCATTATCTCGGCTTCATTCCATTCATCCCGACGATAAAAATGCAATGGGCTTCATGGATATTTCCGAACAATTTGAGATGATCGACAATATGTTTCTGGGACTTTCGATACTTGCTTTCTTCGTTGGGTTCGGTTCCCTTATGGCAGGTATCATAGGTGTGGGCAATATAATGTGGATTGTTGTCAGGGAGCGCACACATGAGTTCGGTGTCAGGCGTGCTATCGGGGCTAAGCCTCTTGATATTACGGTTCAGGTGCTTTGCGAGAGCGTGTTGCTTACTCTTGTGGCCGGAACTGCCGGGGTCTGTTTTGCTGCAATGATTCTCGGTGTGGCCGATATGTTTACGGCGAGCCCCCTTCTTGGAAAAGCCGGTTTCGAACTTGGATTCTCGAACGCCATCGCAATTCTGGCGACTTTCTTTGTCCTTGGTTCCGCAGCAGGCACACTTCCGGCGATAAAAGCTATGAAAATCAAACCTATAGAAGCTTTAAGAGAAAAATAATCAATCTATAACTATCATAAAATGAAAAAGGTTTTCCGAATCATGCTGTGGGTAGTCGTCGCAATTGTTTTCGTCGGCACCTTCGTATTCCTTTATCTCAACAGCCGGACACCCGAGGATGTCTTTGCAAAGGTAACTCCTGCTCATGGCACTATCGAACATTCGACGGTTCTTACTGGCAAAATTGAACCGCGCGACGAGATTCTCGTCAAACCGCAGATTTCAGGTATCATAAGCGAGATCTGTGTAGAGGCGGGAGAGCATGTCAACGAAGGTGATATTATCGCCAAAATCAAGGTTATTCCCGATGCCTCGCAGCTTTCGAGCGCCCAGAGTCGTGTTAGTGTCGCTCAGATAGATTATGAGGATGCGCGCATAAAATTCAACCGCGACAAGGAATTGCTGGCGAAGAAAGTGATATCGCGCGAAGAATATGAAACCAGTGAGAAGACTTTCAATAAGGCTAAGGAAGAACTTGAAGCTGCAAAGGATGCTTATAAGATTGTACGCGAGGGTGTTTCGATGCTTAACGCTTCAGAAAGCAACACGCTTGTCCGGGCCACCATCACCGGCCTTGTGCTTGACGTGCCTGTGAAAGTGGGCTCGTCTGTGATACAGGCAAATACTATGAACGATGGTACTACTATTGCGACTATCGCGGATATGAACAAGCTGATATTTAAAGGAAAGGTAGACGAAACCGAGGTTGGGAGTCTGCGCGTCGGAATGCCGATGGAGATCAGTATCGGTGCAATGCCTGAGCTGAAGCCGCTTGCTACGATAGAATATATTTCGCCGAAAGGCGACGATACCAGTGGGGCCAATTCTTTTGAAATCAAAGCTGCTCTTATTATAGACAATGTCGAAGGGCTTCGTGCCGGTTACTCCGCGAATGCTTCTGTTATTCTCGACCGCGCGGCCGATGTTCTGACTCTTCCCGAGGCTGTCGTGAGTTTCGAGGGCGACAGCGCATTTGTATATGTCCTTGCCGACAGCGTGAAGAATGTATACGACCGTATGGCTGTCAAGACCGGGCTTAGCGACGGTATAAACATTGAAATAAAGGAAGGTGTTGATTCTACGGCCATTGTCCGTGGCGCAAAAGTACAGTGATCATGAAGAAGCTACTCCTTTTGTTGTTACTGGCGATTTCGTTTATCACGTCAGCCCGGACATGGAATCTCGACAGCTGTATAAGCTATGCTATCGAGAACAATATAAATGTTAAGCAGCAGAGGCTTTCCCAGTTGCAGGGTGAACTTGATGTGACGGATGCGAAAGACCGTTTTCTGCCTCAGGTGAGCGGTTATGCCAGTGAGAGTTTCAGCTTTGGCCGCGGCCTTACCGCTGATAATACTTATGCCAACCGCAATACAAATTCTTTCTCTGTTGGCGCATCTCTGAATCTGCCTATATTCCAAGGGCTATCCGCTATTCGCAGGCTTTCATACAGCCGTACAAATCTTAAAGCGCTTCTTGAACAGACAGAAGCGGCAAAAGATGATGTCACCCTGAATGTAATCAGCCAATACCTTCAGGCTCTCTATGCTTCTGAAGTATTAAGGGTGGCACGTATTAATCTCGAGATATCTCAGAATGAACTTTTAAGGAGGCGTGAACTCCTTGAAGCCGGTAAAATTCCCGAGCTCGATATTTTTGAGGCGGAGGCAGCGGTAAGCAATGGAGAGTTGTCGGTAACGCAGGCTGCAAACGACAGTGTACTTGCAGTTCTCGAACTGACACAGCTCCTTAATCTTCCGGATGCACAGAATTTCTATATTGAACCGCTTGAGGATGGGAAACCTTTTATAGAAGAACCTGAAGCTGTTTTTGCAAACGCATGGGCAAATAATCATTCTGTTCGTGCCGGACGTTTGCAGGAAGAGGCGGCGAAAAAGAATGTACTCGTAGCGAAAAGCGCATATATTCCGACATTGTCGTTCAGTGCCGGCATAGGTACCAATTATTATAAGACATCCGGTTTCTCCAATGAAAACTTTGGTGCTCAGATGCGTCATAATTTTGCAAAGCAACTCGGATTTTCTCTGTCAGTGCCTGTTTTCGATGCCTTTTCTACTCGTAATAATGTCAAGCGTGCCCGCTTGCAGCAGGAAAACGCGCGGCTTAGCCTTGAAAATACCAGAAATCAGCTTTATAAAAGTATCATGCAGGCGTATACGCAGGCTGTAGGGGCGGCAAAGAAACAGGAATCGTCTGAAAAGGCTGTCGCAAGTGCGCGCGCCGCCTTTGACGCAATACAGGTGAAATATAATAATGGACGAGCAAACAATACTGAATTTGAGAAGGCAAAATCAGATTATACCTCGGCATTGGTGCAGGAAGTGCAGGCTCGTTATGAGCGAATCCTTCGCGCTCGTATACTCCAATTTTATAACAAACAGAATTAAGCAGATTTCCTTTCAGCGGGTGAGCCATAGCAATGCGATGGCTCACCCGCTGAAAACAGATCGGAAGAGCACACG
>CAJTJV010000039.1 GCA_910576775.1 uncultured Muribaculaceae bacterium | reverse complement strand
GGGGTTTTCACATTATGACGCCTCTCCGAGGCTCTCACGATACATGCACAAAAATATCCTAAATGAAAGAGCCGTGGCCGAAGTCTGAATTCCGGAGTGTGGGATAATAAAAGCAATACTTTTTTTGCGGGTGATGTAATATTCCGGTATCTTAGTGTGTCATTATATTGACGACGTCGAAAAACGCAAAAAAATAAAACTATGAAATCAATACTCAAATCATTTATCTTCATATCTCTGCTCATCGCAAGCTCATCTATGGCCTATGGCGCTACCGTCACTCCGAGCAAAAAATATGTAACGCGCAAAGTTACCTCCGGCGCATTCGACGCCGTACGGACAAACACTTCGCTCGACATCATCTATACCGTAGGGCCGCGCGACATCGAGATCTACGCTCCCGACAACCTGATGCCTTACATAAAGGTGACGCTCAAAGGCTCCGAGATAATAGTGAACTACAAGGAAGATATGAACATCAAATCCTCGCACAAATCATATGTGAAGATTTCCGCTCCCGACGTAACGCGTTTTACAGCCGCTTCGGCAGGCGACATAAAAATCAAAAGTGATATAAAGCTTAAGAATGAAAAAATCGATCTTGCCGTACTCAGCGCCGGGGATATTGACGCGATGAATATCGAAGCCGACGAAATAAGTATCCGCACCAATTCTGCCGGAGACATCGGGACAGGAAACCTCAAGGGAAACTATGTATCTTTAATCGCCAACTCGGCCGGCGATATCGACACGCGTGCCATTGCAGCCGCAAAAGAGGCAAAGATAGTCACCAACTCCAGCGGCGACATCGATGTCGTTGAGGTATATGCCGGTATGAACATCAATGTTGTCACCAACTCGGCCGGAGACATAGAAATCGGCGAGGCATCCGCTCCCGACATCAGTGTCGGCTCCAACTCGGCCGGTGATATCGAAATCAAGACCGTAAAAGCCACCAATGTTGCAGTCGGCACCAATTCCAGCGGCAACATCAAACTGGCGGGAATATGCTCCACAGCCTCACTCTCATCGGGGAGTTCCGGCTGCATCTATGCCCGCGGACTTAAAGCTACAAACACCTCGGCAACAACACGAAGCGTCGGGAATGTAGAATGCTGTGCACTGAAATCGCTCAACGCATTCTGCAACGGTTCAGGCGAAATCAAATATGACGGCAAGCCTTCGAACGTAATGATAGAAGGCCGTTGGAGGAACAAAGTCAAGCAATTCTAAGAACAGTTTTTTCAATACCGAAATAGCAAGTGACGCAGGAAATCACCCGCAGCACCTTCGAAAGCGAAGCCGGGAGGCTACGCCCGACTCTGCTGCGGGTAGCCGCGTCGATAATCGGGCCGGACGAGGCACAGGACGTCGTTCAGGAAACATTCCTGAAGCTATGGTTTCTGCGCGACAGACTGTCGGAATATTCCTGCATCGACGCTCCGGCGCGGGTGATAGCAAGAAATCTGAGCCTTAATGTGCTACGCCGGCGTAACACAAGCCCGGTAGACTGCACATCGCTGCCCAACATCGCCTGCGAGGACTCCGACAATAGTCTTTCCGACGAACTCCTGTCAGCCATCGCGGCGCTTCCCGACACAGAACAGGCCGTCCTGCGCATGAAACATCTCGAAGACATGGAGACTGAGGAGATTGCCATGCTGATACATTCCACTCCGGGCGCCGTGCGCACAGCTCTTTCGCGTGCACGACACAGAATACGAGAACTCTACAAACCGCAAAAATGAATTATGGAAGATATAAGGATAGATAACGAAAACCTTGACAGGATGCTCGAGAAATTCTTCGACGGCAACACAAACCGGGACGAAGAAAAAGCCCTCGAGGCCTTTTTCCACTCCGGCGCGGATATTCCGCCGGAATACGAGGCTTACCGCGACATGTTCGGATGGTACGCTTCCGGAATGAAAGAGGAAGCCCTTCCGGCTCCGGCAGCTATGCCGCGTCGCAAACAGTGGCGCCCATTCCTATGGTGGGGCTCTGTGGCAGCCGTCATTGCGGTTATATTTTGTTTCAGTCCGTTGCGCAGCACCATTGATTTCACCGCTCCGTCATCCTACGAAGGAAGCTATGTCATGCGCGACGGTAAGATTATGACGGGTGACGCAGAAATAAGAGCAGAAATAGAGGCAGCCATACTCGACGGTGAATGCCTGGAGCGGGAAATAGACCTGCGCATCAGCATGCTCAACTCCGAGAGCGCCGCCACATACACCGACGGAATATACGAATAAAACCAACACAACCAAAGAATCATGAAACGTTTGACAATAATTATCATGGCTCTGGCGCTCGCCGCCGGCTTCGCACAAGCGAAAAACTGGTGCGAGGGACTCGTCGGCGATCTCAACACCAATTCCGACGTTGACAAGACTGTCGCCGTGAGCCGCGCACCGGATACTCACGAAATCACCAACGCCACATACGATTTCCGCTTCAGCTCTTCAAAACTTTACAGACATATCTACAGCACTTTGAAGAGCCATGCTCACGAATCCGACTATTATTCCGAATCCGGCTCCAGACCCAAGAACAAGACCATCGTGATGCGTTTCACCGACAATGGCCGCTGCTGGAGCTGCAAACTGGAATCCGACAGCAGAAACAAACAGTTTCTCGTCACCGTAAAATCCGATGATATCAGCGGCGTAAATATAATATCATCCGGAGTAATCGAAGATATTCAGAGCCTCACCGCCGAAGGACAGAAAAAACTTGCAGAAGAGAGCCGACGGAAAGCCGCAGAAGCAAAAAAAGCTGCCGCAGAGGGCAGGAAAGCTGCTGCCAGAGCACGCGCGGAAGCGGCAAAAGCGCGCAGACATGTAGTAGAGGTGCATTCATCGTCATCTTCCACATCTTCATCTGCAACCACAACTATCATCAACCACAACCATGCCGAGCAGAAAGTCGTAATCAACAATCACGAACAGGAACTCCGGCAAGCCGAAATCGAAAGGAAAAAGAAACTCGGACAATAAACTCCAATAAAAATTTCCTCCCGACATATCTTCAATCCGTAAATACGAAAGAAAGCGAAAGAAAAGCAAAATTCTTTCGCTTTCACATATGTAAACCACTATTTAACAACCCGATAACGTACCGGCGACACATTCCATTTCCCGGAATAAACGCTTCTTTTGAAAATACGACAGTGGCAAAATTATAACGCGGATACAAGCCATTAAACGTCCGTAAGTTTTTCTTTCGCCGGAAGCTACGCTCTTGTATTTTTTCGTACCTTTGCATGAACGAACAAAGCAAATCTGCCCATATAAATGCCGCAGCTTTCTGGCGTAAGCCGAAATAAATGTTGAAAATCCCATATAGAGAACATATTTAACAAAATGAAAAAGAATAGACTACATGATGAAGCCTTAAACTTGCCCGCAGAGGAAACATTTCTTCTGGGTTCCAAACGGTCTTATGTAAGCCTATTCAGCAGTGCCGGCGTAGGTTGCTACGGATTCTCCAAGTCTGATTACGAATGCATAGCCACCAACGAGCTTCTTGAGGGGAGGCTCGACATTCAACGCGCCAACAAGAAATGCCGCTTTGAAAACGGATATATAAGCGGGGACATCCGTAAACAAGAGACAAAATCCCACATTTTTGAAGCGATTGCATTCTGGAAACAAAACCACGGTCTTACTGATTTGGATGTGGTTATGGCAACACCACCATGTCAGGGCATGTCTGTCGCCAATTATAAAAAAACCGACGACGAACAGATAAGAAATTCCCTTGTGGTCGAAGCTATTAAGATTATAAAGGAACTCCGGCCCAAGATTTTCATTTTTGAAAACGTCCGAGCCTTCCTGAAAACAGTATGCACCGATATATCGGGACGTGATATGTCGATTGAAGAAAGCATAAATCTCAACCTTGGCGAAGATTATTATATTTATGCTAAAATCATCAATTTCAAGGACTATGGTATTCCTTCAAGCCGTCCGAGAACTATCGTAATCGGAACCCGTCGAGATCTCAAGAACATCTCGCCTCTCAATCTGTTTCCCACCAGAAGCGAGGAAATTTCTCTGTCAGATTCTATCGGAGACCTTCCGCGCCTTGCTTTCGGCGAAAAGGATTCTTCTGATTATCTGCATTTCGCAAGACCTTTCCCCGAATACATGCTTCCCTGGATTGAGAACCTCGCGGAAGGAGAAAGCGCATTCAATCAAGAAACGGAAAGACAACCATACAAGATAGATAAAAGCGGTTCGAAAGTGAAACTGAAGGGTTCCTATATGGGCAACAAATATCGTCGCCTGTTCTGGAATAAACCCGGAGCCTGCATAGCCACGCGTAACGATCAGCTTGCGAGTCAGGACACCATACACCCGTCGGACAATCGGGTACTGAGTATCCGGGAACTTATGCGACTGATGACGATTCCGCCTTCATTCAGATGGACGACCACCGACTCTACCGTAACAGCCGAGAAATCCAACGCCTACCTTAAAGCCAACGAACTGAATATCCGCCGATGTATCGGCGAAGCTGTGCCGACCTATATTATTGCCCAGATTTCAGAGAAAATCCGTCAATTGCTGGATTTCGAAGATTTTGTATCATCATTCGATGAAGAATCAGTTCCCGAATATCTGGCAGACCCCAATCTTTCCTCAAATTTCTATATCCATACATTTTTAAAGGAACAACAGATTGAGGATGCCAAGGATTCGGGGGCATTTTACACCCCTCAATGTGTTGTATTCGACGCAATCAAAGACATAAATATAGATAGAAATACCGTCAGGATTCTTGAGCCGGCCGTTGGTCTCGGAGCCTTTATTCCTCAAATATGCTCCTTGTTCTCGGACTGTGAACGCGTCATCATTGATGCTGTAGAAATCAACGAACAGACAATCGAAGACCTTCGTCACGCCCTGCATTTCATAAACGTAGGGTCTAACGTTACAATCAATTTTATCCATTCGGATTTTTTGACTTTCGAGCCTGAGCATCACTACGATCTTGTCATTTCAAATCCTCCTTACGGGAAAGCGCCGGTTTCTTACCCTTCCATCCCAACGAATCTTCACAGGACAAAAAATCTTTTCGCCCTTTTCATGATACGTTTCAGAGAATACGCGGATGAGATTGTCTGCATTATTCCCAAGAATTTTGTAATGGCGGATGAATATGCGAGCGTTCGAAACATTTATGAAAATATTCCTATAGTTTCTATCTGTGATTTCGGTGTCCGATTTTTCAAAAAAGTATTCGTTGAAATCATTTCTATCCATTTCTCTTCAACACATAGAGCCGGCTGTACCGTCACCAACTACCTTTCAGGGATAAAAATGCGTCACCCGCAAGGTTATATCTACCATGACAAGGTATGGCTTCTATACCGCGATGCGTGGTTCGACAACTTTATACAAAACCTCGAACTGGATATTTTTAATTTTATAAGAGACCGTCAGATAACCAAGCGTTTCCTACAGGATTCCGGACATTATTGGGTTCTTAAATCAAAGAACATCCTGGATGACGGAACTTTAATCCACATTCCGGGCTATGACAAATACCTGGATGATATATCGCATTTCGGCATTTCCAAGTACGCTAACAGAAACGTAATCATCATGCCGAATTTCACATATAATCTCAGAGCCTCCAGATTGCCTGAAAACTGCATCCCGAATGGCAGCATTGCTATTTTAATGCCGAAAAACAATATGGAAATACCGGATCTCACCATTTACGCCAGTGACGATTTCCGGCATTACTATGCGATTGTAAAAAGCTTCTCCAAATTCACCTTAAATATTGACAATTCCTCCATTTACTATATAGGCTATCCCAATGGCACAGTTCAATAAAGACTTAGTCAACCACATACTCCAAAAGTGTGACAATCTTACACTGGAAAAACAAACTACAAGAGAGCACGGACGTTTCCTTGCCGACAAGTCATACGCTTTCGACACTATGTTTTTTGTGTGTCGATATATCCAGTATTTTCGTTTTGGCGATCGTTTTATGCGCGCCCCGGAGGAAAGAGACCGTGAAAATCAATACATCACAGACCTTTTCGGACTTACACCGGGGTCTTCTCAGGTACGGAACTATTTTACGGAAGCGTTAGCCCTTCTGCGTTTCGTCAACGCTGTTGAAAAAGATGGTCCAAACTATCGTATAATTGACGACGATATTCTCGAAATTTTCAGTTCCAGCTTCGAAAACGCGTATATCTTTTTATATCTTCTTTGCTACAAGGTATTTCACAACGACAATATCTGGCACTACTATGTGGATTTCTGCAAGGCTACGACTTTGAAAGATAAACAAGCAGCATATGACAGATATAGGGCAGAATATATCAAACACGATGTTCGTGTAAAAAACAAATCCAAGAGATGGGCCATATTCACGCCTAAATATCCCATGGTTGTATTGAACTATGCCAACCGTCAGAATATGGTTGCCAGAACAGGAGCTGTCTCCAAGAAAACTGTTAACCGGTTCGATATCTCTCTTAATACGGAAGGAACCCGAAGCAATTATGACATGCCCAAGAAGAATTCATATCTTCAAGACATGTCGGAATCATATATAATCCAGTCTCTTCGCGGCTATTTAACCTTCTCCCCGCATATCGAACCCGTCACCTACTCCGATTCCATATCCATCGATATTGCGGATACCAAGCTCCTGATGCTTGCTGAAAGATACAATATCACAGTCAGACGCAAATCACAAGGAGGCAAATACAGATATAACAATGGGGTTAAAACCCGCACCGTCCACGGGGAATTCAGAGGCGGATTACTCAAAAAGACACCTCATGTATGTCCCATATGCGGATTCAAATATGAAGATTTCCTTATCGCAAGCCATATAAAACCATACGCCAAATGCGAGGACACCTACGATGCAATGAATCCGAACAATGGATTTCTCATGTGTCCGGTATGCGATAAATTATTCGAGTCGGCCAATCTGATTACCATTGACGCTTCAACAGGGAACGTTATCTATTCACAGTCTATTGAAAACGAGGACGATTTTCAATACTTGCATAACAGAACCATTCCATTCGATTATATCGATTGCGAGAGACGTCATTACCTTAAATGGCATAACGAGCTTTTCCGCCGGAAACACCGGAATTAACTTGTTTTAAAATCGTCTTGCCTACGTGGCGCAGACAGTTACATAATCCGGCCACCAACCACAAAATTGCGGATTTGCCGTTACGGAGCTTTTTATTTAACTTTGTAGGTTGAAAGCAATTGTTATCATTATGGAGTACAATCACAAGGACCTTGAGCCGAGAATACGGCAATTCTGGAAAGACAACGATATATACCGTGTGGATATCGACCCCTCACGCCCCAAATTCTATGTTCTGGACATGTTCCCCTATCCGTCGGGAGCCGGTCTTCATGTAGGCCATCCTTTAGGCTACATTTCCAGCGACATATACAGCCGCTACAAACGGCTGAACGGTTTTAATGTACTCCACCCGATGGGCTATGATGCTTACGGTCTGCCAGCCGAACAATACGCCATCCAGACCGGACAGCACCCGGAGGTGACGACCCATGTCAATATAGAACGTTACACCGGCCAGCTTGACAATATCGGTCTGAGTTTCGACTGGAGCCGCCAGATACGCACCTGCGACCCTGAATTCTACAAATGGACGCAATGGGCATTCCTACAGATGTTCGAGTCGTACTACGACCGCAGAGCCGACCGCGCAAAGCCGATAAAGGACCTTGCAGCACATTTCGAAAAAAACGGCTCCGCCGGCGTGGATGCCGCATGCGGCAAGGAACTCACATTCACTGCCGACGAATGGGCGGCGATGACCGACAAAGAAAAAAGCGACACTCTTATGAACTACCGGCTCGCCTATCTCGGAAACTCTATGGTTAACTGGTGTCCGAAACTCGGCACCGTACTCGCCAACGATGAAGTAAGCGAGGGGGTGTCGGTGCGCGGCGGCTACCCTGTAGAGCAAAAAGAAATGTGGCAGTGGTTCCTGCGCGTGTCGGCATACGCCGATCGCCTGCTCCGTGGCCTTGAAACTATCGAATGGTCCGACTCCATCAAAGAGACACAGCGCAACTGGATTGGCCGAAGCGAAGGCGCCGAGATGCATTTCCGCATCGACGGCCGCGACGATATCGACCTTGAAATCTTCACAACCCGCGCCGACACCGTATTCGGCGTAACATTTATGGTTCTCGCCCCCGAGAGCAAATATGTCGCCGAGCTAACCACTCCCGAACAGAAAGCAGCCGTTGACGCTTATCTGGAATCCATCAAACACCGCACAGAGCGCGAGCGCATGATCGACAAAAAAGTGACAGGCGTTTTCAGCGGTTCATACGCCATAAATCCTCTTTCGGGCAAAAAGGTACCCGTATGGATTAGCGACTATGTACTTGCCGGCTACGGCACAGGCGCCATCATGGCAGTTCCCGCCCACGACAGCCGCGACTACGCTTTCGCACGTCATTTCAGCCTTCCCATAATCCCTCTTATCGAAGGTGCCGACGTCAGCGAGGCATCTTTCGACGCCAAAGAAGGCAAAATGATAAATTCCGAAGGTCCGGAGCTAAATCTCAACGGCCTTGATGTAAAAGACGCAATCGCCGCAGCGAAGGCTTATATCGAAAAAGCAGGCATAGGACGTGTAAAAGTGAACTACCGCCTTCGCGACGCCATTTTCAGCCGTCAGCGCTATTGGGGCGAACCTATTCCAATCTACTACAAGGACGGCATCCCCATGCCTTACGACAGGCTACCCCTCGAGCTTCCCGAAATCGACAAGTATTTGCCTACTGAAACCGGCGAACCTCCATTGGGACGTGCCAAAGGATGGTGTACTCCCGAGGGCTATCCTCTCGAACTCAACACCATGCCCGGCTTCGCAGGTTCATCGGCATACTACCTCCGCTACATGGATCCCCGCAACAACGAGACTCTCGTAAGCAAGGAAGCCAATGACTACTGGCGCAGTGTCGACCTTTATGTCGGCGGTAGCGAACATGCGACAGGCCACCTTATCTACAGTCGTTTCTGGAACAAATTCCTCTACGACTACGGCTATATCGTCGAGGACGAACCCTTCCGCAAGCTCATCAATCAGGGCATGATTCAGGGCCGGAGCAATTTCGTTTACCGCATCAAGGACTCCAACACTTTTGTAACCATCAGCAAAAAAGACAACTACGATACCACGCCAATCCGTGTGGATATCAATATCGTCACTGACGACGTCCTCGACACGGAGAAATTCCGTGCGTGGCGTCCCGAGTTCGCCGACGCCGAATTTGTTCTGGAGGACGACGGCCGATATGTATGCGGCAATGCCGTTGAAAAAATGTCGAAATCAATGTTCAATGTCGTCAATCCGGACGATATTGTAGAACGTTACGGCGCCGACACCTTGCGCCTCTATGAAATGTTCCTCGGCCCCATCGAGCAGAGCAAGCCCTGGGACACCCACGGCATCGACGGCGTATACCGCTTCCTGAAAAAACTATGGGGGCTTTACTGGCGCGGCGACCAACTCCTTGTCGACGACAGCGAGCCGACTGCCGAAAATCTCAAGAGCCTCCACAAACTTATCAAGAAAGTCACTGCCGACATAGAGGCATTCTCATTCAACACCTCTGTAGCCGCATTCATGATTTGCGTCAACGAACTCGCACAACAGAAATGCCATTCACGCAGAATCCTGTCAGAACTACTTATACTTCTCGCTCCCTTCGCTCCATACGCTACAGAAGAACTCTGGCACAACGCTATCGGAGCTGACGGTACTATATGCGACGCCAAATGGCCTGTATACAATGAGGATTACCTCAAGGAATCGACAGTCACAATGGCAGTATCTTTCAACGGAAAGGCACGCTACAACATCAGCGTCGCCGCCGATGCCGCCAAGGAGGACATCGAAAAAATTGCCCTGTCCGATTCCGGAGCACAGAAATGGATTGACGGAAAGACCATCCGCAAGATTATTGTCGTACCCGGTAAAATCGTGAATATTGTAGTGGGATAATCTACAATAAACGCACCATAAGCTACGTTAATTACGTAATGAAGCAGATAGTCTTCGCCACCAACAACACCCATAAGCTACGCGAGTTGCGCGAGATTCTCGGCGACGGTTACTTAGTGCTGGGCCTCGCCGATATTGGCTGTAACGACGACATTCCCGAAACCGCCGACAGTTTCGAGGGAAACGCCATGCAGAAAGCCCAATGGGTGGCAGAACACTACGGACTCGACTGCATCGCCGACGACTCCGGACTGGAAGTGGATGCTCTCGGAGGCGCCCCGGGTGTCTACAGCGCCCGTTTCGCCGGTTCGAGCCACGACAGCGCCGCAAACAATACCCTACTGCTCCGACGTCTCGAAGGAATCGCCGACCGACACGCCCGTTTCCGCACCGCCTTGGTATTGCTGAGGGCTTCCGACGGAGCACATATCTTCGAAGGCTCCGTCGAAGGCGATATTCTGACAGCGCCACGCGGCGAAGGCGGTTTTGGCTACGACCCACTTTTCCGCCCCACGGGATGGACGAAATCATTTGCAGAAGCCACTCCCGCCGAAAAAAACGCCATCAGCCACAGGGGAAAAGCCGTAGAAGCACTCAGGCAATTTCTGCTTCTGGAAAACGAAAACCGCTTATGATGAAACGACTGATATATCTCCTCACCCTCTCCGCATGTCTCCTGTGCGGAGTCGACCTCTCCGCAAGACAGCTGTCAGGGCAATGGACAGCCTTGCCTGTCACCGGCGATTTCTCAAACGTAATAGAGACCGGCGACCGCACATATTTCCTATGCGGCCCATCGCTGTTCTCTCTGAGCGATGACGGCGAATTTTACGCATACAATACCACCAATAAACTTACCGATAACTCAATTACCGGAATATGGTATAATACCGTAAGCCGATATCTTGCCATTGCATATACCAACGGAAATATCGACCTGCTTCATGACGACGGCTCGGTAGTAAACATGGCGGAAATAAAGGAAGCTGTCATAACAGGCAGCCATCGCATCAATGATATTTCGTTCGGCAATGGCCGCATCTATATCGCCACGGATTTCGGCATCGTAGTATATGACGAAAACAAACATACAGTAATTGAATCCGGCATCTACAACCAGCCGGTAACGAACGTGATGAGTCTCGACGACCACATCGCTATATTCACCGAATACGGGTGCTTCACAGCCCCCGCCGATATCCGCCACAACACTCTGGACAAATTCACACGAGCCGGTACCGCATGGGCTGCACGGCTCGTCCCCGTCGGCAAGAACTCCTATGTATTCATCCATACCGACGGCCCTGTATACCTCGGAACAATCAGTGATGACGCGCAATCCGTCCAGACACATAAGCTCGACACCGGCGACCTTCCAGGTACATCCGTAGGGCGTAGCTCCGACGGCGCTTTCTTCACTTACGGTGACAAGATATGCTTCATAAGCGCAAAAGATGGCTCTCTGACTACCGCAGCCTTTCCCGAAGGCTACGGAATACCGGCATTCGCTGCATCAGGCATCGAATCCGTGTGGACGACAGGCAATGACGGCCTTGCCAATTTCCGTCTTTCCGGCAACAAACCGACTTTACTCTCGCAAGGGTTCATGCCGGAAGGCATAAGCACCGACAAACCTGTCGACATGCACTGGACATCCGACGGTTCGCGACTCTATATCGGCAATGTCAATACATCACTGATCGTATCCGGCGCCATCGGAGACGGCTACAACGACATCGCACGCACGAGCTACATTGAGAACGGCAGCATCCTTAACGCGCAGCCCAGGGAGATTGCCGTCGACCACGAAGCATTCACCCGCTTTCAGAAAAACAACAATACCGCCGCCATGATTGGCGGCGTGTCGCGTTTCTGCGTCGACCCTGACGACAACAGCATCATATATGTACCGACGCGTATAGGAGGTCTATTTGTGCTCAAGGACGGAAAAGTGCTCAATCTCATAAACAGCACAAACTCACCGACAGCCAAGACAACATGGAACGACGGCACTGTCATCGAAGAAATAATTTTTGCCGACATCGACCAGGACGGCAACCTATGGATACTTGAGGAAGGCGGTGACGGCCAATCCTTTAAAGTACTGTCGTCAGCAAAACGCAAAGCAAAAATCGATAAAGTCACCGCAGCCGACTGGACGAGCTTCGGATTTACATCCGACATCACAAAGCCATTCCGCGACATGCGCGTCACCTTCTGCAAAAAATCCAATATCAATTTTATATTCCACGGCAACGGTTCCGGACTGCTTGCTATGGATAACAACGGTACACCGAGTAATTTCCGCGACGATAAATTCACGCTCCACAAAAGCATTACCGACCGCAGCGGATCCGAAATCAATATAGATCATATCACATGTGCTACTGAGGACGCCGACGGCAAGGTATGGATAGGCACTACAATCGGCCTGTTTGTAATCGATAATCCAGCCGAGGCAATGAATCAGGCATTTACCGTACGCCGTCCCATCGTGCCGCGAAACGACGGCACACAACTCGGTGATTATCTTCTGAGCACAGAAAAAATCTATGACATTGCCGTCGATCCGACAAACCGAAAATGGATAGCGACGGAAAGCTCCGGGACATATCTCGTCAGCGCAGACGGAACAAAGATTCTACAGAATTTTACCACCGACAACTCTCCGCTTCCCGAAAACTGCGTCTACTCCGTAGCCTGCGATATGAGCAGCAACAAAGTATATATCGGTGCATCCGGAGGCACCCTCGTCTACAACAGCGATGCCTCTCCCGCCGCCGACAGCTATTCCGACGTTTATGCTTATCCTAATCCGGTGCGTCCTGAATACACCGGTTGGATTACCGTCACAGGCCTGATGGACGGCTCTCTGGTAAAAATCGCCGATGCAGCCGGCAATGTTTTTTACCAAGGGACATCAGAAGGCGGCATGGTAACTTGGGACGGTTGCGACAGCACAGGCAACCGGGTGCGCAGCGGCATATATTTCGTATTCGCATCCCAAAACGGACAAGGCAGCTCCGGAGCAGTTACCAAAATAATGGTGATTAATTAAAAAACAATCATGAACAGCCATAACAGACTTTCCTACAACAACGAGCGAGACAAAACATACGGAATTACCGGCATGGCGATAACCCTTGTCGTGCTCGACGGAGAAGACTTTCTGTCGCACATCAATCTTGATGCCGAAGCCGATGCCTGCATAGAAATGAGCCATGAATTCGGATTCAAAGGCAATCCTCGAATGTCGGCAAAAATAATATGGGAGCAGACTTTGCGCGACCTCCGTCTCACAGCTTCGATGGCACTTGGCAACGTTACCTGCCGCCGCTATATCCTTGATCATAAAGGGTTATCCACCGAAGATACAACAAGTCTGCGTGAGGCACTGCGACAGGACGCCAACGACCACTGCGGTCTTGAACGCGACGAAACCGACCGTCTTTTCGACTCCTGTCTGAACTACGTCGACCGCATTTTCCGCACCCGCGGCGTCGCCGACATCGCCGACGCTTTCGCAAATGAACTGTCATCGCGCCGCAGCATGTCAGGACAGGAAGCCGCCGAAATCCTTGCCCAACTCGGCCTTCAGTAAGCAATAATACAACAAATCGCCAATATATACTTTTCACATAAGCAAACAAGCATCGATGCCCAAAGAAAAGCTCATAAACATACTCGATTCTTTATTGGCGATGCCTGCCGAAAACGAAATCGTCGAATTCAAAAAGGCTCAATCAAATTTTGATGATGACAAACTCGGAGAATATTTCTCAGCGTTAAGCAATGAGGCCAATCTGAAAGGTAAACCTTGGCATGGTTGATTTTTGGCATTGATGACGAATCTCACGAAGTATGCGGAAGCCAATACAAGAACTCACGCCCCTCTCTTGACTCAATAAAGAAAAAGATTGCAGACCACACCACCAACCGTCATACATTTGTAGAAATTCACGAATTGAGTTACATAAATGGCAAGAGAGTTATAATGTTTGAAATCCCGCCGGCTCCTGTAGGCATTCCAATCGCGTTCAAAATCATTACTACGGAAGAGACGGATAATCGTTACAAGGTCTTAGTATAGAAAAGATTGAACGGATACGGAATCAAGTCCGGGCAAATGATTGGAGTATCCGGATAATTGAAAATGCCACTATCGACGATTTAGACCCGCTTGCGATATCCAAAGTTCGGGAACTCTACACCAATGCACACAGAGACAAGGCCGAAGAGATTGTGACATGGGATGATATAACCTTTCTGAACAAGGCAAAAATTACTATCCGGGGAAAGATTACCAACACAGCCATAGTCCTGCTTGGCAAAGAGGAAAGCGAATATCTTATATCACCGGCCATCGCAAAAATTAAATGGATTCTACGCGGAGCCGACAATATTGAACGGGATTATATGATTGCCACATGTCCATTCGTCTTAGCCATAGACCGTATTTACGAAAAAATACGCAATTTAAAATACAGATATATAAATCCTCTTCACAAAACCCTATTTCCCGAAGAAATTTCTGCCTGATTTGCTTAACGATAGACAAAAGAAAGACAAGATTACGAATATACTTACCAAATTACGAAAACTTGGTAGAATCAAGAATATATCCCTGGGACCAAACTCGGACTGGTCGATTATTTAAACGCTTTTCAAACGCTTTTCAAACGTAACATAGTGTTTACCAACCGTTTACGCCCACAGAGAAAGCAGTTGTCTTTTTCTTTAGTCCATACGTCAAAACATACCCGGTTTGTTTGGTTTACAAATAATAAGTAATTTTGCAGCGGCTTGGCGCAATGCCCGGCCGTTGTAATTATTTATTGCATTATGTCGACAAACACAGTAGACAACCAGCGCAAAGTAACAACCGCGCGCCTTATTGAAATGAAAAAACGCGGCGAGAAAATCGCAATGCTCACCGCCTACGATTACTCGATGGCACAGCTCATCGACCAGGCCGGCATGGACGTCATCCTTGTAGGCGACTCCGCCTCCAATGTAATGGCCGGCAACATGACTACTCTCCCGATTACTCTCGACCAGATGATATATCATGCCAAGAGTGTCATCAAAGGAACCAAGCGAGCCCTTGTGGTATGCGATATGCCTTTCGGTACATATCAGGGAAACTCCATGGAGGCTCTCGCTTCTGCAATACGCATCATGAAAGAGAGTCATGCCGAAGCAGTAAAGATGGAAGGCGGCAGTGAGATACGCGAATCAATAGAACGCATTCTAAGCGCAGGCATCCCGGTAATGGGACACCTCGGACTTACACCACAGTCCATAAACAAATTCGGAACATACGCCGTACGCGCAAAAGAAGAACGCGAGGCAGAAAAACTTATCGCTGACGCCTTGATGCTTCAGGAAATAGGCTGCTTTGCCGTCGTACTTGAAAAGATTCCCGCCGACCTCGCCCGGCGAGTCAGCGAACAGCTCGCCATACCCACCATCGGTATAGGAGCCGGTTCCGGTTGCGACGGCCAGGTACTTGTAATGCACGACATGCTCGGAATCAACAAAGGATTCTCGCCTAAATTCCTACGTCGATACGCCGACCTCGCCACTGTAATCAACGATGCCGTAGGCCACTACATCGACGATGTAAAAAGCGGTGATTTTCCCAACGAAAACGAACAATACTGATTTACCTTCACAGCCAGCGGGAGTGCCGCAGAAGCAGATAGATAATCGCTGAAAGAAGGAGGCTTCCGGCCACTATAGCCCAGAAACCCAATGGCCATCGGCTCATCGGCACATCAACATTCATCCCGTAAAAACTCGCTACAAGCGTCGGTATCATAAGCACGATGGAGACGGCAGTCATACGCTTCATTATGTCGTTGACATTATTGGATATGACAGAAGCATAGGTGTCAAGCGTCGAACTTAGAATCTCGCTGTAAACTTTTACGGTATTAGCAGCCTGCTGGAGCTCGATTTCAACGTCTTCACGCAGATCGCGGTTGAAATCATCGGCATAGACATTCTCAAGGTGCGCAAGCAGCACCTCATTTCCCTGAATCGACGTATTAAAAAACACCAGTGATTTCTGTAGACGCATAAGGTCGAGCAAATCACTATTACGGACACTTTTGCGCAGGCGCCTTTCGGCGTCTGCCTGTTGTTTGTCGATCTCCTTCAGATAGTTCAGAAACCAGTAAGTGGAGGAAAAAATAATACGCAGAATAAAATCCGGCTGATTAAGAATCGCGATATGCTTATAGCCGGCATGGTCGATAAAATCAGCAATCATCTCCGTACGCCGCATAGCCAGAGTTATTACATACATCCGATTGCATATTATTCCTATTGGCATTGTCGCAAAAGGATATAACGAATTTTCCCCGGAAACGGGTATGCGTACAATAGTGAGTGTCCAATTATCGTCGCGTTCGATTCGCGGGCGCTCGTCATTGTCGGCAATACTGACAATAAAGTCCTCGGGCACCTTCAAGTCTTCCCTCAGGTACCGCATGTCGTCGCTGTCAGGATTCTCGATGTTTATCCAGCATCCATCAGAAGGTTGTTCGGATACGACAGGGCCTTTTTCTCCATTTGTGATATACATCCTCATATAAATATAACAAACAAAACACTATATCTGATTATATGCCTGCCGACAACAAGTTTTGTCATTCAAGGAATTATGCCTAACTTTGTAGAACCTTGCAGGAAGCCGGGTTTTCAACAGAGAATGAGACTTGTAATCCAACGTGTACTTGAATCTTCGGTAAGCGTCGACGACATTGTCACCGGTGCCGGTAGAGCCGGGTTGCTCGTACTTGTAGGCGTAGAGACCGGCGATGGCATTGATGATGCCCGCTGGCTTGCAGCCAAGACCGCCGCACTGCGAATCTTCGCACGTTCCGGATCGGGCAGCGACATTATGGACGCCTCTGTCACTGATATCGGCGGCGATATTGTGGCCGTCAGCCAGTTCACACTCACCGCAAGTACCCGCAAGGGCAACAGACCCTCTTATATCCGTGCCGCCAAAGGCGACGAGGCTCAGCCGCTTTATGAAGCATATTGCACAGAACTTGAAAGTATTACCGGAAAAGCCGTGGGGCGCGGGGTATTCGGTGCAGACATGAAGGTTGCTCTCGTCAATGACGGCCCCGTAACCATCATCATAGACAGCCGCCTGCGCGAATAATAAACTTGACACCAATATAATTATAAACCATAAACCGACCATTCATGAGAACAGCTCTTATGCTTATCACCATGCCGGCTCTCGTCGCCGGTCTTGCGGCCTGCACAAGTTCCGGCACCAAGACTGCGGCATCTGTCGATGTCCATTGGGAAGCTCACAATCTCCCGGCCGACTCCACCGGCACACAGAAATACCTCCAGACATTCACTGTCACCGGAGACCTGTCGAACGTAAAACGTCTTTGTTTCAATCAGTTCTCTCGCCGCATGACTCCCGAAAACGCGTCCGACACCATCATAGAACTTCTCCCGGGCTACTATGCTATCGGCAGTCCGCGCTTCGCACAGACTGCGGCAGGCGACACACTGGTAATAAACATCCTCACCAAAGGAGCCATCCAGTCTATATGCTATGGGGCTGACGGTGTGCACACCGTCCTTGCCGACGGCAGCACACAAGCAGCCAATTTCACATACACTCCCCTTAGCGACAACCATGATTCCTACGCCACTGCAACCATCGACCTGATGCCTTATGGCGAGGAAGTATACGCCTTCAACGAATCGCTCGCAAAGGATGCCGAAATTGGCGTTTACGACATAGTTCCATCTTTCAAAAATATAGAACTTAAAGGCGGAGAAAGTACTGTCAACCCGGCAGAGGCCACATTCAAAGTTCTCGACAATCCATCACATACCGATGAATACCGCATCACTGTTGCCAACGGCAAGATGACGGTCGAGGCCCCGGAAAAAAACTGGCGTCAGCTCGGCATGCGCCTCTCCCATTTCTTCGGCGACAAGGCCCGTACAATGCCAAACGCCGTAATCACCGACTGGCCTTCACTTGGCTACCGCGGCCTCCACGTCGACATTGCCCGCAACTACCAACAGCCGGCAGAACTCCGTCGTGTACTCAATCTAATGGCTATCTACGGCCTTAATGTGCTCCATTTCCATCCCACAGACGACGAGGCATGGCGCGTAGAAATAAAGTCACTCCCCGAGCTCACCGAAGTTGCATCGCGCCGCGGCTACATTCCCGAAGGTACAAACGCCGAATATCTACCACAGATCTACCGCGGAGATGGCAACCCCGACACCAAATACGGCACTGCAAACGGTTATTTCACCCGCGAAGACTATATCGACATGGTTAAATATGCCGACAGACTCGGCATCGCCGTCCTCCCCGAAATAGAATCTCCCGGTCACGCCCGCGCTGCAATCCAGGCCATGAAAGTTCGTGCCGAACGTACCGGAGACAGCAACTGGCTCCTGCGCGACCCGTCGGACAACACCGATTTCGAATCTGCGCAGAATTTCCACGACAATGTCATGAATCCTTCACTTGACGGCACCTACAAATTTATGGAGACTGTTATCGACGAATTCATCGCCATGCACAAGGACGCAGGTGTACCTCTGACTGCAATCCACATCGGCGGTGACGAAGTTGCCCACGGCTCCCTTGAAGGCAGCCCCACAGTGAAGGCGCTTATGGAAAAAGAAGGTCTCAAGAACGAACACGAAGTCCAGGGCTATTTCACCAACAAGATACGCAAGATACTTGACGAACGCGGTCTGAAATTCGCCGGATGGCAGGAATGCGCCTACAAGCATGATGCAGATTTCAACAAGGAGGTAGTACCCTCCGTGTTCGGCATCAACTGCTGGAGTACTCTCGGCGCAAACAAAACAGTCGCCGACGACATCGCATCCGCCGGCTATCCAATCATCCTTAGCAACGTAGAGCATTTCTACAATGACATGGCATACAGCCGCCATCCCGACGAACGCGGCCTCACATGGGGCGGCCACACCGACGAATTCATCGCTCTGGCAGGTTACCCCGCACGTCTCTGCACAGTGAAGGACGCTAAAATCGTAGGCGTACAAGGCCAGACATGGGCCGAAACAATTACCGGTCCGGAAACACTTGAAGCTATGATTCTTCCCAAGATGGCTGGCATGGCCGAACGCGCATGGAATCCCGACAGCACCTATAACAACGCCCGTTTCAACGCGGCCATCAACGCCCAACTGCCGGCACTTGATGCAAAGGGCTACAACTACCATATCCGCCAGGCCGGCATCAAGACCATTGCCGACGGCAAATTCACTGTCAACAGCAGCTATCCCGACGCCGTAATCCGCTATACTCTTGACGGCTCCGCGCCTACAGAGCAGTCGCCCGTAATCAAGGCAGGCGAAGCTGTGAACCTCGACGGCACCAAGCAGGTGAAAGTCCGCCAGTGGGTCGGCGGCCACCCCTCGGTAGTAACCATCCTGAATATAGGATAGTCTCCATAAAATAACATAGGATAAACCGGAGCCGATAGCCCCGGTTTATTTTTTTCGTAACAGATTGAATTTATATATCTCAACTTAGCCTTTCCAAACACTTTTTTCATATATTTGCAACAGATTCATTTATGGCCTTACCGATGCCACGATGAATCGAACAAAACATACAATCATCAGTCACACATATCATGAAAACAACTGCCCTCTCACTCCATTTCATCACCGGCCTCCTTATGCTATTGTCCGGTTTCTCTTCCTTTGCCTACGATTTCAAGGTCGGAGACCTATACTACAACATACTGTCAATGAATGACAAGACCGTCGAAGTGACCTACGATGACTTCTCTTTCGGTGTCAATATGAAGCTTAAAGAGGTAATTATTCCTTCTGAGATAACATACAATACAAAAACATACAGTGTTGTCTCCATCGGCAAATCAGCTTTCAGAAACTGCTATCAATTATCTTCCGTGATTATACCAAACTCAATAACAACTATAGGAGAGAATGCATTCGGACAGTGTCCGCTGGACCATGTCGAGATACCCAACTCTGTAACATCTATCGAAAAATTTGCTTTCAGTAATTGCGTCAACCTGACGGACGTGTCTATCGGCAACTCAGTAGAATCCATTGGAACCGGAGCCTTTCAACGTTGCAAAAAACTTATATCCGTGACGTTAGGCAACTCCGTAAAATCCATTGGAGATGATGCCTTCCAATCTTGCGAAAGTCTGATCTCTATAACGATAGGCAACTCTTTAAAATCTATCGGCTTCGCCGCTTTTCATGAATGCGACAAGCTGGCATCCATATATTGTCTGGCTACCACTCCTACGACGGCCAATGAATATCTTTTTTCAGAATCCACATATAATGAAGGAATATTATATGTCCCTTCAGGATGCAAGTCGGTATACGAATCTACAAAACCATGGTACAAATTCGCGAATATTGAAGAAATGGATTTCAGCGGCGTATGTGAACTACCGGAAGATGCTGACGAACCTCAGATAACAATAGAGAACGGTACGTTGAGAATCGAAGGTATCGAAGGTAGTGAACCTGTGGTAATCTACAGCATCCGCGGCTACATGGTATATAACGGTGCGGCAGAAGCTATACCGCCCCTTTCCCGAGGCATCTATATCGTCAAAGTTCGCAAACTCACAGCAAAATTCGCAATCTGACACACACCATGAAAACAATTATCCTCAGACTCCATCTTATCGCCGGCCTGATATTGTTGTCCGGCTTCTCTTCCTTCGCCTACGATTTCAAGGACGGGGATTTCTATTACAACATTCTCTCGGAAACCGACGGAACCGCTGAAATCACACGCCAAAGCATTTACAATAATGATGATTATCGGAATTTAACGGAATTGACAATCCCTTCGGAAGCGACATATAATTCCAAAGCATACAAGGTTGTCGCCATCGGAGACGGGGCTTTTTCCTATTGTACCGAACTAACAGACGTAACGGTTCCGAACTCCGTAGGTACAATCGGCGAATTCGCTTTCTCTTACTGCTACAAACTAAGTACAATCACCCTCGGCAATTCTGTAACTACTATCGGCAACAACGCATTCTTCAATTGCTTCCGACTGACATCGATAGACCTCCCCAATACCGTTACCGCTATCGGCGACGGAGCTTTCTGCGACTGCAACGGTCTTACCTCTGTGAACATTCCCGATAACGTAACCGTTATCGGTGACGCGACATTCAGGTCGTGCAGCAGTCTGAGGTCTATAAGCATTCCGGAATCCGTGACGTCTATAGGTAATGAAGCATTCTCCAGATGCATTAATTTAAAATCCTTTATTATCGGGAACGCTGTAACAACAATCGGAGACTATGCTTTTTCATGGTGCTATAGTCTGGCATCGCTGACTATAGGAAGCTCTGTAACAACAATCGGCAGCCACGCTTTTCATGATTGCGGACTGGTCTCTGTAGACATCCCTGTTTCTGTGACAACTATCGGAGACTATACTTTTTATAATTGCGGTAAGCTGACATCGATAAACATTCCTAATTCGGTGACAACTATTGGCAGCCAAGCATTCTCCAGATGCCAAGGTCTGACATCAATAAGCATCCCAAACTCCGTAACCACTATTGGAGACAAAGTTTTCTTCCTATGCGTGAGCCTACTCGAAATAATAGTCGATGAGTCGAATCCGAATTATAGTTCTATCGATGGGGTGCTGTATGATAAAAATGTATCCACCTTAATTTGTTGCCCCAGTGCAAAAGAGACCGTAACCATACCTGATAAAGTAAGCACTATAAAAGAAAATGCATTCACTGAATGCACTAAACTGAATACTGTAATTATCCCAAGCTCCGTCACCTCTATTGGCGATGAGGCCTTCTACGGTTGTATCGGTCTCACATCTATCAACATCCCAAACTCAGTCATATCTATCGGTGACGATGTTTTCTACGGATGCGAAAGCATGCTCGATGTTAATATCGATGAGGCAAACCCGGTCTATAGTTCTATAGATGGAGTGGTATATGATAAAAATGTCACCTTTTTAATTTTCTGTCCCGCGGCAAAAGAATCCTTAATCATTCCTGACACGGTTACCACTATTGACAACAGTGCATTCAGCAACTGCTTTTACCTGACAACATTAACTATTGGAAAGTCGGTGAGCGATTTCGGACACTTCGGTTTCTGCAACTGCTTTAGTCTAACAACCATATATTGCCGGATAAACACACCTCCGACTACACATAAAGGCATATTCACAGAGTCCACATACGAAACCGGGAAATTATATGTACCGACGGGATGCAAGTCCGCTTACGAGTCCACATATCCCTGGGGGATTTTCCCGATTGAGGAAATGGATTACAGCGGCATCAATGAATTGCCGGAAGATGCTGACGAACCTCGGTTATCAATCGAGAACGGAATGTTGAAAATCGATGGTATCGAAGGCGATGAATCTGTATTGATCTACGACATGCGCGGACGCATGGTGTATAACGGTACAGCAAACGATATACCGGATATTTCCCGCGGCATCTATATCGTCAAAGTCGGCAAGTACACAGCAAAATTCGCAATCTGACACAAATTTCACATGGCGCTTTCGAGGTATTGGCGTGAGACCTTCACGTCAATACCTCTTATTTGATTACAATATCATCTTTCAGTTAGATGAAAAAATAATGACAGAGAATTCCGTGACCGTAAAAATAACACGGCTCTTTCATTTAGGATATTTTTGTGCATGTAGAGTGAGAGCCTCGGAGAGGCGTCATAATGTGAAAACCCCGGCATTCATGCCGGGGGCATAACCGGAAA
>CAJTJV010000038.1 GCA_910576775.1 uncultured Muribaculaceae bacterium | reverse complement strand
ATTTACGATGTTATTTTTTGCCTAATCTTGTCGATTTAACTTTTCCTGTTTTTGTCGATTCAAAGTTACTGATTACACTGCCGCGATACCGGCACGCAACGAGTCCGCATGATTGACGGCTGTTTTCAGTTCGGCCGCACAACTTTTGAAAGTACTGACGAGGTTTCGGGCAATCTCAATCGCTCCTGAGCGTGCGATAAGCTCGTTCTCGCGTTTATGCAATTCCTCCGGATTCTTTTCTACAAGAGTCCTTTCAAGAACGCCTGACGCCTCACGTGCCGATTCGAGAGCCGTCGTAGCCTTTTGAACGTTCTCAAAAGCTTTTTTATGCTCGCCGGTTTTAACTTGCAGCTCTTTCAGAAGTTCTTCGAGCATCGAAGCATTGACAGTATAACGCCTGCACGCTGCAAAATAATTTCTGACATTTCCGGCAACAAGCATACTGCACCCGGTGGTGTACTCGAGCGACCTATTGGCATCAAACCACCGTTCGACATCAACCATTTGGCGCTCAATATCAGCAAATTGAGTCTCAAAATCAGATAGTGCGGCCAAACAGATACCAAAACGTGATTTTAGTTCAAATCGCTTTATTTTGCACTCTTTCAGCGACTTACGAATAACGAGCGCTTGCCGCATAAGAACGAGCACATCCGCCGCAGCATCATAATCCTCAATAAAACGACTATCACGGATATACTCCTCAGAAGAACAATGTGCAACAGCGGCATCCAAAGCCATGCGGGCGGCGGCAAGACGCTTCGAAATATCAATTTCATCGCGGAACCACGCTAACTTTCGGCTATCAATATCGAAAGCGGAACGCAACTCCGAGCACCGGCTCTCAACGGAATTTCTCTCATTCTCCAATATATTCTTTTGTTCCGGAGTGAGTAAATCAAGTGAATCGGCCTTTATTTTAAGCTGCTCTAAAATTTCCTTCTCCGCGGCCGTACGCTGATGTATGCGGCGGCTGATTTTCTCATATGTATCGACATTGAGAATCTGCATCAGCACATCTGCTTTTTCCTTGTCGGAACAATTAAGGAAGCGAGTGAATTCGCCCTGTGCAAGCATAGTAGTCCTGACGAACTCATCATAGCCCATGCCGACAGCTGCAACACGCTCTTCCTTGAGTGCATCTCCTGAAAAAGTCTTTGCGCCATATACGAAATTATGTACAATCTTCTGGAGGCGACCACCCGGACGACAATAGGCACGTTGCGCACTCCAACGGGCGGTATATATGGCACCGTTGTTTCCCTCGAAAACCAACTCTACAAAACATTCTCCGGCGTTCCGACGCATCAACTGACGAGAATCGCTGAGAGAAATACCATTGTAGTCGCCTTTCTGTTCCAGACGCCCCTCCATGAGTGTTCCTTTGAGGCGCGGAGCCGTATTATAGAGAGCCAGGCATATACAATCGAGAATCGTCGACTTACCGGAACCGGTATTGCCCGTAATCAGAAAAATATCGGCCGCCGAAAGAGCAGGGGACTCGAAATCAATGAAAGCGTCGGCAATGGACGCAATATTATGTATCCTCAGATTTTTGATTTTCATACCTTATCCTCCGATTCTATTGAGTCCACAACCTCTTCGAAAAGCCGCCTCAGTGTATCGTTGAATTCAATCCGATTATCGCGTATATATAACTCCGCCACGTCAGCCGGCGTCATTTCGCGGAATTCTTCAAACGATAACCCGCCAATATCTTCACCCCGCGATGAACAATCAACCGGAGGATAGTGCACAAGGCAGAATTTATGTCCTTTATCTTCGCATATCCTCGATGCGGTTTCAGCAGCATCAACAGGCACGGACTCGGACCGGGAGACACAGAGTCTGACATATGAAGGAGTAGCGGAACAAAAATTTTCAAGTTCTCGAAGCGCCTCGGTCCACGGTCTGAAACCGGCGTCAGGAACACTTACAACAGGCATTATATCCGGTAGCAGCAGAAGCTCCATTCGCGGAACGGCTCCATGAAAATCAATGTCGACCATGACAACGCTATGCCTGAAATTTTCCGAGAAATTCAATGGAATAAGAGAACCGGAATAGCGCACGGCGCCATGTGTTCCCGGCATTGCAGATGGGCGGTGTACATGGCCCATCGCGAGATAATCATAGCCGCGGCCGAAAAGTTCGAGAGCTTTCGGCTCGTCTGCGCCTTTGAAATCAACGGCTTCCGCAGCACCTGAAAAATCAAGCATAGCGTGCGCCATGACAACAACCGGAAGACCGTCGCTGTTGCGCCGTTCCACCTCTCCAATCAACCTTGTAAAAAGCCCATCGTCAATAGCTCTTCCATAGACATACGGCACAGCAACAATAAAGCAGGATGGCGCCGCAATAATAAGTTTCTGAAAATTCATATCGTCATTATCCGCTATCGACCCGACAGCATATACGCCGAGCCGACGCCATGCCTCGCTGAAAATCTCGTGTCGGGACGCACTGTCATGGTTACCCGCCGTAAGCACAATCGTCATATCCGGAGCCGCATCACGCAGATCCGTAATCACTCGTGTAAGCAACAGTTGCGCAGAAGCCGAAGGTTGAGGATTATGGAATATGTCACCGCTGACAAGAAGCACATCAGGCTTCTTGTCAGCGACGATATCGCGTAGAGCGGCAAAGGCGGCAACATGTTCGGAAACACGGTCGTAACCGTAAAAAATCTGGCCTATATGCCAGTCGGCAGTGTGAATAAGACGCATATCTATAAATTAAAAGCGGAGAGGCACTATCATACCTCCCCGCGCATTCGACAGATTGCGACCAGAGCGCCGGAGCGCATCAAAGTCAATAAGAGATAAGCGAAGTCACGTCAACGTCTGCGGGGAGAGCGGCGCGACCATTGAGTGCTGTAAGCTCTATAATAAAATTGATATAGATTTTCTTCGGGTTCATGCTTTTAACAAGATTATAGGCCGCAACCATCGTACCGCCCGTAGCAAGAACGTCATCATGAATGACAACTATATCGTCCGGGCCAATGGCGTCGCGATGCATCTCAATGACATCGGTGCCATATTCCTTCGCATATTCCTGCCGGACTGTGTCTGCCGGAAGCTTCCCCGGCTTACGGGCAGGGACAAATCCCGCGCCAAGCTCAAAAGCAAGGATGGAACCGCCGATAAAACCACGCGATTCGATACCGACAACCTTGGTAACACCTTTATCACGATAGAGCTGTGACAGGTCCCAACCGATTATATGAAGCGCACGCGGATCCTTGAAGGCTGTGGTAAGGTCTTTAAAGAGGACTCCCTTGGTGGGAAAATCCTGAACATCGCGGATTTTTGATTTAATATATTCCATGATACCGAAATGGTTTAAGTAATTGATTATCTATTTTTTGAAGAGTAGTTTGTTCCACGTGGAACATTTATCTATTCATTAGTAATAGGAGGATATTAATATCACTCGGAGAAATGCCGGGTATACGCGAGGCTTCTCCCACGGTAGCAGGTTTATGCTTGGAGAGTTTCTGGCGTCCCTCCGTCGAAATAGAATTAAGGACAGAGTAGTCTGTGTCGGGGCTCAGCTTCACATCCTCAAGTCGGCGAAGCTTATCTGCGACCAGTTGCTCCCTGGCAATATATCCGCGATACTTTATAAGTATCTCTGCGGCCTCTACAATTTCAAAACGGCGATTTTCCGGCAATGCCCTGATAAGCTGCGCAAGCTGTGGAACCGCGGGGGCAAGTTTAAGAATGTCGAGCTGCGGACGTTGTATAAGATCGGCAAGTTTTGTACCTTGCCGTAAAGGCGTCGTCCCCTCCCCTATCAAGAGTTCCTCTACCTGAGCCGGATGGACAGTAAGACGGTCAGCAAGTAAAATTATAGAGTCTCGCAGACGTCGTTTTTCTTCCATCAGACCAAAGCGTTCCGAATCGGCAAGCCCGATTTTATATGCAAGCGGAGTAAGGCGCATGTCTGCGTCATCCTGACGCAATAGAATTCTATACTCCGCCCTACTGGTAAACATGCGGTAAGGCTCATCGACACCTTTCGTAATCAAGTCATCAATCAGGACACCGATATAAGCCTGATCCCTCGCAAGGGTAAACTGTTCACGCCCGAGAGCTGAAAGCGCGGCATTAGCGCCGGCAACGAGTCCTTGTCCGGCAGCTTCCTCATAACCGGTTGTTCCATTAACCTGACCCGCAAAATAAAGGCCGGGAACGAGACGGGTTTCAAGGGTATGATAAAGTTGGGTAGGATCGAAAAAGTCATACTCGATGGCATAACCGGGCCGATATATCTCAGCGCAAGCAAGCGCAGGCACCGTCGACATCGCACGAATCTGAATATCGAGCGGCATCGACGAAGAGAATCCGTTCAGATAAAACTCTTGAGTTGTCTCACCTTCCGGCTCCAAAAAAAGCTGATGTTCGGTCTTGTCGGCAAAGGTTACAATCTTTGTCTCAATAGAGGGGCAATATCTTGGGCCGATGCTTTGGATCTGACCATTATATAGCGGACTATCAGGCAGGCCTTCGCGCAGAATAGAGCATGTATCAGGATTGGTATAGACTATATAGCAGTCTCTTTGTTGCAAATCTGTCTGAATATCAGGAAGATACGAGAAAAGATGCTTGACACTGTCTCCCGGCTGCGGGACTGTTCTTGTAAAATCGATGGTACGACCGTCGATTCGGGGAGGTGTACCGGTCTTCATCCTGTCAGTTATAAAACCGATCTCCCGCAACTGTTCAGTCAAGCCGTGTGCAGCGGGTTCAGAAATACGTCCGCCCTCAATCTTGCTTCGGCCTACATGCATCATACCGTTTAAAAAAGTACCTGCCGTAAGCACAACTTTCCGTGCATGAAAACGCGCACCTTCTGCAGTCTCAACACCCGCAAGACCGGAATCGTCAAAGATCATGCGCACTACACTACCCTGCCACATCCGTAGATTGTCGGTATTCTCAAGAGTCTCGCGCCAAAGTGCGGAAAACTTGTTTCTATCGGCTTGCGCACGCGGACTCCACATTGCCGGCCCCTTGCTGCGATTGAGCATGCGGAACTGGATAGCGGTACGGTCGGTTATAATACCCATCATACCGCCAAGCGCATCTATCTCACGCACAATCTGGCCTTTAGCAATACCGCCGACAGCCGGATTACAGCTCATCTGCGCAATCTTGTTCATATCCATTGTTATGAGCAAAGTACGCGCGCCGATTTTTGCCGACGCATGGGCAGCCTCACATCCGGCATGGCCGGCACCGACAACTATAACATCGTAATCGAAAACCATTATTTATCAAGGGAATCGAATAATAAAAGCGCATCATTCTCGGCTCGCTCCATAATCTCCCGCTCTCCCGGCCCTTTGTCATTGATGCCGCAGAGATGAAGAACTCCATGCACGATAACACGCAGAAGCTCTCGTTCATAGTCTTGCCCGAGATCCTCGGCATTGGAACGCACAGTGTCAAGAGAAATAAAAATATCACCTCGAAGAAGCGCGCCGGTACAATAATCAAACGTAATTATATCAGTAAAATAATCGTGCCGGAGAAACTGCCGGTTTACGCGCAGGATCTCATCATCGCTGCAAAACATATAGTTTAATGTATATGCCGTACGGTTATGTGACATCGCTACCTGAGCAATCCAATGCTCAAGTTTTCTGAAATCCATCCGCGGGAGTTCGACACCCGCTGTCATCCATTGAACTTGCGGTTCCATTTGTCGATTATTTACATGCAAAGATACTAATTTTTTCGGTAATGCAGCCGACACAGTGAAATTTAGCCGACCACAACACAGATTGAGCGAAAAACAGCAACGATAAAACAGCGCCAACACGCTAATCCATCACAGTTTGCACAAAATGATAAGCCCTGAGAATTGAAAATTCCAAAAGCCTCAAGATATTTGCAAAGATATCGGAATCTGAGCGCACCTATAAACGCACAAAAAATGATTAAAGAATTATTAAGAAATAATTAACAAAAAATTTTTGCCATAAATTTACAAATACTTAAATTTGCTTTGGATTCCAATA
This sequence comes from uncultured Muribaculaceae bacterium, assembly GCA_910576775.1. Classification (GTDB taxonomy): domain Bacteria; phylum Bacteroidota; class Bacteroidia; order Bacteroidales; family Muribaculaceae; genus CAG-873. The sequence continues at coordinate 18,480 of CAJTJV010000038.1, read as the reverse complement.
TCCAACATAAACCTAAAAGTTAAACCTTAAGCTTTTCAGTATGAAAAAAATCTTACTCCCTATCGCTCTTCTCGCAGGTGCTGTATGCGCCAACGCTCAGGATGTTGTCTATTTCGAGGACAATTTCGACTGGCTTAAACCCTGGGTTGATTTCCACGACCTCGGCGACCCAGTAGGCACCAACAATCCCGACGCCACCGGTGTCAGCATTAAATCAGAAGACTGCGGCATGATTGGCACTAACGGAGGCAACATCTTCCACGAAATGACAGGCATTGATATGGTTGGCGGTGAAGAAACAAAATACAACGTGCATGAAATAGGCTACCAGACCCGCATTTGGCCCAATGCCGGCGCCTACTGGACATTCATAGCCTATAACAGCTATCTCCGCATCGGCAGTGCCGGCCACAACGGAGGTCTCCGCACCGGCAACGTTTCCATCCCCAGTGATGCCACCGACCTTTGGCTTGAATTTGACTGGTGCCCGTGCAAGAACGAAGACGGCACATGGCACGACGTAGAACTTGACGTTGAATATCGCCCGGGAAACCTTACCGTAGCTGATGGCATTGTTTACGGTGTTGACATCGACGACAAAACCAAACCATTGGCATGGAAACATGAATGCATCGACCTTTTTGATACCGATGGCCTCTCAACCGGCCCGGCTGCAGATAAAGCCGGTCAAGGCTGCAACGTCGTTATCGAAGTATCAAAATCATCCGGGCTTCAACCTGCCGGCTGCAACAATTTCTACCTTGACAACATCCGTCTTGCATCTGCCAAGCTTCCCTCCGGGATAAAAGATGTCGTTGTTGAAAACGACCGCACCATGCCTGTTGAGTATTTCAACCTTCAGGGCGTACGCGTAAACAATCCCGAAAACGGCATTTTCATCCGTCGCCAGGGCAAGAAAGTAAGCAAGGTCGCTCTCTAACCAATCGCTATCAAAAATTTAAAGAGGCTGCTCCGGCGGCCTCTTTTTTTATATCATTTTAGGTGAAAATTTTATACACCAAAATAAAAATAACCGAACCGCTATGCCTTATCGGGTAATTATGCAATAATCACACTATCTAAATCGCATTATTTTAAAGCAGTCTTAAGACACGGAAAGCTCAACACTCCTGCGCAAAGCTTAAAAATAGCTAAACGATTATTAAGAAATAATTATCAAAAATTTTGTCATAATATTATAAATACCTAAATTTGCTTTGGATTCAAAATCCTACATAAATACAAAGTTAAACCTTAAATTTTTCAATATGAAAAAATTCTTACTCCCGATCGCTCTTCTTGCCGGTGCAGTGAGCGCCAACGCACAGGTTTATTTCGAAGATGATTTCGAATGGCTCAAACCCTGGACTGAATACCACCACCTCGGCGATCCCGTCGGCACCAACAACCCTGACGCTACAGGAATCAGCATCAGAGAAAGTGCCATGATCGGAACAAAAGGCGGCAACATTTTCCACGAAAAATGGGACGCTACAATCAACCTCGCAGAAGAAAGACAGTACGTTGTATACGACGGTAAATACGAGAATTCCGGCTACCTCACCCGTATCTTCGGAGGAGGCAACGCCAACTACTATGTATTCATGGCACATGACGGCTATCTCCGCATCGGCAGTCAGGGCTACAACGCAGGTCTCCGCACCCGCAACGCTTCCATTACCGACGACCCCACCGAACTTTACCTCGAATTTGACTGGTGCCCCTGCAAGAACGAAGACGGCACATGGCACGACGTAGAACTCGACGTTGAATATCGTCCGGGCAACCTTACCGTCGCAGACAACATTGTTTACGATGTTGACATCGACGACAAAACCAAACCCATGGCATGGAAGCATGAATGCATAGATCTTCTTGATACCCCCGGACTTACAACAGGCCCGGCTCAGGAAAAAGAAGGCACCGGCTGCGGCGTGATAATTGAAGTCAGCGCAAGTTCCAACCTTCGCGACGCAGGCTGCAACAATTTCTATCTTGACAACATCCGTCTGGCAGCCGCCAAGCTCCCCTCCGGTATAAAAGATGTCGTTGTTGAAAACGACCGCACCATGCCTGTTGAGTATTTCAACCTTCAGGGCGTACGCGTAAACAACCCCGAGAACGGCATCTTCATCCGCCGCCAGGGCAAGACAGTAACTAAAGTTGCTCTCTAATTTAAAGTAATCCGCAAAAAAACGCTTGCTCTGACGGGGCAAGCGTTTTTTTGTGAAGGTTCATTCAAGCATTCACAAGATTTGGAATCTCACCGTACTCGTTAGTGCTTTCCTGGCTCGGTTTGACATACCACACAATAAGGATAATCCAACCTATAAGAGGCACAATGCCTAACAAAAGCCACCAGCCTGATTTTCCTATATCATGGAGACGACGGACTGCAAGACCCAGACCGGGAAGGAAAAGAGCAAGAGACACAATACCCGAAACTATCAGACCTACGGTACCGTTTCCAAAAATTGTTGTAAGAATTGTGCTAAGTATCACGTTGAAGAGGCAATACCACCAGTATTCCGCGCGGGAAGCACGACCGGTGAAATTGCAGTAATTCTGAGTGAGTGCCATTGTGATGGCTTCCACGAATGTTACCTGACGTTGAACCATAATAATAGATTTAAATAGTTAATAACTACTCCAAAATTATGAAAAATATCAGAAAAGCCAGCAAAGAAACTATGAAAATAAATTATGAATTCAGAATTTCAAGATAGCATCGTGCAATTGCATCTTCGTTGAACATATTCCGGATATGCCTGCGGAGATGATGCGGACTCATTGGCCGGTCGAGCGCCTCTGCAATTCTCCCGGTAAAAGCATCTATGTCATACGGTGGTACGAGATACCCAAGGGAATCATTTGAAATAATGTCGCGTTGTCCTCCGCTATCGAATGCCACGGGAGTGCACCCGGCCGCCATTCCTTCAATAAGGGTACCGGGAAGCGTCTCATAACGCGACGTGGAGATAACAACATCAGCATGTGCATATAATTCACGCACATTCTCCTGAGAGATAGTTCCTAAATGAAGATACGGGAATCTCAACCCCGACAAAACATCGGGATTTTTTATATTGCCATAGAAAACCGCGACGGCGTCATCTCGTTTCAGTCCGTTGAATATCTCTATTGCCATGTCGAGACCCTTGACAGGATCATCGAGGCGCGCGGCTCCCATGACAATAAGCTTTTTGTCCTCGGGAAGACATATATCCCCGCGTGTTGTTTCCGGCTTCAAGCGGAATTCTTCTACAGGGAATGCATTGGGTATCACCGTCACTGCCCTACCCTTCATCAAGGTGCTTTCAGCAGCTTTTTCCGCGAGCCATGAACTTACGGCCACGAAAGAAAGAGGCACATCGTCGTAAAGCGCATTTTTAAGCCTTTCCGTGCGTCTGCCGAGCGATTTGAATACAATCTTCGGACAGGCGACACAAGCGCGTTCAGAAGCGAATTGAGAGCATTCTCCGGCATGATGGCAAACGGCAGTGACATTCCACATGTCGTGCATGGTCCATACCACCTTCTTAACTGATGCAATACGCCTGATTTCATCAAGCGAGAGCATACCCTGGTTCACCCAGTTAAGAATCACAGCATCGGCATTGCCTACAAGCGGATGACGGCTCAAAGGCAATCCGTCGGAGGCTATCGAAATACTGAATATATCCCGTTTGGAAAAACCGCAGGCGGCGAACAGTCTGAGATGCTCGGCAAGAAAGGGCAGTTTCGCACGTAGCGTAGAGGCGGCCTGAAAAACGTAAGGATCGTCCGACTCCTTGCACATCACAAGCATTGTGGCATCATGACCAAGGCGACGGAGAGCATGCACAAGGCGCCTGGAGACTATGGAAGCGCCTCCCCGCATGTCGCTGTGATTGATAATGCAGATTTTCATTTAAACCTCTTCAATGGAGCCGTCAGTGCTGCAAATGTTATATGCCGACGACGCATGAAAATCCACACGAAGAGGGTCAGCAGCAGCAGGCGCAAGATATCGCAAACAAGACCCGAAATCCCCGTCATCGGCAGCAGCCACACTCCGACGGCATATAGCACTGCGGCAACGCCAAAATAGAACAGTATCTCACCGACAGGATAACCAATCGGATATTTTTTCAATCCTACAAAATAGCTCACAAGCATCATAATCCCGTAACTCGTCATTGCAGCCACGGCGCAGCCCATATAGCCCATCGAGGGTACAAGCAGTACGTTCAGGAAGACAGTAACAACAAGTCCGAGGATACTGAACCACATTCCCCACTGCGTTCTGTCGGTAAGCTTATACCACACCGACAGATTGTAAAAGATCCCGAAGAACAGCTCGCCGAGCATTATCAGCGGCACAACTTTAAGCCCGGAGAAATAACGCGGAGATATGAAATAACGGATATAATCGAGATAGAACATCACTCCGAGGAAAATCAGCAGGGCGAAAGCAACGAAATAAGTCATAGCATCTCGGTATGACTGCTTCTTCGCCTCGGGACGGTCTTTGGCGCGTGCAAAGATAAAAGGCTCGTAGGCAAAGCGGAAAGCCTGGAGGAACACAAGCAAGAGCACTCCAATTTTATAGTTGGCTCCATAAATTCCAAGCCCGTACATAGCTTCGGCAGGATCGGTAACAAGGTGCGGGTATAAAATCTTGTCAATAGTCTGGTTCATTATACCGGCCACTCCCAGGACAAGCAGCGGGGCGGAGTAACGCAGCATTTCCTTCCACAATGCAGAATTGAAATTCCAGCGGAAACCCCTCAGCTCGGGAATCATCATAAGAAGATTCACCGAGGAGGCTATAAGATTTGCAAGGAATATATATCCAATACCGAATTCAGGCCGATAGAACCATCGCACACTTGCCGGAGCATGCGCCATAAGCCACGGGCAGAGCAGGATGAAGAAGAGATTCAGACCAATATTGACAGCGATATTTATCAGTCGCAGGACTGCGAAACGTACCGGGCGTCTGCTATAGCGGAGATAACTGTAGGGTATCGCCATGAAGGCATCCATAGCCACACACGCCGCCATCATCAGAACGTAGTACGGATTCCCATCGCACTGCATCCAGACAGTTACCGGCTCCACAAACAGAACGACAAGGACAAAGAACCCTATCGAAGACACCGCCAGAGAGCGCAGACAGGTGCTATAAACAAGCTTCGAATCAACCCAGCGCTCATGATTGGCAAAGCGGAAGAAACCTGTCTCCATTCCATAGGTAAGAATCACCAGAGCAAGCGCCGTTACGGAATATACAAAGGTTACAACACCATACTCCCCTACCGGGAACATTATGGTATATAATGGCACGAGCAACCAGTTCAGGAAACGCCCTACAATGGAGCTCAGACCATAAATCGCAGTATCTTTAGCAAGACTCTTTACACCTGCCATAGGCGGAGATCTCAATTTTTACCCAGACGCAGTTTCGCAGTGACCCAACATCCGAGAAGCATATAAATACCGGCGAGTATCCACATCGCGATAAACGGCGTGGAAGCCTCTGACAGGCTCGCCGCATTGCTGTTGATGCGTATAAAACCTTCCACACCCCATACGGCCGGAACACAGTTGCCGATCCACGTCCACAACGGCCCCATAGCATATCGGGGCCAGGTAAGACCGGACAGGAACAGGAACAGGACAGAGGTGAAAACTATCAGAATGAATCCACTCTCGCGCTCTTTCATAAAATATACAAGCGACTGTCCCAGGAAAGCCGAAGAAAGGAGAAGCGGGAAAATGAACAGCAGATAATAGACAGGATTGCCGTAATGCGGAAGATTGAACATCTCAGGCACGAAACGAAGCACGTAGATAGTGAGAGGGATGTAAAATACAACGACCGCAAGAGCCTTGCCCCAGACTGTAGCAAGAACACCGGCATTCTGTACCTGTAGCGGATCAACCCCTCCGTTACGGCGCCGGCGCTCACGCGACGTGCCTCCAAGCATGCAGACGCCCAGAATAATACTCTGCTGCAAAATCAGGATTACTATTCCCGGAATTACAAAGGATGCAAAGCCCTGCTCGGTGTCGCCGAGGAAATTGCTCTCGCTCTGCACAGGCATTGCAGCGCCACCGCCGGCAAGCGACTCAAGACCGCCGGCCGCAATCTTCTCGCCCGTAATGCTTCCTGCCATATCGAGCTGGAGGTCGGTGAGCGCCGACACGAACGAACGATATCGCAACAGAAGACTCATCTCGCCGAAAAACGAAACATGTGCCTGTTGAGCGGTACCGATATTGCGGGCATAATCGCCGGGAATCTCTATAATGCCGTATATTTCTCCTTTTGCCATAAGGTCGCGGGCCTCCGGTAGATCGGCACAATAAGCGTATATATCAATGGCCGGTGTTGCTCCGGCGCGACGCACGAAATCGCGCGACTCCACCGTACGCGAATGGTCGACAACGGCAACGGGTATCTTGCGCACCACCTCGGGATTATAAATGGCGGTATATACCACGGGGTAGAGCAACGGGAGCGCAACGAAAAACAGTAGCACACCGAAATCTTTCAGAATCAGACGGAATTCGTTACGGAACACACGTCCCATATCGGACCCCCAACAGCCTATTTTGCGGAATATATTCATATCAGGGGACGTAAACAGGGTTAAGACACGCTTTTCCAAGACGGCGCATCAGCAACATTGCCAAAAGCGGGAATACCAGAAGGGCGGCAAAATAATATCGTGAATAATATAAATCGACACCATTGAGACCCTCGTTTATATAAATAAGGAACCAATAGCGTATGGGGGCGAGCCAGCTGAAAACTCCAAGGAAACCATACATGCTCTGCACCGGGAACGAAAAACCGGTGAAAGAAAAGGACAGGATTCCGAAAAGAGCGCATATAGTCAGCGAGAGACGGGGATTGGGTACAATACATGCTATAATGGTACCGAATGCCTGCGAAGCGATGACGGTAAGAATTGTAGCACATATCATCCATCCCATAGAACCGTTCATCGGCACATGCTCGACGCAGAAAAGAAGCCATACCAGAAATAACCCGACAGCACTATAGATTACCGTCTGCGGAAAAAGCTTGGAAAGCAATGCCACAGACATGCGGTTGCCGGATGTAGCAAGCCATTGGACCGATGTACCGTTCTTTATTTCCATTGTAATGGAGAATGCCGTCATAAGCATAATCATCAGCACAAAAGTACACATTGTGAATGAAGGACAAAGGTATGCGCTGTAGCTCAGCCACGGGTTGTTGAGCGGGAACTCGTCGATAACTACAGGCTGCACAAGGCCGGCAATCTGCTCTCCGGGAATACCAAGGCTCTGCAGGGTCTGCTTGACAACCCCGCCGGCAGTTGCGACGGCCACAGTCTTGAAACCTTTGAATGCCAGTGTACCGGGCACGAAATAAGTCATGTTGCTGTAGTACTCAAGCGTCGGCTTGTTACCTGCAAGTGCGTCCCGCTCAAAATTCTCGGGAATGACGAAAAAACCGAAAATGGAACCGTTTCGGATCTGGACGAGTGCTTCGTCGTAAGATTCAATATCCTGACTGATATCAATCACCTGCAGAGCATTGAGCGAACGCGTTATCGTACGCGACATTGCCGAATGATCCATATCGACAACGCCCGTAGGCACCTCGTCGGGCAGCCCTTCATGGAGTAGGCTCATAAAAAAGACGGCGACGAATAAAGGTACCATCACCATGCCGAATATATACATCCGACGTGAGCCAAGGCGCTTTATCTCGCGTATAATGCCATCTTTGAATCCTAATGAAGCCATGAGTGCTTTATTGAAAATATACGATATTCAACAAAATAGACTATCAGTCGACATCGGGCTGAGGAAAAACGACCGACATGCCCGGACGCAAGTCTTCTACCGGCTCGGTAGGACGAGCCTTGATCTGAAAAGTGCGGCTGTCGTAGCTGCCTGTCGACTTTGTGGAACGCCAGGTCGCATAGCTACCCATATCGCGGATATAGTAGATTTCAACGTCTATTTCCTTCTTGCCCAACGCGGGAATCATCACTTTAATCACCTTGCCCATCTTCAGCTCGTTAAGCAGTTCCTCGCGGACATTGAAAATAACATGTCGGTTATCGGATTTCAGCAGACTCATGATAGGGGCACCAAGGGAAACCAATTCCCCGACTTCGGGATATACCTGATCGATGGTACCGTCGAAAGGCGCAGTCAGATAGCTATCCTCAAGGACAGCATTCACCTGAGCCACCCCACTGGCAGCAGCATCGACAAGAGCTGCCGCAGCTTCCTTATCCTCACGCTGAGCTCCCGCCTTGGCAAGCGACAGCTGGCTCTTGGCGGCATCGCGAGCTGCAAGAGCGGCATCGTAAGCTGCTTTTGCCTCGTCGCGTTTCTGTTCGGGAATAACACCTTCTCCATAAAGGCGCTCCATGCGGTCGTAGGTCTTCTTGGTAATTGTGAGAGCGGCCTCTGCCTGGCGGAGCAGGTCGGCGGCGGCATTGACAATCTGTTTACGTGTGCCGGCATCGACTTTGGCATTCTGCGATGCTGCCACCTGGCGCATGGCCTCGGCCTGACCGAGCTGAGCCTCGGCGACAGAGGAATGGATATGGACGAGAGTATCGCCGGCGTGGACGGTATCACCTTCGTGGGCATAGAATTCCACCACACGGCCGGGAAGCTTGCCGGAAATACGGATGTTTGTACCTTCAACCTGCCCTTCGATATAGCTGTCGGGACGGTTCATGAACAGAAAGCCTATAATGGCAATCACAATAACGGCGACAACCACCACTGCCATCGTTATAAGCAGCGTACGGTTAGCCTTTTTCTCTTTACTGATATCCTGAGTCTGCATTTTATGCTGTTATTATATTATTAACGATATAAAGTTCCGAGGACTTTGCTCAGATATACGCGGCACATCTGTACGTCGATAGCAGCGTCAATCTCTTCCGAATGGGCTTTGAGCCATGCTGTCTGAGCCTCCATCACATTGTCGGCAGTGGCAACTCCTTCCTTATAGGCAAGGGTAGCGGTGCGCATGTTCTCGTCGGCCTTTGCAAGATTCGACATTGCGGTATGGTAAGTCTTGTAAGCCTCTTTTGTCTTGAAAGCGGCCTGCTTCACCTGAAGCGTAACAAGCTCACGGGCATTCTCCATCTGAAGACGCCGTGAAATTTCGTCGGATTTTGCGGCACGGTATTTGTTATAGTTTCCGCCCCAATGCCATATCGGTATCCTGAGCATGGCTCCTACACTGAAAGCTCCCTTGAACTGCTTCTTGAAGCCGTCGTACATATTGGGATTGGAAAATTCATAGGAACCTACTATTGCAAGAGACGGCAACATCGACGACATAGCAACTTTCTTCTGCTGGCGTGCCACCTCAACGGATTCCTCAAGAGCACGCAGGTCCGGACGATTTGCAAACACATTTTCCATATCATAGTTCTCCGTAGGAGCCACTCCGTCGACAGCAGGTGCGTCCGAACCTTCATCGGCAAGTGTAAACCGAGCATCCACCGGCAGACCGCAAACCTGAGCAAGAGCCATACGGGAAAGCACAAGACCATTCTCAACCTTTGAGAGGTCGACCTGCGCGGAATTGAGCTTTACTTCCACGCTTAGAACGTCACTGCGGGTAGCCACCCCTTCGCGTACCATAAGATGTACGTTTCGGTTGAGACTGTCGAGCAGATTCACATAACTTTTCGCGAGACTCTCTTTTGCTTTAAGCGATACAACCTGCCAGTAAGCAGCATCGACTGCATAAATAACGTTTTCAGCTTCACTTATATGAAGCTCCCGTGCAGCACGCTGTGCGGCCTTGGTAATATTGTTCATCGCCACAATCTTGCCACCCATGAAAACAGGTTGCGTAAGAGTTATCGCTCCGAAAAACACATTATGGATATCGTATGTCATCGCCTCCTTTGGTATCAGCGCCACAGTCTCGGGTATATATTGTCCATTCGGACCCTTTATCGGCTCACCGGTGACAGGATTCTTGACGATGTTGAACTGATAGCTCTGCGTGGCAAGGTCGAACGACTTTGTAGGCAGAAGCTGGTCGGAATCGAATATAGAAAGCTCGCGCTGATTATAGACATAGCCGCCGGCGAAATCAATGCCCGGAAGATATGCGGCAAAAGCCTCCTTGTTTTGGTAATCAGCCTTACGCATGCGCTCGCGCGAAATCATAAGCTGCTTGTTGCTTTCCAGAGCCATACGACGGAATTCCTCCAGAGATGTGCGCCCCGGCAGGACAGTCGACGGTTCATCCTGTGCCACGGCAAATCCTGGAACGACGAGTACCGTCGCGAGCAACATTCCTGCAACCCGAGAGCACATAAAACTGAAATGTGAAGCAAAATTCATAATAAACAGTTGAAAAGATTCTAAAGCGACCCACCGGTTCTGCAATGAGTGCTAAATCATTAACTAAACAGCAACTTTAAAAGTTCATTAGCCGAACAGCAAAATTACGCATTTCCGATGTAAGCATCAAGGGTATGCACAAAAAGTCAACAAAATTGTACAAAAAGACGAATTTGGCACAATTTGTCTTTGCGATAGTAAGGAATGAGCGAAATGGCATCTAATCTGACTTACAGGGGCATTTGTCGATAAAATACGGCTGTTTTGTCGGTAGAGTGTTGCGACAATGGAAATGATGGTATAATTTTGCGACATGAAAATGAGAGAATTGAGAAATTTTATTGTTTTGATGGTTTTTGCATTCATGAACGTGGCGACCGTGACGGCCGCCACGCTTCGCGGACGCATAACCGATAACAATGGCGAGGCTCTGATTCAGGCCTCCGTTAGATTACTTACGTCTAAAGATTCCACAGTCGTTAAAGGCAGTGTTACCAATGCCGACGGCGCATTTACCCTGAGCAACATAAAGGCCGGCAAATATATTGTCGAGGCCTCCTATGTAGGCTACGCCACACAGATGCGCGACATCAACGTGGGCGACAAGGACTTGCGCCTGAAGCCCTTCGTTCTCGAAGAAAGCGCCATAGCCCTGCGCGATGCAGTAGTCACCGGAATCCGCACACCTATAAAGGTGATGGAAGACACTGTTGAATTCAGTGCCGCAAGCTACAAGACACAGCCCAATTCCGTTGTTGAGGATCTTCTCAAACGTCTTCCGGGTGTAGAGGTAGGCAGCGACGGCAAAATCACTGCCAACGGCCAAGAGGTGAAGAAGATTCTCGTCGACGGCAAGGAATTTTTCAGCGATGATCCTACCGTGGCATCCAAGAATCTCCCTGTTGACATAGTGGAAAAACTACAGGTTGTAAACCGTAAGAGCGATCTTGCGCGTCTTACAGGTGTAGACGACGGCGAGGACGAGACTGTCATCAACCTTACGGTAAAGAAAGGGATGAACAACGGTTGGTTCGGCAATATCGAGGCAGGTTACGGCACCGACGACCGATACAAAGGTAATTTTACCGTCAACCGCTTCTGGAACGGCAACCAGATAACATTTCTCGGTGGCGCCAACAACGTCAACGAACCGGGCTTCGCCGACGGCGCCTCAGGCCGTTTCCGCCGCTTCGGAGGCGATAATGGAATCACCTCGTCGCAGGCCTTCGGCATAAATTTCAATATAGGCAAAGAAGAGAAATTCCGTGTAGGGGGCAACGTACTCTACAGCCATACCGACCGCGACACACGCACCTCATCCGACCGACAGCGAATATTCGCCGACAGCACATCACTCGTACAGTCGCACAAGGAAAGCCGCGATAAAGGCCATAATTTCCGCGCTGATTTCCGAGTTCTCTGGAATCCGGACAGTTTCAACACTCTCGAATTCCGCCCCAACGTCTCGCTCAATTACAACGATTCCTGGTCCAACGAGTCTTCCAAGACCTTTGCTGATGCCTTTGGCCAACATCTTGTAACCGAGAGCGACAACAGAGGCAATTCCGACGGCAAATCCGTTGAATTCGGTGGCAACTTGATCTACAACCACAAGTTCCGCTCGCGTCCGGGACGAGCATTCTCCGTCATGGCACAGTACCGAATGAGCAACGTCCATGAAAATTCCGATACTTATTCACGCAACATATTTCATTTGCTCGATTCCATTGACGAATACGACCAGTACGCCGACAACCACACCTGGAGCAACAACGTGACAACCCGACTGAGCTGGACAGAACCTATAGGCCATAGCAACCGCGATTTCATGACTCTTGAATACCGCTTCTCCTACCGGTGGAACAACGCGGACAAATACACCTACGACCGCCAGTATCCAGAAGACGGTGAGTCGTGGTTGAAATTCAACAGCGAGCTTTCCAACAGTTTCCGCAACGATTTCATCAACCATAACATACGTCTTGGTTACCGCCACGTGACTAAAAACGCCAACCTCAATGTCGGCATATCCGTGGTTCCGCAGTCATCGCAGTCGAAGAACCTGATAGACTCCAACAAGGACATTCCTCGCCGAAATGTTCTCAACTACGCGCCTTTCCTGCGCTACCGCCTTAAACTGAGCAAAACCCGCAGCCTTATGGCATTCTATAACGGCCGCTCATCGCAGCCGTCGATGACACAGCTGCAGCCTGTCGCCGATATGTCGAACCCGTTGAACATCATAATCGGTAACCCGAACCTCAACCCCACGTTCACCCACTCGGCACATGTGCGGTTCCAGGATTTCAACTCCGAGGCACAGCGCTCCATAATGGCGATGATCGACGGCCAGATGCAACAGAACGCCGTTGTATCGAAGGTAACATCCGACAGCCAGACCGGCGGACGTACCACTACCTACGAAAACGTCAGCGGCGTATGGAACATACGTGGTATGAATATGGTATCATTCCCGTTAAAAAACCGCGCATTCACAATCAATAACCACATCTTCCTCAATTTCAGTTCCGGCGTCGGTTTCGAAGGCGCACAGCGCTACCGTTCAAACAATTTCAGTGTAAACGAAAGCTTCGGTATTGCATGGCGTCCCGACAATCTGGAACTTGAATTCCGTCCCCGCTACGGGCTCCAGGCCATCCACTACTCTATCCCACGCACAAACGGCAACAACCTAACCCACCGATACGGAGGCTCTTTTTACGGAACCTATTACACTCCTATAGGCATCGTAATCGGAACAGACCTCAATTATACAGCAACCTCCGGCATGGGCGATTTCGATACCAGCACCTGGATGTGGAACGCTACCCTTTCATACCAGTTCCTCAAAGGCAAGGCCATGACGGTCAGCTTGAAAGCCTATGACATCCTCGGACAGCGTTCCAACGTTCAGCGCAGCACATCGACAACAGAAATCATCGATACCCGCTACAATTCCCTCGGACGTTATTTTCAGGTTAGCCTGAGCTACCGCTTCACAACATTCAAAAGCGGAGAGCAACCCAACACCGACCGTTTCGGTCCGGGCGGACACCGCGGACCGGGCGGCCCGCCTCCCGGAGGCAGACCACGATTTTAAAACACTTGCATAAATACAATAAAGCAGGATAGTGCGCGGCGCGCGCACTATCCTGCTCCATTTTGCGACCATGAAAGTTTAAAAATTATTATCAATTTTGTCAGATAAAAAACTTTTCGTAGGTTTGTGCGTTGAAATTCCAGATTATAATAAGACATTCACCGATTTTATATTAAGAATCAACTTTAAAGGAAAAACATGCAACGCATGGATTCCGTGAGTTATATACACGTTTCCACTATGATTGAAAGGTACTTGACTAAAACAGATTTCATTTCATACGAAGATTTCTGCGAGAATCTGCATATAACGATTCCCGAAAGATTCAATTTTGCATACGACGTCGTAGACCACATAGCCACCGAAGACCCAAAACGGCCCGCACTCCTATGGACCGATGACAAAGGTGCCGAGGTCCGATATACATTCGCCGACATATCGTCACTTTCCGATGCTACGGCTTCATTCTTCCAGTCACTCGGAATCGGCCATGGCGACAGAGTAATGCTGATTCTCAAGCGCCACCGTCAGTTCTGGACATCCATGATGGCATTGCATAAACTCGGCGCCGTCGCTATACCGGCGACCCACCTGCTTACTTCCGCCGACATCATATACCGATGCGAAAAAGCCGACATAAAGATGATTGTAGCAGCCGGCGACGAGGATATAACAGCCCATATCGACGAGGCGGCACCGCACTGCCCCACTCTGCGGCACCTTGTCTCAACCGGCCCGGTCGTACCTGATGGATGGCTCGACATGGACTCCTGCGTAGAAAACGCCGCGCCTTTCATGCGTCCCGAACACGCCAATGAGAACGACGATACCATGCTCCTCTATTTCACCTCAGGCACCTCAGGCGAACCAAAAATGGTAGCCCATGATTTCACATATCCTCTCGGGCATATCGTCACCGCATCGTACTGGCACAATCTGCACCCGGGATCGCGGCATCTCACCGTCGCCGATACCGGCTGGGGAAAGGCTGTCTGGGGAAAACTCTACGGGCAATGGCTTGCCGGCGCCGAGGTGTTCGTCTACGATTTCAACAAGTTCGAACCGGCAAAGCTGCTCGAAATAATGGAGAAATACCGCATCACATCGTTCTGCGCACCTCCTACGGTCTATCGCTTCATGATTCGTGAAAATATCAGACGCTATAACCTGTCGGCGCTCGAATGGTGCACCACAGCCGGAGAAGCCATGAACCCTTCGGTAGCAGAAAAATGGCGTGAACTCACCGGAGTAGCACTCCGCGAGGGCTTCGGACAGACCGAGACGACGCTCACCGTAGGCACGTTCCCCTGGATGAAGCCAAAACCCGGGTCGATGGGTCTTCCGAATCCGCAATACGATATACATATACTCAACCGGAATATGGAAGAAGCCGTTCCGGGCGAGGAAGGCGAAATTGCCATCCGTCTGCCAGAGAACGGCACAAAACCGGCCGGGCTCTTCAAGGAATACCTTGACGACCCGGAGCTGACAGCCCGTACGCGTCACGACGGCTACTATTTCACCGGCGACATCGCATGGCGCGATGAGGACGGTTATCTTTGGTTCGTAGGACGCAAGGACGACGTCATAAAGTCGTCGGGCTACCGCATAGGGCCGTTCGAGGTCGAAAGCGCATGTCTGACGCATCCGGCAGTCGTGGAATGCGCCGTCACGGCAGTTCCCGACGAGGTACGCGGACAAGTTGTAAAGGCCACCATAGTACTGGCAAAAGACTATATAGCCCGTGCCGGTGCCGATCTAATCAAGGAAATACAGAATCATGTGAAGCGCATCACGGCGCCCTACAAATACCCGCGAATCATCGAATTCGTCAAGGAACTTCCCAAGACCATATCCGGTAAAATTCGCCATGTGGCTATCCGCGAGGCCGATATGCAGCATCTTCAGCACGGATAATTGCTGTTTAAGAATTTTTTACTAACTTTGCGGGCGGAACGGTAAATCCGTTCCGCGAGAACATAACATATTTTTGGGGGTGCCCCCTTGCCCCAAAAAGGCAATGGCTGAGATTATACCCTTATAACCTGATCCGGATAATACCGGCGTAGAGAAAAAATGCAATGAAGAAAGACTTTCTTCCTGCGGCCGCCGCACTATGTGCGTGCGTTGCCGTATCTGCGCATGCGCAGAACAGGGATACGGCGACCGTAGCCCTCGAACCAATTGAAATCGTTGCCAACCGTGCCGATTCAAAAACTCCAATCGCCTTCACAAACGTAAAAAGAGCAGAACTCGAAAGCTATAACGACGGCCGCGACATTCCCTATCTGCTCCAGATGACTCCCTCGCTTATAACAACGTCGGACGCCGGCGCCGGTATGGGATATACGTCCCTGCGCGTGCGGGGCACCGACGGTTCGCGAATCAATATCACAGCCAACGGCATTCCTATCAACAATTCCGAAAGCCACAACGTCTATTGGGTGAACATGCCGGATCTGGCGTCGTCGCTGCGCGACATACAGATACAGCGTGGCGCCGGCACGTCAGTAAACGGTGCGGGAGCTTTCGGCGCAAGTATCAACATGCTCACCGATGCACCATCGACGGAACCGTATGCAGAGATTTCAGGCTCCTACGGCATGTACAACACCAACCGCGAGACGCTTCGCGTAGGTTCAGGTCTTATCGGCGGCCACTGGAGCTTCGACGCCCGCATATCCCATATGGGAAGCGACGGCTACATAGAGCGCGCATCCTCGAAGCTATGGAGCTATTTCGGCCAGGCCGCCTACCAGAACGGCGGCACAATGCTGCGCCTTCTGGCCTTCGGCGGCAAAGAAGAAACTTACATGGCCTGGGACTATGCCTCGAAGGAAGACATGGAGAAATACGGCCGCCGCTATAATCCCTGCGGAGAATACACCGACTCCGAAGGCAACAGAGCGTACTACCCGGACCAGAAGGACAACTACATACAGCATCATTTCCAACTGCATCTGGCACAGACACTCAGCGACCGCTGGCGAATGAATGCGGCTCTGCATTATACCGACGATTTCGGCTATTACAACCAGTACAAGACAAAACGCACACTCGTTGAATACGGACTCGACAATTTCAAGGACGCCGAAGGAAACATTGTAGAAAAATCGGATCTGATACGCCTGAAAAAAAATGACAACGGCTTCGGGGGCGGTGTCGTCAATTTCAATTACAGCGATGGGAACTGGAACGTTATTTTCGGAGGTGCCGCCAACTATTTCCACGGTAGCCACTACGGCCAGATCGCATGGGTGCGCAACTATATGGGAGCGATAAATCCTCTCCAACGCTATTATGACAATACAGGCAAGAAATTCGATTCCAACATCTACGCACGCGCCAATTTTGATTTCGCACGCTATTTCTCAGCCTTCGCAGATCTGCAATACCGCCATATCAGCTACACTATAGATGGGGCATCCGACAACTACGACTGGAATACCGGCTCCCCGGCACAACTCGCCGTCGACCGCCGCTGGGATTTCTTCAATCCCAAGGTAGGCCTCAATTTCACCAATGGCGCACACCGCGCCTTCGCATCATGGAGCGTGGCGCACAAAGAACCCACCCGAGACAATTTCACTGACGGAGACCCCCGTCATGCGCCCGAAGCCGAACGTCTTTTCGATTACGAGCTCGGCTATACTTTCAACAGCCGCATTGTCAGTGCGGGCATAAACCTCTATTACATGGACTACAAGGACCAGCTCGTAGTAACAGGACAGCTTTCCGACACCGGCAATCCGCTAAGTGTCAACACTCCGTCGTCGTACCGCATGGGAATCGAGCTACAGGCCGCCGTACGCCCCTTAAAATGGTTCAACTGGGACATCAACGCCACTCTGTCGCGCAACCGCATAAAGAATTTCACAGAATACATATACGAAGACGAGTGGACCAACCCTATATCTTTCGAACGTGGCGATACCCCTATTGCCTTCTCCCCCGGTTTCATCCTCAACAACGCCTTCAATTTCAAAGTCGCAGGTTTCGACGCGCAGCTTGCAAGCCGTTATGTAGGCAAGCAATACATGAACAATGCAAAAAGCGAGGAGACAGTACTCGACGCCTACTTTGTAAGCGACCTGCACTTAGGCTATACTTTCCGCAGGATACATGGAATAAAAAGCCTGCGTCTCGGATTCTCCATCTACAATATTTTCAACGAGAAATATTTCAACAACGGCTATGCAGGTGCAGGCTACTATGTTGAAAACGGCGAAAAAATAATATATCGTTACGCAGGCTATGCCGCCCAGGCGCCTGCTCACGTCATGGCCAACATAGCCCTTACTTTCTGATATGGATACAGCACTCGAGATAACCGGCTTTATAATCGGCATCCTATACCTCTGGTGGGAATACCATGCCGACAGGCGCGTATGGCTCGCGTCTATGATAATGCCGGCTATCTCGATGTGGCTTTATTTCTCCAAAGGCATCTACGCCGATTTCACAATCAACATCTACTATCTCATCATCGCCGTCTACGGCTATATCGTATGGAAACACGGCGGAATGTGTAAAAAGAAGAAAAAACCGCTCAGAATAAGCCATGTGACTGTCGGCGTATGCGCCGGTGCCGTCGGTGCCACGGTGCTGTTGTGGATGCTTCTGGCGTGGATTCTTAAGAATTTCACCGATTCCACGGTACCTTATATCGACGGATTCACTACAGCACTGTCGATTGTCGGTATGTGGATGATGGCGCGCAAATATGCCGAACAGTGGCTTGCCTGGCTCATCGTCGACGCCGTAAGCGCATTTCTCTACGCTTACAAGGGACTTGTGCTCTACCCCATCCTCTATGCCGTCTATACCGTCATTGCCATATTCGGCTACCGCAAATGGCTGCGGCTGATGAAGATTGAGGCCCGATAGCTTCTGTATTTTCGGGCATGGCTGCCGGAAAACAGTATGTTAAATCCACGGCTCTTTCATTTAGGATATTTTGTGCATGTATCGTGAGAGCCTCGGAGAGGCGTCATAATGTGAAAACCCCG
>CAJTJV010000037.1 GCA_910576775.1 uncultured Muribaculaceae bacterium | reverse complement strand
TTGCTGTCGTATTACTCCGTGCTATAAAATAGCACTATTCCTTAGATTGCAACGCAATCTTAAATGAAAGAGCCGTGTGTTAAATCGGACTGCAAAAGCAGGCGAAAAGATTTTTCAATCAAAATTTGTCAGATTTGTTGCAATTTTGTAACTTTGCGGGAGAAAAATATTTGTTATGGAAAAGTGGTTAACATTCCTCTCCGGAGGTCTGGTTGCAGCGTCGCTCTCCTGCTCATGCAATCTCAAGTCGGAAGCCACTGTCGACAAAAGCACCAATGAACCAATGGAGCAGCTGCTCTTAGGTAATTTCAACGCCGACAGCGCATATAATTTTATAGCCCGTCAAGTAGAGTTCGGCCCCCGCGTGCCGAATACTCCGGGACATGAAGCTTGTGCCAAATACCTTATCGGCGAACTTGAACGCTTAGGAGTAGACACCATGCTCGTACAGAAGGGTAAGGTAAAAGCCTACAACGGCGACGTACTCAATATAACAAACATCATTGCAGGCATCAATCACAAGGCGCTCCGCCGCATTTTACTTGTAGCGCACTGGGACACACGTCCCTGGGCTGACAACGACCCCGATCTTACAAAGCGTCAACAACCAATCGACGGCGCCAACGACGGCGCCAGTGGAGTTGGCGTGCTGCTTGAGATTGTCAGAAATCTGTGCGAACGCAAGCCAAATGTGGGCGTCGATATACTCTTTGTCGACGCGGAGGATTACGGCTCCCAGAAGGGTTTTGCGGGTGATCCCGATTCGTGGTGTCTCGGTACCCAGTATTTCATAGAACAAAACGAACCCTACAACAAAAACAATCGCCCTGTATATGGCATTCTTCTTGACATGGTAGGCGGAAAAGACGCAAGATTCCACTATGAGCATTTCTCCAAGCAGAACGCGCCTACTCCCTGCCTGAAAATATGGAGCGAAGCCCAAAGACTCGGCTACGACAACATTTTCATAAACAAGCTCGGAGGCGCCATTACAGACGACCACATCTATCTCACCGACGCAGGAATTCCCACCTGCGACATAATTGAGACCGTCAATGACCAGACCGGCTCGTTCCCCCAAACATGGCATACCCACGACGACAACATGTCGAACATCAGCAAATCGTCGCTTCAGGCCGTAGGAGAGACCGTTCTTAACGTTGTTTACAAAGAAAAAGCATACTGATGACAATAGAAGAAAGCCAGCAGAATATAATAGACCAGTTCGCCGACATAGATGACTGGATGGACCGTTACGCATGCATAATCGACATGGGCAACGAACTCGCCCCCATATCCGACGAACTGAAGACTCCGGACCGTCTTATCGAAGGCTGCCAGAGCCGAGTATGGCTGGACGCCGAGAAAAACGGCGACGGCACACTCACTTTCAAGGCCGACTCCGACGCCATAATCGTCAAAGGAATAATTTCGATGCTCGTCGACGTTTTATCAGGACACACCCCTGACGAGATTCTAAATGCCGACCTGCATTTCATCAACGATATCGGCCTTACAGAACATCTGTCGCCCACCCGCAGCAATGGTTTGCTCGCGATGGTAAAACAGATGCGAGCCTATGCGGCCGCTCTCAGATAGCTCCCTATCACTAATTATCTATAAACTGAGCAAGGATTGCATCGCATGGTGCAATCCTTGCTGTTTCAGCCCTATGGCCCTATGACAGGGGGGGCTTATTCGGTAACAGTAACGAGTCTGTACTGCTGCTTACCAATTCCAAGTTCTTCGGCGGCATCAAGGATATGCGTACCGTTGCGCGAGTTGATACGCTCGATAAGAGCTGTTTTGCCGGCATCCTCACTGTTGAGTACCATATCGACACAGGCTCTATCAAGAGCCACGGGGTCGAGAGATGCGAGAATGCCGAGATCGCCCATTTCGGGAGCATGAGGATTGCCGTCGCAGTCGCAATCGACAGAAAGCTTGTTGGCGACATTAATATATAGGATATTATCGCCTGTCTGGTTGATCACAGCCTTGGCGGCATCGGCCATGGATTCGAGGAATGCATCCTGCTCGGGAAGATTCGGCCAAAGCGAGTCAGGACAGGCTGTCTTTCCTGCCGTGTGGATGTAGGCTTTGCCTTCTGAAGAAGCTATGCCGATGGAAATGTTCTTCAGCGCACCTCCAAAACCACCCATGGCATGACCCTTGAAATGCGAGAGGACAACAATGAAATCATAATTGATAAAATTCTTGCCTACGATGTCTTTGACGAGATGCCTGCCATCAACAGGGAGTTCAATTGTCCCGTCTGCATCCATTATGTCGACACCTACGAATCCGTGTCGCTCGGCAGCCTTGCGGTGCTTCTCAGTATCCATACGGTTACCGGCATATGCGGTGTTACATTCGATAAAGGTGCCGTTTACGAGGCGTACGAGGTCGTTGATCAGTGCGGTATCGAGGTGGTTACTCTTTTCCGACTCGCCGGTAGAAATCTTTATACCCACCTTGCCTTCAGCCTTACGGCCAAGAGCGTTGTAGATTTTCACAATGTTCTCAGGATTTATATCCTTGATGTAATAGACCACAGGGACACTATCGACCGCTGCGACAGTGCTGTCATTGTCGGCAGTTTCGGCATCGACGGCTTTTGAACCACAGGCCATTCCGCCAAGTGTCATTGCAGCCACAAGAGCCATACTGATAAAAGATGATTTTTTCATAATTTATGGTTTTAAAAATCAGAATTGCAGTTTTACGCCTCCCATAGCGGTGAATCCGGGCATATCATAACCCCTGTTTATCACATAGCGGGCATCTGTCATATTATCGAGGCGGCAGAACACGCCTGCATAACGGCAAAAATCATATGCAAGCTTCATGTTCAGCAAAGCATAGTTTTGATTGTCTACCTGCCCGGCTACATAAAGATTACCTATTCCTTTCAGTTCCGCAGAAGCGGTAAAGCCCTTGAATGCATGCCAGTCGACACCGAGGAAATACTGATGCCGCGGCGCACCTGTAAGGTTTGTCAAGGACGTATGCAGATACGAATAGGAGGCGTTGACAAAAAGGCGCTGCAAAGGTCGCCATGAAAGCGAAAGTTCAATACCCTTGTTGATGAACGAACCTGTATTGAGATTCTTCATATCGACAGTCTGAATCATGTTCTCGCCTCTGCTGTAATAGAACGTAAGTGAGCCTTCCAATCCGGACATAAAGCTCTTCGAAAGAGCAACCTCATAATTCCACATCTTTTCCGGCTGAAGGTCGGGATTAGCCATGCGGTAGAGGTACAGTTCGCGGAAAGACGGATTCCGGTAGCCCATAGCCGCCGAGGCCTTGACGGTAAAAAGCTGTAGGGGAGAGTAGCTTACACCTACCTGCGGCACCCATTGAGTCTTGAACTTGTCGCTGTTGGCCATTCTGAGTCCCATAGAGAGTACCAGTTCACGGTTCACCATCGCCTGCGACATGGTGAGGTAGGGCGAATACTCGGTAATTGTCTTACGTTCGATTGTTCCCATGGCGCCGGGATTGTGCGCAGTTCCTCCAGACATAGGAATTTCTCCCGAATAGGTATCAAAATCGAAGCCGACGGTTATGTCGGTATTGTCCGACGGGCGGAAATTCTGATAGGCGAGGACACCGAAGCGGTCGTCAAGACTATGAAAATGACGTGGATCGTCAATATAATGATTGCCATAGCTGTAATAGACTCGTGCGACACCATCGGTGCTTTCATATCTGTTGGAAGTACTTAGAGATGCTTCTCCACGGGTTATGCTCTGGAAATATATATCCGTCGACTCCGGATTGGAGAGGGTAGGGTATATGGGATCGTTGCCCTTGAAATTGGTAAGCGTGAAATCCGCGCCGATATTCCAGAACCGGGATATATCAAAAGCAGCTTTGGCATAGCCCGACCACTGCTTGAAATCGAAATTCTCCACATTTCCGTCGGTACGGTCATAAGAGACACTCGCCAAAGCCGAGAAACGGCCATATCTCGCCGTTGCGGAAGCCCGGGTGAGACTTGTGTTATACGAGCCGTACATCGAGCTCAGAGAGCCGTGGACGCCGTTCTCACGAGGCTTGCGTGTAATAACATTCACAACACCTGCCATGGCGTTGGAGCCATAAAGAACGGAACCGGGTCCCCTTAGCACCTCCACTTTCTCTACATAGTCCTTTGAATAGAAATCAGCGATGCTGTGGGAATATATACCAGCGAACTGAGGCTGTCCGTCGACCATCATCAGGACGGCGCTGGCGCGGTCGCCGCCGACACCGCGTAGCTTGATATGGCCGGCCCCACCATTGCTGCCAACTCCGAAGCCGAGTATTCCCCGCTCTGTGACAAAAAGACTCGGCACGCGCCCGGAAAGAACGCTCAACAGCTGTGTATTTCCCGAGGCCTCAAGCTGTGCCCTATCGACAACACTGACTGTATAAGGCAACAGACGCTTTGCGACAGCATTGTTAGAACCGGTTACCACCAACTCGTCGAGCACATTGGATGCTACGCTGTCGGATTGGGCGGCGGCAACAAGTGACATTGTGGCAAAAGCCAAGAGTAACATAAATCGCATGAAAAGAGAATTTTTTGCAAAGATAGCAAATGTTTTCACATTCAAGATTTACCAATTTTACGGTTTATCCCACCCGTATTACCGAATATACAATATACAGCTATCGTATACGCAGCCGCGCATGCGACTGAGAAACCGCCCGGAAACAAAAAAGGAGGCCGGAGCCTCCTTTTCATGATATGGGGTTTGTTATTCCACTATTGTAGTGCGGCAGTCCCACCACATACGGCTTGTTGTGGCGTCTCCGTCGGCAAGACGGCTGACTGCATCCTGATAACTCTGCGCATTGAGAGTCTGCTCGATAGCAGGATAGATGAAGCGACGCAGAGAGCCTTTATAATCGATGCCTTTGACTTCCTTGACAAAACCTTCCACAGCCATTTCAAACGGATCGAGAACAGGCATCCCGAGACGGCGGTAGTCGTTCCACGCTTCATAGCTGTTTTCGGGGAAATTGGCAATATATTTCTGAGTTATAATCTTCATCAGCTTGGAGTTGCGGTTGCCGGAAAGGTCGCCTCCCTCCGAGTTGTTGAAAGCCACGCTCGTACCGAGAAGGTTCTTCATGTCGCTCGTAAGATAGGTTTCCACGTCAGCGCTCTTGATAAGGTTGCCGTAGTAGCTCATCGACTTACGGATGCCTTCCTCATAGAAAGTCTGTGCGGAACCGCCTACATTGTAACCGCGCAGAGCAGCTTCGGCAAGCAGGAAATAAGCTTCGCTTGCATATACAAGAACCATATTGCGGTTTTTCTGCATTACAGGAGCCTTTTCGACGGGTGGCGTGGGGTCGTCGCTGACAAAGAACGCGCCAAGACGGGAGTGGTTAAGGTTCATGTTGGCGGGTTCCTGAGCTACAGCTGCGGTAAGGCCCGGCTTAACGCCCTGCCAGCGTCCACGGAAATCAGCGATAACTTTCCACACCTTCTTGCCTGTCTCCGGGTCTATAACACGCTCACGCAGCTCCGTGGCACCTGTACCCGTACTTGTAACGTTGAAATTGATAAGAGCTCGCGGGTCGGCATAATCAGGCACGAAACCTTTCTGATAGTAATCCTTCCATTCCACGGGCACACCGCCGAGATTTGTAAGGATTTTTTCCATCGATGTACTCATTGTCAGACGCGAGGGCCAATAGTGTGGATATACGTAGAACATATTGTACCCGACAGACGATGTATAGGCGGATTCGCCACGGAACAGTTCCACATTCTCTTCAAGGAAGCCACCGGGGGCTGCGGCAGCGGCCTCCGCCTCTGCTTTAGCCTTAACGGGATCAACCTCGGTAAGACGCATTGCAAGACGAAGGTGGAGGGTATTGGCAAGCTTACGCCATTTGCTCCAGTCCGCACCGAAGATAAGGTCGTATTCAGCCACTTTCTGCTCTCCTTCCATGGTAAGAGCCGCAGAGGCTTCCGATACCTCCTTAATCAAATCATAATAGATGTCTTTCTGATGGTCATATACCGGATTTGAATATTCAATGTTACAAGCCTGAGAATAAGGGATGTCACCGAAATAGTCGGTAAAACGCATATATATCCATGCGCGCCATATGCGGCAAAGCTGAGCCACATTATTGGCATTCTGAAGCTCTGCAACCTTTATAGCCTGCTGGAGATTGGCTATCCACGTCCAGTTGTTGTTCCAGAACGTCGCGCTGTATTCGTCGTTGGGAACACACAGGTTTGTATCGTACTTGTCGTTGCAGAAATACTGTGCGTATGTATCGACGCCAAGGTTCATCACGCGCTGCCACATATCGGCGTTCAGTGTACTTCTGACAATGGCGGGAGTGGCAAGGTACATCGGCTGTACACTTTGGTCGTCGATGACATTGGGATTGGTGTTTGTCTTTTCGAAGCTTTCGCATGAAGGCACCGCAATGGCAATGGCGGCGGCAGCAACCCCGAGTAATGGTTTTAATATCTTTTTCATCATGGAATTCTGAATTAGAAGGAAACGTTAAGGTTGAAACCGAAGCTACGCATTGTCGGGAACGAGTAATGTTCTACACCGCCGGCATTGCCTGTGCTGTCGATAGTCTCGGGATCGTATCCGCCCGGAATCTTGCTGTAGATAATCCAGAGATTGCGCGCTACGAAACTGAGCTTGAGGTTTGTGAAGGGAGTTTTCTTCAGAACTTTCTGAGGCATAGTATAGCCGAAGGTAAGTTCGCGCAGACGAAGATTGGTGCCGTCATAAGTGTGGCATTCGCCAAAGTTTCTGACACGGCTCCAGTATTCCTGCGGGTTACAATAGGTGGTATTGGGCACATAAACTGTTGAACCGTCCTCAGCGATAGTCTGCTGCACACCTTCTACAAGAATACCGCCGGTACCGGCGTACCATTCGTCGCGTCCTTCAAGCGAGAGGATGTTCGTACCGTTCATGGCACCCTGTGCGAGCGAGTTCATATAGATGTCACCGCCAACACGAAGATCAAGAAGGAATCCGAGCGAGAAATCGCGCCAGCGGAAATTATTGTTCATCGAGGCGGTCCACTTGGGCAGATAGTTGCCGATAGGATTCTCTTCGTTCATGGAAGATTCGCGCAGAGGCAGACCGGTCGCATCGACAAGAATCTGTCCGTCAGGCGAACGACGGTAGCGGTAACCTACGATATCACCGTAGTTTCCACCTTCGCGTGCAACCACATGAGCGAATTCATAAGAACCGAGTGTATATACCTGCACTTCGGGATGCAGCTCCTTGATGATGTTTCGGTTAAGCGAATAGTTGATGCTTGCGTCCCATGTGAAATCCCTTGTCTGCACGGGGGTAGCGGTAAGCATCACCTCGAAGCCATGGTTCTCTATATTGCCGGCATTGATTCTACGGGATGAGAAGCCTGTAGTTTTCGAGACGGCAATATTGAGAATCTGGTTGGTTGCATTCTTCTTATAATAGGAAAAATCTATACCCAGACGGTTGTTGAAGAAACGGACATCAAAACCGAGTTCGGTAGATTTGATAAGCTCGGGTTTAAGAGTAGAGAGTGCGGCGACCTCGCTCACTACAGAACCTTTGATGTTTCCGCCGGGAATGATATTGAACACAGAATACTGGTTATAGAGAGAATAGGGGCTTGTATCGTTACCAACTTCTGCGTATGAAGCGCGAAGCTTGCCAAAAGAAAGCCATGTGGGAACCTGCACTTTGAATTCGTTGCGGAGCAGATCAGTGACGATAAGTCCGACACCGACGGATGGGTAGAAGAATGAACAATTGTTCTTGGGGAGTGTTGAAGACCAGTCGTTGCGTGCGGTAACATCGACAAAAGCCCAACCGCCATAGCTAAGCGACGCAAGTCCGTAAACGGAATTGACGGCCTTGTTGCTGACACTGTTAGAGGCAGAAATGGCCGTACCATTGGAGAGGAAGAATGCGTCGGGCACCTCGAGTATACCGGAATTTTCAGATGTGCCTTCGGAATGCGTGTACATCAGGTTTCCGCCGACACTCAGGCTTGCTGAAAATTTAGAACCGAACCAGTTGTCCTTGTTGAGAGTGATAAGTGCATCGGTATTGCGTTCGCGCCGGAAACTGTTGCTTATTCCGAAATGTCCGTGTCCGGTGTAGGCGCCGATCGGATATGCCGCAACGATGCGACTTTCGGAATTAGTCCAATAGAAATCTTCGCCATGACGGATCTTCACCGAGAGCCAGTCAAGAATCTGATAGTTGAGTGCGAGGAATCCGATGAAACGGTCGCGACCTGTATGACGCAGATTCTTTTCGGCGGCGTACGGGTTGAGAAGGTTGGTGGGGTCGTTGTTCCATCGGAGCACATTCCCGTCGGCATCGTAAATATCTGCCATATCGGAATAGTGCACGCTTCGCGGCATCAGAAGGTAATTGCGCATCACACCGTCGGAGGAAGCTCCGAGTGCAGGGGTATTGCGCTGCTTACTCTTGATATAGTTAACCTTCATATCGAACTGAAGTTTCTTCGTGAGGTTTATTGTACCACGCACGTTCATGTTGAAGCGGTCGTTATGGTTTGTCGGAACAACGCCATCAATATAGTTGTACGACAGGGTAGTGCGGAACGATCCTTTGTCAGCCGAGAATCCGGCCTCGAGGGTATTGGTTGTGGAAACGCCGGTAGTAAGGTAGTCCATCACATCGTTGTCATACGGAAGGAATTCGCGTTCGCGTCCGGTCCAATCGATGAGTTGCTGGCCTTCCATTTTAGGACCCCAAGAAAGGTTGTTGCTTTCAGCATAGGAGCCGTTTGTACCTTGACCATAGATATTCTGCATCTTGGGATTCTTGAGCGGTCGCTCAATCATGACATTGGAGTTGAAAGTCACTCCGAGGCCTTTTTTGTCAAGACCGGTCTTTGTGGTGATCATTATAACACCGTTACCTGCGCGTGTACCATAAAGCGCGGCGGCGGCGGCACCCTTGAGGACGGAAATCGATTCGATGTCGTCGGGATTGATGTCATTAAGACCGTTGCCGCCGTCGGTCTTGCCCCATTCACCGTTACCGGCACCACCATTTCCGTTTGCCACGGGCACACCGTCGACAACGATAAGGGGTTCGTTGTTTCCTGCGAGGGAGTTGTTACCGCGAATGATGATTCGTGAAGAACCCATTGAACCGGATCCGGAACCGGATACCTGGACGCCGGCGAAACGACCTGAGAGGCTGTTGACAATGTTGTTCTCGCGGGCTTCAGTAATATCCTTGCCTTTGAGATCCTGTACGGCATAGCCAAGAGCCTTTG
Organism: uncultured Muribaculaceae bacterium; assembly: GCA_910576775.1. Classification (GTDB taxonomy): domain Bacteria; phylum Bacteroidota; class Bacteroidia; order Bacteroidales; family Muribaculaceae; genus CAG-873. Next base: position 17,569 of record CAJTJV010000037.1, on the reverse strand, counting down.
CCTGACGTTTTATGCCGAGAGCCGTAACTACTACTTCATCAAGATTCTCCGATGATGGAGAAAGAGTGATTGTAATGTTGTTTTGTCCTTTTACAGCAACTTCTTTCGATTGACAGCCTACATAGGAAACCTGTAGTACAGGATTTTTTTCAGTATAACGGAGTTCAAAATTACCGTCGATGTCAGTTGCCATTGCAGTTTTGGTGCCTTTAATCATTACAGTGGCTCCAATCAGCGGTTCGCCTTCTTCATCGACAACGGTACCACGGATTGTGGGGGCCACAGACGATGCGTGCTGAGGTATTGGGTCGGGCGTCGCAAAAGAAGCGACAGTACCGCACGACAGCATCATACCCAGCGCGAGCACGATTTTCGGCGCAAGGGAAGTGACATGGTGGCGTTGGTTCATAGTGAGGATTATTTAGGTTTATAAATTATAGTTGCTTATCAGCGTAAATATCTTAAATATAGCGCGTCGATTCAGATATTAGTTTCAGATCAGGACTCTGAGGCAATGGTATGAATTACACGGATATTAAATTTATATTACAAAATTACACATTCAATTAAGAAAAAAACATTCCATCAAGTTAATAAGAGTTAATTAGAAGGACTCCGTTTTACAAACGTGCTAATCTTGTATGAAGATATTTAATAGAGTGAAATGTGAAAGTTTCTCAAAAAAATTGTAACTTTGTTGCCGAGAAAAGACAAACAATAGCCCAGCTGCAAATTTCAAAACTACATAAACCATTCACCAACCCAACTCAACATTGTATGAGACGACTATTAACGGTTTTTACCGTGCTGTGGCTCGCCGGGGCTCTTGCCTTTGCAGCCGGCGGCACCATGACATGCAAGGGTAAGGTTGTTGACGAGACCGGCGAACCCGTCATCGGCGCCAGCATCGTCATCACCAAAGGACAAGCCCTCGGAACCACCGACCTCGACGGACAATTCTCCGTAAAGGTTCCAGACAACACCCGCACGCTGACATTCAGCTATGTAGGCTATCAGAACTATGAGGCCAAACCACAGGCCAACATGGGAACAATCGAGCTGAAGCCCTCAAACGAGATTCTCAACGACGTAGTGGTTACACAATCACTAGCCCGCACACGTCAGACTCCGGTAGCCGTGTCACAGGTGAACAAGGCTGAGATAGATCTCAAGCTCGGCACCCAGGAACTCCCCGAAATACTAAATACCACTCCGGGCGTATGGGCCACCAAGGACGGCGGCGGCTTCGGCGACGCCAAAATCAATATGCGCGGCTTCCAGAGCGCCAATGTGGCAGTACTTGTCAACGGCATACCTGTCAACGACATGGAAGGCGGCAAAGTATACTGGAGCAACTGGGCCGGCCTCGGCGACGTGACATCGAACATCCAGACACAGCGCGGTCTGGGCGCCGGTGTATTGTCGGCTCCCTCGCTCGGCGGTACCATCAATATCACCACACAAAGCCTCGACGCAGAAAAAGGCGGCAACGTATGGTACGGTTTCGGCAACGATGGCATGAACCAGTTCGGCATGAAGGTCTCGACCGGCCTTATGAAGAACGGCTGGGCCGTAACTGTACAGGGTTCCAAGAAATGGGGCGACGGCTATATCCAAGGCACGGCATTCAGCGCCTACAGCTACTTTGTGAACATTTCGAAGCGTATCAACGACGCCCACCAGCTCTCCCTCACCGCCTTCGGCGCGCCTCAGGAACACGACCAGCGTAATTCCAACAACGGTCTGAGCATCATGAACTACCAGCTCTACGCAAAGGAATACATGAACGGAGAAAGCCCCTACCGCTATAATGCCACCTACGGTTTCGACCGCCACGGCAAACAGCGCACCTCCAATCATAATTTTTACCATAAACCACAGATTTCACTCGCCCACATCTGGAAAATAGACAAAAAATCAAGTCTGTCGACAACCGTATATGTTTCCCTCTCAAGCGGCGGTGGCTACAGCGGTCAAGGCCGCGGCACATACAACGGCGAACAGATATCCTCATCTTCGTGGTACGGAGCCTCAAACGGAAACATAAGTACAACATTCCGCTGCCCTGACGGCACTTTCGATTATGCCGCTGTACAGGAGATGAATGCCAACAGCAAGACAGGTTCCAACATGGTTATGAGCGTGATGAACAATTCACATAAGTGGTACGGTCTTATCTCCACTTATCAGAACAGTTTCTGGGATAACAAGCTCAATTTCCTCGCCGGTATAGACATGCGTTATTATGTCGGCTATCACAACAATAAAATTATCGATCTCTACGACGGCGAATATTACATGGATGACACCAACCGAAACAACAGGATGATGAAAATGAACAATCCCGAAGCTGCCGCGGATCCGTCTTTCGTATATGAGAAACTCGGTGTCGGAGATGTCGTTTACCGCGATTATGTCGGTTATACGAATCAGGAGGGCGCATTCGCCCAGGGAGAACTCCAGCTTCTTGACAAAAAACTCAACCTCGTACTTTCCGGTTCTCTCAGCAATACCGGATACAAGCGAAACGACAAATATTACTACGCCAAGGGTAAAGGCATGAGTCCTATGTACAACTATCTTGGCGGAACAGCCAAATTCGGTGTCAACTACAATATCGACCGCCACAACAATGTATTCGCCAATGTAGGCTACATAAGCCGAGCTCCATTCTATTCCCGCGGAGTATTCCTTTCCGTAGGCAACTCGAACGCAGTCAACCCGGATCCGGTGAACGAGAAGGTATTCTCGGCAGAAATAGGCTATAATTTCCGTAGCCGATATTTCTCCGCGACCCTCAACGGCTACTATACCAAATGGCTTGACAAATCAACTACCAATGGCGGCGTTTTTCCCGACGGAAGCCGCTATGCTATCAATATGTCAGGTGTGGATGCACGCCATATGGGCATCGAATTCAACTGCACCTTCATACCCACAAAATGGCTTGAGATAAACGGTATGCTTTCCTTAGGCGATTATATCTGGGATTCGAATGCCAAAGGTTATTTCTACAACCAGAACGGCGAACCTCTGAAAAATTCGTCCGGCGCCATAGCCTCCGGCATCCTCGCTGAAGACCACGCATGGGCCGTAATCAACCAGAAAGGCGTGAAGGTAGGCGGCTCCGCACAGACTACCGCCGCCATCAGCGTGACATTCAAACCTTTCAAAGGATTCCGAATCGGAGGCGACTGGAAAGTCAACGACCGCAACTATTCATACTATTCCGTATCGGATCCCGACTGGAACCGCACCCTCAATGTAAAGGATCCGTGGCGCATACCCTGGGGTAACCAGCTCGATCTCAACGCATCCTATCGCTTCAACATAGCAGGAGTATCGGCAACTCTTTACGGCAACGTCCACAACCTGTTCAATTACAATTATGTGATGGACGCGACCACCAACATGAACGAAACCGGCACATGGGAAAACGCATATGGTGTGCTTTATTCCTTCGGCCGTACATATTCGATGAAGCTCCGCATCAATTTCTAAGCAAGCAAAAAGCATTATTATGAAAAGTAATTTCAAAACATTTCTCAACGCCGCATTCACACTTGGCATTGCATGCACGCTGACAGCTTGCGACGAAAACTCGTGGAACAATCATCTTGACGGCTTCGAAGAGAAGGAAGAACAACCAATCACCGATGCACAGACGGTAGAATATACTCTTACAGATACCGAATACGCCACTATCGCCGGCCTCGCAGCCAACAAGACCCTCGCAGGCACAGACGGCGCCGACGCCCTCGCAAAAGTGGGTACGCTAAAACGCTTCTCGGCAGATGCACCGGCATCGAAATATGTTCCGGCATTTCTCGAAAGTACATCTTTCCCTTATTTCACCCTTACCGACGGATCCGCAGTCAAAATGACTTACAAGGTCGCCCAGGAAGAACCGCAGGAATACCTCGACGCCCAGAATCCTCAGTCTTTCACTGTCACCAAAGACATGTACCAGAACGACGTATGGGGCTCCGAAGACTATGTGAATGCCTTCGCACCCTCAATGCCGGCATCCGACTACATTCCCGACCTACTCTCCGATTATGCGGACGCAAACGACGGCAAATACTGCGTTGTAACTTACGAACAGGCTCTTCAGGAACCCGTATTCGGCGGAGGCGGCGAGGTCCCGGCCGTTCCAGAGGTCGTTTTCGAACAGACATTCACAACAGAAGAGGGCTTCAACCAATTCACCATCGACAACAAACTCCTGCCCGAAGAACTTGATTTCATCTGGTCGTGGGGCGGCGCAAACTACGGTGCAAAAGCGTCCGCATTCAAAGGCTCAAGTTTTGCCTCGGAATCATGGCTCATTTCGCCTGAAATCGATCTCAGCGGCTACGGCGCCGTGAAGATGGTTTTCGAGCATGTTGTAAACAAATTTCCCGATGCGGATTTTGCCAAAGCAAACTGCACTCTCTGGGCTCGTGAGAAAGGTGGCCAATGGCAACCGGTAGTGATTCCCGAATATACCGACAACACAAGCTGGACATTCGGCACATCGGGCGACATTGACATGAGTGCTTTCGGCGGGAAAGTGATGCAGTTCGCCTTCAAATATGTGAGCGAAACCGACAAATCCGGCACATGGGAAATCAAAAATCTTGTGATGGAGGCCACTCCGGCAGCCCGCGCAACCGCCAAGGCAGCAATCTTCGTTCCCACGGAAACCCGCAATGCCGTCTATTATTATAATAACGGCGCATGGTCTGTTCCGGCAAATTTCATGGTTCTCAACCCTGCGGACTACTCAGCTATGGGTCAGAAATTCCCCAACCTGTCCAAAGCTGAACCCTATATCTCCATCTGGCTCAAGAACAATCTTCCGTATGCAGCGGAAGGCGATGTCAAGTATGTGATATGGGCGAACTATGCCAACAGCGCCACAACCAACAAGTGCTCGGCATACAAATTCAACGGCACTGACTGGACTCCCGACAATTTTGTAACAGAAGAAACCAACCAATTCGTACGCAATGGCGGCAAATGGATTTTCGACCCCAACGTGACTATCACACTTCCCGCAGGAAAGAGCCAACCTTTGAGTACGCTGTATTATCAGACCTGTGTCGACTGGGTATTCCAAAACATATGCAAGCCTCTGGGCGATGACAATATCAAGAGCGGTAAATTCTATGTCACCTCATACGGTAACAACGAATATTACTCCGGCACCTCGGCATATCAGGGCAATGTAGACCTTCGCGCGTCGGCAGCAAGAGCACAATACCCCGCCGAATACGAGAACATGGCAGATGAAGCGGTGGTGGCACTTGAAAAGAAGCGCTTCATGGAAGAAGTAATGCCGGGCGCACTCAGCATCCTCCACCCGGACGCCAAACCTCTTGACGGCATCGACGTACTATACACTATTAACTTTGCCGTCTACACCGGCGCGACCAACAATTACACGGCAGTGTTCAAAGTTGTAGGTTCGGGCAAATTCGAACCCGTAAGCTGCACCTGGGACGAATAATAAACAACATCCAATACAATATTGGAAGCCGGCTGAATTGGAAACTCCGCCGGCTTCCTTTTTGTTTTCATGATATAAAAGATTATCTTTGCGTATATAAATACTCAAAAATGAGAATAGCTGTTTATTGCTCCGCGTCCGACAATCTGCCAGAACAATGGCTTGAGGATGCGCGCACTCTCGGCCGCTGGATAGGACGCAGCGGGTCGGAACTTATCTACGGAGGAGTTGGATGCGGACTGATGAAAATAGTATCCGGAGCAGCACGAAAAGCTGGAGCACATACAGTCGGCGTCGTACCGGCCCGACGCCTCGATATGGCGGACACTCACCTGAACGTCAGAATACGCACATCGGACCTGAGCGAACGCAAACGCATAATTCTCAACCTTGCGGACGCTTTCGTGGCTCTCCCCGGCGGTTATGGCACTCTTGACGAAGTGGCAAGCTCTTTCGCACATCTTTGCTTTACAGGGCGACATGCCCCAATCGTACTATGCAATACCGACGGTATTTTCTCACCACTGGTAGAACAGTACCGTTCATTTACCGAGAAGGGTCTTATGCGTGGCAGCTCTCTTGAAATTCTTCATGTAACCCATAATATCGAGGAAACAATAAATATACTCGAGAATCTCAATCCAACACCACTACAATGAAAGTATATACACGCACAGGCGACAAAGGCACCACGTCGCTTGTAGGAGGCACACGAGTCGAAAAAAACGATATCCGCCTCGAAGCATACGGAACAGTAGACGAGCTGAACTCCTGGCTCGGCCTTATAGATTCTTCAAAATTGATTCCGGAAAGGGCTCACGACACCCTTCTGGATGCCATGAACCGGATGTTTGACATCGGATCGACGCTTGCCACAGAGCCGGAATCGAAATGGCAACCGGCACCTTTTCCCCAAGAAGCAGTGACAGCACTTGAGAAGGCTATCGACGAGCTTGAGGAAATCCTCCCGCGCCACAATAAATTTGTCCTTCCGGGCGGTCATCCCGACGCCGCACGCGCAAACATAGCCAGAACCGTTGCACGACGCGCCGAGCGCCGTATCATAAGCCTTGCCCAGACAACAGCAGTCGACCCCACAATCCTGCGATATGTAAACCGTCTTAGCGACTATCTTTTCACACTCTCCCGCGCCATAAACTGCATCAATTCACATGAGGAACTATACTGGAATTCCCCCCGCCACAATTCCATATAAGCATTTTTAACGCACATTGATAAAATAAAAACGCATATATATTGTTAAGACAAAGAAAATAACTATCTTTGCGCACTTTTTAAAGAAACTTGCACTTACAATTATATGTACTGGACACTCGAATTGGCCTCGAAGCTCGAAGACGCACCCTGGCCCGCAACAAAAGACGAACTAATCGACTATGCAATGCGTAGCGGCTCCCCGATGGAAGTAATCGAAAACCTTCAGGAAATAGAAGACGAAGGCGACACCTACGAATCGATTGAAGACATCTGGCCCGATTACCCTTCCAAAGAAGATTTCCTCTTCAACGAGGATGAATATTAAGCCTCTAAAATTACATAAACCGCTAACAACCAGCCATACAAACTAAAATAATTAGTTTGTATGGCTGGTGTTTTATAGCCTCAGATGGCAAAATATGTTTGTACTTTTGTAGAAAAATTTAAAACTACCTTTATATGAAACACGGCAACACAACGATAACTACTGATGACGGACTAAAAGTGTCAGCGCAAGCGCCGGTGATTGTATCGGCAAGTCGGGCTACGGATATTCCGGCGTTTTATTCTTCGTGGTTTTTTGAACGGCTGCGTAAGGTTTATGTGCGTTGGCGGAATCCTTTTTCGGGGCAAGACAGCTATGTCTCATTTGCCAACATGAAGTTCATTGTGTTCTGGTCGAAAAATCCAACGCCGCTGATTCCTTTTATGCCGATTTTGCGAGACAAGGTATAGGCGCCTACAACACTTGTCCCCACGGTTGCCTCTATTGCTATACCAATACTTCCCCGGCATCAGCCGCAGCAAATTATCGCACACGTTGCAGTAAAATATTGACAAACTCAATTTTATAAATTTCCAGAGCATGTATTTTACACCTCGGATTCTCAAATTCATACTTATAATATTTCTCTGCTCATGCTCGACACAGCGAAGAGCAAATGGATTTTACGAGATTGCAGATTATCCCGATGACAGAATTATCGGTAAACCTATAGTTAAGATTGCGGATTTCGAAAGAGTTGTAATTGATACGATTTCTCCAATGCCAATTATAGAAGGTCGATTTAAGCCATCGGCAAAGGCAAAATTCGCAGACGCAACAGAAAGGCTGACCGGACACCGTATAGGCTTTGTATTTTATGATTCCATTGTTATGGCTCCACAAGTCAACTGCCGGATTGAAAGCGGCAATTTTCAGATAATTTCTCCTGACACGGCTTTGATAAAACGAATATACACGCACATAATGTTATCAAACATTGCAGATTAGTTCAATAAAACAACTCCGAATTCTGCTGTTTAAAAACACAATGTCCTTTAAATGACATCTGCAAATCAAGGGCTGCACCTGATAGATTCTATAAAAGTACCTATCAGGTGCAGCCCAAGTTACCATCAATCAAGCCTTATTCCTCAGAAGCGGCTTCGTTTACAGATTCCTGCGCAATCGCAGTAAGGTTTTTGTCGGACTTTTTCTCGTCGCTGAGTATGGAACGAAGCATCTTTGCCACTTTTTTCTCGTCCATAGCATCGGCAAATGCAGCGAGGGTTCCATAGGTGGCTATCTCATAGTGCTTTATTTTTTGTGCGGCTAAAATCAATCCGGCATCACGAATAGCTGTACCCTTATCTGTATCTGCAATTATGCTTTCAGCCTCAGCCAAAAGACCTTCCATGGCCTCGCATTTTTTAGTCTTGGGCTTCTCTCCCATAAGTTCGAAAACTTGCTCAACAGTGGAAATCTGCTCTTCTGTTTCCTGAAGATGGGTATCAAATGACTTTGCCAGCTCTTTACCGGTCGCGGCTTTGCGCATCTTCGGAATGGCCTTTAAAAAGGCTTTCTCAGCCCAAAGTATATCCTTAAGTTCATCAATGAAAAACTCACGGAATTCTTCACCCGTATTGCCATCTTCGGCCTGCTCTTTTGTAGAAATCTTCTTGTCAGCTTTTGGTTCAGCTACGTCTTTTTTCTTTGTTTCCGCCTTTGCCTTGGCATCCTCCATCTTGGAAGGTTTTTCTTTCTTAGCTTTGGTTTCCATAATCAAAAAATTAGTAGTTAATCAACATCTGCCAATCTCCTTAATGCTGTAGGCATTGCAGAGAGGCAATTTTCTCTTTCTACGGGAAGAAACGACATAATGCGGATAAGAGTTTGATTCAAAACATATAACATATTATAAAAACTGACAAGACTCCTAAATATGCCATACCATGCCACCTGAAGATTACATCATCTTACCTCAACCATAGCACTCGCCCTATTGTTTCTTTTATATGGCAAAACGTAAATCATCACACTATTCGAATCTGCGGCGGCTTTCCTACACGGGCATCCTGGTTGCCCTGGGAATTGTATTCGGCGACATCGGCACATCTCCACTGTATGTGATGAAGGCAATCACAGGAGTAAACCCGGGATACAATCCTGATTATATCATTGGGGCGGTGTCATGTGTTATATGGACTTTGACGCTACAGACAACCGTAAAGTATGTCCTCCTTGCCCTAAGCGCCAACAATAAAGGAGAAGGTGGAATCCTGGCTCTTTTCGCCTTACTGAGAAAACATCATAGAAAATGGCTATACATAATAGCCGCAATCGGAGCTGCCGCTCTGATTGCCGATGGAGTCATTACACCGGCAATAACAGTAACCTCGGCTATCGAAGGCCTAAGCATTGTAAGTACCGGCATACCTGTCGTTCCTATAGTCATTTTCATAATAGTATCCATCTTTATACTGCAACAGGCCGGCACAGGAAAAATAGGACGATACTTTGGTCCGTTCATGCTTGCGTGGTTTCTTATGCTCGGCATCCTCGGCGCCTGTAATATAGTAATCTGCCCGGCAATCCTAAAGGCATTCAACCCATGGTACGCATTCAAGCTTCTTGTAAACTACCCCGGCTGGTTTCTGGTACTTGGAGCAGTGTTTTTATGCACGACAGGTGCGGAAGCTCTCTATTCCGACCTCGGCCATTGCGGAAGAAAAAATATCTCAATAAGCTGGATATTCGTGAAAATAACGCTTATTCTAAACTATCTCGGACAAGGTGCATGGCTTGTCGCACAAACTGGAACACCTCTAAAGGACACTAATCCATTCTATGCTATCATGCCGCACAGCTTCATAATCATTGGAGTGATAATGTCGACCGGCGCCGCCATTATTGCGAGCCAGGCTTTACTCAGCGGCTCTTTTACCATCTTTTCCGAGGCCATGAATCTCGGGCTTTGGCCACGTCTGAAAATCAAATATCCAAGTGGCGAAAAAGGACAACTTTACATACCGGCTGTCAACTGGACCCTTTTAGCCGGGTGTCTTGTCACCGTAGTCATTTTCCGCGATTCCTCCCATATGGAAGCAGCTTATGGACTGGCTATAACCGTGACAATGCTTATGACAACGGTACTTCTGACACTATGGCACCGTACAAGAGGCATATCTTATGTCTTATGTGGCCTGTTCCTCTCGTTTTTTGCGACGCTTGAGGGCATATTTTTCGCGGCCAACATGTTCAAGTTCACTCAAGGCGGTTGGTTCACTATTCTCATCGCCGGTATCGTCGGCGCTGTTATGGTTATTTGGTTCAATGCCATAAAAGTACGTGGCCGTTTTGTAGAATATCGTCCTCTTGCAGAATACTCAGAGTTGATATGCTCTATCAGAAATGACAAGGAAATTCCCAAGTATGCCTCAAACCTTGTCTATTTCAGTCGATCACCCGAACCGGGTATGATAGAAAGCAAAATCGCGTATTCCATTATCAACAAGCAGCCCAAACGCGCGGACCATTATTTCATCATACGCTTCATAAGTGACGATGCTCCTGACACACTCGAATATGAAGCCGATATCGTAGAACCGGATGCCATATATATCGTTACCATGCGTCTCGGATTCAGAATCAATCCTTTGACAAGCATCTATCTCAGGCAGGTTGTGGAGGATCTCGTTACCGATAACAAACTCGATCTTACAAGCACATATCCTTCATTGAAAGCAAAAAATATCCCGGGGGATTTCCGCTTCATTATCATCCACAGGGTTTTCTCCATGTCGAGCACGTGTCATCGAAAGACAGCATTACTCATGCAACTGCACGATATGCTGAAGCATCTCGGAATTACGGACCAGTCGGCCTTGAACCTTGATACAAGTGTAGTGACATTGGAAACCATTCCACTTATAATAAATACGTCCTCTCCTCGCCGCATCTCCCCGTCCGGCCAATAGTTATGCAGTATAATTCATAAAAACGGCCACTATAATCCAAATTCTATCCATAATTTCGTATCCTACAGTATAAAAACCGGTCGGATAAACCTGTATAGTTTGTTTATCCGACCGGTTTATTAGTCTTAGATTCAATAGTTGTTACAATGACTAAATATGCATATTCGCATTTGAGTCATTATCATATTCAATTATCTGCGGAGCCTGCATTTTCGGCAGCAAATTCTTCAGCGGCTTTCTGTCGCAACGCCGCAGCTCCGGTAGAGTTATCCCAGTGGAAGGGAACGAAATCGGTAGCATGAGTATCCCACGACGGTTTCTTGAATTTCAGAATCACGAATGGCAATACCACAAAAATCAAGGTTCCGGAAACAAGTACGGTGAACCAAACGGCGTTGGAGCCCATATTCACCTGACTTGGAGGGAAGAAACTGAATATGAAAGCAGCGAGTGAGCCGACAAAACCAACTCCGGCAATAAGCCACATAACACCATTTCCTTTTTTGCCAAGACGGTAGGGGCGTGGTGAATCTTTCATACTGTAACGCAGACGGATGGCAGCGGCAAACATCAACAGATAGGCAATCAGATAAAGTATACATGTCAGCTGTGACAGAATCTGATAGAAACTTTGTACAGACGGCATAAGCACCATAAGAAAAGCCAGGACTGTCACAATTCCGCCCTGAACATACAGAATGTTTTTCTGGACTCCGTTCTTGTTTGTTTTCTGGAAGAATTTTGGAAGATAACCGGCCTGTCCGACTGCAAAAATACCTTTTGAAGGTCCTGACACCCACGTGAGAACGCCGGCGAGTACACCGAAAGTAAGAGCTATGGCAATTACGGGAGAGAGCCATTTCACATGGAGTACGCTGAAATAATTGTCGAAGCCTACAAGCAAGCTTTGAACGAGGTTAATATCCTTTGCCGGGATTATTACGCCGAGGGCATAAGTCCCGAGAACAAAAATAGCTACTGTCGCCAACGCACCGATAATTACAGCCTTGGGATAGTTCACCGTCGGATTCTTTATCTCTCTGACGTGCACACCGCTCATTTCCATGCCGGCATAGAACAGAAATATCGATACGGCCAATACTATATTATCGAAATTTGAAAAATCGGGAAGGAAATCGCCATGCCAATCCATCTGAGACTGACCGCCGCCCGCGAGATATATCACTGCGCAGACTACTATAAGCCCTACGGGAATAATAGTACCGACAAGTCCGCCTATTTTCGATACCTTGCCCACCCAGCTCATGCCTTTAAGGGATATGAAAGTTGCAAGCCAGTAGATGGCGAGCACAACAATTATAGTATAGTACTTATTGGCTGCCAAATGAGCGTCGAATACATGATCCATACCGATAAATGCGAGCGATACGGCACCGAATGTCAACACTGTAGGATACCATATCGTACTTTCAATCCATTGGAGCCATATACCGAGAAAACCGGCTTTGTCGCCGAAAGCCTCGCCTATCCAGCGGAACATACCGCCCTGCTGATACGGGAACATCGCCGCCAGCTCTGCCGCAACAAGAGATACAGGCACAAGAAAGACTACGGCGGCGAAAATATAGTAGAATGCGGAACTGACGCCATATTCAGCCTCGGCCGGTAGCCCTCGGAGCGACACTACCGCCACGATATTCATAATTATAAGGGTAAACACACCCATTTTAGCGACTTGCTTCACTGTCGCTTTTGTCTGTCCTGAAGAATTAGTCATAATAACAGTTGTTTCTTGATATTGAACAGCAGGATTTTGAAAAAAACGCGACAGATGGATGTACGGTTTCCGAAATTCCATCTGCCGCGTCGAAATTGTCATAAACAAATCTGATTATTCAGTCACGATATGGTTCATTTACCGGTATGATTGAATGATTTGCAGACGAGAGGGGTATTCTTCTCCATCGCGATACGCGTAGTGGTAGGATATTCGAGAGCGTTCAGTTCTGTTACAGCGGCCTTGATGTCGTGGAGAAGTTCATCGCACATATCACGGCTGAATCCTTGCTTGCAGAGCACACGCATAACAACCATATCCTCTATGTTGACAGGCATCGCATAGGCGGGAACCATCCAACCGTGCTGCGCAAGCTTGTCCTGAAGGTCGTAGAGAGTCCATTTGGCTCCGGCCTGCACTTCAGGCTTCATAAGCCAAGTAACAATAGGATTTGGCACGTCGGGAGAATAGGGAACAAATTCAGGGAACGATGCAATCTGCGAGTGCAAGTATTTTGCTATCTGCATTGAGTTATACTGTACATTCTTATAGCCTTCGAAGCCAAGACGGATAAACTGATAGTACTGTCCGAGAATCTGTGCGGCAGGACGGGAATAGTTCAGACCTACCTGTGTCACCTCAGCGCCGAGGTAGTCCACGGTAAACGACATATCTTCAGGCAGATACTGTTTATCCTTCCATACAACCCAACCCAGACCGGGATATACGAGGCCGAACTTGTGACCGGAGGTGCTGATTGAAAGAACCCATTTCAGACGGAAATCCCATTTCTTTTCAGGAAATATGAACGGGAGGATAAATCCGCCGGTGGCCGCGTCTATATGGATGCATACCTCGTTGCCTGTAGCTGCATTGTATTTGTCGATAGCGGCATCAAGAGCCTCCACATCGTCATTAAGACCAGTCCAGGTAACACCTTGAATTGCCACAACGCATATGGTATTTTCATCGCACATCTTTATGGCTGCATCAACATCGAGAGTAGTATGCTCTTTCGACAGAGGTACCTGACGCATCTCTATATTCCACAAAGTGGCGAATTTCTCCCACACCACCTGATAACCGGCAGATATTACGAAATTAGGCTTGTCATAAGGCTTGCCAGCTTTTTTACGACGTTCAATCCATCGTTTCCACGCAGCTATACCTCCGAGCATGCAAGCTTCCGAAGAACCGATTGCAAGAGCGCCGGTCTTCCATGTCTTCTGCTCCGGGGTGTGCCAGAGATTAGCCACTATGTTTATACATTTCTGACACATCACAGCAACACGTGGATATTCGGTTTCATCAATATAATTGATACCGATGGCCTCGTTCATCAGCTTTGTGGCATATTCGTCCATATATGTGGTAACGAAAGTAGCAAGATTCAGTCGTGGCTGCGTCTGTGCGTAAGTCTCGTCTTTTACCATCTGATAGGCTACTTCCGGAGTAGTAGGGCCATCAGGAATTTTTTCAACAGGCGCAGGATTGAGCATTGCGTCTTGTCCGAAGGCATCGCTTTTCGCGTCACCTTGACGATAATTAGGGTCAATCATAATATATAAGTTTAACAGATGTCGATACAAGCGGCTATCTATCACCGTGTAGAAAGAACAAAACATTGACTCAATAGGTTCCGCAGGGAGTGATAAATATACTTTTTTAATATTATAGGCTTCAACGGCATCTTATAAATTTAAATTGTAAATTGCATATTCCCAGATAATCCAATTATTCAGAGAATGAACAAAAGAGAACCCGGATTTGTATTAATTTTCCAAGCAATATATTCTAACCCTTACTACTATGTCATTCATTTGGTTTATTCTTATCGGCCTTGTATCCGGTTTTATCGCCGGCAAACTTGTCAAAGGCGGCGGTTTCGGACTTATAGTAAACATAATTGTGGGCATTATTGGCGGTGTCCTCGGCGGATGGCTGTTCAGCATTTTGGGAATCCATACGTCGAGCATAATCGGCAGCCTTATAACATCTGTTGTCGGCGCCATAGTGCTTCTTTGGATTGTAGGACTTATAAGTCGGTCTCTAAACCGATAGCAGACATCCGATTGATATAAAAACTGCGCTGTCACCATGAAAGCAACAGCGCAGTTTTTATATCAACAGTTCTCAGCGGATATATTCCTTGCTGACTTTATTTCCGCGACGCACTATATAGATGCCACCGGAAGGATTGTTGATGCGACGGCCGAACAGATTATAATATTCCGGCGTCTGATTCTCATCCGAAGCAGAGTCCGCATCGACGTCAACAATACCGGTTGCCGGATAATCCGTAAAATCGCCTTCGTGCCCCTCGGCATACAGACGCAAATATGCACCTGCAATCTTACTGCCACAATTGTAAACATAAATTTCAACAGCATTGTCACTGACAGGGACTGCTGTCACCGAAGATGTGCCTTCATTCGATTTATATTCCGAGCTTTTCCATTGTGCGACAATATTAAGTTGTGTGTCAGTGATTACTATATCCATCGGGCATTTGTTGGACGGATAATCATTCGAATCCACGTAGTTCATCACGTAATATAACTGACCACCTATATGAAAAGCATCGAAGCCGGATGTTCCGGCATAATTGTTCCAGTCCACTGCCATATTTCCGCTAAGCACACCATTGTTATATCCATACATGGAGTTGGAATATCTTGAGAACCCGTCACTTTTGGAATAACATATTACCGCGTCTTCGGGATGCGACAATGCTGAAATTTCAGACGGGGCTGAGATTACCGACTGGCAGACAGAACCGGTACGGTTCGACAGATATGTCAAAGGCGTAAAAGTATTTTTGGCTTCTACCGATTCCATATCTCCGTTTCCGGTAAAATGAATAATGTTACCTTTCTGGAATACACCACCATCGTAAGAAGGTGCTACAAAAAGCCATCCGTCGCGGCAGACATCTCCGACAGCACGTCCGACGCAATCAATCGGATTGCTTATTATTCCGTTCATTGGCAGTTGAAAATGTTTGCATTTGCCGGTCTGCGGATTATAGATTGTCCATACATGAAAAGACGTCGGTTTAGAATAACAATGACCAATAATAAAATTACCGGCATCATCGCTCGAAATGGCACAACCGTAGTAATCCGCACTACCCATAACATGTTCCGTCAGTTCCGGTAATTTGTATCTGGGAATAAAAACGCCATTCTCACCAATTTCGGCTATCGACATTGTTTTCATATCCACTGTATAGAATTTTCCATTCCGTGCGGTGGCGTAGAGAGGACATGAGGATGACTTTATGGCATCTGCAGAGGTCCAATCGGGATCTGTCGCATCCCATCGCGAATTATATCCGTCGTTGACAAACGACCATTTCTCGTCAAGGACAAGCTCTGCGTCGAGGCAACCCATCGGCTCCTCCGGCTCATAAGGGAGTCCGGCTTCGGGAATCTCTCCGCTGCTAACAAACGGCTCTCCACTGTTGACTGATACATCTACACCACATACGGCCTCCCCATAACGGACAAGCATACGTGTGGCACAGCCGCCGGTACCGGCTGTAAAAGTTGTGCCGCTCACAGTTCCTGCCTGCGGTGTGACAGTAAGGGTGAAATCCTTTACATTGCGGTCTACGAGCACTCCGTATTTATTATAACCTAAAACCACGGGAGTGAATTTTTCACCCGAAATAAGATGCACTCTTTTCTTAAAGACCTCAATCGAAGCTATCTTATTGTCGACCGGAGTCGTCGATACCACAAAAAGCCCGTTTGCTACCGGACGCAGATATCCGGCCTCACCATAAGGCACGTTGCGTATGCCAAGGCCCTTGTTGTAAAGCTGCGAAGAGCCTCCACCGTCGAAAGCCATTGCCGTATAGCACCCGAGAGTCTCCATCAGCTGCCCCATGCGCTTCATTGCAAAACCTGTCGAAGCCTTGAAAGCGGCGTATTCTCCCTGAGTGTAATCATTTTGGGCAAACTTGTCGACAACAAGCATGATGAGCTTTGTTCTGTCTTTGTTATATCCAATAACGGTACGCGCCTGATTTGTAGCAAAATGATCAGCCCCAAGGTGTGCATTGATATAATCGTCACCCACATATTTTCCACGGCTGACAATAAGCGGGCATCCGCCTATAGCCTGCATAGGCGAAGCTTGAATACCATTGACAAACATGTCAGCGCCTACAATACTGAAATTCTCTGTAATCTCAAGATTCTTTTTGTCGTTGACAATCATATATGAATTCACAGCTTCCCACCAGCTATTATAAGAGGCATGTTTTATATCGCCGTTGACAACTACACTTCCCAGGGTCTTTTTGTCACCCGACATATTATAGAAATCTCCGTTCACACCGACGATATACTGCCCTTTGCCTTCCTTGTTCTTGCGGTCGCCCATCGATTTGACAGACTCGACAGACGCAAAGGCATCATTGCCCATAACTACCCTGAGTTCAAGGTTCGGGTTAGTAAGATCAATAGTGGTGTAGAACACATTGTTCTTGATGGTATTGTTTATTCCTTGTTGGGCGCCCTCCATACGTATGGCAGTTGTAGTCATACCCGGCCCGACAGTCACATGATAGACTGTATCAACATAATATTCCGTACCACCCAGATCCCATTTATCCAAAGCGTGAGCCATGGAAAAGGAACAGAATGCTACTACAGCAGATAACAATAGTTTTTTCATATAGATTATTGGTTTATAGATATTCGAATTGCACTTGCAAATATAATATTTCCCCCGCACAATTCTTATATTGTTACCGAGCAATTTTTTGTTGTGTTTATTTTGTGTATTAGGTTTAATTAATATATATTTGCGAAAGTAATTATTTAATTTAATCGCCTGCCATGAAAAAACTGTGTCTGTCTGCCATAATGTTATTC
>CAJTJV010000036.1 GCA_910576775.1 uncultured Muribaculaceae bacterium | reverse complement strand
CCGGGGGTTTCACATTATGACGCCTCTCCGAGGCTCTCACGATACATGCACAAAATATCCTAAATGAAAGAGCCGTGATTCGGAACTACGGTATTCCCCTAATCTTCGGCTCCAGACGGGCATTCTGTTGATGTTATGGTGTTTTTTCACTAACTTTGCCGCAACAAACACTCGCAAATAATGAATAGAACCATAAAGGCGTGGATAGAGGCGATGCGTCTGCGGACTCTCCCTGTAAGCGTCGCGGGCGTTCTTGCCGCCGTGGGATTCAACGTTGCCGACGGCACGTTCAACTGCACTCCCGCCATTCTTTGCCTGATTTTCGCGTTACTGTGCCAGATAGCATCCAATTTCGCCAATGAATATTTCGACTACCGCGCCGGACGAGACCGCGCCGGACGAGAAGGTCCGCGCCGTGGAGTAACAGAAGGCGACCTGACTCCGACGGCCATGTTCCGTGCGACGTTTTTCGTGCTCTGTCTCGCCGCTTTGACCGGTTTGTCTCTGACATACTGGGGAGGCCCCTGGCTTATCGCCGTCGGTGTCGTGGTATTCATCGGCGCCGTGGCATATAGTGCCGGACCGTTCCCGCTTTCAACGCATTGCCTGGGCGAGCTGGCTGTCATAGTATTCTTCGGAATAGTGCCGGTAACACTGACTTATTATCTCCAGGCTCTGCAATGGAATCTGAATGTGACAATGGCTTCCGTGGCAATAGGACTCATGGGGGCCAACGTGCTCGTAATAAACAACTACAGAGACATTGCCGACGACCGAGCAGTCGGCAAGCACACTCTTGCCACTACTCTACCGACATGGGCGATGCCGGCGATGTATATCGTCAATGCCATCCTTGCCGTGCTTCTTATGCTTCCGGCTTGGCTCTCAATGCCCAGATGTGCGCTCGCTGTGCCTTTCGCCTATCTAATAGCGGCGACTATGATTGTACGGCGCATGTCGACAGTACGCGGCCGTAACCTCAATCCGCTTTTGGGAATGACTGCTATGTCAATGTTTGTATATTCACTGTTTTTCCTGTTGATAAACATATACGACAATGCGTTTTAACCGACATTTCGAAACGAATATATACGCAGCTACGCTCTATCAGTTTGCCATCGGGCTGCTGATGCTTTGGCTAACTCGCTTTTTCTTCGTCATTTATAACTGGGACAGCTCAGCGATTGGTTCCTTCGGCGAACTGATGCGTCTGAGCATGCACGGCATACGCTTCGACCTCACAGCAGCGGCATATTTCAATGTTCTGTTCATAGCCATGCGTATAGTGCCGCAACCCCTACAGTTCAACCGGACATGGCTCAAAGCCTCCAATTGGGTCTATGCCATATGCAACTCTCTGCTGCTGGCCATCAATATTGGCGACACTCCTTATTATAATTTCACCGGCGCCCGCCTGCGATGGTCGAACGTCATGACAGTTGCAACCGACGACGGAGCCGGCACCATTTTTCTTCACTATCTGCCATCATACCTGTGGGTATTTATAATTGCGGTTGCATTCATCGGTGCGCTCATATGGCTTGCATCACGCGTACGGATCAGACATGAAAGCAACCCCTCCGTTTTCAGGCGCTGCGTCATATTTCTGCTGCTGGGAGGTTGTACCTTTCTGGCGATGCGCGGACGCACGGGTTCCGGTATTCCGCTGGCAATAGCCGATGCGACATACGCTGTACGCGTCGCACCGCAGATTAATGCAGTTCTTAACTCTCCGTTCTGCCTGATTCGTTCGCTCAATCCGAAGAAAAGCAACAACGAGCCGGTGCTCATATTCTTTTCGGAAGAAGAGCTTGCCACTATCCGTAGTTCCGTCCACACTCCTGCTGATTCCACTATCCTCAAACAGCGGAATATTGTAACCATAATAATTGAAAGCGGCGGCGCGGAATGGATGGATTCCTTCACTATTGGCCATGAATCCGGATCACTCGGACTTATGCCATTCCTCGATTCGATAGCCACTCAGTCGGCAGTCGTAAAAAATGTGATGGCGACCGGAAGGACAAGTATCGGTGGTGCAACCTCCATCTTCGGCGGCTTCCCGGCCTTTGACCCGTTCTACTACATGCTGTCACCTTACAATAAAAACACCGTCGACAGCCCGGCATCTCTGATGCGCGACAAAGGAAGGACAACTGTTTTCTACTATGGCGTCAACCCGGGCTCTTTCAATATCGACCAGACAGCATACGCCATGGGATACTCCCGACTATGCGACCGTCACACATACGGCAACGATGACGATTATGACGGCAAATGGGGAATATTCGACGTCCCGATGGCAGAATTCGTTATCAATGATCTCGCCACTGTTCCGCAGCCTTTTATGGCAGCATGGTTCACCATCAGCGCCCATGGTCCGTTCACTCTGCCTGACGGATACGATACATCGCGTTTCCGCCACCCGGAAACCTGCCCGGAGCGGGGTCTTGAATACACCGATGTCGCTCTCCGTCACTTTTTCGAACTTGCGGCAAAACAATCATGGTATAATAATACCACTTTCATCATTACCGGCGACCATGGCAACCGCGATTTCAGCGCCACGCGCTACGGCCGCGATTATATCCGAAACCGAGTACCTCTTATCGTATTTACCCCTGACGGAAGTATAGCCCCTGATGTGTTCGATGACAGAATGGTTTCGCAGTTTGACATAGCAACTACCACACTCACCCTCGCCGGATACGACGAACCGTTCGTGTCTGTAGGACAGAACGCTTTCGGCGATGCGGACAAGCTTTTCGGAATCTACCGCGGAGACGGAGGCCGATATCTCTTTGCCGACGCACACCGCGCAATATACACCGACAGCAAAGCCGAAAATATCGAAGAAATCTATAGCCCTTCCGCCGACCCGTTCTTCGAGCATCCGCTTGCCGGACCCGACAGCATGTGCACTGCTCTGCTCCGCCGCGGACAAGCCTTTCTTCAGGATTATACCTGCCGCCTGAACGGCGACAAACTCTCCAACCGATCTTCAAACTAAAAAAAGCTGAAAGTCGGAGTGAAAGCAGAAAAATCCTTGCATATTCGGCAAAAGATGCTTAACTTTGCAAGCCATTACGAAAAAAGCGTCTTACCAGCGCAATTATTCTAAAGGATTAATACGTATTAAAGAGTTAATTAACAATGAAAAAAGACATTCATCCCTCTAACTATCGCGAAGTGGTGTTCAAAGATATGTCCAACGACGAGACTTTCATCACCCGTTCGACTGTTGCCACCCGCGAAACCATCGAAATCGAGGGCGTCACCTATCCTCTGGTAAAGCTTGAAATCACAAGCTCTTCCCACCCCTTCTTCACCGGCAAACAGAAACTCGTCGATACCGCAGGCCGCGTAGACAAGTTCATGAGCCGCTACGGTGTTCGTAACAAAAAATAAACAGCACCTTTCTGTCGGATCGATGCGCAAGGTCCGATGAAATAAATTATTACAGGGACGGCTATTTGTCGTCCCTGATTGTTTTTATATAAGCAACATTCCCGCAAGGGGATTCGGTTATTCACTAAATTTCACTAATTTTGCGCTATGATTCAGATACTGCTCGACAAGAACGAAAAATATTCAATGACAGAGATGGCAAAAATTGCCGTCGAAGCCGGTTGCGGGTGGCTTATTCTCCCAGATACGGATATCGAAAAATTTCGCACAGACATACCCGATATCGTAGACCTATGCCGAGAAGCAGGTGTAATCCTCACTGTCCGGAACGACATCGACTCCGCCAGAGAGTTCGGATTGCACGGCATTATGCTCGACCTCGGAAATAATCCTATCGCGGCCCGCGGCGACCTCGGCGCGGAAGCGATAATAGGTTGCGTCATCGCTGATTCCTCGGCGGCATCGGCACTTTCAATGGCCGACATAGATTATTTCATTCTTGAACCTTCGCAGGCTGATATCATCGAAAAAGCAAGAAATGCAGCAGTAGAGAACCATTTCGTCGCCTTGTGCAAAGGAGCCGACATAGACAACGACACAATCGACACTATCCGTGCAGCAGGATTCTCCGGAATCTGCGCCGACAGTTCTATTTTCAACGATGAAAATCCCGAAGAACGGATAGCCCGACTGACAAAAACAATCTGACAATGGCCAAGGAGCTGTCGAAAACGCTGTACCGCACCATTCTGCCCATAGTTCTGAGTTTAGGAGTGGCTGCATGGCTTATCCACCGCGACATCGACCTCCATACACTCCGCGAGATACATTTCGACTTTCATACAATCATAGGCCTGCTGCTTGCGCTGCTGTTTGTATGCGGCCGCGATTTCGGACTCGCCTGGCGCTTCCACACTATCGCCGACGGCGCGCTGACATGGAAACGCGCTATCCGCACCGACCTTATGTGCGCCTTTACATCAGCCATAACACCTTCGGTCGTCGGAGGTAGCGCCCTGGCAATATTCTATTTGAACCAGGAGGGATTAAAACTCGGACGCGCCACAGCGCTTACACTTGTCACCTTGTTCCTCGACGAGCTGTTCTTCGTCATATTCTGCCCTATAATCGTGCTTCTTATCCCGTGGCATTCTCTTTTCGAGACCGGACAGATGGAAAACGAGCTGCTTTTCGGGAGTGTCAAATGGGTGTTCTGGCTCGTGTATACCGGCATTGTCATCTGGACGACAATACTCTATTTCGCAATACTGGGAAAACCTCAGACTGTACAGAACCTTCTAAAAGTCCTTGCCGGGAAACGTTTCCTACGCCGCTGGCACAAAAAAATCGAAGGCATGGCGGACAATATGGCCGGAACCTCCGAATGGATACGCCACCGCGATTTCCGCTGGTGGGCAAAAGTAATGGGTGCCACTATATTATCATGGTTCTCTCGCTATTTCGTCGTAAACGCATTATTCTGGACCTTCATTCCCGGTTCATCGCAACTGCTTGTTTTCGCGCGTCAGTTTGTCGTATGGGTAGTGCTTATGGTAAGCCCCACACCCGGTGGCAGCGGCATCAGCGAATGGCTTTTCGCCAATTACTACGGCGATATTATTGGTAATACCGGTATCGCAGCCATAATGGCCCTTATATGGCGTCTGTTCAGCTATTTCATATACATTATAATAGGCATAGCCCTGCTTCCGGCATATTTCGGAGAACGTGCCAAACGCAAAGCGCAATGCGAAAACGACACATTATGATAAACATACGTCTGCTTTTTACATTCATTCTCTTCCTTGCGTCGCTCGGCCTGCAAGGCCGCAATGTATTCGTGATACCTGTCGAAACAGAAATCGACCTCAACGCATACCACCATTTCCGCCAGGCGATGAAAGACGCTTCGGAAAAGAACGCCGACCTTCTGCTTATAAAACTCAACACCTACGGCGGAGCCCTCGATGCCGCCGACTCAATCCGCACGGCACTTATGCGCTGCGATAAACCTACGGTGGCCTTCGTCGATGTCAATGCCGCCTCGGCAGGCGCACTGATCGCCCTTGCCTGCGACAGTGTATTCATGGCACCGGGCGCCAGTATGGGTTCAGCAACAGTCGTAAACGGCCAGGGCGAGCCGATGCCACAAAAATACCAGTCATACATGAGCACCATCATGCGGGCCACTGCCGAGCATCATGGCCGTAAAGCGCAAGGCGACAGTCTTGTATGGCGACGTTCACCCGAAATTGCCGCCGATATGGTAAACCCGGAAATCTCTGTGTCGTTTACCGCGCAACAAGCTGTGGAAAGCGGTTTTGCCGACGGTATCGCCACAAATATCAACGAGGTTCTCGAAGAGCTGAACCTACCGGATGCAACCGTCGAATATTATCACAGTACATTCTCCGACGATATTCTCGGATTCCTTTCGGGAGCCGGCGTACGCGCAATTCTTGTCATGCTGATTCTCGGCGGCATATACATGGAGATGCACACCCCCGGACTCGGATTCGCAGCCGCTGTCGCAGCCATAGCGACGGTATTATATTTCCTGCCGATGTTCATCGTCGGCTCAATGCCCGGCTGGGTTCTGCTGATTTTCATTGCCGGAGTGATTCTGATTTTCCTGGAACTATTCGTAGTGCCGGGATTCGGAATAACAGGCATCAGCGGCATCATATGCATCGCAGCGGCACTTGTAGGGTCGATGATGAGTTCCGATTCAATCACCGGATTTGATTTCACCGCCCTTACCCGCTCTCTGGGAGTTCTCTTCGCCGGCACCTTGCTTGCCGCAGGCATGATAATATACCTCACCTCGTCGCACGGCCCCAAATGTTTCCGCCGCCACGCAGAGCTTATGACAGAACTTTCCGTCGGCGACGGCTTCGTTGGTGTGGACATGTCGCCGGCACGCTATATCGGCCAACATGCCATGACAGTAACCGACATGCGTCCCGCTGGAAAAATTGAAATAGGGCAGAATGTTTTCGATGCCGTCTCAACCGGCGATTTCATAGCTGCGAAACGCAGCGTGAGAATCCTCCGCTACGAGAACGCGCAGCTTTATGTAACTGAAGACAAAATATAAGAATATGGATACCAAATTCATAGGAATCATACCCGCACGATACGCTTCGTCGCGCTTCCCCGGCAAGCCCCTTGCCGACCTTTGCGGCATGTCAATGATTGAACGTGTCTACCGTCGTGTTTCAGACGTGATTCCCGAAGTTGCGGTAGCAACCGACGACAACCGTATCGAAGAGGCTGTAAAAGCTTTCGGCGGACGGGTTGTCATGACATCGACAGCACACCGCAGCGGCACCGACCGATGCCGTGAGGCAGCCGCACTGCTCAATTCCGATTCCGACGTGGTTATAAACATTCAAGGCGACGAACCTTTCATAGCCAAGTCGCAGATAGAAGCACTTATAGACTGTTTCAGCGACAATACTGTAGAAATAGCATCTCTTGCACGCCCGTTCGACCCGGCAATGGGCTTTGACGCTCTTTTCGACCCCAACCTCGTGAAAGTCGTGATGGACGACCACATGAACGCCCTATATTTTTCACGCTCCATCATTCCTTACGTGCGCAACGTAGAATGGAAACAATGGCTCGAAAACGCACATTTCCATACTCACGTCGGTCTGTACGGATACCGCCGTGCAACGCTCGACAAACTCGGCACTCTGCCACAGAGCCCTCTTGAAATCGCAGAATCGCTCGAACAGTTGCGCTGGCTACAGGCGGGCTACAGAATCCGCATGGCAATAACAAAAGAACCTACAATTGGCATTGACACTCCCGCCGACCTCGAGACAGCACGGAAATTCCTAAAAAACAACACCATCTGATGCCAGACCGCACTATAGCACCCAACACCAAACCTTTCGGCCATCTGCATCTGCCGGAACCTACTGTAGAGATTCTTTCAAACGGACTCAAACTGCATTATTACAGTGGTGGAGAACAGGATATCTGCCGTCTGACTGTCAAAATTCCATACGGCGGCGAATACGCAGGTTCCGCAACGCCCGCAATACTCGCTTCACAGCTAACAGAAGGGACTTCACACAATTTGCCTGAACAATTTGCCGAGATACTCGATTTCAACGGTGCTTCAGTAAACGCACATGCATCTGAATATTTTATCACACTCACGTTCAACACTCTTACAGACCGTCTGACCGCATTGTTGCCACTCGTCGCTGAGGTGCTGAGCGAACCATATTTCGATTCCGAGCGTCTTGAAAACGCCAAACTTACCGCTGTAAACAATCTTCTGACATCCCGTCGCAATCCTGCCGTCATCGCATCCGAAGCCATCAAACCTTTTATCTTCGGGAAAAATCATCCGGCATCCATAATACGCCGGCCGGAGGATATCATGACTGTCGGCCGGACAGAATTACAAGATCTTTACAACCGAATGACAAATCCTGACAGGATACATGTCATGTTATCCGGAAGGCTCACTCCAAAAGCCATCGACACCACTCGCACAATACTTGCCGGAATAAAACCGACCGGCAATGGCTTCGACATTTCCGTCCATGAAATGCACCCGGCCAAAGGAGGCGAGCGAATTATAACACCTTTTTCGGAAAGCTTGCAGAGCGCCATCGTCATGGCTATAATCTGCCCGCACCGCTCACATCCGGACTACATTCCTCTGCGGCTCGCCGTAATGGCCCTCGGAGGTTATTTCGGTTCCCGCCTTATGAGCAACATCCGGGAGGAAAAAGGACTTACCTACGGCATTGACGCATCGCTACAGGGAATGCGCGAAGGCAGTTTCGCAGCCATAACGGCAAAATGCGACAAGAGTTTCACCGCTGAGGTTGAAAAAGAGACAATAGCCGAAATCGCCAGGCTGGCAACAGAACCGCCTACAGGCGAGGAACTGGAGAATCTCAAGCTATATGCCATGACCTCGCTGGCCAAAACCCTCGACACCCCTTTGAGCATAATGGGATATTACGGGGGCAAACTCGAAACATCCTATCCCGACAATTATTTCAACGACCAGCAAAAAGTTATAGAATCTCTGACATCCGACAAAATTGCAGAAATGGCCGAACACTATCTTCGCCCGGAAAGAATTATAACATCCATTGCCGGAGAATAATTCCGCGTGATTCTGCAAAATCAGATAAATTCGGCGGTGCGTTTGATTTATCCGTATCTTTGACTCTGTCGAAGATACTATCGCTCGGCAAATTGAAAATAAATTTTCATTTGCTCTCGACTTATTCGTATCTTTGCCACCGGATTGGCAACAGCCATCCACGACATTTTAGATTTATCAGAAGCGTTATGCTCATCTTGTAAACTGAAAACGTAGGAAATTTTCAAAATGATGCAAGAGATAGCATAGTGGTTCTCACGCATATGGCGTGGGCCGCTAATGTTACATCCGCATCAAAGGTTTCCTACGACCGTCAGTTTGGCAGTGACATAGTCGGCTCACGTTTCATTGTTGGACTAAATTCTCTTTAGAGCCTAAGAGATTGTATTCGGATATGTACCGTAACACTTGTAAAACTGTTTTATTCTTTTTGGCGATGCTCTGCTTCTGCCAATACGCTTTTTGCCAGACAAGCTTCAAATTAGACAAAAAGCATGGTCATTATTCCCTGACAACATCAATAAACGGCATTGACGGTGTCAACATTACTCTTATCTCAAGATTCCCCGGAATAGTTATCGGCAGCGAGACATTCAGCAAGCTTTTCAATGAATCCGATTTCGTCAATGTCGAATCCTCCGACAAGCAGATCAATACAGATTTCCGTACGCTCAATGTGGAAAAGGTAGTCAATGGAAAAGTGCGGTTCGGAGATTTGAGCTACACGGGGGATATATTCGTCATCAATGGCCCGGGCACAATTGAAGTCCCTGTCCAAATGCTGAAAAATGAAACCGACAGCACTGCCAACATCATACGCTTGAATTTCAAGAAAAAGACACTTGATTTTGTGCGTCGCGACAGCTTCGACGCATCAAAGATGCACAGTTTTAAAACGGCTGAAGACTCACGGATACCTATATTCACCGCTACGATGGAACTTGCCGACACGTACGGTCACGAGGCTGCCATCGAGGGCAGATTCATCTTCGATATCGGCAACGGCACTCCGGTTTTTCTGTTCGGAAAAACAGCAGCGAAATTTCTGAAAGCCAACAAGTTCACGCTCCTTTCATCTACCGACAAAGCGCTTAATCCGGTCGGGAAAGGAATATTCGCCGGTTTTTGTAAAATTGGAGAACGCACACTACAAGGAATTTCCATCGGCATTACCAACAGAATATATTACAATAATATATTAGGATGCGTCGGACCGGCGTTTTTCGGCAAAGAGGATGTTGTATTAGACCCTGAAAACGGGATAATATTATACAAATAACAGTTCCCATATCATCAGCATTAGAATAAAATGCCTAACTTTGCAGAACCGGTGCACACACCGGATTCCGTTATTCACACAAAAACTATAAAAACAGAGCCTACATGAATAAAGTTCTATTTCCAGTCCTATTCGCCGGCTGCCTCCTTGCCGGTGCATGCAGCAATGACGAACCGCCGATTCCCGACAACGCCATAACCGTCAACATGACGAATGATAACAGCCAGACAACTATCGGAAGCTCTGATGTATACATCAACAGCACAAACAATTTCACATCACGCAACTGTGGGATTGTAAAACTCGGGAGCAAAGCCGGTCTGAACCAGAATCCCAATCTCAACCAGGTTGCACAAGAGGTGGCGGTAATTCCAGGCTACTACTACCAGATTATACCTGTACAATACATCAGGGAAATAGCCGGAGAAAGGGCATACCCTATAGATGCAAGCTATTATAACGCATACGTCGATTCATGGATTTACAATAGCGACAATAGTATTACGGGTGCTACGGTATCGTACGTGGAATGTTTCCCAACGACAAAAAACTTACCGGAATGGGATGCTGAAATAGAGGTTAATCTCCGCTCCGACAACTACTATGAATCAGCCACTTTTTCATTTGCCAAAGATGTGCGTATCGACGATACATATTTTTGCACGGACATGTACGATACCGGTCTTGCGGACCACCTTGAAATCGGAATCAAAGACAACAAAATCAGCTTCAGGAATCCGGCCTATTGCCCCGGAGGCATAGCTGCAGTAACTGTTCTCGTTCGCAGCGGGAGTATATATTCACGTGTACAACTGATTGTAAATACTCCTGACTGATATGGGAAATCTGATAAAAATTGCTTTAGTATCAGCCCTGATAATGCTTTCGGCATGTACAAGCTCAAAAACAACTGTCTCCAAGACTGTCGATTTGACAAACTATGAATATGTCTCGGTGATAAACAACGATACATATCACATTCCTGCCGAACTGATGGAATATGAGATTCAGCTTTTTGATGCCGTTGTCGGCTCCGGTCTGCAACTTGTAGGTGACAACCGGATTTTCCATATGCCGCAATATCAACAAGATAAACTCCTGTTAGTAAAGTACGGAATCAGCCAAGGCGACAATGAAACCATTGTGACAGTCAATTTCATCGATTATATGACGGGGCGTCCAGTAGTGTCATGCCGCGGGGTCTCCGGATTGTCACTTGATTACAAAGGGGATCTGAAAGGCGCAATCAGACAGGTGGAAAAACAGATTTCAAATACATTTCCACACAGGAGATAATATCAGACCGCCATACACTAAGACGATGCAAGCCGACTAAGCATGCCTCTGTAACACTTATTTACATTTCAAGCATGCTTAATTCATTTTTTTTTGCTTACTTTGCAATCTCAAAATAACCACAAACATCACTATCATATCACGATGAAAAAAAGTGCTTTACAAAAAGCCCGCGCAAGCTATCAGCCCAAACTCCCGATAGCCCTCTCCGGACAGGTTAAAGTTGTTGAAGGCCAACCGACCGAATCCGTTGCCGATCAGGACGCAATACGTGCCCTTTTCCCGAATACTTACGGACTCCCCGAAATCCGCTTTGAAAAGAATTCCGGCTCGACTCCCGGCAAGCCTGTCAATGTAGGCGTAATACTTTCCGGCGGTCAGGCTCCCGGTGGGCACAACGTAATCAGCGGTCTCTTCGACGGTATCAAGAAAATCCACCGCGACAGCCGCCTTTTCGGCTTCCTCATGGGTCCGCAGGGCTTGGTAGAACACAAATACATCGAACTCACCGCTCCCATTATCGATGAATACCGCAACACCGGCGGTTTCGACATCATAGGTTCGGGTCGCACAAAATTGGAAAAGGTAGAACAGTTCGACAAAGGCCTCGAAATCCTCAAAGAACTCGGAATAACAGCTCTCGTAATCATCGGTGGCGACGACTCCAACACCAATGCCGCAATCCTCGCCGAATACTACAAGGCAAACAATGCCGGCGTTCAGGTTATAGGTTGCCCCAAGACCATTGACGGCGACCTCAAAAATGACGTTATAGAGACCTCCTTCGGTTTCGACACCGCCACAAAGGTTTACTCCGAAGTTATCGGCAATATCCAGCGCGACTGCAACTCCGCAAAAAAATACTGGCATTTCATCAAACTGATGGGCCGCTCCGCAAGCCACATCGCCCTTGAATGTGCCCTTCAGACACAGCCCAATATCTGCCTTATCTCCGAAGAAATCCAGGAACGCGACATGAGCCTCGATGAAATAGTAAGCTATATCGCCGGCATCGTAAAGGCACGCGCAGCAGAAGGCAATAATTTCGGCACCGTTCTTATCCCCGAAGGTCTTATTGAATTCATTCCCGAATTCAAGCGTCTTATCGGCGAACTCAACGAGCTTCTCGGCGCAAACAAGGACAAAGTTTCCGGCATGAACCACGCCGAACTTACCGAATTCATACTTGCAAATCTCTCGCCCGAGAATGTGGCCTCGCTCAAGCAGCTTCCCGAGACTGTGGCAAAGCAGCTTATGCTCGACCGCGACCCCCACGGCAATGTTCAGGTCTCGCTCATAGAGACCGAAAAACTTCTCAGCGATCTTGTCGCCAAGAAGCTCGCCAATGACAGCGAATTCAAGGCCTGCGGCGGCAAATTCTCTTCTCTCCACCATTTCTTCGGCTATGAAGGCCGTTGCGCCGACCCCTCCAATTTCGACGCCGATTACTGCTACTCTCTCGGCTTCAACGCTTCGGCTCTTATCAATGCCGGCGTCACCGGCTACATGTCGTCGATCCGCAACCTCGTCAAGCCTGCCGTACAGTGGATTCCCGGCGGTATTCCAATCACCATGATGATGAATATCGAACGCCGCAACGCAGAGGACAAACCCGTAATTCAAAAAGCACTTGTCCGCCTCGACGGCGCTCCCTTCCAGAAATTCGCCAAGAAGCGTGAAGAATGGGCTCAGAACACATGCTACATCTATCCCGGTCCCATCCAGTATTTCGGTCCGGCCGAAGTATGTGACCAGCCTTCAATGACTCTCAAGAGCGAACATACGGCACACGCCTAATACACACTTCCAAATATCAGCTTGCAGACGCGGTTCCTTCGGGTGCCGCGTCTATTTTTATAATACAGCGGCTCCCCAAAAAGCCTTTTGCCAATTACATGCTTTTTTCGTAGCTTTGCAGATTGATTGACAATATCTCACATGAAGCGCATAATATTACGATATCTGCTATTTCTTCCCCTGCTGGCAATTACATTCCAGTCCAAGGCTCTTGATCTCCCCGTCAAGGTCGTAAAAGGTATTGAAGTATATTATTATAAAGTAAACAGCAAGGAAAGCGTCTATGGCATAAGCAAAAAGCTCGGCATCTCCAGAGAAGACATAGTGCGTCATAATCCTTCGGTAGCCGATGGTGTGAAACGCGGCATGATGCTATATTTCCCCGTAGCCGAATATTCCGAGGCGGAACATGATATCGCAACAGAACCTGCGGAGCAACCTGTTTTAGCCGACACAATCATTGAAAAGAATCCTTCCATAGCTCTTCTTCTGCCATTCGGCCTGGATGCGCAGGAACCTTCGCGCGAAAACAAGTTCGCACTCGATTTCTACAAAGGATTTCTTATAGGCGCAGATACACTCAGCCACAGACAGGGAAATGTGGAGATTTATGCCATCGACACAGACAACAAATCGGAATCAATCTCCGGCATACTCTCCAAACAAGAGATAAAGGACGCGACAATTATCGTCGCTCCTCCGAACCCGACATGGCTCAATGCTATCGCCGATTCAGCACTTGCCAACCGCAGCTACGTTCTCAATCTATTCGTTATCCACGATTCGCTCTACCTTTCAAACCAGCGGATGCTTCAGGCCAGTATCCCGCAAAAAGACATGTACCGGTTGGCAACAGACGCTCTCTTGTCGCAATATACCGGATACACCCCCGTCATTCTCCGCAACAAGGATGGCAAGAATGAAAAAGAAGCTTTTGTAAACTATATATGCGAGCGTTACAGAAACAATTCAGTCGAACCGGTTGTTATTGAGTATGAGAATAACCTGCTTGTCTCAGAAATAGAGGTTTTACCTACCGACGGCAATGAGCGATATGTCATAATCCCATCCTCGGGTTCATTGGCCGAGTTCAATCGTTTTGCCTATGTCGTCAAATCGTTCAGAGACAAACTATTTGCTACTGTATCCGATGATGATTCCGCTTTATCCTCCTACCGTTCGCGCATTGAAATTTTCGGTTATCCCGACTGGACAGCGTTCCGCGGTGATGCCCTTGACACCCTCCATAAACTCGGAGCGACAATCTATTCGCGTTTCAACGACAATTACAACGACTACTCCTACCAGACTATAGAAAGCGACTTTATGAAATGGTTCGGTACCGAGATAATCGAGAGTGTTCCCAATCAGGCTTTATTAGGCTATGATGCAGCATGCCTCCTGATAAAAAATATCCTGATAAACAACGGAGAGTTCAATCCGGCCTACCCCCAGCGCTTCGAAGGGATCCAGTCAACATACGATTTCGAAAAGACGCACGAAGGATACTATAACGCCACATTATATATAATAAATTATCAGCCCGGCGGCCAGGTTTCCGCCCGCACATTATGAAACGCATCCTCAGTGTCCTGTTCTTAGCTGTCATGGCTTTGACCGCCTCAGCCGAGACCCATTACAAGCCCCATATCTCAATCGGGGCTCGTGGCGGCGTAACACTGGGGCGGATGTCATTCTCTCCGTCTGTCCGTCAAGGCTGGGTAATGGGCTCCACAGGCGCTGTCACATTCCGTTACACTGAAGAAAAACTGTTCGGTCTGATAGCTGAATTCGGATGGGTTCAGCGAGGATGGGCTGAAGGCTACAAGAACGATGTCGAAAAACTGCCATTCAAGTATTCCCGCAGCCTTACATATATAAGTCTTCCGATTCTCACACATATCTATTTCGGAAGCCGACGATTCAAGACCTTCGTGAACCTCGGCCCTCAGTTCAATTTCCTTATAGGCAGCAGCATATCCTCGAATTTCGACTATCACAACATAGCCTCTGTCCCCGATTATCCACGCAACAGAATGACCGACCAGCTCACAATGGATATCAAAAACCGTTTTGACTACGGAATATGTGCTTCCTTAGGTTTTGAATTCTACGCGAGTCCGCGCAATTCCATAGTGGCGGAAGGTCGTTTCTACTACGGACTCGGCAATATTTTTCCCTCCTCAAAAGCCGACGTTTTCAGCGCATCACGAAACATGAGCATTGAGATAAGCCTCGGCTATAATTTCCGTCTGAAATGAAAGAATACCAAGATCTGGAAACCCATCCATGGGCGCCTTTTATTCCTGAAAACTCCAGAGTGCTTATTATGGGAACTTTCCCTCCCGGGCCACACCGCTGGAGCATGAATTTCTACTATCCCAACCGCACCAATGATTTCTGGTACATGATGGGGCTGCTGTTCAGAGGCGACCGAAATGCACTACTTATGCCGGACGACAATAAATTCGATCTTGACGCCATTAAGAATCTTCTCTGTAATAACGGAATAGCCCTTAACGACACAGGTTATAAAATACGACGGCTTAAAGGAAATGCATCCGATAAATATCTTGATATTGTCGAACCGGTAAATCTGGAATCTCTTCTTGAAAGGATGCCTCAATGCCACGATATAGCCACCACCGGAGAAAAAGCAGCAGGAGTCATTGCCGATCTCACATCTACCCCGGTCCCCAAAATGGGCACACATTCCGACACAAATTCCGGACTCCGGCTATGGCGCATGCCTTCAACAAGCAGGGCATTCCCCATGCGCCTTGACGAAAAAGCCGGCTACTACCGTAGATTATTTGAGGCGGCCGGAATCCTCTGAACAGACTTTACGACCTTTTCCGGAAGCATAAATAAAAGACCGGCTTTGCCATTTTAGCATTTTTTTGTAAATTTGTCCCGATATATAAGCACTAATTGACAGAAATACTACAACACTCTTCCAATAGAATTATGAACTTAAAACACATATTATTTGCATGCGCCATATTGACTATGTCGCTAAGCAGCTGTTCATCGACCAAAAAAGTGACATATCTGGAAAACATCGATGAGATTCCGACCGAAATTCTGAATAATGCACCTGCAACCTCAGAACCCGTCCTGACAGTCGGAGACCTTCTGAATATCGATATATCCGGAGCCAACATGAACGCAATGGCTCTATTCAACAAAGGAAAATATATCGATGGCGAAGGCAAAATACAAAGCATGACCAATTCCAGAACGACAAACCAAGGTAATTACGAGACATCTACCGAATATTATCTTGTAGATAATAACGGTTGCATAAAATTCCCGATAATAGGGGACATAAAGGCCGCCGGCCTGACAAAATCGCAGCTTGCCGAAGAAATCGCAGATGCCATTTATCCCAAATACGTTACTGAGAAACCGACAGTGGATATCCGTCTGATGAATTTCCGCGTTGTTGTCGGCGGTGCTGTTAAAACACCGGGCATATATCAGAGCAAGAACGAACGAATGACATTCATCGAAGCTATCACAATGGCCGGAGACCTTGATATCAAAGGCCAGCGCGAAAACATCCTCCTCTATCGCCTAAACTCCGACGGAACCCGAGAAGTACACCGTCTCAACATTAATGACAAAGACTTTGTCCTCTCTCCTTACTATTACCTGCAACAGAACGACTACATTTACGTAGAACCGAACAAATCAATGAAAAACAGCGCCTGGCAGCTCAGTCCTGCCGTCGGGGCCACTCTTACCATTGTAGGCGGCATATCTTCTGTGACAGCACTTGTATTCAGCATTCTGAACTTTACCAAATAAACAAGGACCGATGGCAAACGACAATAACGAAAACAGCAGACAGCAGATCGAGGAATCGTTCGACACAACCGGACTCCTTCTCAATTATCTTGCAAACTGGAAATGGTTTGTTCTCAGTGCTGTTATATGCCTTGTGGCCGGATATTTCTTTTATGCGTCCCGAGTGCCACAATATCAGGTAGCAGCATCCATCTACCTCAGTGATGACAACAGCGCCACTCAAAACGCGTTCAATATGACAAATGCCGCCGACCCTATGGTGGCCCTTAAAAGCGGCATTGACGAAACCGAGCTTGAAATGCTCAAATCGCAGAATAATGTAGTACGGATTGTCGACTCTCTCGGCCTGGCATACAACTATTACAGCAAAGGGAAGCTCCGCGACATCACTCTCTACGAGAACAATGCCATTATCGCTAAAATGGATGCCAAGAATCTGAATGATCTATCATATCCCATAGAACTCACGATAAGCAAATCCGGAAAGGATAAGTACAATGTCAATGCCAAGACATATTTCTCAGGCATCAAGGAAGAAAAAAGTTTCGAAGACATTACGTTACCGGCCGATATCGAGATGTCATATGGCGTGGTACACCTCTCCAAATCACCGGTAATCAATAAATTCGACTATGTAGAGAGAATTGTCATACGTAATCCTCACTCTGTCGCCGCCGGAATCGCAGGCAGTCTGAACATCGAATTCGCCAAGAATTCCCAAAAGATTATACGTATAAATCTTCTCACCGACAACATCAAGAAAGGAACGGATATAATCGAAGCGATGCTCGATTTCTACAATCAGAACATAATCGAAGACAAGAACCGTTCCGCCGTGCAGACCGAAGCATTCATTCTCGACCGTCTCGTAATGATATCCGACGAGCTCAAGGATGTTGAGAACCGTCTTATGGAATACCGTTCGGCTCACAGCGTGACGACCGATATCACTTCGCAGTCATCAATGAACATGTCTCTGCAAAGTGGTTTCGAAAAAGAACTCGCCGACGCGGAAGCAGAAATGAACATTCTCTACGAGATTGAAAGGATTGTAACAACATCCGATACCTATGAGACCTTGCCTGCCGCAATCAGCAACAGCACGATCACACAGATTATAGAGACCTACAACCGCAAGGTTTCCAATCTCAACCGAGCCCTCGAAGGCAGCACTTCGGACAATCCTCTGGTAATCAGCATGCGCGATGAGCTGTCGCGAGACAAAGCACGTATTCTCCAGAATATAGCAACAGCAAAACGCAACCTCAATACCAAACGCAAATCCATAAGCCGCCTTGAGAACCGCAGCGCAGGCCAGCTTGCAGCAGCGCCGTCGGTCGACAAAGGACTCAATGAAATCTTCCGCGAGCAGCAGGTGAAAGTCAACATCTACACTTTCCTTCTGCAGCGCCGCGAGGAAATCGCCCTCCAGAAAACTCTCGCAACCAATACCGCACAGCTTATCGACAATCCGGTAGGTTCGGGTCCCGTGTCGCCCAAGAGACTTTCGATTCTCGGCATCGCATTAATAATCGGCCTTCTTATACCGGCCGTAATAATATTCATAAAACGCCTTATCTTCCCCGTTTTCTCGGATAAGGACGAACTTGAACGTCTTACCAAAGTTCCGGTTCTCGGAGAAATCTGCGTGAATGAGAAAGGAAAAAACGACGACATAGTAATCGGAGAGAATATAAGCACTCCTATCGCCGAACTTTTCCGTCTTCTCCGCAATGCAATCTCTTTCACGAACCACGGAGCCTCAAACAAAGTCATACTCGTCACATCATCGATATCCGGTGAAGGAAAAACATTCATTGCCATAAATCTTGCAATGACATATGCACTGATGGGCAAACGTACTCTTATCATGGGTCTCGACCTCCGTCGTCCTGCAATGGCACGCCGACTCGGCATGAGTAACCACACCGGTATCACATCCTACCTCTCCGGACAGAACAACGACATAGACAAACTTATTTGCCAGTCAAACGAGAATCCCAACCTGTTCGTCCTTCCGGCCGGCCCCATTCCACCCAACCCCAACGAACTGATGATGTCGGACCGCATGAGAGACCTGATGG
Source organism: uncultured Muribaculaceae bacterium (assembly GCA_910576775.1). GTDB lineage: Bacteria > Bacteroidota > Bacteroidia > Bacteroidales > Muribaculaceae > CAG-873. Next base: position 11,004 of record CAJTJV010000036.1, on the reverse strand, counting down.
AGAATCTCCGCAAGAATTTCGACTACATCATAATCGACAGCGCGCCTGTAGGAGTGATTTCCGACAGCTTCCTGCTCACACGCTTCTCCGACCTACAGATTTTCGTCACACGAGCGAACTACACGTCGAAACATAGCCTTAAAACGCTTCACAACTCGGTTAAAAACGGCATGATGCCCAATGCATACGTCGTAATCAACTGTGTCGATATTACATCCAACAGCTACATCTACCGTAAGTACGGCGACTACGGCCATTACGGAAAGGCAAAAAACACATATGGTTACGGATATACCAGGAAGAAAGCGGATGAATAATTTATTTATTCAATAAAAAACTATCGCAGCAGCACCGGAGAGTGCTGCTGCGATAGTTTTCAATATGAACCGGGGAATGTAAGCGGCAAACGGAACAAGCGGCGGAGAATCAGGACGAGCAGATAACTGACAGCGGCAGCAACCGCAACAGGCAGCAGCAGTGTATACGCCTGCACCATCTCGATCGTAATGAAAATCGCCATGAACGGAGCACGTATAGCTCCCGCCATCACCGCAGCCATACCAAAAAATGCGAAATCGCCGACAGGCAGACTCTGTCCGCAAAAAAGATTGAGAAATGTGGAAAAGAAAAATCCTGCAACACATCCGGCCATAAGAGTTGGAGCGAAATCGCCGGCAACTCCACCGCCACTGTTTGTGGATGCACATGCAAAAGCCTTTACCACAATAATACCCGCTGCGATAGCCAAAGGCACATACAGCTCCGAGGCATATCCGACAAAAAGACCGTAAGCGGCGAATGCCTTTGTATCCCCGGCAAGAATATCACCCATAAAACCATAGCCTTCGCCAAAAAGAGGCGGAAAAACAAATACCAGCACGGAAAGAACACTTCCCGAAAAAAGATTCTTCAGCCACGGATTATTTATTGACGAAAACAATCGTTTGAGGCGTGTCATCACAGCCGAATAATAAAACGAATAAAATCCGCAAAAAATACCAAGAAGAGCCACCCACAGAAGCTGCTCCAACGACAACCGCGCTGCATTATCAAAAACAAGATCGGTGGTACATCCGCTAAGGATAAACGCGGTTGACGACGCTGTAAGCGCCGCCAGAAAAAGTGCGATACATGCATGTGCGCTCAAACCTATCGAAAGCACCTCCATAGAAAAAAGGACACCGCCTACAGGAGCCTTGAAAATACCGGCTATTCCGGCAGAGGCACCGCAGGCGAGCATTATCTTCATCATCTCGGGTGTGGCGCGAAACACCTTGCCGATATTACTTCCTATCGCCGCTCCGGTATATGCGATCGGACCCTCGGAGCCGGCAGAACCTCCAAACCCGAGAGTAAACGTGCTCGCCACCATCGGGGCATAAGTCAAGTCGCCGGCAAGACGATATTTACGTTGTGCGATAGCATCGTTAAGCCTCTCTGTGCCATGATATATTTCTTTATGAAGGAAATAACGCTGGTATATTCCCGTAAGCACGATTCCGACAACCGGCATTACAAGAAGCGCCCAATTGGCTCCCGCAGCATTGAAATGCGAGGTGAACAGTGTCGATACCCATTTCACTGATGCCTTCAGTAAAAAAGCACATGCCCCGGTGAGCAATCCTGTAATAAAAGCAAGAAACATCAGCGCCACATAAGGAGGAATGCCGCGCAACTTACGCCCAAGGAATAATGCCTCTTTGTGACTCATATCGCTGAAACGTTTCTGCATAATTATTTTGAGGGCAGTAGTAACCCTATTCAGAATAATAACCGAAGCGGTCAAGCAAATGTTTGCAGTATCAAGAGCAATCTCTTGAATTTTGACTTTCCGTTTGTAATGATTACCTTTGCAAAAACCTAATATCTATATAACAGGCATAGTTTTCATGAAAAAATTACAATTTCATCATTCCTTTACTGCATTATTGCTGGTTTTGAGCGCATTTATGTGTCAGGCCAAGAGCATCAGTTTCTCCGGTTCGGCCGACAACGACCTGTATAGACTGCTTAAATCCGAAAATTACGACGTCAGACTGTTCCCTGATGCCTCCTCCGCAATAAAGAATGCCGAAAAAGGTTCGGGAGTGATAATCAGCGCCTCGGCCTATCCCCTGATATCCGTAGAACTTTCCGATTCTATCCTGAAAGCCGCGGATGCCAAGGGGCTTCGAGTATATGCCGAATATGTCAGCCATTACCCGGGTGTTGATATTGCCGACACAGTCTTTATCGGAAATATCGAACGCGGCGTCGTTTCCTCTAAATTCTTCAGCCCGGAATTGAAACCTATGTCACTGTTCGGTCTGAATGGCTGCCATATCTACCCCGCGAAAATTGAAAAGCCTCTTCTGAGCTTTGCACGTGTTGCAGGTTTCGACACGGCCACATTCGGACTTACCGACACCGACGTTTATCCGCTGTTATGGCGCAAAGGAAACAATATAATTGCACAAAGCTGCATGACAAACTTTGTAAAGACACGTCAGGAGCCGCTCGAAGCATGGAAAAACATCTGGACCTCGATTCTGCGCTGGATCTGTCGCGACAACAGCCTGAATTTCAACAACTGGCCGTCAGACCCACATCCTGCATTCGGACGCTACGCTGAAATAACGAGCGCAGACCGCAAAGTTGCCATACGAAAAGGTGCCGAATGGATCGAAAAAGCCAAACTGCTGCTCCATCCGTCCTGGCGCGATACCTTATACCATTATCAAGGCGACGGAGTCGCTCCATGGGGCCCATCGGTAAACGACAAATTCCTCACCGGCAATGGTTCATGCGGAGTACTCGAAGGTCACGGATCAACAATAGATTCCGATGGAAAACAGAACTACCGCTACTGGCTGCGAGCCGACGTACAGGGTGAAACAGCCTTCCTGATGGCATCTGCGGCAAAATCAACCGGAAAAAAGAAATACGCCGACATCTCGGAAAACATACTCGACTACCTTTTTTATAGCGACGATTTCATCAGAGGCCTTAAGAAAGACCCCGGAAGCTACCGCTACGGTCTGATAGGCTGGGCACAGACCCACGATACCGCATATTACAACGACGACAATGCTCGATGCGTACTTGGTGCAATCGGAGCTTCGGCATTGATGAAGAACCAGCGATGGAACAATTTCATCGTCAACAATATAATGGCGAATTTCAACCTGACGAACAGTAACGGCTTTCTTCCTCCACGCTATGGCGACGAGCTGCTCGACAAACTGGGTCGCGAGCATTATGTGAACAGCGACATTGTCGTAGCACATCCTCATTTCTCGTCATGGATGTGGGCATGCTATCTCTGGTTATATGACAAGACGGGCTACACCCCTCTGCTCGACAAAACAAAAAAAGCAATAGCCATTACAATGGATGCCTATCCCGACAATTGGCAATGGACAAACGGCATCCAACAGGAACGCGCCCGCATGATTCTTCCTCTGGCATGGCTCATACGCGTGGACGACACCCCGGAACACCGTCAGTGGCTCGATACTGTCGTATCAAAACTCCTTGAAAATCAAGTAGAATCCGGTGCCATACGCGAAGAACTCGGGGCCGACGGCCGCGGAGAATTCGGAAAATCCAAATCAAACCGCGACTACGGTGTCCGCGAAGCACCTCTGATCGAAAAAAACGGCGACCCTGTTGCCGACATGCTGTACACTTGTAATTTCGCATTCTTCGCTCTCAATGAAGCTGCCCATGCCACCGGGAATCAAAAATACAAGGATGCAGCTGCCGGACTCGGTGATTTTCTTGTAAAAATACAGGCCACAAGCGAAAGCCATCCTGATATCGACGGCGCATGGATGCGTGCGTTCGATTACAACCGCTGGGACTACTGGGCATCCAATGCCGATGCCGGCTGGGGGGCATGGTCCACGCTTTCCGGCTGGATACAGTCATGGATTGTCGGAACCCTTGCTCTCGTAGATGCAGACAAATCATATTGGGAAACGACTGCCGACATGAATGTCAGCCCGGAGATGGATAACGCTCTGAAACGACTTAAACTCAAAGACTAAACAACACAAACTCACTTTGGATTATTTTCTCCGCCAATTTTCTATGAAAAATTTGGCGGAGAAAATTTTTATGCATACATTTGCGCTATGAATATAATATCATTTTAATATCACATTTCCAATATGAAAACTTCAGCCAGCAACAAGGAGTTCACCTACCCCGGCAATACCGTCAACGGGTTCCTCGCTCTGTTCGTAATTCTAATCATAATTCCGGCACTCATGGTGGCAAGCGTATATCTTGCTATAAACACACTCTCCGTCGCAGCCTTTATAATCACCCCGCTACTCGGCATATTGTTCATCATCTGCCTGTGCGGATTCTTCATACAGCAGCCCAACCAGTCGAGAGTCATGATATTCTTCGGCAATTACCGGGGGACGTTCCGCAAAACAGGTTTCTACTGGCGCAACCCGTTCATGACGGCAAAGAAAGTATCTCTGCGCATACGCAACATGGACGTGGCTCCAATAAAAGTCAACGACAAAGTCGGCAATCCGGTAATGATTGGCATGGTGCTCGTATGGAAAGTGAAAGATACCTACCGCGCCGTCTTCGATGTCGACTCCGGCGAAACTGCCGTTGTCACAGTAGAATCAGGTGGAAAAACCAATATCACCACCCAGCAGACCTCTACATCAAAAGCCCTCGAAGCCTTCGTGAAAATCCAGAGCGACGCCGCACTTCGCGAAGTCACAGGCCGCTTCGCCTATGACGACGAAGAAGCCAAGTCCGAACAAGTCACGCTTCGCAGCGGTAGCCACGAAATAGTCGAACTACTTGAAGAAAAGCTTAACGAACGCCTGTCGATGGCCGGCATCGAGGTTGTCGAGGCACGTCTCAACTACCTTGCCTATGCTCCCGAAATCGCAGCCGTGATGCTCCGTCGTCAACAGGCATCCGCCATAATCTCAGCACGCGAAAAGATTGTCGAAGGGGCGGTGTCAATGGTAAAGATGGCTCTCAACGAACTTAAAGAAGAACAGATAGTGGAACTCGACGAAGAACGCAAGGCCGCGATGGTTAGCAATCTCCTTGTAGTGCTCTGCGCCGACGAACCCGCTCAACCCGTAGTCAACACCGGCACACTATATAACTGATAATGGCCAAAAAAGAAGCCGGTAAAAGTTTTCTGCTCCGCCTCGACGCCGCCACAATGGAAAAAGTGGAGGCGTGGGCGGCACAGGAATTCCGCTCCGTCAACGGACAGATTCAATGGATAATAGCCGACGCCCTCCGTCGACACGGCCGCTTATCGGCCAAAGATACCGGAAAGCAAGAAGACGACAATATTTCATGAACCGAACTTGATTCCTTTCCGTACCCGCTTGTTGTAGACCGAGAAATTGTCGTATGCGCAGAACGTAATAATACATGCGCCTATTATATCGACCCATCCCTTGGTGTCGATACTCCCGCTTAAAACAGGATCCAATACCCTTACCACAACAATCATACACCCTATAATTGTAAGTACAAAAGATATATTGCGCTTTACGCGATTACTCACTGCCATAATATTTGTTTTGAACACAAAATTAAAGAATATTTATCAGAATAATTTGTAATTGCCAAAATTTGATTAATTTTGCGAGTGCAGACCGCTCCGCGGAAGCCCGGTCAGGGGCATAAGCGGGCGGGTCGGCAGACATATAAAAGGCGTTTACTCGGCGCTCTTTCTTGACGCATAGAAATCTGGTAAATTTCAATCTCAGTCAAGGATGAGACAACGGTAGATGACTTATGTGGATATGTATATTCCGCACCGGAAAGCGCGCGAGCGTAGCACCCGGTGTGTAAGCATATTCTGCGTGAGGCTTCTGCGTTGTCCGTTCAACTGAGATGGGCAATACCAGAGCCTCTATGCGTGGGACGGGCAACAAGTATGGCTCTCACGCTTTTTTTGTACCATTCTAACGCCAACGAGTGAGCCCGGCGGCACTCACATTTATTGCAATCATGAAAAATCTTACATTAATTATGGTAGCTGTAGCAATGGCTGCTGCCCTATCCTCATGTGGATCTTCGAAAAATTCAATGGCATCGGCACCCCGTTCGACAAATCCATTCGGGGATGTCTACGAAGCTCCTGCCGCCGAAAACGACACTGAAGATTATTTCGGAGCTACCGGCATCGCATCCGGACCGCAAGCACGAATGGGAGAATTACAGCTGGCGGCTCTTACGAATGCCCAGAACATGATTCGTCAAAAGATGAAACACGCTTACAAAGGGGCTGTCGACGACTATATGAATTCAGTCGGGAACAACTCGGGAACCGATATCGAAGCCAAGATTGAACGTGGAGGCACTCAGCTTATCGACGTAATCGTAAATGATACACAGGCATCAAAAGGGCCGGTATTTTCCGCAGTAGATGATAAAGGAAATGTCAATTGCTTCATCGGCATACGAATCTCTAAAAAAGCGGTTGCTGACAAGATTGCCGACTATGTTTCCGAAGACGAAGAACTCAAAATCCGCTTTAAGGAAGACCAGTTCCGCCAGCGCATGAAAGAATCTTTCAAAGATTTCAAGGAAAACAAATAAGCTTTATGAGATTCTTAGCTCTATTATTATGTAGCCTGCTGCTCCATACAATAACCATGGGGCAGTATGGCTATTCGACTGAACGTCCATCATGGGCGAACGGTTATTTCGTGGAGAAACCGAATTCCTATATCGAGGTCGTTTCAGCTACCGGCTATTCGGAGGAAAACGCACGCGACAAAGCGGCTCAGACCATCATCGAACGCAGAAGCCTTGCTACAGGCCGCCGTTCGAAACTAAGCATTTCCAACGGCAATATCCATGTAGAAGGCAGCGACGACCTGACTGTCAAAGCCCGCATCATCGACCAATATACAGAGCGGTTGGGAGCTGGAGAATACCGCACATACCTGTTGGTTCAGACAGCCAAAAATCCGCAATACCGGTACGAACCGGTCTCGGTCTCCAACAAATATAAATTCTCGCCGCGTGTATTCGTTCCCGGCATGGCTCAGATTCACAAGGGACAGACCGTCCGCGGCGCGCTGTTCATCGCAGGTGAGGTTGCAGCTGTAGGAGGAATCATAGTATTCGAAGGTCTCCGCTCATCCTACCAATCCAAAATCAAGCGCACACACAGCGCATCCGAAATACAGAATTATGTCAATAAGGCCGACAATATGGGCAATATCCGCAACGGATTCATAGCCGGAGCAGTGACCATATACGTGTGGAACGTAATTGACGGCATTGTCGCCAAAGGCAAGAAACACGTCGTTGTCGGTGATGCCGGCATGGCTTTCGCCCCGTATGCCGACCAATATTCCAAAGGGCTGTATGTCAGCGTCACATTTTGATTTAAACCTTTAACAATCATGAGAGAAATAATATTTTGCTTCATCTCGCTGTTCATCCTTACAGCATGTTCGAAAACGGAAGTCGATATCTTCTCTATTCTCCACGGCGTTGTATGCGATTATGAATCGGGAGACCCTGTGACGGGTTGCAGTGTAGTCCTTAGCCCCGGCGGCTTCACAAAAATAACCGGCAATGACGGCTATTTCGAATTCCAGGGTCTTACCCCACAGCAATACACCGTTACGGTTCAGAAAACAGGTTATGTCACCAACCGCAAATCTGTAACAGCCATTACAGGAGAGAATACTGAAATAAATATCACCATTACCAAGCAGCCTTAGTAAATGATTATGAAAAAGATTATTTTCGCGCTTCTTCTTATTATAGGCCTCGTTTCATGCACAGAGGACGAAAAAACGGCAACAGGCGAGATATACGGTGTCGTGACAGTCAAAGAAACCGCAGAACCGATGAGAGCAACCGGTGTGGAACTATATCAGGGCGATACATCTATGCTGCTTTTAAAGACTGTAACATACGATGACGGCCATTATGAATTTGACAACCTGCAACCGGGTGCTTATACACTGAAGGTCGTAGCCTCCGGCTATATGGATACGAAATATAGCGTGATTGTTGAATCCGGACGTACAGCCCGAGCAGACATGCAACTGAATAAAACCATGACATATCTTACTGTACGGACTTTGGAAGTATCTGTCGTGGGCAATAAAGCTACTATAACTGGAGAATATGACACACAATTTGATTATCTAATGATGAGGGACTATCCACCGAATGAAGTTGGATTTATTTATTCGGATGCGCCGGATAAAATTACCATTGGAAAAAAAATCATAGCATCCAAATCTTCCACATTCAATGCAAATATTGAAGACCTCTCAATCGGAAAATGGTATGTTCAGGCATATGCAAAAAATTCGAAAGGAACGGAATTCGGGAATGTATTATCATTTAGAATCGATGGTACTCCGGCTGTCAGAACCTTACCTGTTACTAATATTTCAAAAAACACGGCGACATTAAACGGATCTGTCGAATACAAGGGAGAACCTGCATATACTGAAAAAGGTTTTGTGTATTCCGCTTCATTTCCCAACCCAACGATCGACGATCCAAGCAATGCGACTACAAAAGTCAGTGTAAAAGGAAACGGTACAGAATTCAGTGCCAATATTTCGGGATTAACAGATGGCTCAACCTATTACGTAAGGTCGTATATTATGAATGAAAACGGCACATATTACGGCGAATCCGTCGAATTCGGCAATGGCTTATATATTATTCTTAAACAAGAGGGGCTGATGGTTCAGACAAAAGACATCAGCACCGGTGCGACGTCTTATGATGCAAAAAAAATGTGCAAAGAGTCTAAAATCTGCGGATTCTCCGACTGGCGTTTACCCACTCGTGGAGAATGTATAGCTATATATCGTCACAAAGTCATATTAAAATTATCAAGTAACATCTATTGGACACAAGACCCAAGTACCTTAGGATCCACCTATACATACAATTTCGGCACAGGGAGTATAGGCGACTATTATAACGACTCCAGTTTTAGGGTACGATGTGTCCGTTCTTTAAAATAAACCTCGAAAATCAATTTTACTACTGAAATGCAAGTTTTCCGCGTAAATCGCATTCGCTCGATTATAAAAACTGCAATCGTTTTATCATCTTGTTTTGCATCTTCAGCCAACGCACAGTCGTTTGATGATTACAAGCAGCGGCAACGGGAGGCTTTCGCCAAATATAAATCGGAGAAGCAGCAGGAGTTCAGGGCTTACCGAGAGCGTGTGAATGCGGAGTTCGAGGATTATATGCGCCGCACGTGGCCGGAATACAGGACGGAGCCGGCAATTCCGGTTCCGCCGTCTCCCGAGCCTCCCGCCCCTGTCATAAAGACTCCGGAATTAGAACCGTCGAACGACCCCATTCCGCATAAAAAGCCTGTCGTTATTCCGGATAATCGGACAGTTCCCGAGCCGGTTGTACCACTTCCTGAGCCGGTCGCACCTGCCAGACCGTCTTTTTCGTTCTCATTTTATGGGGCTGACTGCCGCGTATCACTCGAACCCGATATGATGTACACTCTGCAAGGTATCAATGAAAACAATGTCGCCGACGGATGGCGCATTCTTTCCTCGGACAAATACCTGCATGTGGTTTCTGAATGTCTCGATTACCGCGACAAACTGCGGCTGCCTGACTGGGGGTATGTGCGCTTCGTAGAACGGATGACAACTGAATTCTTTCCGTCATCGCGGTTAAACGAGGCCCGGTTGATGCAGATGTATATTCTCACGCAATCGGGATATAAAGTGCGCATCGGCCGTTCGGATACAAAGCTCGTACTGCTATTGCCTTCAAAAGAGACTATTTTCAGATATCTTTATATCACCATCGGAAATCGCAACTATTACATCGTCGATAATTCGCCGGCCTCAAAGTCAATCAACGTATTCAACCATGAATTTCCGAACGAACAGGAATTTTCACTGAGACTTGCCAAGGAACCGGCGTTGCCGATAAGCATGACTGAAGCCCGACATCTGAAATCCGAGACAGACAAAGACCTGTCGCTTTCAATATCCGTAAACAAACGGCTGATTGATTTCTACAACGATTATCCTCTATGTGCCAACTGGGATATCTATTCCAACGCATCGTTGAGCTCATTGGCAAAAGAGCAATTGTACCCGGTGCTTAAAAAACAGATAGAAGGCAAGGACAACATAACGGCAGCCAACATACTGCTGCATTTCGTCCAGACAGCATTCGAATATGCTACCGACGAGAAACAGTTCGGCACGGAGCGTCCTCTGTTCGCCGACGAGACCTTGTTCTATCCATACTCCGACTGTGAGGACAGAGCGATACTCTTCACTATCTTAGTCCGTGATCTGCTCGGGCTGGATGTCGTGCTTCTACACTACCCCGGTCACTTGGCGACAGCAGTTTGTTTCGACTCCGATATGCAAGGCGATTATCTGAACATCGACGGAAGAAAGTATATCGTCTGCGACCCGACATTCATCTATGCAAATGTCGGACAGGCCATGCCCCGATTCAAACAGACATCCGCAGAGGTAATACAACTCAAAAATTGAATATATCCGGAGTGGGAAACAATGTTCTCTATAGCCTTTCATTTGACCATGGAAGCAGATGGGAATAAAACAACAACACGCAATAATTGTGATAATCCCTGCATATCGACAGATAAATATCACGACTGGAGCTGCGTGGCAGCGGTAGTTCTGTAGGCACGGGTGAAGCCCGTGTGCCGGAAACAGACAGATATTTACGGAGCGGCGTAGCTGCGGCACAGTGCCGCAGCTACGCCGCTCAATTGCAAAATAATACCCGGGCTGCGTGCCTTGCCCGGGCCTACAGAGCTGCCGCCGCTGACGCGGCTCTCGCATACGACCCTTTCTTTTGAGTTTACAAGATGCTTGTAACTATTCGAGTACATCGCTATTGAAATATTCAAGCATTTTTAAATGGAAAAGCCGTGACTCCCGGCTCAACAAAGCTCAAACAAGTTTGGCGTTATATTCAACTTATCACTATCTTTGGCTTCGCCGAAGATACTCCCGCTCG
>CAJTJV010000035.1 GCA_910576775.1 uncultured Muribaculaceae bacterium | reverse complement strand
AATCTGCCACTCGGCCAAATTTATAAAGCACTTATTTTATTGAAAATCAGGAATAAAAGGTCTCTCCGCAACTATTTTAATCAGGCTATAAAATAGCATGTCTCCTGACATGGCAATGTAATTTTAAATGAAAGAGCCGTGTCTTGATACTCTCATTCTTCCACCCTCCGGCCTTGATTCTGAGATTTTTTTCTTAAATTTGCAATTCGGAATATAAAGAACGCATAAATATATATGAGTAATCTCGAATTGAGTGAACAGGAGCAGCTCAGGCGTCAGAGCCTGGCGGAGCTCCGCCGTATGGGCATCGACCCGTACCCCGCCGCTGAATATCCCGTGAGCGGCCACAGCGATGAAATCAAGGAAACTTTCACCGATGATGCGCCTCAGCGTGAGGTATGTGTCGCAGGTCGAATCATGAGCCGTAGAATCATGGGCAAGGCCTCGTTTGTGGAGCTACAGGATTCCAGAGGCCGTATTCAGATCTATGTGTCCCGTGATGAGATATGTCCTGAAGAAAACAAAGACCTGTACAATGTCGTATTCAAAAAACTTCTCGACATCGGCGATTTTATCGGCGTATGCGGTTATGTTTTCCGCACTCAGACCGGTGAGATTTCCATTCATGCCAAGACCCTTACCGTGTTGAGCAAGTCGCTCCGCCCCCTGCCTATCGTAAAAGTAAAGGATGGAGTGCGCTACGACGCCTTCGACGATCCCGAGCTGCGTTACCGTCGCCGTTATGTCGACCTCGTTGTCAATGATGGCGTAAAGCAGATATTCCTCAAGCGTACAAAGGTATATACCTCAATGCGCGAATATTTCAACAATGCCGGCTATGTCGAGGTCGAGACTCCCATCCTCCAGTCCATTCCCGGCGGCGCCGCCGCAAGGCCGTTCATCACCCATCACAATGCTCTCGACATTCCTCTCTATCTCCGTATCGCCGACGAGCTGTATCTGAAGCGTCTTATTGTCGGCGGATTCGAAGGTGTATATGAGTTTTCCAAGAATTTCCGAAACGAGGGTATGGACCGCACGCACAATCCGGAGTTCACGTGCATGGAAATCTATGTTTCCTACAAGGATTACAACTGGATGATGGATTTCACGGAGCGCATGCTCGAAAAAATCTGTCTCGACGTCAACGGTACCACAGAGGTCAAGGTAGGTGACAATGTTATAAGTTTCAAGGCTCCGTTCCCCCGCGTGACAATGGCTCAGGCCATAAAGGATCACACAGGAGTGGATATCACCGGTATGGACGAAGAACAGCTCCGTGCCACCGCACGCGAACTTGGCATTGAGGTAGACGATACAATGGGCAAAGGCAAGCTTATCGACGAGATTTTCGGTGAGAAATGCGAGGGTACATATATACAGCCTACATTCATCACCGATTATCCCATAGAGATGTCGCCTCTCACCAAACGCCACCGCAACAACAGCGAGCTTACAGAGCGCTTCGAGCTTATGGTGAACGGCAAGGAACTCGCGAACGCCTATTCCGAGCTTAACGACCCCATAGACCAGTATGAACGCTTTGTTGAGCAGATGCGACTCGGCGAGAAGGGCGACGACGAGGCAATGATTATCGATGCCGACTTTATCCGCGCCCTCGAATACGGCATGCCTCCCACTTCGGGTATGGGTATCGGCATGGATCGTCTCGTGATGTTGATGACGGGCCAGACAACAATCCAGGAAGTGCTTCTCTTCCCGCAGATGCGCCCCGAGAAAGTGGAGAAGCGCGACAATGCCGAGGCTTTTGCCGCTGTCGGCGTGCCGGAGGAATGGGTTGCTCCTTTGCAGAAAGCAGGCGTGCTAACCGTAGTTGCCCTCAAACCTCTCAATCCCAATAAACTGTTCCAGGATCTCTGTGGCGTGAACAAGAAAAACAAGCTCGGCCTCACCAATCCCAAGCCCGAAGATGTCGCTGCATGGGTAGAGGCTGCCAATAAGCTTTAAAAATAGATAATGGCGAGAAAACTGTTAGGCATGAGTCCCGTGGAGTTGGGCGAGGTGGCGGCATCCGTCGGCTTGCGTCCTTTCGCGGCTCGTCAGATGGTGGCGTGGCTCTACAAGCGCGCCGTAACTGACATAGAGGAAATGACGGATTTGCCTAAGAAGGCCCGCGCGCTACTTATCGAGCAAGGTTATACCGTCGGCCGCACACAACCGCTGACGGTCGCACGCAGTACCGACGGCACTGTCAAATACCTTTTTGAAGGGCGTGGCGGACGCGATATAGAGGCTGTCTATATCCCCGACCGCGAACGCGCCACCCTCTGCGTGTCGAGTCAGGCCGGTTGTCGCATGGGCTGCCGCTTCTGTATGACAGGACAGGGCGGATGGCAGGGCAATCTCGATGCAGGCGACATAATAAACCAGATATTGTCGATAGAGAATAGTGAGAGCCTGACGAACATAGTTTTCATGGGCATGGGCGAGCCTACCGACAATATCGATGCCGTGCTCCGTGCAGTGGAGATTTTAACCGCCCCCTGGGGAATGGCCTGGAGTCCGAAGCGAATTACCGTGTCGACAATCGGCAAGCAACCCGGTCTCGGAATCCTTCTCGATAAAACGCATGTTCACATAGCTGTCAGCGTCCACTCGCCTTTTTCCGAGGAACGCCTCAGTCTTATGCCTGTCGAGAAAGCCTGTCCGGTATCAGATGTTGTGGCCGTCCTCCGACGTTATGATTTCGCCCACCAGAGGCGGCTGTCGATAGAATACACGATGTTTGCCGGAATCAACGATGACAGGCGCCATGCAGATGCGTTGGCGCGTCTTCTCCGAGGGACAGATGCGCGAGTGAACCTTATCCGCTTTCATCGGACTCCCGGGTTCGAAGGTGTGCCCTCGGACGCCGACACCATGGTACGTTTCCGCGACCATTTGAACGGCGCCGGAATCACCGCCACTATCCGTGCCTCCCGTGGCGAGGATATAATGGCTGCCTGCGGGATGCTCGCCGGAGCCAAGAAAACAAATACAAGTGACAACCAATTATGAGTAACAATAAAATAAAAGTGGGAATCACCCACGGCGACACAAACGGTATCGGATATGAGGTAATCCTTAAAATTCTTGAGGATACCCGTATGGCCGATTTGTGCACTATTGTTGTCTACGGCTCGGCCAAGGCCGCGGCATTCTACCGCAAGGCTATGGAGCTTGCTCCTGTGCAGCTTGTGCGTGTCGATAAGGCCGCCGATGCCCGTGACGGTGCTTTCAGTATCGTCAATGTCGTAGGCGAAGACCTGAAAATAGACCCGGGTCTGCCTTCTGAGGTTGCCGGTCAGGCTGCTCTTGCCGCACTTGAGACTGCTGTGGAAGATCTGCGCAACGGTGATATTGACGTTCTTGTGACGGCTCCTATCAATAAGCATTCCATCCAAAGCGACAAATTTCATTTCCCCGGCCATACCGAATTCCTTGAAGCGGCAGCTGCCGAAGATGACAATGCTCCGAAAGCCCTTATGGTGATGTGTTCCGAAAATATGCGAGTGGCTCTCGTGACAACGCATACGCCTGTCGCCGACGTCCCCGCTTCCATTACCCGGGAGGCCGTGCTCGACAAGATAACAGCATTTTCGGACTCTCTGCGCCGCGATTTCGGCGTCCCGTCGCCACGCATCGCCGTACTGTCGCTAAATCCCCATGCAGGCGAGAACGGCCTGCTCGGCAAAGAGGAAGAAGAAATCATTGCACCGGCGATTGCCGAGGCTCGTGAAAAGAAGATACTCGTTTTCGGGCCTTACGCCTCCGACGGCTTCTTCGGCAGCGGTGCCTATAAGGCTTTCGACGGTATTCTTGCCATGTACCACGACCAGGGGCTGACACCTTTCAAAACTCTTGCCATGGATACCGGTGTGAATTTTACTGCCGGGCTACCCTTTGTGCGCACTTCTCCCGACCATGGCACAGGATACGACATTGTCGGAAAGAATCTCGCATCGCCCGAATCGATGCGCTGTGCCATATATGCAGCGATAGATATATTCCGCAATCGTCAGAATCATGACGAGGCATATCGCCGTCCTCTCCGCAAGCAGTATAATGACAAGAACGATAAGGGTGCGGATCCTACTCTTGACCTTACAAAAGATTAAGTCATGCACTATGCCATAATCGCTGCCGGAGAAGGATCGCGCCTTGTACAGGAAGGTGTGGAGCTGCCCAAGCCCCTCGTCGACCTTGACGGACGGCCTATGATACGCCGTCTTATAGATATTTTCGCCTCCTATAAGCCGGAATCACTCAATGTTATCGTTAACGGCAATATGACTGCCGTGCGGGAGTATCTTGAGAAGATAGGGCCGGAGTTGCCTTTCGATTTCCGTCTTACGGTAAAGACCACGCCAAGCTCCATGCATAGTTTCTATGAAGTGTCGCGCCATTTTACGGCCGGCAAATTCATCCTTACGACTGTCGATACTGTTTTCCGGCAGAGCGATTTCATAAGATATGCCGAAGCTTTCGATTGTGACAGCTCCGCCGACGGATGCATGGGGCTTACATCCTTCATCGATGACGAAAAACCACTTTATGTGGATGTCGACGAATCGACAGGACTTATAACCTCCTTCCGCGATAGATCCGATGGCCACGACAAATACATCTCCGGCGGTATTTACGGACTTACGGCCCCTGCACTCCGTGTGCTTGAGGACTGCATGGCCTCCGGAGTGAGCCGCATGCGCAATTATCAGCGTGCGTTGCTCACAGCGGGTCTGAAAATCAAGGCCTTTACATTCGGCAAGATTATCGATGTCGACCACGCCGCCGATATCGCGACTGCACGCCAATTCATCTCCACTCCTTAAAATCCTCTCTTATACCATGACCGAAGACGACGAAATAACGAATATTGAAAACGGCACTGCGGAATATTTCGAAAACGACATTATAACCTTGTCGTGGAACGAACATATCCAACGGCGCCCCGGTATGTACATAGGCAAGACCGGCGACGGCACGAATTCCGACGACGGCATCTATGTGCTTATCAAGGAGGTTATCGACAACTCCATCGACGAATATATGATGGGCTTCGGCAAGGTTATTGAAGTGACTGTCGATGCAACCACCGCAACCGTACGCGACTATGGTCGCGGAATTCCTCTGGGCTCGCTTATCGTGGCGGCATCAAAGATGAATACCGGCGCCAAATACGACTCTGAGGCCTTCAAAAAATCGGTAGGTCTTAACGGTGTAGGTATAAAGGCTGTAAATGCTCTTTCGTCGTCATTCGAGATTAGCGCTTTCCGCGACGGCAAGTGCAAGCGTGCGCGGTTCAGCATGGGCGAACTGCTGGAGGAAAGCGAAATAGAGGATACCGAGCTTCCTAACGGTACACTTGTTACATTCACCCCCTCGGCGGAGATATTCAAGGGCTACGAGTTCCGCGACGAGTTTGTGGTGCCGATGATGAAAAACTATACTTTCCTCAACACAGGTCTCAAGGTTGTCTACAACGGGAAGACCTACGTGTCGCGTCACGGCCTCATCGACCTGTTGCAGGAGAATATGACAAAAGAGCCGCTTTATCCTCCTATTCATCTCAAAGGAAACGATATCGAGGTAGTTATTACCCATGCTCAGCAGTACGGAGAGGAATATTATTCATTTGTCAACGGCCAGCATACCACCCAGGGAGGTACGCATCTGAGCGCTTTCAAGGAGGCTGCCAGCCGAACCATAAAGGAGTATTTCAACCGTAATTTCGAGTATTCGGATATACGCAACGGCATGGTGGCTGCAATTGCAATCCGTGTGCAGGATCCCGTGTTCGAGTCGCAGACAAAGACAAAGCTCGGTTCGAGGGAGATGGCTCCCGATGGAGTGACGATCGCGAAATATGTAGGCGATTTCATCAAGAAAGAGTTTGACAACTACTTGCATCGCAATCTCGATATCGCGGATGTAATTCTCAAGAAAGTGCAGGAGAGCGAGCGCGACCGCAAAGCCATGAGCGGCGTGCAGAAAAAGGCCCGCGAGATGGCGAAGAAAGTAAGCCTCTACAACCGCAAGCTCAATGACTGCCGGGTGCATCTCAACGATGCCCGCGGCGTCGAGGAAAAGAAAAACGCCTCGTCGATATTTATCACCGAGGGTGATTCTGCCGGCGGTTCCATTGAAAAAGTACGCGATGTGGAAACCCAGGCGGTGTTCAAGCTTCGCGGCAAGCCCCTCAACAGCTACGGCGCCACGCAGAAGGAACTGTATGCCAACGAGGAATTCAGCCTTCTTCAGGCGGCCTTGAATATTGAGGACGGTATCGACGGATTGCGGTATAACAAGGTGATAATTGCGACCGATGCCGATGTCGACGGGATGCACATCCGTCTGCTTATGCTGACGTATTTCCTCCAGTTCTTCCCCGACCTTGTGAAGAAAGGCCATGTGTATGTGCTCCAGACCCCTCTTTTCCGCGTCCGCAATAAAAAGACGGCGAAGCGCTCCGGGCGTGTGCGCAGCGGTGATAATGCTTCGGATGATACCATCTATTGTTATTCCGATGAAGAGCGTATCGAGGCTATCAACCGTTTCGGCGATAACGCGGAGATAACGCGATTCAAAGGTCTCGGCGAAATTTCTCCGGAGGAATTCCGAGGATTCATAGGCGAGGATATGCGCATCGACCGCGTGACACTCCGCCGCGAGGATGGCTTTGCCGAGATATTGGAGTTCTACATGGGCAAAAATACCATGGAGCGCCAGAATTTTATCATTGAAAATCTTGTAGTCGAAGATGACACGCACATCGACCGTGGAGAGTGAACAACGTATAGCCGTTTTCCCCGGCTCTTTCAATCCTTTTACAGCCGGCCATGCCGATATCGTCGGGCGTGGGCTCGCTCTCTTCGACCGTATCATAATCGCAGTCGGCGTCAATGCCTCCAAAGGAGAGTCTGATGTGGCAAAGGCCGTTGGCACTATCCGGGGTATATACGCCGGAGAGCCACGGGTTTCCGTCGAGGCCTATTCCGGACTTACCGTGCATTTCGCCCGCGAACGCGGTGCCCGCTTTCTGCTGCGCGGCGTCCGTTCGGTAAAGGATTTCGAATACGAGCGCGATATGGCGCAGATTAACTCCCAACTTTCCGGTATCGAAAGTGTTGTTCTATTCAGTAGGCCCGAACTCGCGGCGCTCTCTTCGTCGGTAGTGCGCGAGCTTGCCGCATACGGCGAGGACATAACTCCATTTCTTCCCTAAGAAAATCCGCATTATGAAAAAAATCTTTGTATCTCTTTTTGCCATTGCTGTAATTCTGTTTTCTGTCGAAGCACAGCAGCCTGAGATGACTCCCGATCAGAAGCTACGCACGGCAGAGGCTGTGATTGAACGCTTCTATGTAGAGGACGTGAACTCCGACACTCTTGTGACTGAGGCTATTAAAGCCATGCTGAAGGCCCTCGACCCGCATTCGGCTTATTCCTCGCCGGAGGAAACAAAAGAGTTTACCGAGCCTCTCGACGGCAAGTTCAGCGGAATCGGAATCCAGTTCAACATGCTTGAAGATACCGTGTATGTGATTCAGACAATTTCCGGAGGACCGTCCGAGAAGGTCGGTATCATGCCGGGCGACCGCATTGTAAGCGCCAATGATACTGTTATAGCCGGTAAAAAGATGCTCAATACGGCTGTTATGAAAGTGCTTCGTGGTCCCAAAGGCTCGACGGTGAAGCTTGGAGTGAAGCGCGGCGACGAAATGATTGATTTCAACGTTGTCCGCGACGATATTCCGCTCTATAGTGTAGATGAGACTTTTATGGCCGATCCTACGACCGGTTATATCCGCATAACCCGCTTTGCCGAGGATACTCCCCGAGAGGTACATGAAGCCATCGCCAAACTCAGGAAGCAGGGAATGAAAAAACTTATTCTCGACCTCAGCGACAATGGCGGCGGTTATCTCGGTGCCGCTTTTGAAATCGCACAGGAATTTCTGCCCAAGGGCGCGCCCGTTGTAAGCACGGCGGGTCGTGCGACGCCTCCGCAGAGCTTTGTAACAGAAGAGCAAGGTTCATTTCTCGACGGTGAACTTGTGATTATAACCAACCAGTTTTCGGCCTCGGCGTCTGAGATTCTCGCCGGTGCCATTCAGGATAATGACAGAGGTCTCATCGTCGGTCGTCGCACATTCGGCAAAGGTCTCGTACAGCGTCCTTTCCCCTTCCCCGACGGTTCCATGATCCGACTTACCGTGTCGCGCTATTTCACACCCTCCGGGCGATGCATACAGAAGCACTACGACAAAGGCCACGGTGAGGATTATCAACTCGAGGTGCTCAACCGCTATAAGGCCGGCGAACTGTGGCATTCCGACAGCATTCCGCGTCCGGACTCGTTGCGTTACGAGACCCTTCATAACAAGCGACCCGTATATGGCGGCGGTGGTATCATCCCGGATGTATTCGTACCGGCTGACACGTCGTATTACAGCACATATTACCGCGACCTTGTGGCAAAAGGATATATCAACCGTACGACAATAAACTATGTCGACGCACATCGTGCCGAACTCCTTGCCAAATATCCTGATGACAACGTTTTCCAGAAGAATTTTGTACTCCCGCAGGAACTTGTCGACGACCTTATAAAACGAGGCAACGAGGGTGGAGTAGAGTATAACGAAGAGATGTGGCTGCGTTCGAAGCCGCTGATAGAAGCCATTCTAAAAGGTCTTGTGGCTCGCGACTTGTACGAAAACGCGTCTTATTTCAAGCATCTGACGCCTATCTCAAAGGAATATAACGCCGCCATGGAGCTGATTTCCGACCCTGTCCGCTATCAGCGCCTGCTGAAAGGAGAGAATTAAGGCCGTTTTCATCACGTACATAAACGAAGGATATTAAAAACTCCGGATGCCGTAGACTGCAACGGTATCCGGAGTTATTATTACGCGTGTTTCGCCCACTATACTGAAAGACGAGTCCTCAGAGTGCGAATTTTGCGGTCTTATCGCCTATCTTTACAATATAACAGCCATGGCCGAGATTCGATATTGTGTCGCCAGTGCCGCAATAGATGACGCGGCCTTGCATGTCGTAAACCGATATTGGCTCAAGCCGGTATATGCCCACAATCTTCAAAGTCCCGTTCTCGATTGTAATCCGAGGCTCGTTTCCTATACCCGGAATTTCATTGATACCGCTGAAATCCATTTCCTCGATATTCATGAAACAGCTCCAACCATAGGCGGCACGATAAATATCTTTACAGCCGGTCGGAACATATAGCTTGCAAACATCATAATTTGAAATAATCAGGTCATAATTATAGGCAGTGACCGGAGGATTGACAGCCTTACAATACACTGAAATCAAGTTGTCGCAATTAAAGAAGGCCCTCGCGCCTACATAAGTTACGGATTCAGGAATGGTTATTGACTCCAGGCTTTTGCATGCGAGGAAAGCAAAGTCTCCGATAGAAATTAAGGAATTTGGAAGATTTACAGACGTCAGGCTGCTGCATTCGGAGAATGCTACGTTTCCGATAGATGTTACATTTTCGGGGATGGTGACGGATTCTTTTGCTCCCGGACAACAAATCAGAACTGAGGCATCCTTGTTGTATAGGATTCCATCGACAGAGCTATAATTTGTGTTTGCATCATCAACAATTATATTGGTCATGCTGCTGCAAAGATAGAAAGCATTCTCTCCAATCGAGCTTATCGATTCGGGAATGGTTATGGTCGTCAGGCTTTTGCACGATTGGAAGGCACTTTTGCCGATAGAGGTTACTGAGCCGGGGATGGTTACTGATGTCAGGTTCTGACATTCAAAGAAAGCGCTGTTACCGATAGATATTACGGAGCCGGCAATGGTTACAGATGTCAAATTCTTGCATCCGTTGAATGCGCTGTCGCCGATTTCAGTCACTGTTTCCGGGATGGTGACAGATTCTTTTGCTCCCGGACAATAAATCAAAACAGAGGCATCCTTGTTATAGAGGATTCCATCGATAGAGTAATAACTGGGATTTGCTTCATCAACAATTACGTTAAGCAGACTGCTGCAGCCTTCAAAAACCATGCTTCCAATAGTTGTTACAGACTTGCCGATGGTAACAGACGTCAAGCTGCTGCAAAGGTTGAAAGCAAAGTTCCCGATATGGGTTACGGAGTTTGGTATGATGACAGACGTCAAGTTAGAGCATCCGTTGAAGGCATAGTCTCCGATAGAGGTTACGGATTCTGGAATGCTTACCGACGTCAGGCTCCAGCATCCGCTGAATGTCCAGTTGTTGATAGATGTTAGCGAGCCGGGGATGGTTACAGACGTCATGCTTCCGCAATCGGTAAACGCGCCGTCTCCGATAGAGCTTACAGATTCGGGAATGTTTACAGATGTCAGGCTGTTGCAGAATTCGAAAGCGCGGTCTCCGATAGAGGTTACGGATTCAGGAATATATATTGACGTCAGGCTGCTGCAAGAGGAAAAAGCATTTTTGCCTATTGCAGAAACGCTATATGTTTTGGAATTATAGGTTACTTCCGATGGGATTGTTAATTCTTTGCTTCTGTATCTGCCTTGCGTTATTTCTACCGTCTGGTCTGTTTCAGACAGGATGTTGTAGTAGAAATCGCCACTTCTGAAATCGTAGGCGAAAGAGGTGATGCTTGCCAACAGCATAAAGATGGCAAGAAGGTGGAATTTGAATGAGAGGGTTTTCATTGACTGTGTAATTGGTTGTTAACTCGGACATGTCCACCAATCCTCGATAGAACGGTTAGTATTGTGAATGAAAAAGGTGTGAGGATTGTATTTTGTTTTATCCTGAAATCGGGCTCTCGCATTGCCTTTGCAGTGGATAAAACAATAGCCCCACACCGTTATGCCATATAAGCTGCCGATGTAGGCAGGATATAAGCAACCGATGCAGGTGCTATTGCCAATCTTATCTTCACTGCATAACAAATTTGCGAGATTTGACTTTAGAAGATAAAAATTCAATAACACCTTTTTGTAAAAAAGTCAGACTCACAGCGTCAACTCTATGAGAGTCTGTGAATCTGTCGCAAAATTACGCAAAAAAGTTGTTAGGGGGCTATATAATAGAGGTAAATATCTCAAACATGCTAAAAAACAGAATTTTTATTCACAAATAGATTTGCCGGAAATATACAGTTTTGCAGTTTGAGGTTACAATTAAGCCCTGCACCTCCGTATGCCTGATGCAACGGTAGTGGCAGGGCTAAATCGATATAATTGTGTATTTGACGCCTGTCAGGCTCTACTTTTCGTAGGCGTTCAGTTTCTGCTGGGCGGGGATGATGGTGCGAAGGGCGTCGAGGTCGATGTAGTGCGGCCCGCTACCTCGATTTATGCGGAATACTTTCTTTTTCAGCGTGGCGGCTTCTTCTGCGAGGCGGCACTGCGCCTTTCCTTTTTCAGGTAATGCTTCTTCCGGTATCTCGTGTAAGCGTACTTTAACCACATGTGTGCATGGCGGATATGCCACTTTGGCCCACATGCGGATTGAGTCGGCGGGTTCGCCTGGCAGGAGTCCTTCTATGACAATGGAGGCTGTGGATGAGCGCCGCGGCACAAAATCCTGATCTACAGCCATCGATGCCGGGGAGGCAAGAGCATCATGCCCGAGTATGGAATTGTAGAAGGAGCAACTGACGCTGTCGGTGAGTGATGCCGGCGTAAGGCTGTGTGAGCGAATTGCCTGGCCGAGAATATCCTCTACGTTCTGATGACGTATATAACCCATTCCCTTGTCGGGAGTACCGCTGTAGGCATAATTGGTGCGGATGAGGACTCCGTCGGTCGCGTCCGCAAGGTCGTAACGCACGAACTTATAGTCGCCGGCTTCGAAATATGCGCCGTTTCCGTCGGCATCGAGTACGCCGAAGCATGTACGCACGCCCATAGGCTTAGGCAGCCCGGACAGCAGACTTTCGAAATCGTCTACGCTGCGGCAGCAGCCGAGAGCCTGTGCCATGACGAAACCTTCGCGATCAATGCACGATTTGTCATTCTCGGGGAGATTATAGGCAACGGTATTGATGATGGCAAAGCCGGCATCGTTCATGCCCATCCATGCCTCGTCGGTTACAAGACTGTCGCCGCCATTGAACAATCCTATATAGCCTATTTCGTCGGGACGTTCCACGCGGTATAGAAAATTGTTTTCGGCTCCGGTATCGCGGTTTTTCCATATCATGGGGCGACCGTTGGCCGTGACTTTGCCGGAGGCTATCATTGAGGTACATGCCGCGGCTTCGGCACACGCAAACAGCAATACCGCGCACACGACAGAAAGAGAATTTCTGAGTATCATATCCGCAAATATACGCACCTTTTCCCGCATCCGCAAAGCACAGGATAAAGAAATCAATCTATGCACACAAGTAGCATAACATCCCAAACGGTGGGGTTGTGTCCGGAATCGGCGTCCTGCGGACACACCATGCTATTGTCGCAATTGGTCTTCCGACCGCTAAAACGTTAGGCGGCTTTTCATAGTTATAATCGGTTCATTTCGGCTTCGGAGGCGATGGAGCCTTTATATTTGCTTTTTCGTGGGTGGAAATTGTAGATGACATTGAGCGAGATGCCACGGCGGTCGTAGCTCTGGCGCTTGTCGACGGATATGCCGAAGGTATTCATTGTCCAGTCGTTGTTGGCTGTGTTGAAGATATCGGTGGCAGATAGTTTCACTGTAAGCGTCTTATCAAGAAAGGTCTTTCCGACAGAGGCATCCATCGTGAAGATGATGCGACCAAAACGGTTTGTGTGCATGTCGCCTTGCGTACTTCCGCTTATATTTGCCGTTATCGTCCATCCGCGAGGGAACGAAAAAGTATTGTCGAAATAATACGAGAATATAGGTTTGTCATAGCGGTTGTCGCCGAGAGATAGCCATTGGCGGTACATGCCGAAGGTGATATTTGGAGTCCATCGGCGTACCGGTTTGCTCCATACGAGATAAAGATTCAGTGCCGAGACATCGATATTGACGGGGTGCATCAGCAACTGGAGATTGTCCGCCGGGTATAATTGCTTGACAAATGCATATGAATCGATGCTACGCATGAAATCGGCCTGAAGCATGAATTCTTTCCACATTCCGAACAGTTGTACGTCATGCATTTTTTCATCTCTCAAAGCCGGATTGCCTCCCTCTATTTCATGGATTCCGACATAGCAGAGCGAGCCGGTAAGCTGAGAATAGGGCGGTCTTACAGTAGACATCTTATATGCGATGCTTATTTGTGTGTCGTCGTTGAAAGAATATCCGAATGACAGATCCGGTGTGATCAGGTGTGTGCGTCGGCTTACGTCATTATCGCGTTTACCGTCGATTTTGAATAAATAGTCCACATATTCGTACCTTGCTCCGACCGACAGGCTCAGGCCTCCGAATGTTCGCGCCCATGATGCGAACAAGGTAGCTGATGTCTGACGAGCATCGCTCAGCGAAGAAGGTATGTAATGGCCGATGCGGTCGTTGAGCATACGGTAGTCGAGAGTGGTGCGGGTATGGCTGTCCTGTGTGCCGGCTGTGAAATCTCCGTTCAATAGCGGGAACTGGGTGTAGAGTTTTCCTGCCCAGAGTGTCGATTTTCTGTGGTCGGTGGATTCTACATTGTCGGCATGTCCTCCGGGATAGAAAGTTGACGTCATATTGTCGGCTATCGAGCTTTTGAAATCACCGTCGAAATGAATCAGATATCTGTCGGCAAAAGTATTCTCATAATAGACAGAAACGCGGTCGCTGTGTGTTCGTATGCGTTTATTGATGTTTCGGCGCAGCGCAGGGTTACTGTCGAGCCATTCCTCTCCGATGTTGTTAAAGTCTCCTTTTTCCGGATTGTATCGATAATATGCCCCGAAAGACTGTGCCCCGGCGGTATAGTTGAAACCTGCTTTCACGCTTGCGGTAGTAGTGGGGTAAGTGTTGTTCTGACGGCTTCCTGCGATAGTCTGTTTTCCTTCGAATACAAGAGTGTTCGTTGTTGTACCTTTAATAAGAGAATTGCTTCGGTTTACTGTCCCGTCGAGGAATATCTCCCAATCACCAACACGATAATTCAACCCGAGGTAATCATTTACGGAACATTTGCGGCGGTACTGGAGCTGAAAGCGGTCGGTGAGAGAAAGACCATGCATGAAATTCCGCTTAGTAGTTATTTTCAGTACTGCATCTGTCGTGCTGCTGTAAGCTGCGCCCGGAGCCATCATCAGTTCTACTTTCCTGAGGTTTGACGACAGAATCTGCCGTAATTCATTATCGTCGTGCATGGGGCGTCCGTCGATGTATATCTCGATGTTGTTCCGGCCAATGATATTTACAGTATTGTCCTGCACATTTATCATAGGCAATTGGGCGAGAACGTCGAGGGCCGTGCCTAAGTCGGCGAGATTGGATCCTGCAACGGTGGTGACGAGGGTAGAGCCTACAAGTCTGGTGGACGGTTGGCCGGATGTTACAATTATTTCCTGCAATTCGTGGGCGAGACTGTCTGTTTCTTCATGATTCTGTGCTGCGGCTGTCGTTGCGCCGAGAATCAGGACGGTGATTAATATGCGTGTGTTCATATAAGTAATTTTTGTGGCAAAATTACTTACGGTTACAGCTCCGATACAAAAAATAAGTCTGACGGAGTAGTTTGTAAATGCTTTGTAATCAATGGTTTGCAGCAATTGTAAACGCAAAAGTCTGACTACGTCCGGTATGCGTTCAGAAAACAAACATTACGTCGGGGCAGGAGGATGCGACGTGCTCTTTGAGCCGTGACTTAAGCCTTGATTTACGTTTATACACCACCTCTGCCGATTCTCCGAGAAGCAGGCTGATTGTGCGCGTTGACAGCCCGCCGGCGAGGTAGACGAGCAAGCGGTAATCTTCTGTCTTGATGGCTGGATATTCTTTTTTGACCCTGACGAGCATATTGTCTGTGCAATCATCTACAGCCTGTTCCATTTCAGAAAATGAGTCGGAGCAGAGGGCTTCGATTTCATGGCGGACTTTTTCAACAATGGCCTTACGCTCCGTCTTGGTACCCTGTGATTCGTAATAAGTCTGGCACAGAGAGTCGATAAGGGCGAATCTGTTTTCAAGTAATCCGTGGAGTTTGGATTGCAGGCGGCTCACATTAGAGCGGTTTGCGTCGAGCTGACATTTAAGGCCTGATGCCTCTGCCATCAGGGCGTTGTTCTGTGCCGATTGCAGTTTCAACCGTTGCCGCAGCCATGCGATTATGCCGGTCGCTATAATCAGTATGAAAATCGCCGCCGACATATACATCTCACGTCTGGATCGCTCTTTATAGAGCATGAATTCCTTTTCTTTCTGTAGGTAAAGAGCCGTGGCAAGAGCGTCGGTATTGTCAGCAGTCCGCAACAGAGCCTTCAGTCGCGAAGCTTTCAGAAATTCATCCTTCCGATTGTGTTTCTCGTAGTAGTCGATAGCTATGTCGACAATTGTGTCGGTCGGTGCCGACAGCCGGTTTACGACCATCGCCTCGCTATAGAGCAGCGCCCATTGTGCCATCGTTGCCGAATCCTGAAATTGCGATACATCCAGATTGTTCAGCTTTGACAAAGCTGCCGACGGATCGGTTGTCAGGAGTCGACGCGCTTCGTCAAGTATCTGCGGACGCGAATTTGAGAATCCGCATCCGGTTGCTACCAATATGAATATTATATAAAGCAAGTTCTTCATAGAGAGGTGTCTTCACTCCGCAAAATTAATAAATTAATCCGAATGCCGGTGCAGATGAAATAAAAAGGCAGCGCTTCCCAGCGCCGCCTTCCCATAGTTTTTATGATGTCTATTTATTGATTTTCAGTGTCGAGGCTGTGCCTTCCGCGTCGGTGGCGCGTACGATGTAGATGCCGTTTGCGAGGTTTTCGAGGTTTACACAGTTGTCGCCTTTGGCTACATGACGTCCCTGCATGTCGAATACTTCAATTGAGCATCCTTCGGCGGAAATCTCGCTGCCGTTATATGTTATGGCTCTTACTTTTACGTTGTCGACGCCTGTAGAACTTTTGACGGTAACAAGGATTTTTGCAGTCGCTTTGCCTCCGGTAGCCGTAAGTTCGGCAGTGCCGGCTTTCTTGAGGTCTACGTTCATGATAGCTTCGCTACTCTTCTTGCCTCTGATTATGGAGCTGACGGCAGCTGTTGCATCATCTGAAGAAGTTGCGGCGATATCTTCTATTTCAAGGTTGTCGAAATCGAGCGTGAGACTGAGAGTACTTCCGGCTTCTCCATTCGCGTTTTCGTCGCGGAAATTGAGGACGGGATCGGAACTCTTGACAGTCACGTGGACTACGGCGCGGTGAGCCGGGCCGTACATGAATGTGATATCGGCGTTTCCTATTGCGTTGAGTTGTACGTGTACTTTCACCTCACCGTCGTTTTCTCCGGACGTGATGTCTGCGAGTTCGGCAATGTTGCTGTCGGAGCTTTCGAACCGGAGGTTGTCGAAATCCACGTTTTCGGCACGCATTACGGCAATGATTGTCTCACCGGCCTTTCCGGTGATGTCAGCTTCTTCGATGTGCATGGTTGCGTCTGCCGTTCCTTCGAAATAAAGTTCGGGCATCCACGACAAGTTGCCGTATACCCAAGGTATTTCTTCGGAAGCTTCCGATGCCCAGTCGGCCACTTTGAATCCAAGGCCTGCGAGCCATTCGGAATCTGTGATGTCGAACGTATTGAGTATGCCTTCGCTGACGGCGTCCGCACTGCTGAATGCGTCGATTTCGGTTACTACATAGTTTTTGCCGATTTTTGTTTCCTCAGCGGCGGGAACTTCAACATATTCACCCTTGTTGTCGGGGTCGGTAGGATCCGGAATCCATTCCATGTGGGTGCCGAGGTCGATACAGGAGTACCCGAAAATGCGATGCACGTACTTGGCGCCTGTCGGTGCAGTCATAGACTCGAAGCCTACAAGGCAATTGTCGAGAATAGCGTAGTTTTCGTCTTCTATATTCTCGCGGGATGCGTCAGGTACGCCGATTGAACCGGTTATACCGCCGAGATAGTCTTCGGCGCTGATTGTTCCTTCCACGAATACGCGGTTGATGCGTTCGCGTATCCATGAACCTGCTATACCGCCTACATTTGCCTGGCCTTTTATGTCGGCGTTGACATGTATGTCGCTGACATTGAGAGTGCCTACTGTGTTTTTGCCAATGAGGCCGCCTATGTTGCTTTTGCCGTTGATTTTACCTGTGACGGTAATCTTCGACACTGTACCTGAGCGAAGTTCGCCGAAAGCACCGCCGAGGGTGTTTGCCTGCGGTATATCAAGTTCAGCATTGCTGATGTAGCTGTGTTTGTAGCTTACGTTGTCGGCATATCCTGCAACGGTGCCGAAAGTGATATTGTTGGCGCTGCATTTGACAGTCGGATTGAGGATATTGACATTGTACAATTCGGCGTCGTTCATAGTTGAGGCGATGATGCCGAGAGTCTTGGCTCCTAAAGCCTGGAGCTGTATGTCAAGGGTGGGATTGACGAAATTTATATTCGACAGGCGGGCTGTAACTGGAGTTTCGTCAAACAAGGCTTTGTGACCGAATGCGGTGAAGATGGCAGACGTGTTGCTTGTGCCGCCGATGGTAAGGTTCCGTATGTCGTAATTGCCGCCGTCGATGCTGCCGGTGAATTCACCTTCAATGGGAAGGAATGTCTGGCCGGAGCAGTCTATGCTGTTAGTGATGCGGAAATGTGCGTTGAGGTTATAACGTACGCGGTTGAGGTCGCCGTAAGTTTTGATGAGATAAGGAGATTCTACGGTGCCTTCGCCTTCGAAATCGTTAAGGGGAAGCTTTATGAATTCGGTGGTGAACTTGCCGATGTTGCCGTCGGAAGAGCTGTCGCGGTAGCTGATGACAATGGCAGGCTTGGTTTGCATATTGGAAATATATGCATTGGGATAGGTGTGTCCGTCGGGAAGCATACGGCTTGCCAGCAGTTCACCCTTGTCGTTTACAATGCCGAGTTCGAGCGATGTGCGTGTTCCGTCGACGTAGCGGTATATCCATGCGAGGTATTCTACGTTCTTGTCAGTGTTGAATATAAATGGATTAAGTGCTGACTGATGTATGTATGTAAGGACTTTGGCAACTTTTTCTCCGAGGAACATGCTGTCGATATGGTCGAGGATGCCATCCTGGTGGAACCATGCCACATAGTGGTTGGCGCCGTCGCCGCTCTCTCCGGTAGGTAGAACTGAAGCTACATAGAAAATTCCTTTGGTTGTCTGCGTGCGGGCCGGAACGGATACTACACTCCATGCATTGCTGTCATATTCGAAAAGGACAGGTACGAATCCTACAGTTTCCATCGAGGGGAAATCCTTGAGGACGATACCGTAATTGCCCTCGGCATCGTTCATGTAGAAGCCGAATTGCAGGCCGAGTGAGCCGGTAGTTCCGAACTGTACAAAACTGTCGCTGTGCTCTCCGAATGATTTGATGACATTGCCTTTCGAGTCGTATACAGAATAAGTGGCTATTGACTCGTCGCGGGTGGAATCAACCACGGTTAGAATATAGGAGGGTGTTTCGCCGTCGCCAAATTTGAAAGAGATGTCGTCAGCTCCCAGAAAGTTGCCCAAAGCATAAGAGCGGTAGGAATAACCTTCAGCAGGGGTCTCGACTTTTATCTTCGTAGTGCTTTGTACCTCGAAATCATCGCCGTTGGATTTATAGAGGGTGATTATATAGTTGTTGTCAGGGTTCTGTACGGGTTCTGAGGCAGTGGGGTCGACAAGGAAAGTTTTCTCATATACTGAGATGGCGACATAGATGTCGTTGCCCTTGTTTACTATTGTGAAGGGCATGCTGTCGTTGGTACCGTCCGACATGGCGTACAGTTTGTGTACTGTGAAGCGTTTTATTTCTTTGGCCGGAGTGCCGTAACCTGCAGCTTTGTAAACGACAAAGTCGGTGTGTGCCACATCTTCACCATCCCAAGAGGTGTCCTCGATGAATGATATAGTGTATTTTTCGGACAACGGGGTTCCCAGGTTTATCGCCGAGGTGTAGTAGCCGGGAGCCTGGAACAGAAGTTTGCTTCCTCCTGCGGGTATTTCATCGGTGAGGGAGTACACCTGCGTCGTTTCTTTTGCTCCGTAGCGTGGGTTGCCGTCTGCATCGGGGCCGGGATTGAATACAAATGATACCATTACTTCATAATCCGCGCTGGAGTTATTGAAGAATGTCTTTGTGAGGTTCATGCATACTTCTACGCTGCGGCATTTGAGTGTGCCTTCCGGGCGGATGATATCGCCTTTGGCCTGACCTTTGAACTGCATGTCGGCGTCGTATACCTTGATATGGAAGCCTGTGAAATCCATATCTACGAAATACTGATTGCCGGGGTTGAGGCGTGTTCCGTCCAGCTCAAGTGTATAGTACCATTCCTCGCCGGATGGTGTGAACACCGACCCGAGAGTGTTTGTGGTTACGTAGTAATCGGCTGTCTGCGTAAGGTCGGGTGTTATGTTTCCGTCCTTGTCAACGGCCTTGGGTGTGTAGGTGGATTCTGCTTTCGGCATGAAGGGGAAATTGTCCTTGTCTGCGGTTCCCAAAGGGTTGAACAGACCTGCCGATGCTGTCAGGCCTGCCGTCAGGCATAGCGCGAGAGCTTGATTCCGGTAATTGATGTGAAACATTTTATTGTGGTTTATATTATTGATTTACAATTATTTTTAAATTCCGTACAGCATTGCCGGCCTTTATGGCCAGAATATATACCCCTTTAGAGAGGGATGATGCGTCGACTGAGAGTTCGTTGCCGAAGCCTGTCTTTTCGAGCGCTATGGCGCCCTGGAGGTTGTGGAATGTAACCTTTATCTCTTTGTCTTCGGCGGTGCGGACAGTGAACAGGTTATCGTTACGAGTGACATCGAGCAGGTCTTCGTCGGTTTTGACGTTGCCGACGCCGCTGAGTCCCAGGACACGGCAGAGGCCGCGGAAAGCATTGAGATGTCCGGAGGCGCCGTCGTTATTGCTTTTTATTGCCGGTTCGTCGGAAGTTTCCTGTGCGATGCGTAAAATATCCTCGCGAGAGAGTTCCGGGTCGGCCGATAGCCAGAGTGCGGCGACGCCTGCCATGTAGGGAGAAGCCATAGATGTTCCGGTCATGGGCGTGAAATAATATTTTTTGCCGCTGGCATCATTATACGTGTAGTATACAGGCTGCTCGTCTGCGGGATATTCGGGATTGTTGTGATAGTCGCTCGACATCGCCGATACGATCAGGGTGCCGGGAGCACAGATAAGCGGATGTTTGCGTCCGTCGGGAGTTGTGCCCCATGATGAATAGGATGCTGTCGCACCTATGCGTGAGAAGCCGAAAGACGAAGCGGGCTTGAAATTATGTGTCACATAAGAGCCTACGGTGATTACGTTGTCGGCACCGGCAAGGGCATTGATGGAGCCGTTGCCTTCGGATTCTGTATAGCCTTCAATTTTTCGGCTCTGAAGCTCGAAGGGGAATACGCCGCTGGTGCTGCCGCCGTATAGGAAAATCTTATGGCCTTCCTTGCCTTCTATGCGAAGGGCGACTCCGTATTTGTCAAGGTCTTCCTCGTTTGTACATTCAAGCATGAACGTCATTTCAGCGCGGTACCGGTTGTTGCCGGCATATACGCCTGTTGATGCTTGCAGGTAGCTCGACTTGTAGGCTTTGTTGAAATTGGCGTCATTGCTTATTGCCACATCGGCAGCCGTACCGGCATATTCCGGGGTAGATACGATTGCCGAGCCATTGTCGGGTACGGAAAATGTTGAAATCACTTCGGCTTTGGTGCCGTCAATGTGCAGTAAATCGAGATATATGGAGAAAGGAGTGTTGTCGTCTGACCATATTTCAAGATTCCCACAGGCCTGCGGGAAAAGCGATAGTTGGCTCGGATAAAGGTAAGGAGTATAGTCTGATGATGAGATTATTGTCTTTATACTTGTCTCCGAGGGGGCGAACTCCTTGTATAGGAACGCTTTTGCGTTTCCTTCGTTACCTCCTGATACGAAGATGCTTACGTTATCCTCTCCGGCGATGGTGTTAAGAGCGGAGGGGAACTCGTCGGTTCCGTCGTGTGGACCGGCATTGTTGCCGAGCGACATGTTGATGACGCATGGTTTGTTCTGGGCCTTGGCATAATCCACAATGGCGCGCAGACCCTTTAGCAGATGGGCGTTGTTTGAAGCTCCGCATGATACCACGATGTCTGCGCCGGGTGCTGCGCCGCGGAAATCCGGGCCGTCTTCAGGATTGAAGGATCCGGCGGCAATACCCATCACGTGAGTGCCGTGTGTGGCACCGGGGTTGTCTGTGGAGAATTTGGCAATCTTTTCTTCCGTGTCGGATTTTACGGTGATGGAAGCCTGGCCTTGCTGGACGTGTTTCCATATTGACTTGACTCGGTGTGTGCCGTCGTCATTAAGGAAAGTTTTGTGATGCGGGTCTATACCGAGGTCGACGACTCCAACAACAACACCCTCACCTGTATATGCTTGTGTAAGAGGAGCCGAAACGTTATTGATATCTGTAAGGCCGAGTTTCTGACGGCTTAGGTCGTCGCCCCAGGGATTTATGGCGTGGCAGTGGTAATCTTTTGGCAGCGATACCGTGATGACACCTTCTGTGGATGCTATGGCTTCCGCTTCGGAGAGGGGTGCCGTCACTACAAGAATGTTGCCTTCCCGCTGTTCTATGGTTGCACCTGCCGCTTCCACGCGCGATGCAGCTGCATCGCCGTCGACACGCATGAAGAATGTAAGCATTTCTTCGCCGCGCTGTGTCGCCGAGAGGGTAGTAACCGACTTTTGCATCTTTTCAAGCTCTTTCGAGTCGATAAGACCGAACCGAGCCTGGCCGAAGGTCAATATAGGCAGTAGCAAAAGTGACAGTAAGATTTTTTTCATATTTTTACGCTATTTTTGTTGTGATAATAACATTTTGGCTATTTTGCGGACTTGTTTCTGATACTAACCGGTGGCCAAGATATGGAAAACCGATCCATGCGCAGATGTGTAGCCGCAATGGTGCACAATACATAAGTTCTTGTAGAACAATGTATTGTGTGGCTTATGTGTCAATTTACTTTGATTGGGAATATGATTTCTTTGCAAATTTACGCATTTATCTGAATATTATCAACACATGCTCCTAATTCTCCGTCATTTACTGCTGAATATGTAACAATTGCCGGACATTTGGATACTTTTAAGAAATCGATGTGGCAGCTGAACAATTAGCAACTGAAATGTGTATGGATATTAATCCATCATAAAACATCCGTTATGCCATTGTCGAAAATCATCTATTTACTGAATCAAATGGGCGGTAGCCCCATTGATGTAACGCATTTTATCGGCGACCGTGTCGGAGCGTCATACGCTATAGCACACTTTATTATGTCGATAGTCGACTGGCTGCTCGGAGTTTTCGGGCTTGACAAGAATCAGACACTGGTCACTTTTCTCTATGCGTCAGTGGTGTTTGTGCTGTCGCTGGGAGTAGGCTTCGTGGCTCAGAAAATAATTCTTTGGATTGTTGCGGCAACCTCCCGTCGCTGGAAAGGGAAACTATATGAGCTTCTGCGGTCGCACAACTTTTTTCACAAGCTCTGCCGAATAATTCCGGCTATTGTCTTTCTGATACTTATACAGTTCACGCTGTCGAACCATAACAGCCTTTCGAGCTGGCTCACACGCCTTACCTGTATCTATATAGTGTTTGTGATAGCGCTTGCCGCCAATACTCTTATAAGATCCATATGGCAGAATATAAATTTGCGTGCCAACAAACGCAAGCTTCCTCTCAACGGTCTTGCCGAACTTGCAAAAGGCATTGTATGGATAATCGCCATAATAATCATTGTTGCCATCCTTCTTGACAAGTCGCCCGGTTCGCTGCTTGCCGGTCTCGGGGCTTTTGCGGCGGTGCTGATGCTTGTTTTCAAGGACAGTATTCTTGGCGTTGTGGCTGGGGTGCAGCTGTCGGAGAACGACAGCCTGCATGTTGGCGACTGGATTACGGTAGGAGGCACCAATGCAAACGGAACAGTTGTCGATGTTTCGCTTACGGCCGTCAAGGTACTTAACTGGGACAAGACAACCACGACTCTGCCGCCATATAGCCTTATAAGCAGTGGTTTTACAAATTACCGTACCATGCAGGAAAGCCACACCCGGCGTATCCGTCGAAGCTATATGATCGATGCCGATAGCGTGCTGCCTGCGACGCCCGAGATGCTTGACGCAATCCGTGCCGTGCCTTTCATGGATGACTATATCACCCGCAAGCTACGGCAGAAAGCCGAGGGCAAGGTTGCCGATGTCGACAACCCCGATGGCCTCGTCGACGGAACGATAGATACTAATCTCGGGCTTTTCAGAGCTTATATGAAAATGTGGCTTGATGCCAATCCCCATATTTCGCACGACAGCGACTGCTTTGTGTCGACACTCCCGCAGACGGCTTCCGGTATTCCTTTTCAGGTATATTGTTTCACGTCGACATCGGGCTGGTTCGCTTATGAGGCTATACAGGACGGCGTTTTCGAACATATTG
Source organism: uncultured Muribaculaceae bacterium (assembly GCA_910576775.1). Classification (GTDB taxonomy): domain Bacteria; phylum Bacteroidota; class Bacteroidia; order Bacteroidales; family Muribaculaceae; genus CAG-873. The sequence goes on along the minus strand of CAJTJV010000035.1, from coordinate 6,258 downwards.
CCGCGATGCTGCGCTTCTTTCAGCTGTATTCGTTCGAGAATCCTTCGTCGCGCGACACCGTTATTTCCGGTTATGTCAGCCCGGGCTATGATATCGATGACTGCTACGGCGTTCCATACCCGTTCTTTCAGGATCCGAAAGCTCCCGACAGCCCTGCGTCGAGCCGCCGATCTCCTAAGCCGTCGCCAATGGGAGCTGCCGCCGTTACACAAGCTAAACCACAGACTCCCGGGTCCTAACTTTTCTGGTATTCGGTAGGTGACATGCCGGTAAGGTGTTTGAAATATTTTCCAAATGATGACTGGTTGGAAAAATTAAGCGCATATGCCACCTGTTGGACATTCTTTCCCGAATAGCGCAGCATGTTCTTGGCTTCCATAATCACGAAGAAATCTATCCATCTTGCCGCTGTGCGCCCGGTCACCTCTTTTACAAGTAGCGAAAGGTATTTGGGAGAGATATAAAGCTGCGAGGCATAGAAACTTACGGAGCGTTCCTTCATATAGTACACGTGAACGAGGCGCAGGAAATCCTCTACATATGTGCTGCGGCGCGGCGCAGTACCGTTGGCCCGATTCATTTCAATACGCTTGTACAGGTAATTTGTGATCTGATAGAATACCGCAGTTGTAAGACTGCTTACTATGTGTCTGTTAAGCTGCGTGTTGAAATTATCGCTCATCACAGAGTGTATCAGCGTATAATAGCGCATAAGCTGCGATACTTCCCTGTCGCTGAATTTCATCACCGGATCGTCATGCTCAATGAAAGCTTCCCCTGAAATGGCGCTGAACGATATGTTGATGTCGCGAAGGAATGCGGGTGAATACATCAGCATGTAGCATTCCACGCCGGTATTCTCGTCAATAGGGTATAATTGGACGAGAGAACCGTAGTTCAGTGATATTCCTGCCGGAGCTGTGATATCGATGTGTTTGCTGTTGATTTCTATATGCAGGCATCCTTTTGTCAGAAGGAGAAAAATAGAGCCGTGTACCTTGAACCGCTGTTCATCAAGTGTATGGCCGCCCAGGAGGCAGTTGATTTCCGTTGTAAGGTGGGCGTAAAAGCAACTTCCTTCAATTTCACTGAATTCGCTTGCACTACTCTTTACCGCATTCATTTCGGCAATGGATACGTATTCGTAGTTTTCATCGCCATCCTTAATTATGTTGTTGTTATTCTTTATCATGCGACAAATTTATTAATAAAATGTCGAAATATTGGTTTGTTCAAGAGATAAGTGCCAATTTTTTATTATAAAAGGCGAATGAATGACATTGCAGAGCATTCGGAAATGTTGATTTTGAACTTGCCGGTAATTTGCGCGGAGCCTTAGCGCCGGCAGCATATATTTTTGCCACCGATAAGCAGAATCAGAATGAAGACAGAAGAAATTATATTGCTGAATGGCCTTAGGCGATGTGTGGCAAAAGAGAATTACGATCCGGTGAGAGGAATTGACTGCTGTGGGCGGCGCGTGCATGTAACCAGACCTTCAGACGTTTTTATACCGGAGATTATGACGTGCGATCCGAATTATGAAAAAGCGCTTTTCGATCTTGCTCTGTGGCGGCGGTTGCGTTGCCGCTATGATTTTGAGTACTGGTGCGCCACATGCGCATTTATAAAACCCAAGAACGGTCATCGTCCGGCTTACTGCCGTCCCAACCGCGGCCAGAGGAATGTGATAGAGGTTCTTGAATCGCAGCGTGCCGCCGGCTATCCTATGCGCATCATAGTGCTGAAGGCGCGCCAATGGGGATGTTCCACTATTTTGCAGCTTTATATCGCGTGGCTACAGACATGTGTGTCGACAGGGCTTAACGCTCTTGTCTGCGCCCATACACTCGACATTTCCAAGAACATCCGCGGAATGTACTCACGGGTACTCAAACTGTATCCCGAAGAGCTGTGGTGCGGAACGGAAAAACCGCGAATGACACCATACGAATCTGCCGACGCCATACGCAGCATAGCCGGACGCGACTGCACCCTTGTAACCGTTTCGGCCAACAATGCCGACGCGGTACGCGGAATCGACATCAGTCTGGCTCATATGAGCGAGGTCGCCTATTGGCGGAGCACTCCGACGTTCTCGCCCTCGGCGGTTGCGCAGTCGGTCTACGGAACTGTTCCTCTGTGTGCCAATTCGCTGATTGCCCTTGAATCCACCGCCAATGGAGTGGGTAATTTCTTTCACCGTGAATGGCTGCGATGCCGTGGCAGCCGTGGCGACAAAGTTCCGGTGTTCGTCCCGTGGCATGAGATAGAATCGTACCGTACCGATGCCGCCACTGCCGACGAGCTTTTAGCTCTCGCATCGAGTCTCGACGAGGAAGAGTCAGAGCTGTGGCATTACGGATTGTGTCTTGAGCAAATCTACTGGCATCGGAAGCGGAGGCTGGAGTTCGATGACGTGCGGCGTTTCCATGCCGAATTTCCGGCGAACGATACAGAGGCTTTCGAATGCACCACAACCAAAGTTTTCGACCCCCGGCATATAAATGCATTGCGGGCTTCGTGCTTGCCTTGCGCAAAGGTGGGCGCGATTTCGGAATCGACAGGAAAATTCGTATTCGATGCCGCCGGGCATCTTAATCTGTGGCTGCATCCTCAGAAGAGGCACAGCTACGTGGTTTCGGTGGATGTCGGAGGACGCTCGCCTTCGGCCGACTGGTCTGTGATAGCGGTGATGACGCGACCCGATGACAAGGAGGAAAAGCCCGAGCTTGTGGCGCAATGGCGCGGACATGTCGATCACGATATCCTGGCCGATACGGCGGCACGAATTGCAGCCTATTACAACGACGCTTTGCTGGTGATAGAGAGCAATACTTTCGAGACCGAGACTTATGGAGGAACTGCCGACAATCCCAACGGATTCATTCTCGCACGTCTTGCCATGCGCTATCCGAATTTATACACACGCCGCTATTTCGACCGTTCGAGCGGCGAGACCTCGCGTCGCTACGGTTTCCATACCAACGCCTCTACAAAACCTATGCTGATAGGCAACCTTATAGCGACGGTGCGCGAGGGAGCATACATAGAGCACGACAGCATGGCATGTGACGAGATGGCGACATACGAGCAACGCCCCAACGGCAGTTATGGCGCCGAGGCTCCGAACCACGACGATATTCTGATGACACGAGCTATTGCACTGTATGTGATAGCGACGGAGTACACTCCTGCCGCCCCCGGAAAGGAAGGTTACGGACAGACGGAAAGCTGGTGAAATATTGTCAGTGGGCGTCGAGCCAGTTTGTTGCCACACCGGTGGCGACCTCCATCGGCACACGGCCGCTGTATGCTCCTTCCATCTGGCGCATCACCAGTTCCTTCATAGTGTCAAGTTCGTCGGGTTTGACGTTGAATATAAGTTCGTCGTGCACCTGGAGTATCATGCGTGAGCGCAGTCCGCGTTCTCTGATTTCACGGTCGATACGCACCATGGCAAGCTTAATTATGTCTGCCGCAGAGCCTTGCAGAGGAGCGTTTATGGCATTGCGCTCGGCATAGCTGCGGACTGTATTGCTGCGTGAATTGATGTCGGGCAGATAGCGCCGGCGCCCCATGATAGTACTTACGAAGCCGTCGGCACGTGCCAGTTCGACGGCTTTTTTCATGTATTCGTCGACAGCCGGATATGTACGCAGATAGCCTTCTATAAGTTCCTTCGCTTCGGACCGCGGAATACCGAGACGCTCCGACAGACCGAATGCCGAAATGCCGTATATGATGCCGAAATTGGCTGTCTTGGCGTTGCGGCGCTGATTGTCGGTGACGTCCTCGAGATTCTCGTGGTAGATTTTCGCCGCTGTGCTGCGGTGGATGTCCTCTCCGTTCACGAAGGCCTCTATCATGGCCTCGTCGCCGCTGAGATCCGCCATAAGGCGCAGCTCGATCTGCGAATAGTCGGCCGACAGAAGAAGGTCGCCGCGGTCGGCGATGAATGCACGGCGGATTTCGCGGCCGTCGGAGGTGCGTACGGGGATGTTCTGGAGGTTGGGATTCGTCGACGACAGGCGTCCCGTGGCCGTGACGGTCTGATTGTAGGTGGTATGTATTTTCCCGGTGTGCGGATTTATAAGCTTCGGCAGTGCGTCGATGTATGTGGCGAGCAGTTTCTTCAGCCCCCGGATATCGAGAATGAGCTGAACAAGGGGGACATCCTTGGCGTATTTTTCAAGTACATCTTCAGCGGTGGACCAGGCTCCTCTCTTTGTCTTGCGCGCCTTGGGGTCGATCTGCATCTCGCCGAAAAGAATCTGTCCCACTTGCGAAGGTGAGCTTATATTGAACGGACGCCCTACAATGGCGAAAGCTTTTTCCTCAAGTCCGTGCAGGCGTTCTGTGAATTCCGAAGACATTTTACGGAGTTCCGCCGGGTCGATGCGCGCACCTTCCCATTCCATGGATGCGAGTGCGGCTATCATAGGTTCCTCTATCTCTCGCAATAGTCCCAGATGGCCTTTTCCCTCGGCTTCTTTTTCGAGTATGGGTTTCAGCCGCAGGCAGAGTGTGGCTTCCTGTGTCATGTCGCCTGGAAGAACCGGGATTCCGAGATAAGTCATAGCAAGAGTGGCGAGGTCGTGCTTCTGTTCTGGTGAACACAGATAATGGGCTACGGCAGTGTCGAACCAGCGGGTGCCGTCGAATACGATTCCCATGCGTCGCAGAATCAGCATGTCGCGCTTTATGTCGGATGCGCACAGGCAAAGCTCCTTTTCGGTGAAGACCGGTTCGAGAAGCTCGGCAATATCGGTCGGAGAGATAGCGCCTGCACCGACAGGGATTAGGGCGGCCTTATAATCTCCGCTGTCTTTGGGCATATATGCGAACGCGATTCCTGTAAGGCGTGCTGTCATGGCATCCACCCCCTCACTGCGCACGGCCATTCCGGCTGTCCCGCTGCCGATTACCTCTGTGAGGAATGCCGATATTTCTTCAGGATTGACGAGAGTCGCCGATTCCACCGACAGGTCGACAGGCTCGGGAGTTGGAATGTCATCAAAAAGTCCCGCTTGTGCAGGAGCCGGTGCAGCAGGAGCCGGTTCCGGAATTCCGGAACCGGAGTATTTTGCGATATATGATTTGAACTCGAGCTGGCGGAAGATTTCGACGAGCCGGGCGGTGTCCGGTTCGCAGCGGCGCAGCTTGTCGGCGTCGAACTCTATCGGTACGTCAGTCACTATCGTGACAAGGTGCTTGGAGAGCCGTATCTGCTCTGCATTATCTACGATTTTCTTCTGTAAGGCACCTTTGAGTGTGCCTGTGGAGGCGAGAAGATTCTCCACGCTTCCGTACTCTGCAATAAGCTTTGCAGCCGTCTTCTCGCCGACGCCGGGACAACCGGGAACATTGTCGGATGCGTCGCCTTCGAGGGCCAGCAGATCGATAACCTGACGAGGCGACGATATGCCGTAGCGCTCGCACACCTGCTCGGGGCCGCGCACCTCGAAGCCCTGACCTTTGATTGCCGGGCGGTATTGGAACACTCGGTCGTTGACGAGTTGGCCGTAATCTTTGTCGGGTGTCATCATGTATGTGGTGAAGCCCCTCTCGGCGGCCATGCGCGAGAGCGTGCCGATAACATCGTCGGCCTCGTAGCCCTCCACCTCTATCACAGGGATGCATAGGGCATCGAGAATAGATTTTATATAGGGAATTGCGAGGGTTATGTCCTCGGGCTGCTTGTCGCGGCCGGCTTTGTATTCGGGATATTCGTCATGTCGGAACGTCTTTCCGTGCGCCGGATCGAAGCATACGGCGATGTAGCCCGGATTCTCCTTGCGCAGAAGGTCTTCCAGAGTGTTTACGAAACCGAAGATGGCCGATGTGTTGAGGCCGTACGTTGTCGTGCGCGGCGAGCGCATAAGGGCATAGTAGGCGCGGTAGATAAGCGCGTATGCGTCGAGTAAAAAGAGCTTTTTTTCTTCCATGGCGTGGAGCTATATCTCTGCAAAGGTAAGATTTTTTTTCAAGGTGAGAATATGGGTACGGATATTTCGCGCGATTATCAATTATTGTTATCGTTCTTGCTTGTAAAAATGAATGCAAAACCAGCTAAATACAGTAATATTAATGAGGCTGTGTCAAAATAGGCGCAGCCTCCCAAGATATTATAGCGCATTTCTCTTTCATTTAGGTTATTTTTGTGCATGTATCGTGAGAGCCTCGGAGAGGCGTCATAATGTGAAAACCCCGGCATTCATGCCGGGGCATAACCGGAAACAAAAAAGAGTCTCGGAG
>CAJTJV010000034.1 GCA_910576775.1 uncultured Muribaculaceae bacterium | reverse complement strand
GCCGTGCGCAAACGCTCTCAATTCTTCCAGAATGCTGCTTCTTTTGTCGGATTTATTGTGTACTTTTGCTGTGCGATTAGGCTTGCACACGCCTTTCGAAGGCGTCTTGGCCAAGTGGATTGATTATATTCATAACTTATTGATTATCATCTATAAAGTTACGAAAAATCTGCCGCTCGGCCAAATTTGTAAAGCGCTTATTTTATTGAAAATCAGGAATAAAAGGTCTATCCGCAACTATTTTAATCTGGCTATAAAATAGCATGTCTCCTAACATGGCAACGCAATTTTAAATGAAAGAGCCGTGTAAAAATAGCGGGAACTTAGTAAAAAAGATGTGGGAAATTTCGCAATTATAGAAATATACGCTATTTTTGCAGCTTGAAACGGTGCATCTGCCAACGGCGGATGCCATTTGCAACGCGAAAAAAAATAAAAACATAGCAATGGAAAATACAACCCCCACCCCCGAACAGCTCGAAGGAGCTGAAGGCTTGGTAGAAAAGGCAAAGAAAAACAAAAAGGCTCTTGTGGCATGCTCCGTATTACTGATTATCTGTGTACTCGGCGCCCTTATCTGGATTATGGTAGCACAGGCCGGCAGCAAGAAGGCTGACGAAGCCATCGCCAAGGCCGACGCCGCCCTCAACGACAGCGTGGCGACAGCCCGTTACTCGGAAGTTGCCGAAATGGGCTACAAGAGCGGAAACCGCGCCAAAGCCGAAATGGGCATCCGCCTCTACCGTCAGGAAAAATACAAGGAAGCTCTCGAATATCTCAACGACTGCACTCTCGACGACGAGGTTGCAGCTCCCGGTGTCTACGCTCTTGCAGGCGACTGCCACGTGAACCTCGGCGAACTCGACCAGGCTCTCAAGAGTTACTCCAAAGCAATCTCCGCAGCCGACGAGAATCCCGAAATCGTCCCGTTCATCCTTATCAAGGAAGCCAACATCTACCGTTCGCAGGGCAATTTCAAGGCAGAGGCAAAAGCATACAAGGAAATCATCGACGAATATCCTTCGTACGTAGCCAACACACGTCTTGATATCAAGAAATACTACGAGCGTGCCCTCGCTTCGCAGAAGGCAGAATAAATTCCTCATCAAGTCATAACAGAAAGAGGCTGCCGCACAACGGTAGCCTTCTTTTTGACTCGAAAACAGCAGAATGGAGAATAACACGCGCCTGCACCGTCTCGGCAGCCTTCCGGTGGGCAAGTTGCTATGGGAATACAGCCTCCCCGCCGTGGTGGGAATGCTGGTGATGGCTCTCTACAATGTTGTCGACCGCATATTCATCGGCCAGTGGGTGGGGCCCGAAGCAATCGCCGGCCTTGCCGTCACTTTCCCGATTATGAACCTCGCGACAGCCATCGGCGTACTCGTCGGCGTGGGGTCGTCAGCCCGGATTTCCATTGTTCTGGGTGAAGGAGATAAAAGGCGTGCGGAACACATCTTAGGCAATGCCATGACACTGACTCTGATAAACGCCGGCATCTACATAGCCGCGTTTGCAGTTTTCATGAATCCTCTGCTACATCTTTTTGGAGCAAACGACATTACATTGCATTACGCCCGAGGTTACATGATGCCATTGCTGCCGGGGCTACTACTGACCAACATCGCATACGGGTTCAACAACATCATGCGCTCGACAGGCTATCCCGGCCGCGCGATGTACACCATGCTGATCGGAGCCATTGTAAATACCGTTCTCGATCCACTATTCATTTATGTTTTCGAATGGGGAATAACCGGCGCCGCATGGGCTACAAATATCGCCATGGCAATATCGGCAGCCTATGTAATGAAACATTTTTTCCGCCGCAACGTCACCCTCCATTTCCGCCGCGGAACATTCAGCATAGACCGTAAGATTTTTACAGCCATCATCTCCCTCGGCGCGGCGCCGGCACTCGTAAATTTCGCCGGATGCGCCATAAACGCTATAGTCAATAACACCTTGCTCCACTACGGAACGTACCGCGACATTGGCGCAGCCGGCATCATGATAACATTTACATCGCTGCTTGTCACCGTGGTACTCGGAATATGCCAGGGTCTGCAACCAATCATAGGCTATAATTTCGGAGCAGGCAATTACCACCGACTTAAAAAAGCCTATTTCCTCGCCGCAGGCGCCGCAACTGCAATTACCGCCACAGGCGGCATTCTCGGCTTTATCTTTCCACGCGAGGTCGGCATGGCGTTTACAAGCGACAAAGACCTGCTCGACGCAACCCAACGTGCTCTCGGCATATGCCTGGCAGCATTCCCTGTGGTAGGTTTCCAGATCATATCATCCACCCTTCTTCAGAGTATAGGACAGGCATCCAAAGCAATATGGGTAAGCCTGCTCCGCCAGGTGATTTTCCTTATCCCACTGCTTTTCATCCTTCCGCGCATCAGCGGACTCAACGGCGTGTGGATGTCCTTTCCGGTTTCCGATATCGGGGCTACAATAGCCACCATCGCAATTGTATGGCACCAGCTTCGGGAAATTGACAAACATAGCAGAACTCGCGCACATATATAATTGTTATACAGAGGCATGACGCACAAAAGCACCTTGCCGGATATAAAAAGACAATGAAGGAAAGCTTCTTTAAACTTAATTAATAAAGAAATTTTTCCATAATTGAAAAAAAGCTCGGAATTTTTCCTAACTTTGCAGTCGGTAAACAAGGTTTGCCCGACAATGAATAGACAATAACAGAAAACACAACAATTAATATTTTTCTCACAAGCAACATGAGCAAGATTGAAGAAATCAAGAAGGCCCGTTTAGCCGAAATCAAAGCCGACCTGGCCAAATACGGCATCGAGGGCACTACCGAGGTTGTCTACAACCCGACCTACGAAGAACTTTTCGAACAGGAGACCCTTCCTACACTCGAAGGCTATGAAAAAGGTGTTGTAACCGAACTCGGCGCTGTAGACGTTATGACCGGTGTCTATACCGGCCGCTCGCCTAAAGACAAATTCATCGTTCTCGACGAGAAATCAAAAGACACCGTATGGTGGACATCTCCCGAATATCCCAATGACAACAAGAAAGCTTCCGAAGAAGCCTGGACTGCTTGCAAGGACCTCGCAGTAAAGGAACTCTCCGGCAAAAAACTTTATGTTGTCGACGGCTTCTGCGGCGCAAACAAAGACACCCGCATGGCTGTACGCTTCATCATGGAAGTAGCATGGCAGGCTCATTTCGTAACCAACATGTTCATCCGTCCCACCGCTGAAGACCTTGAAAATTTCACCCCCGATTTCATTGTTTACAACGCTTCCAAGGCAAAACTCACCAACTACAAGGAACTCGGCCTCAACAGTGAGACAGCCGTTGTATTCAACATCACAAGCCGCGAGCAGGTCATCATCAATACATGGTATGGCGGCGAGATGAAGAAAGGCATGTTCTCGATGATGAACTATTTCCTTCCCCTGAAGGGCATCGCTTCCATGCACTGCTCCGCCAACACCGACATGAACGGTGAGAACACCGCCATCTTCTTCGGTCTTTCCGGCACAGGCAAAACCACTCTTTCCACCGACCCCAAACGTCTCCTCATCGGTGACGACGAACACGGCTGGGACGACAACGGCGTATTCAATTTCGAAGGCGGCTGCTATGCCAAGGTTATCAACCTCGACAAAGAAAGCGAGCCCGACATCTACAACGCCATCCGCCGCAACGCCCTACTCGAAAACGTTACCGTCGACGCAGAAGGCAAAATCGATTTCGCCGACAAGAGCGTCACCGAAAACACCCGCGTAAGCTATCCTATCGATTTCATCGAAAAGATTGTGAAGCCCATCAGCCACGGCCCCGCCGCAAAGAACGTAATCTTCCTCAGCGCTGACGCATTCGGTGTTCTTCCTCCCGTAAGCATCCTCGACGCAGAACAGACAAAATACTATTTCCTCAGCGGCTTCACCGCCAAGCTCGCCGGTACAGAACGTGGTATCACCGAACCGACTCCCACATTCTCCGCATGCTTCGGCCAGGCATTCCTTGAGCTCCACCCCACCAAATACGCTGAAGAACTCGTTAAGCGTATGCAGGCATCGGGTGCCAAGGCATACCTTGTGAACACCGGCTGGAACGGCACCGGCAAGCGTATCTCCATCAAGGATACACGCGGCATCATTGACGCTATCCTCGACGGCGCCATCCTCAAGGCTCCCACAAAGAAACTCCCCATCTTCAATTTCGAGATCCCTACCGAACTCCCCGGTGTTGATCCCAAGATTCTCGACCCCCGCGACACTTACGCAAATGCCGCAGAATGGGATGCAAAGGCCAAAGACCTTGCAGAACGTTTCATCAAGAATTTCAAGAAATACGAAAACAACGAAGCCGGCAAGGCTCTCGTTGCAGCAGGTCCCCAGCTCTAAGCCCAGACCCGATTCCCATAAAAAAGCTCCGCAGCCGCGGAGCTTTTTTTATACCCCGAACAAAAAAGCTACCGCAATAAAACACTTTAAATCTTCACAATAAATGAATAAGAGCCCTCGAATTCGCGGAAAAATTCATTGACAGGCTACAAAAACAATAATTATTTTTAATTTTGCACAGATGTTTACATCTATCCGGGATTTGGGGGAAGATTCATGGAGATTCTGTTTTCACTCAAATCGACAATAAACAGACATCAAGAATCTCCTAAACTAAAAACCATCATGTAATGAAGAAATTACTGACGACACTTGTAGTAGCCCTGGCCGGAGCCATGTGCGCCTCTGCAATTAATCCGTTTCTTGAATTTCAGCCGATACAGGCCGGCGACGGTTTTACGGCATTCAACTTTCAGGGAGGTATAACAGAAAAAGTGCATCAGAACATTCGGATTGGTGCAGGTATCGGCCTTACCGAAAAATGGAATTTCAACGCCGGGCCGCTAATTCCAATCTTTGTGCGCGGACAGCTCGAAGGCAAGCTTGGCAGCCTGAACCCGTTCTTTTCATTCGATGTAGGTTACGAAATCAACACCGAAAACACAAAGTGGGGCGCAGTCCTTGTAAACCCGATGGTAGGCCTGCAATTCGGTTCCTGGTATGGCGGCATCGGATATCTCGGCCATTGCTGGACACCCGATCATGCAGGTTCCACAAGTTGCTTCAACATGAAAATAGGATATAATTTCTGATAAAGATTTAGGCTCTGTATCTGAATTTTGATACAGGACCGGCTTCTCACAAAAAAACGTCCGCGGTCACCTGCGCCGTCGGGCGTTTTTGTGAATTAGCTATAGCAAAATGTATACTTATTACATAAAAAACATCATAATACTTATTTATATTTACACTCTGAACAGACAACAACATAATATTCCATATTATTATGAAAAAACTTTTACTCGCGCTGGTACTGATTGTCCCGGCATTCGCTTTTACCGGTTGCGGAGGTGAAGAAGACGAACCAACCGACGGAAACATTGAAAATAATCTCGCGGCGACATGGTCCGTCATCGAAAGATCTTCCAACGGCGCTATGGCGGTTATACAGCGGGAGGCCTTGACATATACATTTAATCCGGACCACACTTACAGGGTAAGATATTATGATGAAGGAGGCCTACGTGGAGACTATCGGGTATATGGAGGTGTATGGAAGGCCGACGGCCACATAATTAACGGCACAACGGACGACGCAATGACCGAGACATTTGAATTCCCCCCGGTAATATCCAACGACATTCTTGTCAATTATTCCAACAGCAAGGGTAACAAAAGCATATTCAGGGTTTTGAAATCCGGTGGCAATAGTGGAATATATTCCAAAGACGAATTGGAAAGCATCCCATCATTCATGCGTGATGAACGCAGAAACGACGATAAAAATAATTATTACATATCATTCTCGTCAGGACATGCTACTTATAGAACCGTTACAGAGGACGGCAAAATCACCATAACCGGCGGCTTTGACTACCTCATTGCCGGCGAACAGATTACAGCAATACAAGGCAACAAACGCTCGGAAGGAATCATCAAGAAAATAAAATTCAGCGATGGCACGCCCGGCATTGATATAAATATTGTAGGTTGGGCTACCTCTATGCACAAATACAGAGTCAGCGATAAGAAATTCTAAACGCACGGAAAAATAAAAATAAGGTAATCCGAATTTAAAAAATATATTTCCGATACGGTGAATAATATACGCCATAACGGACATTTTTCGACGATAAATTGCTAACTTTGCAGAAAATTTGGGGCCGGAGATGTTTTCCGGCCGAAAGGGAATCAGTATTCATCTCTGTCTATGGATTTTATCAGCGATTTATTGCTACCGGGAAATACGAGCATAGCATCTACGCTTGTTCTATATTCCTTCGTTATCGCCGCCGGCATCTTTATCGGTAAATTCCGCTTCTTCGGGGTTTCGTTAGGCGTCACGTTCGTGCTCTTCGTGGGCATCCTGATGGGACATTTCGGATACATCGTCGACAACTCAATCCTGAAATTTGTACGCGAGTTCGGCCTTATCCTTTTCATCTTCTCCATCGGTCTGCAGGTAGGTCCCGGCTTCTTCTCGTCATTCAAAAAAGGAGGCATGCGTCTCAATCTCCTTGCCGTGCTTGTGATAGCGCTCAACGTCGCCATCGTACTCGGCATATATTTCTTCGGAAATATCAAGGACGTATCTGCTCTCGTCGGTATCATGAGCGGCGCCGTGACAAACACCCCAGGCCTTGCTGCCGCCCAACAGGCGGTATCGCAGATTGCAAGTCCCGAACAGGCGAATATCATGGCCTCAGGCTATGCGGCTGCATACCCTCTCGGCGTTGTGGGTATCATCCTGTCGATGTTCGTCATCAAGTGGATATTCCGTATCAAGACAGAGGACGAAATACGCAAGATTGAAATCGATCAGGAAGACTCGCACCTGAAACCATTCCTTCTGTCAGTGAAAGTTACAAACGCTCTCATCGACGGCAAGACCCTTATCCAGCTTCACGACATAGTACAGACCAACTTTGTAGTGTCACGTCTGATGGGAGCCGACGGCAAAGTGACAATTCCGAAATCGAGCACAACAATCCATCCCGGCGACATTCTTCTTGTAGTATGTTCAGTCCAGGATGCCGACCGCTTCAAGGCCGTTATAGGTCCCGAGGTGGAGATGGACTGGGAATCGACTCCTACTCCGGTATTTTCCCGCCGCATCCTCGTAACCAAGAGCGAATACAACGGTGTCCCTCTCGGGTCCCTGCGCCTGCATAACGGCTACAAGCTCAACTGCACCCGTGTGAACCGCGCCGGCGTCGACCTTCTTGCCGCCCCCAACCTGCGTCTTCAGATGGGCGACCGCATCACTGTGGTCGGCAACCTTGAGGACATCGACCGCCTGGCATCACGCCTTGGCAATTCAATGAAACGCCTCAACCAACCCAACCTTATCACAATCTTTGTAGGTATTATCCTCGGTATCATCCTCGGGTCCATCGACATAGGCTTCGGGATGAAACTCGGCCTCGCCGGCGGCCCCCTTGTAGTCGCCATTCTTCTGAGCCGCTTCGGATATAAGGCAAAACTTGTAACATACACATCATCGTCGGCGTCGCTTCTGCTGCGAGAACTCGGCATATGCCTCTTCCTTGCCTCCGTAGGCATCGCCGCCGGCAAGGATTTCGCCGCATCCGTATTTAACGCAACCGGTATGTGGTGGGTGATATGGGGTTTTGTCATCACCGTAGTACCTCTGATTATCGTAGGATGCATAGCCCGCGGACACGACCGCATCAACCTGCTCACAATCATGGGTCTTATGTCGGGCAGCTGCACCGACCCGCCGGCACTGGCATACGCAAACAACTCTACCGCCAACGACCAGCCCGCCGTGGCATACTCCACCGTCTACCCCCTGACAATGTTCCTGCGAGTTGTCGCCGCACAGGCCCTCGTGCTCTGCCTGCTCTGACAAATACAAGAAAAGATATTCCGGACCGCCGACAGCAATGCCGGCGGTCTTTTTTATATTTTTTATGACGGAGAATGATGAAAATGAGCTATCTTTGACTCCATTGAAGATACTAACGCTCGGAAAAGTTTGTATCTTTGCATGTAAAAGAGAAAAGAATGAGCAACACCCAACGCATACTATGGGCCGACGATGAAATCGACCTGTTGAAGCCCCATCTTTTATTCCTGCGCAACAAAGGCTATGATGTGACGACGGCAAACAACGGTCGTGACGCCCTTGACATGGCCTCAGCGGCACCTTTCGACCTTATCATCCTCGACGAGAACATGCCGGGACTCACCGGACTGGAAACCCTCCAGCTCCTAAAGCAGCAACATCCCCAGACTCCCGTAATCATGATAACAAAAAGCGAGGAGGAAAACATCATGGACCAGGCAGTAGGCAGCAAAATAGCCGATTATCTTATCAAGCCTGTCAATCCGAACCAGATTCTCATAGCGATAAAAAAACACCTCCATTCCGAGCGTCTTGTAGCCGAAAAGACCACACGCGACTACCGCGAGGAATTCGGAGAGCTCGGACAGCTTATAAATTCGGCATCCACCATCGAGGACTGGTATGAACTGTACGGTCGCCTCGTATATCGCGAGCTCGAACTTGCCGGCGCCGATACAAACATGGACGAACTGCTCGAGACACAAAAGAAAGAAGCCAATTCGGAGTTTTACAAATGGCTGCGCCGTAATTACGAAAGCTGGCTCACAGGCGACGACAAGCCACTGATGAGTCCGCGCATCTTCCCGGAAAAGGTATTTCCGCTGCTCGATGCCGGCGAAAAGGTGTTCTTCATCCTTATCGATAATTTCCGTCTTGACCAGTGGCGCACAATAAAACCGCTTCTTGCAGAATATTTCAATTTCGAGGAAAATCTATATACCTCCATTCTTCCGACAGCCACCCAGTACGCCCGCAACGCTATCTTCTCCGGCCTTATGCCTGCACAGATTGAAAAAATGTTCCCCGATTTGTGGATTGACGAGGATTCCGAAGAAGGCAAGAACATCAACGAATCTCCCCTGATAGCGACTCAGTTCGAACGCTACCGCCGCCGACATAAATTCTCCTACAACAAAATAAACGACAGCGCAGGCGGCGAAAAACTGTTGCGGGAATTCAGCCAGCTCGAAAACAACGACCTCAATGTAATAGTGCTGAATTTCATCGACATGCTCTCGCATGCCCGCACCGAGTCAAAAATGATACGCGAGCTCGCCGCCACCAACGCCGCCTACCGCTCCCTCACCGAGAGCTGGTTCCGCCACTCGTCGGCACTTGAGATTTTCCGCCGGATCGCCGCCAAAGGCTACAAGATCATACTCACGACGGACCACGGCACTATCCGAGTCGACAATCCCATAAAAGTCGTAGGAGACAAAAACACCAACACCAACCTGCGCTATAAACTCGGCAAGAACCTCCAGTATAACGCCAAACAGGTATTCGAGATGAAAAATCCGGCCAGATTCGGCCTCCCGTCACCGAACATTTCGACAACCTACATCTTTGCCGCACGGGAGGATTTCTTCGCCTATCCAAACAATTACAACTATTACGTTTCATACTACACCGGCACTTTCCAGCACGGCGGTATATCGCTCGAGGAAATGCTTGTGCCACTAATAACACTATCACCGAAATGAAAACTATTCAGATAGCCAACGAGGACACCCTCCCGGAAGCAGCCCGCGAATTCGCATCCCTTATGGGCGACAATACTGTATTCGCATTCTACGGCGACATGGGAGCCGGAAAGACAACGTTTATAAACGCACTATGCGAAGTGCTCGGCGTCGACAAGGAAGAAACTGCTTCGCCCACATTCGCCCTTATCAACGAATACCGGTCCGACACTACAGCCGAACTTATATATCATTTCGATTTCTACCGCATAGAAACTCTTGAGGAAGCTCTCGAACTCGGCATAGAGGATTATTTCGACTCCGGCGCCATATGCCTTATCGAATGGCCCGAACGCATCGCCGCCGCCTTGCCATCAGATACCGTAAGCGTACAGATAAAGGTTAACGACGACGATTCGCGGACGCTCACCATCTCGGAATGAGCCTTGAAATAATCAACTTGGACAGCTGCGCATCCACCAGTGCGGAGCTGTCAGCTATTGCAGACGCACCGGACGGCACCGTCGTTGTCACAGCGTGCCAGACGGCGGGGCGAGGCCAGCGCGGCAACAGCTGGGAGTCGCAGCCCGGTAAGAATCTCACGTTCTCGCTGCTTATCCGTCCGATGGATTGGCCGGCAATCCGTCAATTCGAGCTATCCATGATTGTGGCGCTCTCCGTCGCCGCCTCCATTGATGCGGCCTTTGCCGAAGCCGGATGCAAAGCCCGTACAAAGGTGAAATGGCCCAACGATATCTATGTAGAAGACAGAAAAATCTGCGGAATACTGATTGAAAACAGACTTTCCGGTTTCAAAATAGAACGTAGCATCGCCGGAATAGGCATAAACGTGAATCAGACAACATTCACCTCCGACGCACCCAATCCGGTATCCATTATTCATCTTACAAAAAAAGAACTGTCTTTGCGGCCTCTGCTCGAAAAAGTATGCACAGAGATTTCCGACTCCTGTCATAATTATATCGCCGCTCCTGATACCGGACGCCTCAAAGCCGATTTCATGAAGCGCCTTTACCGCGGCGACGGACGCGAATACCTCTTCCGCGAACCGAATGGCGAACCATTCATGGCCTCCATAACCGACGTCGCACTCACGGGACATCTATCCCTCTCAAACGGCCACACCTACGCCTTCAAAGAAATAGCCTACATCATCTGAATTAAGATTCCGAAAATTTTTCCATCAAAAAAGTTAGGAATCAAAAACGATAACACCCATTTTTAACATCGTCTTGCATTTCAGAGCGGAAAAAGAATCTGAAAAAATCGTATATTTGCAGAGTGAGGGGGCATATATCCCCACTTTAAACCAAAACATGGAAAAATACATAGTATCAGCGCGAAAATACAGGCCGACAACTTTTGCAACAGTTGTCGGACAGCAGGCTCTGACATCGACGCTGAAAAATGCTATCGATACCAACCGGCTCGCCCACGCCTATCTGTTCTGCGGTTCGCGAGGCGTCGGAAAGACGTCGTGCGCGCGTATTTTCGCAAAGACAATCAACTGCACCAACCGCACATCCGAAGGCGAAGCATGCAATGAATGCGATTCCTGCCGTCAGTTCAACGAGAACCGCTCGATGAACATTCTGGAGTTGGACGCGGCGTCGAACAACAGTGTCGACGATATCAGGCAACTCTGCGAGCAGGTTGTGGTGCCACCGACAACAGGGCGCTACCGCGTTTTCATCGTCGATGAGGTCCACATGCTGTCGTCAGCAGCCTTCAATGCCTTTCTCAAGACTCTTGAGGAACCGCCGGAACATGCCGTATTCATTCTCGCCACGACAGAAAAACACAAGATTCTCCCCACCATCCTATCGCGATGCCAGATTTATGATTTCAAGCGCATCACAATCGACGACATGGTGGACCATCTGCGCAAAGTAGCCGACCGGGAAGGATATACTACCGAGGATGAAGCACTTAATGTCATAGCTCAGAAAGCCGACGGCGCCATGCGCGATGCTCTGTCGATTTTCGACCAGGTTGCGGCAAGTACCAGAGGAAAAATAACTTACGAGGCCACAATAAAAAACCTCAACGTCCTTGACCATAGTTATTACAACCGTCTGCTCGATGCTTTTGTCGGTAGCGATGTACCTACCGCACTCCTGATTTACAAAGAAATACGTGAAAAGGGCTTTGACTCACAGTTCTTCATCAACGGTCTTGCCCAATATCTTCGCGACCTCGCCGTATCGTCGAGCCCCGCAACCGCTCACCTTGTAGAGGCTACCGAACAAGTACGCTGCCAGCTCGCCGAGCGCTCCGCGAAACTGCATCCGACTTTCCTCTACAAGGCGATGGAGCTATGCAACAGTGCCGATTTCAATTTTCGTCAGGCATCCAACAAACAGTTCTTAGTCGAGCTTACGCTCATAAAACTGTGCCAACTATTAAGCCCCTCGCCCGATAACAGCGGAGAGGACGTGGGGCATCTGAAACCGCTTACGGCAGGCGCCCCCGCCGCTTCCGTATCCGGCACTCCGCAGACACAAGTCCCTGCGGCAGCTCCGACGCAGCCGCAACCGGCACCACAACCGGTATCGACGGGCTACGTGTCAAAATTCACCCATAACCCGCAGCCTAAACCTATAGCAGCGTCAAAGCCGCGCCAGTCGATTTCATCAAGTCTCAATGAGTTTTCACTAAGTAAACTCAAACAGACAATGGCAACGGAAAACGCATCCCCCAAAAACCAGACACCAGATAACCCCGCATCTCAACCTGCACAAACAGTAGTCAAGGAATTTACTGACGCAGATGTCGAACGCATATGGCCTATCGTTCTGGAGCGGGCGCAGTTCGGCCCGATGATGAGCAGTGTTTTCTCACAGGCTCGTCCGGTGGCGAAGGGGGGGAATATCTATACCTTGACGATAGCTACGGAGATGCAGGCCTCCTTGGCTGAAAAAGAAATAGACAGGCTCCAGAAAGATATGCGTAAAGAGTTGCAGAACGACGGCTTCAGATTTGAAATCGAGGTTATGACAGGTGAACTACCAAAAAACCTACGGACGGACGACCGCGTACTCTCCGACCTTATCGAAGAGCATCCCGGTCTGAAACAATTTATCGACAAATACCAGCTCCGGAGAATGTGACTTTCCAAAAGACCGGATGATAAAAACAAACATATAAGCCAACCGCACCATGACCAAAAGATGTACATCCTTGTTGCTGTCGCTGTTCGCACTCGGCGTCGCTTTCGCAACAGTACCGGCCGGCTATTACGACAAAGCCGAGAATAAAAAAGGCGCGGACCTGCTCAAAGGTCTCGAGAATTGTATATCCAACCATACCACACTGAGCTACGGCAACCTTTTTTCATACTATCCGCAAACCGACAGCTACCCCGATCAGAATAAGATATGGGATATGTACTCCACCAAATTATGGCCTGTCGGCGAAAAATGCGGTAACTACAGCAAAATCGGAGACTGCTACAACAAAGAGCATTCCGTTCCCAAAAGCTGGTTCAACGATGCCTCTCCCATGTACTCCGACCTGATGCATCTCTATCCCACCGACGGACGGGTAAACGGACAACGCAGCAACTACCCTTACGGCGAATGCGCCAAAGGATCATATGTAGCATCAAGCAACGGAGTAAGTGCCCGCGGACGTCTCGGAGCCTCCACATACCCCGGCTACAGCGGCACCGTATTCGAGCCCGACGATGAATTCAAAGGCGATTTCGCACGCACGTATTTCTACATGGCGGCATGCTACAACAACCGCGTCAGCACCTGGAGCTCCGATAATTTCGGAGGGACAAGCTACCCTGTATTCACATCCTGGACAATCGACATGCTTATGAAATGGCACAAGGCGGATCCGGTAAGTAAAAAAGAGACCGACCGTAACGAGGCTGTCTATGCCCTGCAGGGCAACCGCAATCCATTCATCGACCATCCCGAACTGGCCGACTATATATGGGGAGACAAGAAAAACGACAACTGGATCTCTACCATCGGCACTCCCGCGACTATCAACACACCCGCCGACGGAAGCATATTTGACATAGGCCTGACAACAAAAGGTCATACCCGCAGCACAGAAATAGATTTACTATCGACAAATCTCACAAAAGATATAACAATCTCCGTTAGCGCGCCTTTCAGTTGCGACAAAAGTATCATTGCCGCTACCGATGCCAACAAAGGCACAACACTCACAATCACCTTCGCACCTGACGAAAACAAGGAATACACCGGGAGCCTAACTCTAAAAAGCGGCGATATAACAAATACCATTACTCTCACAGGCCGCTCCATCGACGGCCTGCCTGTCGGCGAAGCCACAAGAGTTACATCAACATCTTTCCAGGCAAACTGGGTCTATATAGGTAGCGAAAATGAATATACTCTTGAGGTTAGCGACAGGGAAGGCAAACTCGACGGCTATCCGGTCTCAGTCGATGCCAAATCCGAAAGCTATACAGTCAGCGGACTACAGCCTGCGACAGAATACACCTATACGGTATATACCCCGACACTACGCGGAAATACAGTCAGCGTCACAACAGCAGAGGCACTTCCGTACATAGAATTCCTCTTCGATGGCAATCTATATTTCACCGGACAGCCCGGCAGTCCTACAGCAGCCGCCGAAATCATAATGGCTGTAGAAAATATTGATACCGAAATAACCCTTACTATCGACGCGCCTTTCGAACTCTCCATTGACAAGGACGAATGGGTACACATCCTCAGACTTTCACCCGATGAAAACCGCTTCTATCTGAGGATGAACAGTACAGCCTCCGGCGAATTCGAAGGCATGCTACAAGCCTCCACCGATACCTACACCTCCGAAACCACCGTTATCCGCGGAAAGGCAGCTCTCAACGGCTCTTTCCTTGAAGATTTCGAAAACGGTTCCGGTGTCGACGGTTACTGCGACGTATTCGACGGCTCGGCGGCAAAATGGATTATCGGGAATGGTGGGTTCTGGAATTCCGACCCGGCTATCGACGGAATTGCGTCTCTCCGTTTTGCAAAAAAAGGCAACGGATCCATTGCCATGGACGACGATATCGCCTCCGGGATATGGACCGTCAGTTTCCTCGCAAAAAAATGGGATAACAAAAGCGACGCTACTGCAATTGTCGACGTAGAAACAAGCACAGACGGCGGCCTCACCTGGGAAAAACATGGCACTGTGGAAATATCCGACGTGACGGCAAAACCTTACTCCGTGCATTGCGGAGTCACCGGAAACGCACGCCTGCGCCTCAGACAGACCTCCGGCAACCGTTGGCTAATCGACAATATAGCCATTTCCGGCAATCCGACAGGAATCGACGATCCTACGGCGGAACGTCATCTGTGGGATGCACATACCGGCAACGGCAAGATCGTAATTGAAATCAGCGGAATCGAATGCCTCGATATGGCTATATACTGTATCGACGGCAGCACAATATTCACCGGACGTCTCAAACGCGGAACACACGAGTTCGACGCCACACGCGGCCAATTCTATATCGTTGCCGGCAACAATTTCGGACGCACCATCCTTGTACGCTAAAAACACCGATACCATCATGACAATAAAGTCCTTGACTATAATTCTGACAGTAGCGTTCGCGGCAACAAATATTATCCACGCCGCCTCCGGTGATGTCTGCGGCCAAATGGTGTACCGCGCAGGCTGGACCGGCGAAGACCGCGGTTTCTATATCCTGCCCCACGCTACCGGCGAAAATTTCACCCTGCTTGGAAAAACACGTATCGGCCTTGAGAACGGAGCTTATTTCGACCCGGAGACGTCCACCATACGCGGCGCCTACGCCACTATCAGCAACAACTCTGTCAGCAGCGTATATATCCTTTGCTACGATTCCGACACGTGGGAGGAAAAAAGCTGTGTACAGCTCGACGCCGACAGAGGCATACCCATGATGGCGACATCCGTAGCCCTCGACCCGTCGACAGGCGATGTATACGGCTATTTCTACAGCGACGACGGCAAATCCGCCGTATGGGCAAAGGCCGATTATAAGAATTGCAGCCGCACACCGTTGGCCTCAATGAGCCTCAACGATGCCTGTCCGGCACTGGCAGCAACCACCGACGGCATTTTCTACGGCATAGACCTCAACGGCTCTCTTGTGAAAGTGAACAAGGCAAACGGCAGGACAACTAAAATCGCCGATACGCAGCTGCCCCTCGAATATCCCTTCGGAGCATGCATCAGCAAGGACGGAAAATCAATATTAGCCACCTGCAACACCGACGAATACGGCAGCGGTCTCTATGAAATAAATCTTGCCGACGGCAAAACAACTCTTGTCGCCGATTTCGGCGCCGATATCCAGGTGATGAATCTCTATCTGCGCCCCGGCGCCGACACGCCACTCTCGCCTGCGGCTCCGGCTTTCAGCGTCAACCCGGACGGAGGATCTCTATCGGCATCCTACACAATCACACTCCCCACAAAAACCGACAGCGGCTCCGCACTCGACGGCGCTCTCGACTGGAAGATAATGCGCGCCGGCAAAGTCGTAGCTTCCGGAAGCGCCCTCGCCGGCGAGACAATAACCGGAAAAGTGACTGTGGAAACCGACGGAATTGCAGATTTCTATGCCCTCGCAGAGAACCGCGAAGGAAAATCGGCGCGCACACGTGTAACGGTCTTCATCGGCACCGACAGCCCGTCGGCACCAGAAAATGTGCATCTGGCATATTCCGAAGGCACGATGACACTGACATGGGATGCTGTCAACTCCCCGGCTAACGGCGGCTATATGGAAGCCGACAAAATTTTCTATACCGTGCGCCGCAAAGGAGAAATAAAGGCCGAAGGGCTGAAATCAACCCAATGGAAAGAACATATCGGCAATCCCGAGAACCGGGAAACATATGTCTATACCGTAGAAGCCGTATGCGACGGCCGGATATCGGAACGGACAGCATCCAACGAGATTATGCTCGGCAGTTACACGGCGCCTTTCAGCACTATTTTCAACTCCACCTCCACATTCGCGACCTACGGCTACACTGTAGAGGACGTAAATGCAGACAGAAAGACATGGACAAGCACAACAAAGGGTGCACGATACCAGTTCAACAAGAATCAGAGTGCCGACGACTGGCTGTTCACTCCCGCCATATATCTTGAAAAAGGCAAAGCTTACGAACTTACGATGAAAGTGTTCGCCAACTCAGCCGAATCTCCTGAAACTTTCGAGGTTAAGGCCGGACGCGAAGCGACAGTGGCTGCCATGACAGGTACCGTAATCGAACGCACGACAACGAATGCCGTTGCCGACGCACCCGAGACCGTTGCCGGATATGTGATAGCCGACACCGACGGTCCGTGGCACATCGGTATCCACGCCGTAAGCGATCCGAACATGTGGTACCTCTTTATCAAAGAATTACATCTCTCCGGTGCTGTTGACGGCGCTACACCAATGATGGTAAGCAATCTTGCCGCAACACCCGACGCTACCGGTGAATTGAACGTACAAATCAATTTCACGGCTCCGGCAGGGACTGTAGACGGTTCACCTCTTGTCGATGCTTTCGCCGTACTCACCCGAAACGGTAAGGAAATCGCCCGCAAAGCGATAGCATCATCAGAAAAAGCCGTTTTCACCGACACTCCGGCAGAAAGAGGAGAATATGAATATGGGATACATATCATAGCCGGCAATGTCACAGGTCGCACGAAGACAATAAAAGTGTTCGTCGGTCCGCATCAGGCCGCAGCCCCAACGGAAGCTACCGTAACAGAGACCGACCCCGGTATTGTACGAGTGGCATGGACGGCAGTCTCCGAGGATATCGATGGCACGCCACTTGATGCCGCCAACGTATTATATATGGTATACGGTACCAACGACGACGGGAGTGCCAAGGCTATGCTTGAATCACCGACATCCGCGACGGAGGTATCTTTCCGAGCCATGGACGCCGACGCTCAGCAGCAGTTCATCTACTATGCTGTATCCGCTTTCAACCGTGGCGCCGAATCGACTTACACGCTGACGAACATTATTCCTGTCGGCAAGGCATATATACCACCGGTTATCTATAGTAACGCACGCAGCCTCGACAGCTTCCGTCTCGCCATCGACAAGAGCGGCGGCGCATCGTGGAGTTTCATGGCCGATGAAGACGGGGTACCATCCGCTGACGGCGACGGACAATACTTTGCGTCCAACTGCTACGTCGCCAACCGTTACGGCGATTTGCTGACAGGCAAAATAGCGCTCGGAGCATCGCCATGCCAGGCCGAGCTGAGTTTCTACACCTATCGCCACGACGAAAACGACACCAACATGGTAGAAGCAAGTGTTATCTGCGGAGAAACAGAAACACCTATTGCAGCAGCAGAACATAATGAAATGACTGCCGGACAATGGAACCTTGTCAGAGCTCCGCTGGCTGACTTTGCAGGAAAAGAAATACAAATCCGCATCCGCTCCCACCATATAAGCAATGCATATACTCTTGTGGATGCTATTTCGATACTACAGAACGGAGAGGCGGGGGCTATTACCGATGTTATCTCAGATGTATCGGTGATAACCGAGCATTTCGACATTAAAGGACGGCAGATAAAACAACCGGAAAGCGGCTTCTTCATCAAACGCCGAAAAAATACCGACGGTACTGTCGAAATACGTAAAGTCATCATAAAATAAGGGAAATCTTATTGTTAATAAATCCAAAAAGCTTTGGAATGAAACTTTTAAATTATAATTTTGAAACGAAAAATACACTGACAGTTAACCATAATTATAAATAAACCAATAATCCAAGCATGAATTTTTCATTACGCAAACTGTCACTCGCGGCCGCTTTGCTGGCTTCGTGTGCTACTTTCGCTGAAACAGTGACAACACTGTGGGAGGATGATTTCGAATGGCTCGCCGACTGGTCGGCATGGAAACCTATCGATGGTAAACCAACCGGCGACGCTATTGGGAACAACGACCATAACTCGGAAGCCAAACAATTAAGTACACCCTACATCGGTTCTGTATCGGAAGGCACAGCCGTAACCGCCTATCAGGCGCTGCTCAACAAAGGCTATGAATTTATGGGTGTACACTCATCCGACAAAGGA
This sequence comes from uncultured Muribaculaceae bacterium, assembly GCA_910576775.1. Taxonomy (GTDB): domain Bacteria; phylum Bacteroidota; class Bacteroidia; order Bacteroidales; family Muribaculaceae; genus CAG-873. The sequence continues at coordinate 11,265 of CAJTJV010000034.1, read as the reverse complement.
GATCGCACCCCGAACCAGCAGATATATCTTCAGAAGAATTATCTAAAATTCGGCCTCACAGGCTATTACAGCGGAATCTCCATTCCCGTCACCCAGGCGGCAGCCAATGATGCATTCGTAGAATTCGACTGGTGTTCGCAGCGCCAGAATTCCGGCAAATACGATGCTACCAAACTCGTGGTAATCGTGAAGAACGGCGACAACGAGATGCAGTTCCCCGTGCCCTTCAAACAATACGAGACGAACGCCGTAATGCACTGGACACATGAGAAAATCAAGCTTGAAGGAGCAACGGTAAATGCCGACACCCGCATTGTCATCCGTAATGCCGACGAACAGTGGCCCGCAGCCTCCGGCGCTCTCCGCTACTATCTCGACAACATCAAAATTACCGACGTCAATCCTCTCGATATCATCACCTCAGAGGATTTCGAATGGTTCGGAACTCCGGCCTCGAACGGCCGCTGTATAAACGACTGCCCTGAGCCGACATTCGACGAAGTAGCCGACAATAATCCCGGCGCAGCTTCCGAATGGAGCAGCAGCCAATATTATGGTTTATGGCCGAGTGAGGAACACCCCGAATACCGCTACATCACCGCCTACGACAAGATGGTACAGAAAGGCTATGAAATGGAATATGTAAAGGCAGCAGGCAAAGGAGACCGCAAGCATATAGGTTCTACCGTTTATATTATGAAGAACTATGTCAAGTTCGGCCTCACAGGCTATCAGGCAGGCATCAGCTTCCCGGCATATAGCTCTGTTGACGGTACTGCCATAGTATCCTTCGACTGGTGCCCTCAGAGTACGAAAGATCACAAAACATGGGATGCGGTCGAACTCGTAGTAATCGTGCGCAACGGTAACAATATAAAGAAAACCTTTGCAGTACCCGCAGCAAACATGGCTTCCGGTGAAGCTCTTCGTTGGATTCACGTTGAAATGCCTCTTGAAGGCGTGGAAATCAACAAAGGCGATTTCATCCAGATCCGTCATGCCGACAACCAGTGGCCCGACGCACGCGCGCTCCGCTGGTATTTCGACAATTTCAAACTCATGGGTAAGAGCAAAGGCGATGCAGATACTGAGATTGCAGCACCCAAACTCTATCTCAAGGGTGACATCAACAACTGGACAGCAAACGAGGAAAGCAAATTCGTTTCCAACTACGAATTCAACCTTCTCGACGAGGTGACATACACCTTCGAGGTGCCGAGCATATCCGGCGAAATCCTTATCAGCACAGAGGACGGCGCTATAAACATAGGCAAGAGCGACGCCGACATTGAAGATACAGAAAAATCATATGTACTCGCCTACGGGGACACAAAACTCAAAGTACCCACACTTGAAAACGCAACATTGACACTCACGTATTTCAAGGATAGTAAGATTGCTCCACGTATCATCGTTACAGGCACAACACCTGTAGCACCCGTCACCGGCGAACGCAAGGCATACGCATACGACCTCAAGGCAAATACCGAAAACGGCAAACTCAATGTAAGCTACAAATCCACGGCAAATGCCAAGAGCGCAGCACTCCTTCTCTTCCCTGAGGAAGGCGATGCCATTGTGCGCGATCTCCCGGCACCTGTCAAGGGTCTGAATGAAGCCGCAATCAATATTGATGACATTGCTTCAGGCAGCTATACATGGCAAATCAATATTGTCAGCGAACTTGAAGGCGACGAACCCGTAGTCGCCTACCGCTCACCGGCGGAATGGATGCCCGAACCGGTAAACGGCGGCGTTGTTTGGATTCGCGATCCACAAAGTCCGGCATACGGCTACACGGTAGTCAGCATAGGCAAAGCCGGCGGTTTCGTTGTCTATAATCCCGAAGGCGAACTCGTCACAGAAGCACCCGTACACAAAGGTTTCGCGGCTCTTGATGCCTCCAATGCCCGTTCGGCAAGCTGTGGCGATGCCATCGGCGGTCTGGCAGCATTCTCCGACTGGAGCTTTGCATCATCCGGCGCATGGGTAATCGACCCCCTCAACCCCTCCGCAGAACCTTATAATATGTTCATGGCCGAAGGTGCCACTCGCAATACCGCCAACGGTATCATAAGCTATAATGGCACTGAGCTTGGCTCAGGTTCTCCCACTGTCGCATTCCAGGGTGAAGGCGACGACACAAAACTCTTCTATTTCGAAGAAAGCCTGTTCGGCAATACTCTGGTACGTTACGATCTCGGCAGCGACAAATATGTAACCAAAGCTCCGTCGCTCGTGATGAGTTCCTACAAGAACTTGATGATAAACACTGATATTGAGGTGGAAACCCTCAGCGAAGGTTTCTTCGTATCGCAGACCCGTAACGATTTCAACAACAGCGTATACGGTCTTATGTATTTCAACGACGAAGGTGAAATGCTATGGCACATCGCAAACAAGGGTGTGCTTCCCGATACAAACGGTCACAGCATTTCCTCCGGCGTAGCAGTCAACTCTGAAGAAAGCCGCCTCGCCCTCTCCGGCTATGACGAGATATACGTATTCGATCTTGCTTTCAATGCCAACGGTGAACCCGAGCTTACCAATCCTGCAATCTACCCGATTGCACCGTCCGGCAACGGCACCTACAGAATGCAGCTCGTATTCGACGCAGCCGACAACCTCCACGTGTTCAGCACACGCGGCCAGGGCTATTCTGTAATTGTTCTCCCCGGTGAGACAACAGCGAGCACATCTGCCGATGAAGCTCTCGTACTCAACACCACCGGTATCGAAAACATCAACACAGACAAAGCTACTCCCGCCGAATACTACAATATCCACGGTTTCCGTGTCGACGGCAGCAACCTCACTCCCGGCATATATATCCGCCGTCAGGGAGCAGAAACAAGCAAGATTATAGTAAGATAAACGATATTTCTAACCGTTATCCAAGCCGTCCGGAACTTTCGGGCGGCTTTTTCTGTTGTTCAGTCGAAACGCAACAGAAATTTCCGAACGCAGCTGCGGACTAATTCAAGAAAAAAGCGTAATTTTGCGACAAAATTTTAACAGTCTAACAATGAAAAATATAGAAGTATCGATTAAGGATGTCCTCGGTTTCGTAAGCCGCGAGCAGATTGACGCACTGAGAGACGAAGCGATCGGCGGCCTGACCAAACTTACCGATGGCAGCGGCCTTGGCAACGACTTTCTGGGTTGGGTAAAACTCCCCGGCGAAATAAGCAACGAACTTCTCGACGACATCAATTCTACAGCAAAATCGTTGAGCGAGAATTGCGATGTCGTTGTCGCTATCGGTATCGGTGGCAGCTATCTTGGAGCCAAAGCCGTTATTGAAGCTATGTCGAATCCCTTCGATCAGCCCAAAGTACTTTTTGCGGGACAGAATATCGGGGAGGACTACCTATACAACCTTATGGACTACCTCAAAGGTAAGAAATTCGGTATCATCGTAATTTCCAAATCGGGCACGACAACGGAACCCGCCATCGCGTTCCGCCTTCTGCGCGAACAGCTCGAATCGCAGCTCGGCCGCGAGGAAGCCTCAAAACGCATCGTAGCAGTAACCGACGCTGCCCGCGGCGCACTCCGCACTCTCGCCGACACCGAAGGCTACAAAACATATGTAATTCCCGACAATGTGGGTGGCCGCTTCTCCGTACTCACACCCGTAGGTCTTCTTCCCATAGCTGTTGCCGGCATCGACATCAAGGCTCTCGTGGCAGGCGCCCGCGAAATGATGGAGAAAACCCTCGACGGTACATCCACCGACGCTCTCACATACGCCATGACACGCAATGCCCTCTACCGCAGCGGCAAGAAAACCGAAATCCTTGTTGATTTCTATCCTGCTCTCCATTTCTTCGCCGAATGGTGGAAACAGCTCTATGGAGAAAGCGAAGGCAAGGACAACAAGGGCATATATCCGTCGTCTGTTGATTTCACCACCGACCTTCACTCTATGGGCCAGTGGATTCAGGAAGGCGAACGCACTATTTTCGAGACCGTAATCTCCGTGAAGACCTCCAAACATGAGCTCCGCATTCCATCCGACGAATCGAATCTCGACGGACTCAACTACATCGCAGGCAAGCGCGTCGACGAAGTAAACAAGATGGCCGAACTTGGCACCCGTCTGGCACATGTCGACGGTGGGGTTCCCAACATCCTGATCGAGATTCCCGAGGTAAGCCCGGCAGTTCTCGGGCAACTCATTTATTTCTTTGAGGCTGCCTGCGGCATAAGCGGATATGTCCTCGGTGTCAATCCTTTCAACCAGCCCGGCGTAGAGGCATACAAGAAGAATATGTTCGCCCTGCTCGATAAACCCGGCTATGAGAAAGAAAGCGCCGCCATCAGAGCCAAACTCTGATGAACGCCGCCCGTTTTAACGATATTCATGCCACTGTCGGACACCCCGGACCTATCGGGGTGTTCGATTCAGGTTATGGAGGCCTCACAATCCTCAAATCAATCCGCCGCGCTCTCCCTGACGCTGACTACATCTATCTCGGTGACAACGCCCGCGCACCATACGGCACACGTTCTTTCGACCTCGTGTACAATTTCACCCTCGAGGCTGTGGAATATCTTTTTGCACGAGGTTGCCAGCTTGTGATTCTTGCCTGCAACACAGCGTCGGCCAAAGCACTGCGCACCATCCAACAGAACGACCTTGCAGCCCTCGACCCCGGCAGGCGCGTACTCGGTGTGATACGCCCTACGGCGGAACAGGTAGGCCGAATCACCCGAAATGGTCATATAGGCCTTTTCGGGACTCCCGGAACTGTAGCATCACAATCGTACGACCTCGAGCTTGCCAAGCTCCATCCGGGTCTGAAACTCCATTCACATGCATGTCCGATGTGGGTGCCGCTGGTGGAATACAAGGAATCGGCCGGTGACGGTGCGGATTATTTCGTACGCCGCGACATTGAGGCACTATTCGCAATGGATAAAAACATCGATACAGTGATCCTCGGATGTACGCACTATCCTCTGCTGTTACCTAAAATAAGACTCTACATGCCCGAAGGCATCATAATAGTAAGTCAGGGTGATATCGTGGCAGAATCGCTTATCGACTATCTGCACCGACATCCGGAAATGGACGCCCGCATCACCCGTAAAGGCTCTATTGAGTATCTAACCACTGAAGACGCCGCGAAATTTTCCGACATGGCAGGCGTTTTCATGGGCGAGAATGTAGATGCCCGCAGAGTGAATTTCAAAGATTACATCAAATAATTACTAACGAAACCAATCAACACAAATTATCGGAATGACAAAATTTTTAAAACTCGCAGCTATCGCACTCCTTGCAATAACAACAGCATCATGTGCCGACGACCCGGAAATTCCGGAACCGGAAGGAACTATAGTTGAAGGCTCACATGCATCAGACGGCGGCGGTTATACCGGCTTCTATCTTCTCAATCAGGGTAACATGGGTTCCAATAAATGCACCCTCGATTATTTCAGCTATAAAAACGGCACATATACCCGCAATATTTACTCAGCCGCCAACCCCGACCAGATAATGGAACTGGGCGATGTCGGCAACGATTTGGCAATCTACGACGGTATGCTTTTCATCGTTGTCAACGGCAGCAACAAGGTTGAAATCCTTGATGCCGCAACAGCAAAACATATCGCCAAAGTCGACATCTCTTCGCCTCGTTCAATTGCATTCTACGGCAATATCGCATACGTCACAAGCTTTGTCGGCGGTGAAGGTGACAACGGTTCGGTAGTGGCTTTCGATATCTACAGCTTCAAGAAACTCGGCTCCGTATCCGTAGGCCGCATGCCCGAGGGCATAACCGTAATAGGCAACAAGCTATATGTGGCAAACTCCGGTGACTATCAGAATCCCGACTACAAGAACTACATCAGCGTAATAGATATAGCCACCCTCAACGAAACCGCCAAAATCGACGGCCCCATCAACTTACAGCATATCCGCGTAGACTACTACGGTTCTCTTTGGGCAAGCTCGCGCGGCAACTATGCAGACAAGGCATCGTGCCTGGCACGCTTCACTGCAAAGGATGGCGTATTCAGTCAGACTGCTACCGTAGACCAAGCCGTGTCGAACATGACACTCACCAACGACAAGCTCTACTCCATCGGCAGCACGTACGATGAAAACTGGAATGCCACCTATTCCTACAATACTCTCGGAATCACCGGCAACGGTTATTCTGAAGAAGGCAGCTTCATCACCGACGGCACAGAAAAGGATATCACTGCTCCCTATTGTGTAGCCGTCAATCCGGGTTCCGGTGAAATCTACGTTACGGATGCCAAAAACTATGCCTCATCGGGCAGCGTGCTCTGCTACAGCAAAGAAGGCAAGCTTCTCTGGAAAGCTACCACCGGCGACGTTCCGGCCTGCATCGCTTTCTGCAAGAAATAAATAAATTTTCATCTCATAGAAAACAGGAGGCCCCAAAGAGCCTCCTGTTTTTTATATACTACAGGTTATCAACGGACAACCACTTTTGCGACTCTTGAACCGGCTTTTACAATATAGACTCCCGGACTGACGGTAAAATCTGTCGAAGCACCTGAGCTTACAGCAGAGCCAACGACAGAACCGTCGGCCTTATAAACCGTTATATCGAGACCTCGTAGACCACTGCAGACGGTTATAATTCCGGCAGAAACAGACATCTTTATATCACCGTCAGCAACAGTGGCCGCTATACCGGAATACTCGTCGGCAGGCTTGGAAAGACGTGATTCACCTCTCTCGTAAACAACAGACACCCTATAGTCCGCAACATTTGCTACACCGGCATTATCAATAAACGTTGTTTCGGCAAGCGGGATTTCGTTAAGTCTGGTATCACCGCGGTAAACATTGTAGCCGACAACCGGAATACGCTCAGCTTCCGATGCTGCTGTAAATGTGATATCATCTACCTGGAAGAAGAATTTATCTTCCGACGTGCATCTGATAGCGAAATGCCGCGTACCGGCAGGAAGCTTATACGAATATTTCTTCCAACTTACGGGGGCTACTCCCTTTTCGCCAACTGTTTCGAAATCCTCAATTGTAAAACCGGCTCTCTTTTTGGTTGCTTGAACCTCAAAAGTTTCAAGCCCATACTTGTCGTTGTAGGATTTGGCATAGAATGTCACTGTCTGTTCGTCGCCCGACAGGAGCGGAGAAACAGCCCAGTCATCGTTCTTACCGCTGTATGAAGCGAAGGTTGCCATATATTTGTTGCCATTGTGGGCTGCATAGACATCCGGTGTTGCAAAATGTGAAGCATCGAACACAATATAAGCCATCTTGGCAAACTTATTAGGATAAGTATCATCTCCGCCGAAAGAATATGTCTTGTCTTTGTCAATATCAAAGAATGTCCAACCCATGATGTCGTTCACCGCAAAAGAACGGCAGTCCTCGAATGTCTCGGTTACTTGTACCGGTTCATTACCGAGGGCGGGAGCCTCCCATGACAACAATATACCATCGGGAGTATTTATGTCTGCGATAAGACCTGTGGCAATGGGATAATTGTCAAAGAATACTTCTGTTGCCTTTATTTCACTGCTGTTATCTGCAATATTTTCATCCTCCTTGCAATTGACAACAACCTGATACTCCACCTTTTCTGGCCATGAGGCATCACAGTTCTCCTTGAAAGTAACAGTCTTGGAGGTGGCGGCCTTTAGCTCCGACACTGTTATTGTCTGGACAGAGATTCCGTTTCGCATCAATTCTACCTCGATATTATCGGCATCGTTTTTGCCTATGTTTTTGAACGACGCCTCAATAGCCGCGCTATCTCCGGGCTTTATATACAGAGGCACATCAAGGCCTTTCACCATGATATCATGTGTATAAGGATCCGTTACACTCACACCATCAATGATGGGATAATACCATAACCCACCGGTAAGTGGCTTGCAGTCTATCTCAACGCCTACTACAACGGAGGTTCCCTTATAGGCATCAAGAGGAATGATAGCAACAGCCCAACCGTCGCTTGCCCCGAGCGGAAAACCGCCGTCTATCCGTTCTCCGTTTATTGTCGCATAAGCGATATCATTGCTTGCGCCGGACTCTCCTGATTTCCAGGTATAATAGTAGAAAGTAAATATCGGATTGCGGGCGTCGGCAGGAATGGCAACTTTTCCTGAGCCAAGCGATGCCGTCTTGTTTAATTCGGGAGTGAGACGGAAAACGAAGCCATCCTCATTTCTGTCGTTCGACATAGCGGCAAGACTCCAGTCACCGTTTATGGAAACATTATGTGAAATAAATCCTCGGTCGTCGACATGTATATCCATAGGTAATGAATATGGTTTCCCGACAGCAATAAGCGGCGAAACCGCGGCAGCCGACAGACCGGCGTCGGTCCCGGCAACAACAGAATACTCTACAAAAGTCTGGCTACGCTCATCTGTAGCGCGGAATGTATGGCTTGTACCTTTGATGTCGGTCGCCACCAGCTCAGGATCTTCTCCGACCGTAAGGATTGAATATGAAACAAGCTCAGGCGACATCGCATAACCATATTCATTAACAGTCACGGCATCCCAGCCTATTGTCACGATGCCGTCCGTATCTGTTTCCACAAGAGTAATATTTGTAGGAGCGACCGGCTTTGCAACACCTATATAAACATTGGCCGATATTGGTGTACCTTCATTGCCTCCGATAATCGGTATTATTGTATATGTATAATTGCCGGCTGCAGGCACCTCGTCGATAAAACTGCATTCCTGACCGCCATTCACATCTTCAAATTTCTTGACATTCTCTTCTCCACGGAACACGTTGACGGTCTGCAGACCTGTCAAATCATTACCGTCGGCATCCTTGGCAGGCGCCTTGAAACTAACGGTTGCTTTGAAAGCGGCAGATGGATCCGGTACAACATTGAGTTCTGTCACCGCAGAGGGAATGACAACAGCAGCGCCCTGCTCGATAGTAAAGGTAGATACAAGAACCGCCCAAGTATCCGGGTCGCTACAGCCGTGAATACCAAAATAATAGTTCCCGGAAGAGGTAACCGACACAGAACCTTCAAGAGTCTGTGGATTCTTTTTTAGAGATTTAATTTCAGTGACGGGAATAACGTTAACTGTCATAGACTCTACTATAGGACTTGTACCGAGATATACGGCAAGCTTATCGGAATGATCATCATAAACTTCGTTACAATATGCAACCATAGAAAAGCTATATGAACGACCGGCTTCGAGTTTTACAGGACGAGTAATCAACCAGTCATCCATAGGAGTCTTGCCGTCAGAATTGTATTGGCACTGGGCGGTAGTATTATAGTATTTCCATGTCTTACCGTCATTGTTAGCATCTATGACGGTATAATCACTGAGAGCGTCAGTTTTGTTAAATGTCGCGGTATAAGGCGGCATTATAATTTCTTCAGAAACTCTTTGGTGTACCTTGTAAACACCGGGAGATGCTGCAATTGCCGGAAATGGCATAGCCAATAATGTCACAATGACAGATAATATAAGTCTCATTCCATTCATCTGAATAGATATTTAGGTTTATAAAAAAATTTTTGCGCTTTAAAATTACAAATTACATTACAAATTGCGCACACACATTTCTATAATTAACATTTGTTACAAATACTACTCTTTTCTCCGCAGCAAAACACCACGGCAGCGGCGCTTCACAGTGCCGCTGCCGTGGTATAAACCAATCATTATCACATTTCTTGCAATGGAAAAAGTAATCTTGCTATGTACTTTATAAACGCAGGCAATAAAAAATGGTTCACGGGAGATGAATTTTTTTGAAATTTTTTTTGTCAGCTCCGTCCTTATATAGAAAACAGGCCTCTGAGGCATTTTAAAGCCCTCAGAAACCCGTTTTCATTATTAGTAGTATTCTTTATTATCAGAGGTCTTCCTCAATGGAGAATTCGTCGGGAATATCGTCGAATTCATCGGAAACAGTTGCCTTAGGCTCTTCTGTATCATTCTTCGACTTGTCGGACACTTTTACAGGCGTCCCACCATTGTGATCAGCTGCCTTCATAGCCTCCATAATTTGCGTCTCAAGCTCTTCGGCAAGCTCAGGGTTATCCTGTATTACCTTCTTGGCGGCATCGCGTCCCTGGGCCAGTTTATCGCCGTTATAGCTGAACCATGAACCGCTCTTGTTGATAATGCCGTATTCAACGCCAAGATCGAGAATTTCTCCGGATTTGGAAATGCCTTCGCCGAACATGATGTCGAACTCCGCACGCTTGAATGGAGGCGCAACTTTGTTTTTCACCACCTTGATGAAAGCACGGCGCCCGAGCACATCTTCTCCATCCTTGATAGGATTGCGGGAACGGATATCGAGACGAACCGATGAATAGAACTTGAGGGCGTTGCCGCCGGTAGTTGTTTCGGTCGGGCCGAACATCTGTCCGATTTTCTCACGGAGCTGGTTGATAAAAATACAGGTAGTCTTGGTACGGGATATTGTACCTGTAAGCTTACGCATGGCCTGAGACATAAGACGCGCCTGAAGACCCATGTTGCGGTCGCCCATCTCACCCTCTATCTCACTCTTGGGAGTAAGAGCCGCCACAGAATCGACAACAACAATATCTACGGCAGATGAACGTATAAGCTGCTCGGCAATTTCAAGAGCCTGCTCGCCGTTATCAGGCTGCGATATAAGAAGATTATTTATATCCACTCCGAGCTTCTGCGCATAGAAACGGTCGAATGCATGCTCGGCATCGATTATCGCCGCAATACCGCCTCGCTTCTGGGCTTCGGCTATAGCATGTATGGCAAGCGTAGTCTTACCGGAGGATTCCGGCCCGAAAATCTCGATAATACGGCCGCGCGGATAACCGCCTACACCGAGGGCATAGTTGAGGCTTATAGAGCCGGAAGGAATCACCTCCACATTCTCCACAACTTCGTCGCCAAGCTTCATTATAGCACCGCGTCCGTACGATTTCTCTATGCGTCCGAGAGCCTGCTCAAGAGCTTCGAGACGTGCGGCCTGAGGATCCACCTCCTTGGCGGCTGTTTTCTTAGGTTTTGTTGCCATTGTATATGTTTAATTGATTTCTATTACAAAGATAAGTACTTGCATGTGCAACTCTAATGCACACATCAGTTAACAAACATTATTCATTGATATTGTCATAAGTGCTTGCCTACTGCAAAAATAAGAACTATCCGTGTAAATACAAAAAAAGCCCGGGCATTTCTGTCCGGGCTAGGGGGCGGTTACCTACTTTTCCACTTTCGCAGTATCATCGGCGTGGCGAGGTTTAACTTCTCTGTTCGGAATGGGTA
>CAJTJV010000033.1 GCA_910576775.1 uncultured Muribaculaceae bacterium | reverse complement strand
ACTATTATATCACCGACTGGCAGGGCAACAACATCGCAGTATTCTCCGACAAAGGCAGACTCGAGCAACAGACAACCTACTATCCCTACGGCGAACCGGTAGTAGAACCCGCCGGACAGCGCTACCTCTTCGGCGGCAAGGAGCGCGAACACGCCGGAGGCCGCAACTCATCCGATTTCGGTCCCCGCTGCCTAACCCCCACCGGCTCCTGGTCCGCCGCCGACAGGATGTCTGAAAGCTTTTATCCCCTGTCACCCTTCTCCTACTGTGGCGGAGACCCCATTAACCGCATCGACCCGACAGGCTTGGCATGGCACGTTATTGACAGTATATCAGGAGGGGAACCTTATTTTGAATGGGTTGACGATAAACTTTCGTATGATAAGAACGGCAAGTTACTCCCTAATTTCTATGAGCAGGCTATCTTGTTTTCTCCTACAGATAAAAAAGTTGATAATGAGAATTATAAAATAGGTACTTCTACAGCAACTGTCTATAAGGCGGATGGTACAACTGAAGATTTTGATGCCTGCACAGTTCCGTCAGACGATAAACTTTTTGCAACTGTACCGGCCGGCCGTTATGAAGCAAAAGTCGGGTATCATAAACAAAATTCACCTGATAAATATAAAGCGCTGCGGTTAGGCGATGTCGGAACAGTAGATTTTAGGAACAATTCCATTGAACTTGGCAAACCGAATCCATCAAAACCAGAAACAGAGACAACAAAAGCTTATGGGATAAATATTCATAAAGCAGGAAAAAGAAATTACACAGGAACACTCAATAACAATGGCAGAATAAACGGAGTGTCTGAGGGGTGCCTTTTGATTGACCGCAATAGTTGGCCTGAATTTATTAAAATATTCGAATCTTCTATGCAAATAAATAACATTGTGGGAGTAATTCTAATACGATAATTTATGAAAAGATGCATTTTTATATTTCTATGCTGCTTTGCGGCTATTGAGGTTTTTGGGCAAATTTTTGACATTGAAAACAACTTAATGCGAATAAACCAATTGGATTCATTAGGACAAAAAGACGGTCTTTGGTTTGATGAATTTGGTTATATGAGTTATTTTAAAAACGGCAAATTTAATGGGCCAGTTATTCTATTTACTAAGGAAGAAAATGACCAGACAGCTCGCATTGTATACGAAATACAATATCGGAACGGTAATCCATCAGATTCATTCATTATGTATGATGAATATGGAAATATAGAACTTATGTACACAAAATTCTTGCCAAATACAGATTTCATTGGAGCTCAAAAATTTTATACTCCGGATTCAAATTTCCCATATCAGGCTTATACTTATGATTTCTATCCCAATGGAACTTTGAGAGCCAAAGGATGGACAATTTTAGATGATAATTATATAACTGAAGGAGAGAGAGTTGGTGTATGGCAGTATTATGATTTGGATGGCAATGAAGAAACAGTTGACTTTTCAAAAGAAGACGTTAAATATTCACGCTGTGAATAGCTGTTATAAGTAATTTAATGCTTATTAAAGCCAAAGTCCTTCTCCTGACAGCAATTCTGTTTCTCGCATCTTTGCCGGCGCAAGGATGCGGGATTGGACTGCATTCGCGCTATAGCATGACATATGCCGGGAATCAGCTCAGCCGCATGGAGATAGAGCGGGAAGGCGAGGATTATGAAGGGCGCACCGGTGTGGGCGCTACCGGAACAGTCACCAATTTCTGGTACGACATCAACGGCAATATGGGGCAGGACATGTCGCGAGGAATCATGGAGACCCGCTATAACCGCCTCAATCTGCCCACCGATGTATATTTCCTGAACGGGTACCGCCAGACCATAGTCTACGACGGCTTCGGACAGAAGCGGCAGGTATCGTACAGCCAGACAGACGACCCTATGCTCGGGGCGATGATGGGTGTGCCCGAAGACAGCGCATACACCCTGCAGGGAAGGCGCAGCTATCTCGGTCCGCACGTCTTTGTCAACGACAGCCTCGAATATTCGGCATTCCCCGGAGGATATTTCACCCCAAAGGGCACATACTACTATATCACCGACTGGCAGGGCAACAACATCGCAGTATTCTCCGACAAAGGCAGACTCGAGCAGCAGGCAACCTACTATCCCTATGGAGAGCCGACGGTTGAGCCTGCGGGACAGCGCTACCTCTTCGGCGGCAAGGAGCGCGAACACGCCGGCGGCCGCAACTCCACCGATTTCGGTCCCCGCAGCCTCACCCCCTCCGGCTCCTGGTCCGCCCCAGATATCCTGTCACATGACAATACATCCATCTCCCCCTTCTCCTACTGCAACGGCGATCCTATAAATAATATCGACCCTACGGGGATGAAAGGCTATGTCCTTAATGAAAACGGCTGTCTTATAGAGTCTGTCGAAGATGACGATATTGATTATATTGATATCAAATCAAGCAACGGTAATTATCTAAGCGGACCACAATTTCCTGCCGGCACCATAGAAAGTCTCAAACAATTTTCAGGAGATTTTGATGTATTCAGAATCAGAGGTGATGAGAATGGAAAACAGATTTTTGAATTTCTTGCCGACAATACAAAAGTTCCTGATCCAGAAAATCCGGGAAGAACTACAGGCATAGAATTCTCACTATTTCAGACAGGTCTTGAGGGTGAAAAAGGTCTAAATTTCATCAGCACAGGACATCAAATGAAATCCGATTTTTCACTTAATGCTATGGTGAACAGGCAGCTACGATTTAATTACACAATACGCACATATATTCATAACCATCCGTCAGGAAATGGCTATCCATCAAAAAAAGATATAAATACAGTGACTGAACTAATTACCAATCCATTTACTAAAAACTTTGTAAATACATTATTTTATATTTACTCCGGCGATAAATATCATGGGTTTAATAATTATGGCAGAATAGAGAACAACCAATAATGAAAAACATGTTTGCGGGATTATTAATTACCGCGTTATCAACTTTAATTATTTCGACATTATCCTGTACCAATACCAAAAAACAGGAGTTGTCTCAAACAAGTATCAAAGCTGCAGACACTCTAAAAATGAAAAATTATAATCCAGATACTTTGCAGACTCTACCGGACTCAATTAATATTACTGTACATGAGATACCTGATTCTTTAAATGACTGGAAAGAAACATCTGTCCCAGGGAATTATTATAAGGATATTATGCTCACAATGCAGATTGTTGACATAATAAATCCACAACTCAAAATGTATCTTTCAGATTATATTATCCCACTTGTAAAACGCAAAGGCTTCGACAGATATGAGAACTACATAATCGTTAGCTACGAAAAACGTGGATTAGATTTGCATTCCAGAGAAGAATCGGTAGAGATTCATATTTTAGTGGACTATTGTGGAATTACATATAGATTCGCACATGATATATATGATGGTAAATACAAGGTTGCTATTATAGATGGTTTACCGGTAATGTTTGAGAACTTTAAGATTAAAGGTTACATTAAGGACACGCCTAAAATATACGAATTTCGGAAATGGCGTAAAGACTTTATTTGGCTATTAACTTGTGAATTGGAATGCGAATTTTACTTTGTCGTTAAAGATAAATGTATTTATTTTACCGGCTATTCTGATTGGGGACTAAATTTAGTATGGTCTGAGAGTGAATTGCCTGAAATATGGAAATCGGAGCAAGTCGAACAAGCTGTTATTCTGCATTCCGATTCATTAATGGAAGAAAAAGATTCTCTTGCAGCAAAACAGTTCAAAGAAGAGTTTGATACAAGTTACTAATGATTCACTTACGAATGGGCGTACCCGAATCAATCGACAAATATCGGTGAATATGGAAAACGAGGCCTTTATGTCATTGTATATCACCACACAATGCTACATTAGGAAACCTGCGGATAAATATCGCCACGATGTGGGTTGTGGCTCCAAGGGCACGTTCTATTATATTATCGACCGGCAGGGAAACAACATCGCAGTGTTCTCCGACAAAGGTCGGCTCGAGCAGCAGACAACCTACTACCCTTACGGCGAGCCGGTTGTAGAACCCGCGGGACAGCGCTACCTCTTCGGCGGCAAGGAACGCGAACACGCCGGCGGCCGCAACTCCACCGATTTCGGCCCCCGCTCCCTCACTCCCACCGGCTCATGGTCCGCCGCAGACAGACCCGCCGAAATCCAAATTGTAGAGGCTCTCACATACGGCACTTTCATTTACTTGCATATATACCTGATGCGACCGGAGCAGCATAGCTGCGGCAGTTCATAGGCACGGGTGTACCCCGTGTTTCAGATGCCCGTAAACAGACGGAGCCGCGCCAGCGGCGGTACAGTACCACCGCTGACACGGTTCATCCGGAAATTCGGGAACCAGACCCGGACTGTGTGCCTTGCCCGGGTCTACAGAACTGACGCCGCGAAGCGGCTGACGCACACGGCTCTTTCATCAATGATTGCAAGTTAATATCTATTCGAGTATATCGCTATTGAAATATTCAAGCATTTTTAAATGAAAAAGCCGTGGCTCTCACATCTGCAATTTGTTATTAATTCATAAATGGGACTGCCGTTAGTGGATTTTTTGCTAATTTAGCAGATTGATTAGGACAATTACATTTAAATGAATATAGAAAATAGCAAGCATCGTTACTGCGTAATAATGTGCGGGGGTATAGGAAGCCGCTTTTGGCCCTATAGCCGTACGCGGCTTCCCAAACAGTTTCTTGACTTTCTGGGTATTGGCCGCACTCTCCTACAGATGAGTTTCGACAGGCTCGTTCCCATAATACCTGCCGAAAATATTCTTGTAGTTACAAGTGAGCGCTATGCAGGTCTTGTCGCAGAACAATTGCCTGAGATTCCGGTGGAAAACATTCTACTTGAGCCGGCCCGACGGAACACGGCGCCATGTGTGGCTTGGGCGTGCTGGCATATTGCAGCCCGCGACCCCGAAGCTTCGATTATAGTTGCTCCGTCCGATCATCTTATAACACGTGACAATCTTTTTCAAGAGGCTGTCCTGGATGGTTTTGACTTTGTGGAAAATAACGACGCCCTGCTCACTTTCGGCATTGAGCCTACACGTCCGGAAACCGGTTACGGTTACATTCAGATTGATGAAGCTGTTGCCGACAATGTGCGAAGGGTTAAGACTTTTACCGAGAAGCCTGATGTTGAGTTGGCGAAAGTATTTATCTCTACAGGTGAATTTTTCTGGAATTCGGGCATATTCATGTGGTCGGCCAAATCGATATGCGATGCATTCCGGCTATATTCCCCCGATATAGCTGCGGAATTCGATTCAGTCCCTGCCTCCACATTCTGCGACGTGGAGTCCGAAAAGGCCTATATTGCAAAGGTGTTTCCTTCTTGTGTCAGTATTTCAATTGATTATGCCGTTATGGAGAAGGCGACGAACGTTTATGTTGAGACGGTGAAATTCGGATGGAGTGACATCGGTACCTGGGGGGCGCTTTATGATATATCGCCGAAGAATGCCGAGTCGAATGTCACACATAATATCAATGTGCTCAGCTACAATAGCCGTGGAAATATTTTTGCTGTGCGTGGCGAAAGCGGCAAACTCGTTGTTGTCAACGGTCTTGAAGACTATATCATCGCCGACGCCGACGGGGTTCTGCTGATATGGCCGCGCAATCAGGAACAGAAAATTCGTCAGGTGGTAAATGATGTAAAAGTAAAATTCGGAGAGAAATTCGAGTAATATTTCAGTTATAATATATTATAGCCCGTCGAGGCATTAGCAATAGATAATATATGTCAATAGATAATATAATCTCACAGGCGACAGCAAAAGCTGTCAAAGTATTGTACGGAGTGGATGCCGACGCGGCGTCTGTCGCTCCAAAGGCTACTCCAAAGGATTTTGAAGGGAATCTTACAATTGTTGTATTCCCTTGGGTTAAGGCGGCTCGCAAGGCTCCGGAAGCTGTGGCAACGGAAATTGGCCAGTGGATGCTCGACCATGAACCGGCTGTCAATGGATTCAATGTGGTGAAGGGATTCCTGAATATTGTAATCACACCGACATTCTGGAACAATGTCCTCCTTTCCATAGAGGAAACTCCTGACTATGGTGTGAAACACGCCTCGGAAGAAAGCCCGTTGGTAATGGTGGAATATTCATCGCCCAACACCAACAAGCCTCTCCACTTGGGACACCTGCGCAATATCCTGCTCGGAAGCAGTCTTTCCAATATTCTTGAAGCATGCGGTAATCGCGTTGTGAAAACCAATATTGTGAACGATCGCGGTATCCATATCTGCAAGTCGATGCTCGCATGGAAGAAATTCTTCAACGGAGCCACACCCGAGAGTTCCGGTATGAAGGGGGACCATCTCGTAGGGGACTGTTATGTTGCCTTCGACAAGCATTATAAGGCTGAGGTCGCATCGCTTGTAGCTTCCGGCATGGATGAAGAACAGGCAAAGAATGAAGCGCCTCTTATGAAAGAGGCTCGCGAGATGCTTCGCCGTTGGGAGGAAAACGACCCTGAGGTACGCGCTTTGTGGGCTACGATGAACGGTTGGGTATACGCCGGCTTTGATGAATCGTATAAACGCATGGGCGTTGGCTTTGACAAAATCTATTATGAATCCCGGACCTATCTCGATGGCAAAGCAAAAGTGCTCGAAGGTCTCGAAAAAGGTCTTCTTTACCGTAAGGATGATGGCTCGGTATGGGCCGACCTCACCGGAGAGGGGCTTGATCACAAGCTTCTGCTCCGTTCCGACGGAACATCCGTGTACATGACACAGGATATTGGCACCGCCAAGCAGCGCTTCGATGACTACAAGATTGACAAGATGATATACGTTGTGGGAAATGAACAGAACTATCATTTCCAAGTGCTGTCGATTCTTCTCGACCGTCTCGGCTTCAGCTGGGGTAAGGACCTTGTGCATTTCAGCTATGGAATGGTGGAACTTCCGGAAGGCAAGATGAAGAGTCGCGAGGGTACGGTTGTCGATGCCGACGACCTGATGGCTGAGATGGTGGCTACGGCGAAAGAAGTGGCATGTTCACTCGGTAAAGTCGACGGTATGTCGGAGAAAGAAATAGACGATATCGCTGAAACGGTAGGTCTCGGTGCATTGAAATATTTCCTTCTGAAAGTGGATCCACGCAAGAATATGGTCTTCAATCCTAAGGAATCCATCGATTTCAACGGCAATACCGGCCCGTTCATACAGTATACATATGCCCGTATACGTTCTGTTCTCCGCCGTGCCGAAGAACAGGGACTCGGTACTGCCGAATATTCCGCTGTAGTGCCCAATGAACGCGAGGTGGCTCTTATTCAGCGTCTGAGCGATTTCCCGGATACAGTGGCCGAGGCCGGACGCAGCTATGCTCCATCCGTAATAGCAAATTATGCATACGACCTTGTGAAGGAATACAATCAGTTCTACCATGACTGTTCTATTCTCCGCGAGGAGGATGCCGCCGTCCGTTCACTCCGTCTGGCTCTGTCCGATGCCACGGCCCGCACAGTAAAGACCGCAATGGGGCTTCTTGGCATAAATGTACCCGAAAGAATGTAACTAACTCTCCTAAATTTATTCATTATGTATCAGAACAATTACGAATCTCCGGACCGCTACGGCTATCAGTCCTCGGCTCCGGATCCACGCACACTTACAAATACTGTGAGCGGCACAATGAAACGAGTATATTTCAAGATGACTCTCGGCCTTATCGTAAGTGCCCTCGCCGCTCTCTATTGCGCAACAAGTACCGCCTTCATGCAGTACTATCTCACTCACAGCTGGCTTATGTGGGTGCTGATTATTGCAGAGTTCGGTCTTGTATTCTCCATCTCAGGCGGTATCCGTCGCATGAGCAGTTCGATGGCAACCCTTCTGTTCTATGTGTTTGCCGTTGTCAATGGGTTGATGCTGAGTACGATATTCTTAGTGTACAGTCCGTCGGCCATTGTAAAGACATTCTTTATTACAGCCGGAACATTCGGCGCCATGAGTGTTTACGGATATTTCACCTCAACCGATCTGTCCAAGTTCGGCTCCTTCCTATTTATGGCTCTTATAGGCCTGGTTATAGCTTCTCTGGTTAACATATTCCTGCACAGCTCCACATTAGACTGGATTATATCCATTGCCGGTGTATTCATTTTCGTGGGTCTTACGGCATGGGACACCCAGCAGATAAAGACTATGGCAATGATGACTCCCGGCGAGAACCTCGGAAGACTTTCCACCCTCGGAGCGCTTACTCTCTACCTCGATTTCATAAACTTATTCATTTTCCTTCTCAGAATTTTCGGCGGTAACCGCGACTGATAACCTTACAATTCCGGCCGTCGGCTTACTCAAAGGAGCAGACGGCCGTTTTTCTATATGTTAGGGAACAAGAGATATACAGATTATTATAAATCAATAGGACGCCTTGCGTTGCCGCTTTTCATCGGTCAGCTCGGCAATATCGCATTGGCCTTCGCCGACAATATGATGGTGGGGCAATATTCTACAGCAGCCCTTGCATCGGCGTCGTTCGTCAACAACATTTTCAATATAGCCATCTTTTCCTGTGTCGGCTTTACATACGGCCTGACGCCGCTTGTCGGCGCCCTTTTCTCTCGTGGCGAAAACGACAGTATCGGTCGGATGGTAAAGGTCGGTTTGCGTGTCAATACTATCTTTACCATCATTGTAATGTTGCTGATGACGTGTCTGTATTTCTGTCTTGACAGGCTTGGGCAGCCTATGGAGCTTCTGCCGCTGATACGTCCGTATTATCTTATCGTGCTTGCCGGAATGCTCCCGGTGATGCTTTTCAATGTTTTCGCACAATGGAGCTATGCCATAAACAATACCGCTGTACCGACGTGGATAGTTCTTGGCTGTAATGTGCTCAATGTCATAGGCAATTATATGCTGATATATGGTAATTTCGGATGTCCGGAACTCGGACTCACAGGAGCCGGAATAAGCACACTTTTCGCTCGCGTTGTATGTGCGGCACTTATGTGTGCCGTATTTTTCTGTACTACTCTCGGCGGTCGCTACCGATACGGGTTCCGGCACATGAAAACTGCTCCGGGTGAGGCGCGAGAAGTGACACGTACGGGATTCCCGGTGTCAATGCAGATGACATTTGAGACAGCATCGTTCTCCGGTTCCGCGCTTATGTCGGGGTGGCTCGGTGCGGTGCCACTTGCCGCATTCCAGATTGTTGCCATTACCGGGATGCTTGGCTTCTGCCTCTATTACAGTATCGCCGCAGCCATGGCAATACCGATGAGTCATGCCGCAGGGCGAGGTGATACAGCTTCTCAACGCCGGTTGGCTTGGAGTGGACTGCACCTGATACTCCTGTGTATGACTCTTACATGCTGTATATTTCTTTTCGGAGGACGCTATCTTATGGGTGCGTTTTCATCCGATCCGGCTGTTGTGGCCGCTGCGATGGGAGTTATTTCCGCTATCGTACTGTATCAGCTCGGAGATGCCGTACAGATAACTTTTGCCAATGCATTGCGCGGCACATCGCATGTTATGCCGATGCTCTACATTGCTTTTGTAAGCTATATCATAGTAGGATTGCCCGTTACATATCTCCTCGGATTTACGGCCGGCCTCGGTTTGTATGGAATCGTGCTGAGTTTCTCTGTGTGTCTGATGCTTGCCGGTGCGCTTTATCTATTTTTCTTCCTCCGTGCCACACGTTCATTGAAACATTGAATATTATAAAACCAATTAGTGCGATCGGTTCGATTTGCAGATTCTTCACAAAAAAAAAGAGCCTCCCATTCGGGAAGCCCTTTCTGTGTAGCGAATCAGGGAATCGAACCCTGGTCTCCACCGTGAGAGGGTGGCGTGCTAGGCCACTACACTAAATCGCCTTGCTTTTTGTATTGCAAAAGTACAACCGTTTTTCATTCCTTGCAAATCTTTTACCCGGTTTTAATGTTTTTTTAGAATCCGATCTCTTTAGGAAGAGACTTTTTGAACTTTTTTCTTTGCCATTAAGTAAAAGAGTCCGGAAATTTTGTAAGATTAAATGTTTTTCGTAATTTTGCCCCGCTAAATAATATAGACAACAAAAATATCACAATATAAATATGATTATCGTACAAGTAAAAGAAGGCGAGCTCATTGAAAGAGCACTCAAGAAATTCAAACGTAAATTTGAAAAGACCGGTATCGTAAAAGAACTCCGTCGTCGTCAGGCATTCCAGAAACCGTCTGTGACAAACCGCAAGAAAA
Source organism: uncultured Muribaculaceae bacterium (assembly GCA_910576775.1). Taxonomy (GTDB): domain Bacteria; phylum Bacteroidota; class Bacteroidia; order Bacteroidales; family Muribaculaceae; genus CAG-873. The sequence goes on along the minus strand of CAJTJV010000033.1, from coordinate 21,359 downwards.
TGATGAAAGCGGTTTACGTTCAGCAGCTTCGTGCGGTAGAGGACTAATCAATCCGCTGCCAAGCGACGCGCCATCCGGGCGCTATCGCCAACTTTTAGCAATCATTTATTTGCGCAATTCAAATTAAATGATTAAATTCGTGCCAACCACCGCAGGAAGCAGTTCTCAAAGGCGGTGAGGCACGTCTTATATGCTATATACAGCCTATTACGAATATATGCGGTGCGAGATGAATTTATCGTCGCGCACCGTTCTTGCATATAAATCAGACCTGGAGCAGCTGCGTGCTTTTTGCCGTGAAAATCTATGTAAAGACGATGATCCGAATAAAATAAGTCTTGCGGATCTGCGTCTGTGGGTAACCGATATGGCGTCGCGTGGCGTAGGTGCGCGTTCTGTAGCGCGGAAAGTGACGGCAGTGCGTTCTTTTTATGATTATCTGTGTCGCCGCGAAGGATTCTCCGTAAACCCGACTCTAAGGCTACGTGCGCCGAAGGCTCCGAAACCGCTTCCGGCTTTTGTGCCTCAGAATGAGACAGAAGAGATAATTGACAATTTTACGGAGGAGGCCGACGAATTCCGAACCGTACGCAACGATTTGATAGTTACCATGCTGTATTCTACAGGTATGCGTGCATCAGAACTTACCGGACTCAAAGATGTAGCTGTTGATGTTATGGCATGCGAACTAAAAGTCCTTGGCAAGCGTAATAAAGAAAGAATTATTCCTTTCGGTCAAGAATTACGTTCAATGATACAACAATATCGCAGCCTACGTCGGGAAACCGTTGGTGATGACGTTGAGAATTTCTTCGTCCATGCCGACGGACGGCCTATTCATTATGCGCTTGTGAACAGGACTGTACATGCGGTGCTTGACGGTGCGGCGGTTCACTCTTCAAAGCGCTCGCCTCATGTGCTGCGTCATTCTTTTGCTACCGACATGCTTAACAACGGGGCTGAGCTTACGGCTGTGCAGCAGCTGTTGGGTCATTCGTCGCTGGCAACAACTCAGAAATATACACATCTCACTTATAGAGAATTACAAAACAATTACAAACTCGCACATCCGCGTGCACAAAAAAAGGAGGATTAATTATGGATGTAAGAATTCAGGCAATCCACTTCGAAATCGCCGACAAACTCACCGATTTCATCAATAAGAAGGCAGACAAGCTCGCACGCCGCTTTCCGGCAATCACTGCTGTCGATGCAACCCTCAAGGTTGTAAAACCGGAAACGGCAATGAATAAAGAGATAGTAGTAAAAGTAACAGTACCGCAGCAGCCCGAGATTGTGGCTACCAAGGTTGCCGATAGTTTTGAGGAAGCTTATGATCTTGCTCTCGAAGCTATCGAACGTCAACTCGAGAAGAACAAAGATAAGAAATAACAGTTAGAAAACAAGGCCTGTGGGCGCCCTGTCATTGGCGGGGCGCCCCTTGCAAGTTTTGAAAAGAATGAAAACAGTCAAATTCTTTGCCGCCGCGTTCGCTATCGCGGCATCCATGACGGCCTATGCCGAGCATTATAAAGTAATAGTACCACTCAACGAGGATGCCAATGGAGCGCAAGCCATATTGTTGAATTACGACAATGGAAATGCAATCGACACTGTTACCGTAGCCGATCAGGTAGCGGTATTTGAAGGTGAGATTGACGAACCGTTGATTGCCCGTGTTAATATCGACGGTGGCCGCGGTCCCGTCTTTATCCTTGAATCCGGTACAATCTCTTTCAACAAGAACAATGATGCCTTCGGTACAATGTATAACGACCAGATTCGTGCTATTTCCGAGCAACTTACTCAGATTGCAAATGAATTCAGAGCTGCCACAACCGAAGAGGCTCAGAATGCGGCATATCAGAAATATAACGAGACTATAGAGAAATCCATGGCTGAAAACGGCGACAACATTGTCGGATATTTCTGTTTCCTCAATGGCGACAGCTCGCAGATGGATGCCGGTGAGCTCCGCGAGGTCTTCGGGAAATATCCTGCATTTGCCCGGTACGCACGTTCACAGAAGCTTCTCGCAAATGCAGAGAAGCGTGAGGCCACGCAGCCGGGTAAGAAATTCGTTGATTTTGAGGTGAAATACAACGGAGAGACCAAGCGACTCAGCGACTATGTAGGAAAGGGCAAATATGTTCTTGTTGATTTTTGGGCAAGTTGGTGCGGTCCATGCATCCGTCAGACTGAGGTTCTTAAACAGATTTATAAAAAATACGGACGAGAAATCCTTGATGTTCTCGGTGTCGCAGTGTGGGACGAGCCCGACGCAACCCTGAAAGCAATCAAAGACCATCAGCTGCCGTGGGAATCGATTCTGAACGCACAGACAATTCCCACCGATCTCTACGGTATCACCGGTATTCCCTGTATCATCCTTTTCGGTCCGGACGGTACAATTCTTAGCCGGGACAAACAGAGTGAGGAACTTATCGCTGATGTCGACCGCGAACTTGCCAAAACCAGAATTGTGCCTCGGACAACCAACGAGACCGAAGGAGCGCCATTCAGCCGATGATTTAAGAATCGTCATTTCTTAAAAATCATTACACAGGAATGCATATGCGCCTGTTGGCATACTTTTTGCACATATACACCAAACATCATTTTATCTACGAATGAAGAAAGTAAGTAAATTAATATTAACACTCACCATCATCCTTGCATCTATGACAGCAACGGCTGAAAATCCATTCTACAAGCCATTCAGCAATGCCGAACATGGAACGGCTCCGTTCTCGCAGTTCAACGATACCATGTGGATGCCTGCCATCGACCGCGGCATTGAACTTGCAAAGCAGGAAATAGCTGCAATTAAGAAACAGCGTTCCACACCCGATTTTGAAAATACTATTATAGCCCTTGAACGGAGCGGGGAGGATTTGAACCGTGTCTTGAACGTATTTTATCCGCTTCTTTCAGCCAACAGCAACGACGCCATGATGGATGTCGCAGTGGAGGCCGCCGGTAAACTCAGCGATTTCAGCACATCCCGCATACTCGACGAAGCCCTTTGGCAGAGAGTGAAGCAGGTATATGACAGCCGTGACAAATTCGACCTTAGCCCGGAGGACAAGATGCTCCTTCAACAGACTTACGATTCTTTTGCCCTGAATGGAGCCAATCTCGAAGGAGAGGACAGGGAAAAATTCAAGAAACTTTCGGCTGAACTCTCCGAACTGACAACAGCATTTGGCCAGAATGTACTTAAAGAGCTTAATACATATGAGATCTATCTTGGCAAGAATGATCTCGCAGGTCTTCCGGAGAGTCTGGTGACTGCCGCGGCAGAGGCTGCCAATGAGAAAGGTCGCACAGGAGAGTATCTTTTCACTCTTGCGCAGCCTACCTATATGGCTTTCATGAAATACTCCGACCGGCCCGACCTCCGCGAGAAAATGTATAAGCTTTATACCTCGCGTAATACCAAAGGCCAGTATTCAAATATCGATAATATAAAACGTATAAGTGAAATCCGACTTGAGCTCGGCCGCCTTCTCGGCAGCGAGACCTATGCCGGCCATTCGCTCAAACGCACTATGGCAGAAACTCCGGAGGCTGTTTATGATCTCTTGGGGCGCCTTGCCAATGCTTATCGTCCGGCTCTTGATGCCGAGATGAAGGAACTTTCCGAGTTTGCAAGCAAGATTGAAGGCCGCCCTGTCACCATAATGCCGTGGGACTACAGCTATTATTCCAACAAGCTAAAGGCTGAGAAATATTCTTTTGATGAAGAAGCGCTCCGTCCTTATTTCGAGCTTGACAAAGTTATAGAGGGCGTTTTCGGACTCGCTACCAAACTTTACGGGCTTACATTCACACCTAATAATAAAATAGAAGTCTATCATCCCGATGTCAAGGCATTTGACGTAAACGATGCTGACGGTAATTTTGTAGGTGTGATTTACACTGATTTCTTCCCGCGAGCCTCCAAGCGTCCCGGCGCATGGATGACAGGGTTCAAAGATCAGTTTATCGATGACAACGGAGTCAACTCTCGTCCGCAGGTAAGCATCGTAATGAACTTTACAAAACCGACCGCGGAGAACCCGTCTCTGCTCACTCCCTATGAGGTAGAGACCTTCCTTCACGAGTTCGGCCACGCTCTTCATGGTCTTCTTGCCAATACCAAGTACGCATCTCTTTCCGGAACTGCTGTCTATCGCGATTTTGTAGAGCTGCCATCACAGTTCAATGAAAACTATCTTACCGAGAAGAAATTCCTTGACGGTTTCGCGCGTCATTATAAGACTGGCGAGACTATTCCCGAAGAACTTGTGGAGCGTCTTGTAAAATCATCTCAGTATGGTGCCGCCTATGCATGCTTCCGTCAGCTCGGTTTCGGTTATCTCGACATGGCATGGCATACCATAAAGGAACCTGTCACCGACGCAGTTGCATTTGAACAGCAGGCCATGGCTCCGGTAAAGATTTTCGATAGTGTCGACGGCTCTATGACATCGCCCCAGTTCAGTCATATATTCTCCGGAGGCTATGCTGCCGGATATTACAGCTATAAGTGGGCAGAGGTTCTCGACGCAGATGCTTTCGAATTCTTCAAGGAAAAAGATATATTCGACAAAGAGCGCGCACATAGTTTCATGATGAATGTCCTTACCAAAGGTGGAACGGAGCATCCTGCCGAGCTATACCGCCGTTTCCGCGGACAGGATCCGACAATTGACGCTCTGCTGAAACGCGACGGCATCATCAAGGATCACGAGACAAGCGTGGCGCCAATCAAGAAAGACTGATGTACCGAACGTGGAAAATCCGACAAGCGATATATTCAGCATATCACCGCAGACCTACGCCAAAGCCCGTACCAGGCAATACGCCTGTGTATGGGCTGCGGCACTTGCCATTCCGGCGATAATCGCCATTGTCGCCGGATTTTATGATATAAGGTGCTGGTTCGTCGGGTTGATAGTAATCTTTATCGTATATCCGATGGCTATTACAATGGCATGGTTTTCGCTTACGGGAAGCCCATCCATGACACTGCTTTTGCGTCCGCAAAGATGGACTTTCCGCAAAGACAGAAGAGTGGACATCGAATTTTTCCATTTCGACACAGAAGAAAATCCCGAGCCGGCCGAAAGGCTCACAGTGGCAATCCGGTCCGTCAATGCCGGTTCACGTTATATCGTGCTGAGAACGATGCCGGGCCAGCGTTTCGGACTTATCCTTATTCCGGTCGCATTTATGCCGCCAGAATATCTTAACCTCTATTCAGAATGATAGAAAAAAATTTCCTCAAGACAATCGATAAAGCAGTGCAGGCCATTATCGAAGGCCGCCTATCGGAAGCGTTCGTCCTTCTGCGGACAGTAGTGGCGGAGGCTGATGCTTCCGGTCTTGCCGCCGATATTGACAAACTCGAAAAACGCTATTATTATTTTCTACGCTTCGTCGGTGAGAGCAGCGGTGATTTTTCTCCGGAGAAAGATCTGCGTGATATTTCCGATGCCGCGATGGAACTTGTCGGGAGAGCTGTCGCTGCGGCATATGTGAAGTCCGGCGACAGTGCAATAGGTGCGCAGCTGCGTTTCGAGCGCCTGCGTCCGGAAGATACCTTTGAAAGTGTGGTTAGTGATTTTCTGTCGGAGCTTGCGCGTCTGCGCAAAGATATCAGTGCCATTACCGATACCCGTTCGCGTTCCGCTCTCGAACGCCTCGGAAACGATATCTTCAAGCGTATATGGGCGGCGCAGGTTGTCAGCGAGGATATGGCGCGTCTTGTGGAATCGCTGATTCTGGATAACAGTGTGCCATCCTATTTCCGTGAGCAGATGGTATCTGCGGTAGGTCTGGGTGCGGATATACATAACGCTTGCCGAAGAATAGCTATTCTTCGGCAAGCCATGACATCGGAGAATCATCGTATAGCACTAAATGCCGAGATCTGGCTTGCAATTGTCACCGTGCTGACTGGGCTTCGTTTCGAATGCGGTGCGTTACCTCATATCGAACAGATCTATCATGCAGCGATCCGGGCCATTCTTCCCATAGACCGTCCGGCGATGCCCGATCTTATGAATCTCGGACGTTCCATGTCCGACAAGTCGTTTGAGAATCCGGAACTTAGCGGAAAGGATTACGAGGCAATACATAAAATATACGAGGCTCAGGCTCGTGGAGAAGATGTATTCGGCGGTATGCTCAGCCATATGCGGAATTTTCCCTTTTTCGCTGATATCGCCAACTGGTTTATGCCTTTCCACAGCGACAATAGTGTCCTTGCCGACATTGTTGACGGAGAAGGTGCCGCCGTGGCCGAACTTATGGAGAGTGTTCCGGCACTTAATGATGCCGACAAATACGCTTTGATGTTAAGCCTTTCCATGATGCCGGAGAATTTGCGCAAGACGCAGCTTACTGCAATGGTCGACGGTCTTCATAGACTCTCCGGCACCGAAGAGTTCCGGCGGGCTCTTGAAGAGTCGAAGCTTACCGATACCATGCTCATAGGACAGATTACGGGCAATATACACCGTTTCATGACTGAAAACAAAGATGGTCGAGAACTTAGGCCTGCCACATTTATAAATGATATTTTTTATAATCTGGCAAAGCTTCTGCCTGAGAATGCTGATTTCTCTCAGGAACGTGAGATGGTACGCAAGCTGTCGGCAAGTAAGCGAGATAGCCTTGCCATCGACCTTTTCCGTCATCTGCCGGCTGAAAATGATGCAGAGACGCTTGCTGCCGCTGCACTCAGTGCAGAAAGAAAAAATCTTCAGGAAGAAGCCCAGATTCTTTATCGCTTAGCCCTTGGTGATGACGGCGAAAATATTCAGGCGCTTGCCGGTCTTGCCCGAATACGTTTCAATCGCCATGACTATGTGACGGCAGTGGCTTTGCTCGAGCCGAAAGAGGACTTGATTGCAGGCAATCCCGAACTGCTGCGTATACTCGGTTTGTCATACCTCCGTACGGGAAATGCCGCCAAGTCTCTCGCTGTTTTTCACAACCTTGACTATATTGCCAATGACGGCGAATCCAAGGTACTTGTTGCTACTGCTATGACTGCTGAAGGGGATCTTGAAAATGCTGACATATATTTTCTCGGTGCTCTTGAGAGTGTAGGATCTACGGAAGCATATATACGTAGAGGAATTCATTTATGGCTTTCCGGCAATAGGGATGAGGCCGTCGATTTCTTCCGTAAGGCGTATAATGCTCTTGTGGCAGACAATAAAAGATTTATGTCTGAGCTACATACTGCCGCACGGGAAATAAATTCCGAGAAATTCAATCGCGAGCTTCCTCTTGTTCCGGAAATAATAAAATATCGGATCCGCGAGAATACTGACTGAAATTACAAACTATAAATTATAATTTTTCCATGGTAATACAACGCTGGCAAACCTTATTACTTCTCGTAGCTACTGTCCTTATGGGATTTATGTGCGCAAGTCCTCTGGCTCAGAGTGCCGTGACGGAAGCTTCCGCAGCTCCTACTCGGTTTTTCGTGCATGAAGCACCCGTGTTTCTGATTCTGAATATTGTCATTGCAGTGCTGCTGTTCATTGCGATATTTCTGTTTAAGAATCTCAAGCTGCAGATGCGGGTTACTGTTTTAAGTATTGTGCTGATGGCGGCATCGGCAGTGACATGCGGTTTTATTCTATATAAAGCCATGCCCGATGCCACAATAATCTGGACCGGTGCCGTGCTCTTGCTCGTGCTTGCCGCCATTTTTGCGGTAGTGGCGCTGCGTATGATGAAAAAAGACTATAAGCTTCTCAGAAGCGTCGACCGCCTTCGCTGAGCATATCCAGCAGCGAAGACACAGTCAATCCCCCGAAGCCGTCGATAATGGCATCTGCCTTTCCGACGATGCTTTCGCGGGGATTTGTTGTTGCCAGACCAATGACAGTGGCACCGGCGGCACGACCGGCCTCCATGCCGGCGAAACTGTCTTCAAAGACTAAACAGTCTTTCGGAGCCGCTCCGACGCTTGATGCTCCGACAAGATAAGGCTCGGGGTGAGGTTTCGAATGAGTTACACAGCTGTCGGTGATTACGGCTGCGAAGTATGAGTGGAAACGTGGTTCCCTGCCTGCAAGACGTTGCATTTTGGCGTCGTTGCTTGAAGTGACAATAACGGAAGGAATTCCACACCCGGCAAGATCCTCAAGAAATTCCATTACTCCTTCGAAAACCGGATACGTCATATCGTTCTCTCTTTCCACAAGCATGCGGCACACCTCGCGTTGTACAATTTCATCGGGATAATAGCGGTCGAGAATCTGTTCAAGGGTAGTTCCTTTGATTTTCATGGCAAAGTTCTCTATTCCGGTGGGATATGAGCATTCTATATCGCGCCATATCGCGGTATATACAGGTTCTGTATCAATAAGTACACCGTCAAGGTCGAAAAGAGCGGCCGACGGCAAGTGCTTGTCTGTCATAGTTCGGCAAAATTACTTTTTCAGTCAGTATCTATTGGGCGTAGATAGGCACACAGTTGGTTAGATAGCGGCGTAACTCTCCCCACGGGTAGTAAATAGCATCGTCGCCCTTGCGGAGCTTCACCGGAACCTCATTAAGATCCACCCGAGTATAGTAGCGGCCGGTGTTTTTGGCTTTGAAAAGTATGAACTGGATATTTGAGGCCATAGGTACGACTTCAAAATCGCGCCAGTGTGCGGCCACTGTGTCGAAATAATTCGTAAGATAGTAGCACCCGGGGATATGGAGCAGAGAAAGCAGAGGCATGAGGGTTTCTGCATGGCCGAACCGCAGCACTGCGCAGACAGGTTCTTCAGACCCGTCGATAAAGGCGTCGGTAGTGCTTACTATATCGAGAACAAGGGCGGATGCGATGTCGGCCGGTACGCTGCTTACAGTCGATGCTGTCCGCACAAGATACTGGCGCAGGTTGAAACAGCTCCATAGGGCGTTGGCCTCTTCCATGTTGAAAAACTCTGACATGCGGGAGGGCAGTCCCATTGCCGAAAGCCCTGCCACTACATAGTATTCCACAATGGCGGCATCGCGCTTCTCGGCGGCAGATGCGAAAGGATAATTCTTGCCGACGGCGCGTTCGATGGCTCCTGTAGGGCATACGGAATTGAAATACTGGTCGTAGGCCGGCTGCCAGGCTTTTTTACGTCGGAATTCCAGATAAGAAGAGTCGGTATCGAACGGACGCATGAGATAGGAATTGTTGCGTCCGGTGGAGGTTCTGAACTCGTTGCGGTTGTTGAGCCTGTCGAGCTGATGGGTGAAGGCGTACATGCTCATCATGGCGCGTGGTGAATACGACGAGAGCGCTTTGACAGTTCCTTTGTTGCTGAAAATCTCGGTGTAGTTGTAGAACATTCGGGTGGCAATGTCCTGCTGTTCGCGGATGCCGACTGAATCGAGAGCGCCCCAGCGTCCGTTGCTGAGTTCTATCACCTCGTTGTTGAGAGCCGCAAGGCGGCGTCCGAGAGGCGTTATAGTTCCTAAGCTGTCGGCGCGTGAGAGGATGCGTTGCAGAGTCAGACAGTTGGCCGAAGATGCAGGATATCGTGCGCCGTGGCGACCTACATGGTTGATGAATACGGGAATCAGAGAGTCGGGATATTCTATCGGACTGCGTGCCGGGTAAGGTGTCAGCGACCCCTCACACTGTGTCATATCATATGCGGTAGCTCCTGTATCGGACGCATGACTCCCGACAGCTATTGACATAGCCGCGAGAATGGCGGATATATATTTCAGTTTCATCATTCTATGCGTTTCGACTGCAAATTTACACCTTTAAAATAAGAATTGAAATAGCTCCGTGCAATTTGTCATGACATGCACAGATATATTATTCCAAGAACGACGCCGGCTGTCTCAATACCGAGACCTATGAATATCAAGGGTCTGTAGCGTGTATTTATCTCTTTTTTGCGTATTTCCGTCATACCTTTTGCGCGGTTATATTCGCGATACAAGCGGAATTTGAATATAATCCTGATAATTACGCCTATGGCGAAAACAATTATGCCGATCCAGAACAGATTCATGATGATTATCAATTTAATCCGACAGCAATGCCGATACCGATGATTATGAAGCCGATTATCATGCCTACGCTCCATATACGGATAAGTTTTTTCATCTGCGGACTCTTCGTTGCGTATGAAAAATCCGTAGTGAAAATCCTTTGCGGCATATTGCCTTTCGTTTCCTTATAGCCTTTTACAGCGACAAAGAACCCGAATACGGCAGCAGCAAGCAATATCCCCAGTCCTCCGTAAATAAATACATTATCCATAATAAGCTTTTAAATATAACCTGCGCGGATGACAAAAAGTTCGTCATTCGTCTGTCAACCCTGCGTCGGCAGAACATGCCGGAATCGACCCTCCGGGACTCTGCCAGCGTCAGTAAGGCGTCATTTGACGTCAGAGCCTCGGAGAGGCGATATGATTGAGAACCCCGGCATTCATGCCGGGGAAAATAGAGCCAAAGAGGAATAAGTCTCGGAGAGACGTCTTATGTCAAGTGCAAATAGACGTACAACACATCTCTCCGAGACGTGTTATCTTTTCCAATGTCTGTCCACGGCATGAATTTCGTGGTTCTCGGATAGGACGTCCCTCTGGGACTTTTCGGTATGGTTTCATGCGGGCATCGTTTCCTCGGGATTCTGTTTGCCGAGACTCCACGCGATTGTCTTGCGTTTTTCTTTACAGAATTTGGAGCCGGGAAATGTTTGCGGATGAGAAAAAATAGCTAACTTTGCCAAAAAGCACAACTATGCATACAATTTATCATAAAATACTCCTAAAACTCAGTGGAGAATCGCTGATGGGACATCAGGGCTACGGCATCGACTCTGATCGTCTGAATTCATATGCAGAGCAGATTGCCGCTCTTTCCGATGCCGGCGTGCAGATTGCAATCGTTATCGGCGGCGGTAATATTTTCCGTGGTCTCAGCGGTGCCGCAAAAGGCTTCGACCGTGTGAAAGGCGACCAGATGGGAATGCTCGCCACGGTAATAAATTCTCTTGCTCTCAGTTCGGCGCTTGAGAGCAAAGGGAAGAAAGCCCGCGTACTGACAGCGACGGGAATGTTTCCTATCGGAGAGCATTATAGCCCCGCACGCGCACAGGAAACTCTTGAAGAGGGTTGCATCGCAATTATCGCGGGTGGTACGGGCAATCCGTTCTTCACCACCGATACAGCATCGGCTCTCCGTGCTGTAGAGTTGCATGCCGATGTCATGCTGAAGGGAACACGCGTCGACGGAATATATACCGCCGACCCTGAAAAAGATCCTACAGCAACGAAATTCGACAAGATTTCCTATGATGAGATATATAACCGAGGCTTGCGCATCATGGATCTTACCGCAACGACTTTATGCCGCGAGAACGGTATGAAAATTGTCGTGTTCGACATGGATACCCCCGGTAACCTCGCCAATGTGCTTGCCGGTGAACCGATAGGCACCCTCGTTTATTGATTTTAAACCCAAAACTCTATATCTTCATGACAGACCCCAAGACTTATATCGACCCCGCCGAAGAAAAAATGGAAATGGCGGTGGCTTATCTTGAAGAGACGCTGCAGCGCATACGTGCCGGAAAGGCCAATCCGAAAATCCTTGATGCTGTCCGTGTCGACTATTATGGCTCTATGGCTCCTATCTCGAATGTCGCCAACATCAGTGTGCCCGACGCGAGAACGATAGCCATAACACCCTGGGAAAAGTCGATGTTCAAGGCTATCGAAAAAGCGATTATCAACTCAGAGGTGGGTATTACTCCCGAGAATAACGGTGAAGTTATCCGTCTGTCGATTCCTCCGTTGACAGAAGAGCGCCGTAAAGCTCTCGTAAAGCAGTGCAAGGCAGAGGCCGAGAACGCAAAGGTATCTGTACGCAATGCCCGCCGTGATGCTATCGAAGGTCTAAAGAAAGCTATAAAGCAAGGAATGCCCGAGGACCTTGAGAAGGATTCAGAAGCAAAAGTGCAGAAAATACACGACAAGTTCCTCAAGAAGATCGACGACCTTTTTGCTGCCAAGGAAAAGGAAATCCTTACAGTCTGACATTCTACCATATCACTTTCAACCAATATCTCAAGGTCTTAGGACCTTGGGCTTTAATCTATGCCAATCATGTTGGAAAACACTAATGTGAAGACACTCGACAAGGTTGTCGTCCGTTTCTCCGGTGATTCCGGCGACGGTATGCAGCTTGCGGGCAATATCTTTACCAATGTGTCGGCCGCTCTGGGTAACCAGGTGTCGACATTCCCCGATTATCCGGCGGAAATCCGTGCCCCCCAGGGCTCTCTCGGTGGAGTGTCGGGCTTTCAGGTGAGCGTGGGGACGGGGGTACATACTCCCGGAGACGCATGCGATGTGCTTATCGCCATGAATGCCGCCGCGTTGAAGCAGAATCATCATTTTCTCAAGCCCGGTGGCGTCATCATTGTCGATATAGATTCTTTCGGCGAGGCAAATCTTAAAAAAGCTTTATATACCACCGACCGTCCATTTGAGGAACTCGGAATAAAAGATCAGATTGTAGAAGTTCCTGTCACATCCATGACAAAGGCCGCTTTGGCCGACAGCGGTCTTGACAACAAGAGTATTCTCAAGTGCCGCAATATCTTTGCCCTCGGACTTGTCTGCTGGCTCTTCGACCGTCCTATTGAAGCTGCATTGAAGCACCTCAAAGGCAAATTCGCCAAGAAACCGGCAGTCTACGAGGCAAATGCTCTGGTGCTTCAAGCCGGATATAATTACGGCAACAACATACACGCCTCCGTCAGCACCTACCGTATTGAAACCGAAGAACCCAAAGCCGGTATCTATACCGACATCAACGGCAACACCGCCACTGCATGGGGGCTTATCCTCGCATCTGAGAAATGCGGACGCCCGCTCTTCCTCGGTTCGTATCCTATTACTCCGGCCACCGATATCCTCCACGAGCTTGCAAAGCGCAAGGATCTTGGCGTGAAGGCATGCCAGATGGAAGATGAAATCGCCGGAGTATGTTCTGCGATAGGTGCTTCTTTCGCGGGTAATCTTGCTGTGACATCAACCTCGGGTCCCGGTCTGGCACTCAAAAGCGAGGGTATCGGTCTCGCAGTTATGGCAGAGCTGCCTCTGGTGGTAATCGATGTGCAGCGAGGCGGACCTTCGACCGGTCTGCCCACCAAGACCGAACAGACCGATCTTATGCAGGCGCTTTACGGTCGTAACGGTGAATCTCCCGTGGCTGTCGTGGCTCCCGCTACGCCTACCGACTGCTTCAAGATGGCTTTTGAAGCCTGTCGTATAGCAGTCGAACATATGACTCCTGTAATTCTTCTCAGCGATGCTTTCATCGGCAACGGTTCTTCGGCATGGCGCATTCCTGACGATGATGAATATCCTGTGATAAAAACCCCGAATGTCCCGGCAGAGATGCTTGCTGACGGTACATGGACTCCCTATATGCGCCGCGAGAACCTCGGCCGTTACTGGCCTGTGGGAGGTACGGAAGGTGCCACACACCGCCTTGGCGGTCTGGAAAAAGATGCTGTTACAGGTGCGATTTCCAACAATCCCGTCAACCATGAGAAGATGGTGCTGCTGCGCCGCGAGAAAATAGCGCGTATCGCCGACGATATTCCGGCACTCGACGTGGTGGGCGACAAGGATGCCGACACACTTCTCATCGGATGGGGCGGTACCTATGGCCATCTGCGCAGCGCCGTTGACGAAATCAATGCAAGCGGCCGGAAGATAGCCTTCGCACATTTCCGCTACATTAACCCGCTGCCGGCAAATACTGCAGAGGTGCTCGGCCGATATAAGAAAATAATTGTCGCCGAACTCAACACCGGTATGTTTGCCGATTATCTCCAGTGCCGCTATCCGGATGCCGCTATCCGCCGCATCAATAAAATCCAGGGACAGCCATTCTCCGTGACAGAACTCGTCGAACGTGCAACCAAACTTATGGAGGAAGAATAAAATGGAAAACGAAACATTCGCACCCGCAAATTTTAAAAGCGACCAGGCCGTGCGTTGGTGCCCGGGCTGTGGCGACCACGCTATTCTGAACACGCTCCACAAGGCAATGGCCGCTCTCGGCATAGCGCCGCACCGTACCGCCGTAATTTCCGGCATCGGATGCAGCTCCCGTCTGCCGTATTATATGAACACCTACGGATTCCATACCATACATGGACGCGCGGCCGCTGTTGCCACAGGTTATAAGGTCGCTAATCCCGATATGACAGTATGGCAGATTTCCGGTGACGGCGACGGCCTCGCCATCGGCGGCAATCATTTCATTCATGCCGTGCGCCGAAATGTCGATATAAATATCATCCTGTTCAATAATAAGATCTACGGCCTTACCAAAGGACAGTATTCTCCGACCAGCGACAGGGGTTTTGTCTCCAAATCCAGCCCTTACGGCACCACGGAAGACCCGTTTGTGCCCGCAGAGCTCGTGTTCGGTGCGCGAGGCAATTTTTTCGCGCGTTCGATAGATGTCGAACTCGACACATCCCGAGAGGTGATGATAGCTGCAGCACGCCACAAAGGCACATCTGTCGTGGAGATGCTCCAGAACTGTGTGATTTTCAACAACGGTATTCACAGCGCCATCACTGACCGTGAGGTGCGTGCCGAACGTACCATCACCCTGCGTCACGGTGAGAAGATGCTTTTCGGCGCCGACCTGCAGAAAGGCCTCGTGCGCGACGGTTTTCTGCTGAAGGCTGTGACGATAGGGGAGGGGGGCTATACCCTTGATGATGTTCTTGTTCACGATGCACATACGCCATCGAATTTCCTCCATCAGCAACTTGCGATGATGGACGGTCTCGGCGAGCTGCCTCTTGCACTCGGCGTGATTCGCGATGTGGAAGCTCCGGTCTACGACGCAGGAGTAGCCGCACAGGTGGATGACGTCAGGGCGCGAAAGGGCTTTTCCTGCCTCCGCGACATGATTCTTGCCGGTGGTACCTGGGAAGTCAAATGAATGCTTGATAATCTTTATTAAAGAATTAAATCCGGCGGCTTTACGTATTTTAGCCGTCGGATTTGTATTTTTTATTTTGTGAATAATAAAATAATGTGTAATTTAGCGGCGTAAATATCTTTGATACACTATTGATCCTATATATTTAAACCTTAATCCTTATTAATTTTATGAAGAAAGTTTACGCAACAATGCTTGCGGCGTCTTTTGCTGTAAGCCCCGTGTTTGCTCAAAACCTCACTCCCGTGTGGACAAAGCATTACGACATGGAAGTAGGCCAGTTCGATACTGAAGCTCCGGACTGGAACTCTCCGGCATCCGTAAAACAATCTGCCGGTATGCGCAATGCCATCGGTCTGAACGGCAAGCTCTATGGTATCGACATGCGTACTATGAGCGTTACCGCGTTTGACGCCAATGGCGCAACCAAGGCTTTCGATCTTCCTTCGCTCGCCGGCCAGACCATCAACTATGTCAAATATACTGATGCTGTCGGAACTCAGTCTGCCCCGGACTACTATGGTTCGCTTATCTCCCGCGACGACGCCGGCCATCTCCTTATCGGCCACGGCTATAATACCGGTGCGGTTGCATACACTTGGACTGTGCTCGACCCCGCTACCGGCGCAACAAAGCGCCTTGTGGCAGAGCCTGCGGGAGTGGATATTACATCCTGTCTGCCTGTTGATCTGATTACACGAGCTATCGGCGACGTAACCAAGGAAGGTTACCTCTATGTTGCTCCCAATTCAATTTTCTGGCCTGAAATCAAAACACTTTCATGGGGTAGCGATCATATGACTGTTCAGCGCGGCAAGATTCTCAGCTTCAAAGGTGACGGTACTGTTGCAAATACAAGCATGGAGCTCAGCTTCACCAATGCCTTTCCTCTTGGAAACTGGTTCCGTAACTCGCTCGTGCCCCTTTATAACCTCGAGGGTCTCAAGGCTGCAATGGCTGCCGATCCTGCTAATGTAACCCTTAATCAGGCTGTCTGGGTATATTCCAAGGCTCTCGGCGGCGGTGGTATGTATGGCGACTGGGATGTTAACTGCGGCATCATGAGTCCTGACGAGAATTATAAGCTGCTCATGGGCGACATGAAGCCAAAAGGCAGCGATCTTACAGGTATCAATTGTGCGGAATATGAAGCAATCGATTATTTCACGCTTGGTGGAAAAGGTTATTTTGTTGCCGCATACAATGATGACTCCCAATATAAGCATAATGGTCTGGTGCAATTCGGCATTTTCGATGAAACTGAAGGTTATCTCGTAGACACCGCCAGTGGAGAACCGGCAATGTGGTCGTATGAAGGAGAATGGACTGACGAAGCCTATCAGGTTGCGAATGCCTGGATTGTCGACGGTACCATGAATATTAATGCCGAGCCGGTTGACGAAAATAATGTCAACATCTATGTATGGGCTCAAGCTCCCGGCAACGGCGTATTTGCAGGTGTGTTCAATTTCGGCAACGGCAACACCGGCGTCACCGACGTTAATGTTGAAGCCAATGATGCAGCTCCCGTTTACTACAATCTCAACGGTGTACGCGTTGAGAATCCCGCCAACGGTATCTTTATCGAAAAGCGTGGCAGCAAGGTTTCCAAGGTTATCAAATAATCATACTTGATATACAGTACAAGAGGATGCGCGCCCCGGTGGTGTGCATCCTTTTTTTATCGGTCCACGCCGCCACCGCCCTCCGCCTGGGCTAAGGCACACATGAAACGTTTCTCCGAGACTATATGCATGCACTATCCGTGTCCCCGACATGAATGCCGGGGTTCTCACATTATCATCGCCTCTCCGAGGCTCCACGGCACCATTTATGCCTGGCGGGGAGCGTATATGTTTTTGGGTTGCATCGGATATTTACGTTAAGCTGTAGAGCAGTTGGAAATTAGTCGTTATTTTACATTTATTAACAGGATAAAGGGAGGCTTTTACTATGTATTATTATAAAAAATATATACTTTTGTAAAAATTAGTCTTGACGGAAGGTGTCATTCCGCTCAGATATCATCAACCTTTAATCCATACCGGAACCAACACTTTTATATTAATCCCTATAAAACAATTCAGTAACCACCAAAGCAGTGATAAAGGCCTCGACCTTCATACAAACCTTATCTAAACCTAATTATTTATATTTCAGTAAAGTAATCGCGATTATGAAAAAACGACATTTGTTATTCGCACAGCTGCCGAAGTACGTTTTGCTGACGTGCTCCATGATGACTGTCGGAATGACTGAGGCGTATTCAAGCCCTGCTCCCGCACAACAGTCGACGCAGAGCGCTGGCAGAACCGTACAGGTACTGTCTTCGATGAGAACGGCGAGCCCGTCATCGGAGCCTCCGTAGTAGTGAAAGGCGGTACGGCGGCAGCAGCCACAGATGCTGACGGCAAATTCACAATACGTACAAATAAACCTAATGTTGTCCTCACTGTGTCGTATGTGGGGTACAGCTCCAAAGAAGTGGCGGTACGCGGCGATAAACCCGTTTCCGTGACTCTCGACCCTTCGACAAGCAATCTTGACGAAGTGGTTGTGACGGCTCTCGGTATCAAGCGTCAGGCCAAGGCTCTCGGTTATGCCGTCCAGGATATGAAAGGCGACCTTATAACCGAAGCCCGCGAAACGAATCTTGTAAATGCCCTCAGCGGACGTTTTGCCGGTGTGAATGTAACCGGAACCGGTAACGGCAACATGGGTTCATCCAATATTGTCATCCGAGGCAACAACTCCATTTCGGGTAACAACCAGCCTCTTATTGTTGTTGACGGTATTCCCATGGATAACTCCAGCGGTACGAGCGGATGGTCCGGCGGCTACGGCGTTACCGATAACGGCAACGGCCTCTCCGATCTCAATACCGACGATATCGAGGACATTTCCGTGCTCAAAGGTGCTGCCGCCGCTGCCCTCTACGGTACACGCGCAGGTAACGGCGTCGTGATGATCACCACCAAGTCGGGCACCAAGCGTAAAGGTCTCGGTGTGACATTCAACTCCAACTACATGTTCGAGCGTCCCCTCTGCCAGTTCGATCTCCAGAATGAATTCGGCCAAGGTACACAGGGCGAGATGCTCAGCGGTGAAATCTCCGGTTCATGGGGTGCGAGAATGCAGGGCCAGGACTTTACGGACTGGACAGGCAAGACACGCCCCTATCTCCCCTGGGACAACAACATGATGGACTATCTGCGCACAGGTTTCACCACCAACCAGACCCTTGAGGTAGGATTCAACTCCGAGAAAGGCTCATTCATCACCACTGTGGGCTACGAGCACATCCGCGGTATCGTGCCTTCGAGCTATCAGAACAAGGTGAACATCAACATGCACGGCTCCGTGAACCTCACCAGCCGTCTGAAATTCAGTGCCAAGGCTAACTATATCAAGCGCGACCGCCACAACAACCCCGAACTCGGCGGATCCGGCTCTGCTTTCATGAACAGCTTCCTCGAGATGCCGCGAAGCATCCATATTTCCGATATGAAGCCTATCTATGACGAGAATGGCAAGGTGCTCCGCTGGATCGACCACAGCTTCAAGGCTATCAACCCCTATATTATAGAAGAGAACGAGAAACGCGACAAACGCGACCGTTTCCTCGGTTTCCTCGAACTCAGCTATGACATCACCGATTGGCTCAGCGCCAAAGTCCGCCATGGTGAGGATTTTTACTGGAGCTTCAGCGACTCCAAGACGGTGGCAGCCTATCCGGTACAGGACCTTTCCGGCAATGTGCAGGGTCATGGACGCTATACAACCAGCGATGGGTTCTTCCGTGAGCGCAACAGTGATTTCCTTATCACCTTGCACAAAGATAACCTTATTGACGAATTCTCGGCAAGCCTCAGCTTCGGCGGCAACATGATGCACCGCTACAGCCGTGGCATGAGCGTTAACTCCGGTGCCCTTGAGATTCCCGACTGGTTCTACATCAACAACGGTACGCAGATCACAACAACACCTTCGTTCAGTGAGAAATCTGTAAATTCGCTTTACGGCCTCGCGCAGCTCAGTTACGGCAACTGGATATTTGTCGATGTTACCGGCCGTAATGACTGGTCGTCGACCCTTCCGCGCGCCAACCGTTCCTTCTTCTATCCCTCCGTAGGTGTGGGCTGGATTGTGACAGACATGCTCTCGAGAGAGTTCGGCGTGCAGATGCCGACATGGCTGTCATATGGAAAAGCGCGATTCTCGTATGCCGAGGTTGGTAACGATACCGGCCCTTACCAGCTTGTTTCCGTATTCAATATAAAGGACTTTCTGCCTGGAATAAAGCACGCCTGGGTATCTGAAGTCGCTCCGCTTCTGGACCTCAAGCCGGAGAACATCAAATCATATGAAGCAGGTTTCGACGTCCGTTTCTTCAATAACCGTCTCGGTGTCGATTTTACGTGGTACAAGAAGAACGCCACCAACCAGATTCTCAATATTCCTATTTCCAAGACATCCGGTTTCAGCTCTCGCCTGATCAACGCCGGCTCAATCGAGAATCAAGGTGTGGAAATCATTATTTCCGCTACTCCTGTACAGCTCCGTGACTTTACGTGGAACACTTCAGTCAATTTCGCGAAGAATTCCAACAAGATCAATGAGCTGCATCCTGAAATCGATTACAAAGTCCTCGGCAGTTACGGTGTTCAGGTAGTAGCCAAGGAAGGCGGATTCTATGGTGACATGTTCTGCAACCGCTATCAGCGCACAGAGGACGGCCGTGTCATAGTAGACCAGACCGGTCTGCCCCTTATCGAGCAAAAAATCAATTACGAGGAATCGGTCGGCAACTATCAGCCCAAATGGACCGGAAGCTGGTACAACTCTTTCCGCTGGCGTGATTTCACGCTCGGATTCATGCTTGACATGCGCTATGGCGGCAACGTATATCTGAGCACCGTATCTGCCCTCAACACCGCAGGTAACTCTGTTGAATCCCTCAAAGGCCGTGACGAATGGTATGCCGGCACAGGTGGTCTAATTGTCGATGGTGTTGTGCAGGTTGGCAATGACGACAACGGCAAACCTATCTATGAAGAGAATACAAAATATGTGAATCCGCAGGATTTCTATTCCCGCAAGAGCGCCGAGGATTATGTGTACGATGCCACATGTCTGCGTCTGCGTGAACTTACTCTCGGCTACACCATGCCCGGCAAGGTGCTCGCTCATACCCCCTTCACCGGACTCAAGGTCACACTTGTAGGCCGTAACCTGTGGATTATCCACAAGAAGACTCCCAAAGGCTTCGATCCCGAGAGTGTTGTCAGCTCCGGTAATGTCGGCGGTATCGAGTACGGCTCGTTACCGACAATGCGTAGCTTCGGTTTTAACGTGAACCTTTCATTCTAATATTATTTCTGAGTAAAAGATATGAAATCATTTTTTAAATATATAGCCATGGGCGCCGTCGGCGTATTGCTTCTGACGGGCACAACGGGATGCGAGGATTTCGACAAGATGAACACGAATCCCAACGCAATGACGCCTGAAAAGGTTAACCCGCTCTACCACTTGCCTTATGTGCAGATTTACTCCACGCTGAATGTTGACCAGTGGGAACGTATCCAGCATCTTACCGTTGATATGTTCTCCCAGTATTTCGCAAACTGTGCGTGGGAGACCCAGCTCTGTCAGACGAACAACGGCTGGAGCACAGGTTTCTGGAATCTGCATTGGACGTGGATCGCCAACCTCAACCACATTATCCGCCGCTGCGAAGAGACCGGCGAGAACAACAATCTCCAGCAGATATCCCGTATCTGGCGTGCGTGGTGTTTCAGCCGCGCTACCGACCTTTTCGGTGATATGCCTTACTCCGAGGCTTGCAACGGACTGGTACAGGCTGCATCATACGATAGCCAGAAGGATATCTACTATGATTTGTTTAAAGAACTTACCGAGGCCGGCGCAGCTCTTGACCTGAGCAAGAACACTGTGAATGATTATGATCTTATCTTCGCCGGCGACGCCGCCTCATGGCAGCGCTTCGCCAACTCCCTTCGCCTGCGTCTGGCAATGCGTCTTACCGAGTGCGACCCCGGCAAAGCAAAGGCCGAGGCCGAAGCTGCCATCAACGCTCCCGGCGGTCTGATCAAGGACAATGTACAGATCTGGCGTGCGCAGAACCATTACAATGCAATCAATCCCCAGTATCCCTGTTCGTACTATTGGCGCTCACACTGCTGCATGAGCGTGTCGATGCAGCGCATCCTCACCAATTTAGGTGGTGTGCCCGTGAAAAAATTGAGTTATTACAAGGAAGGCAGTTATCGGCTCAAGCCGAAAACCCGGTGCATATGCTAAAAACAGATAGGTCCAAGTGTTAAAAATCAGGCATAGAGTTTGAC
>CAJTJV010000032.1 GCA_910576775.1 uncultured Muribaculaceae bacterium | reverse complement strand
AAAGAGCGCGAACACGCCGGCGGCCGCAACTCATCCGATTTCGGTCCCCGTTGTCTAACCCCCACCGGCTCCTGGTCCGCCGCAGACAAGATGTCCGAAAGCTTTTATCCCCTATCGCCATTCTCCTACTGTGGCGGAGACCCAATAAATCGAGTAGATAGAAACGGCATGTGGAGTATCAAAGTATCTGCGTCCGAAAACAGAGAAAAACACCCTTATGCCATATTCTCGGTTTTTGACAGAAATGGAAATACTATTTACAAGACTGTAGTTAAGGCTAAAGGAGACCATCGCAATCGCGGAGTAAAAAACGGAGATACACCACAAGGAAAATACAAATTGCTTGGATGGAGAAAGACTGGTGTCGGAAATTACGATAAAGCACGCTATGGACCGAAATATATTCTTGCTACTGACTACGAAGGAGGTGAAGGCAATAAGCGAAACGGAATGCACATACATGGAGGTCGCACACAAGAACCGGAACTGACATCTACATGGGGATGCATAAGAATATCAAATAATGATATTGAAGAACTCAGAGGTATAACGGATATGCTTGAAAAAAATGATTCAACAGAAAGAATGGAATATATGGAAGTGATAGATGATTTGGAAAATCCTGTAAAATATCAGAATCGTAATGAGATAAAAAATGATTGCACTCTGGATGGTGGTGCTCTACCTGAAATTATTATAGTTTCGTTTAAAGAATGGGCTAATGATTATGAAACAGTATATTAGATTTATTATATTTTTGATAACGACTCTGATGTGTGTGATGTGCACTCGCAATGCCGGTAATTTTTTAGCAAGTCTTGAAAAAGACAGAATATCATGTCCGGATTCTGTCAGGGTTGCCATGGTTGACAAAAGTGATATATATGGGGAAAGTTCATCTTCGGAATCAGACTATGTTCCTCTGTTCAATTATCTGGTGGAGCATAAGGATGACAAATATGACGGAAATATCGGTTGCAATTTGTATAGAATGTTTTCGGGATTTCCGTCAAAGCAATCTGAATTCGAAGGCTATCTGGAGTTATTGCCTATGGATGAACAGAGGGCGGCAGTTGCTACTCTGTCATCATTACTGATAGAAGCGTTTATCCCAGAATCTGACATTGCCGGTATCTCGGACAGTAAAATTGTGGAAAATCTATTTTTCGAGAAATTTCCATTCCTAAAAACTGCTGAAACAAACCACGAATCGTTGATAACTCAATTGGCAACAATTCTGAAGGGACATCGCAAAGACATCTTTCTGGCAGCTCTAAGAGAGGACAGAATGACATATTCTGATTCTCTAAGGACAGACATCGTAGCCATAAGTCCTATATATGAGGAAATTTCATCGTCAGAATCCGACTATGTTCCTCTGTTCAACTATCTGATAGGGCATCACACTGAGGAATACGCAGAAGGAATAGGCTATCGTTTTTACAAAATGTTTTCTGAATTTCCATCAAAATACTGTGAGTTTGAACACTACCTTGAACTATTGCCTCCGGATGAGCAGAAGGTTGTAATCACAACTCTGACATTATTCCTGTTCTTTGAGTTTTACGATGAATACATGGACGGTGCTGAAATAGACAATCTTAATGACGCAAAAAAATATGAGAAATCGTTTTTTGAGAAATTCCAATTTTTAAACAAGAACGATGATAGCATCGAGTCTGTAGATTCCTATTTAAAAGAGTTGTATCCCTCATGATTATTTCAATGATTCATTGGTATATTAAAATTGAACTATAGTTTATTTTTTATAAAAAGCATCCTTTGGCGTTCCTAAGAGTAAAAATCTTGCTCCTGACAGCAATGCTGTTTCTCGCATCTTTGCCTGCACAAGGATGCGGGATATGGCTGCATTCCCGCTATACCATGCGATATGACATAAATCGAATCAGTCGCATGGAGATAGAGCGGGAGGGAGAGGACTACGAAGGACGTACGGGAGTGGGCGCCACGGGTAAGACAGAGGGGTTCTGGTACGACCTCAACGGCAATATGGGGCAGGATATGTCGCGAGGTATCATGTCGACCCGATACAACAGGCTCAATCTGCCCACAGATGTATATTTCAGAAACGGACACCGCCAGACAATCGCCTACGACGGCTTCGGGCAGAAGCGGCAGGTATCGTACAGCCAGACCGACGACCCCATGCTCGGAGCGATGATGGGAGTGCCCGAAGACAGCGCATACACCCTGCAGGGACGGCGCAGCTACCTCGGCCCGCACGTCTTTGTCAACGACAGCCTCGAATATTCGGCATTCCCCGGAGGATATTTCACCCCAAAGGGCACATTCTACTATATCACCGACTGGCAGGGCAACAACATCGCAGTATTCTCCGACAAAGGCAGACTCGAGCAGCAGGCAACCTACTATCCTTACGGCGAGCCTGTAATCGAACCCGCCAGACAGCGCTACCTCTTCGGCGGCAAGGAACACTGGCTTTTCAACCTTGCGAGTTGTTGGTAAATACTTGAATACATCGCAATTGAAATATCCAATAATTTTAAACAGTGGCCACGAGCTGTCCATTAACAGTCTTTTTCGACGTTCATTGAATAAAAGCACGGCGAGAATGGCTGTTTTTCATATAAAATGGTTAATTTTGCATCTTAATCGTTACGATATCAAAACCGATATAAAACAGAGCAGCAATGAATAAAGAATTCAAACGCACATTAATCACAACAGCTCTCCCATATACAAATGGCCCGGTTCACATTGGGCACCTTGCCGGCGTCTACATTCCCGCCGACATCTATGCCCGCTATCTACGCCTCGCCGGCCGCCCTGTAATAATGATTGGCGGCAGCGACGAGCACGGCGTGCCTATCACCCTGAAAGCCAAAGCCGAAGGTGTCACACCACAGGACATCGTCGACCGCTACCATGCCATAATCAAAAAATCATTTGAAGAACTCGGAATCTCTTTCGACATATATTCCCGCACAACATCCGGCATCCACCACGAAACGGCTTCGGAATTCTTCCGTCACCTCTACGAAAAAGGCGAGTTCGAGGAAAAGACAACCGAACAACTTTACGATCCGGAAGCGAAACAATTCCTTGCCGACCGCTACGTAACCGGTGAATGCCCCATATGTCACAACCCCAACGCATACGGCGACCAATGCGAGAAATGCGGCACGTCGCTCAACGCCACCGATCTTATCAACCCCCGCAGCGCCATTTCAGGAGCCGTTCCTGAATTGCGGCCTACCCATCACTGGTATCTGCCGCTGAATAAATGGGAACCCACTCTCCGCGAATGGATTCTCAATGGCCACAAGGAATGGAAAAGCAATGTCTACGGCCAATGCAAGTCATGGCTCGACCTCGGCCTCCAGCCGCGCGCCGTATCGCGCGACCTTTCATGGGGTGTTCCTGTTCCGGTGGAAGGCGCAGAAGGGAAAGTGTTATATGTATGGTTCGATGCCCCCATCGGATATATATCAAACACAAAAGAACTTCTTCCCGACAGCTGGGAAACATGGTGGAAAGACCCCGAGACAAGAATTATCAATTTCATCGGCAAGGACAATATCGTGTTCCACTGCATCGTGTTCCCTTCTATGCTGATGGCATACGGCGATAATTTCCAACTACCCGACAACGTCCCCGCCAACGAATTCCTCAACCTCGAAGGAGACAAGATTTCCACATCACGCAACTGGGCTGTCTGGCTCAACGAGTATCTTATCGATTTCCCCGGAAAACAGGACGTGCTCCGTTATGTCCTCACCGCCAACGCTCCCGAGACCAAAGACAACGATTTCACATGGCGCGATTTCCAGGCTCGCAACAACAACGAACTGGCCGCTATCCTCGGCAATTTCGTGAACCGTGTAGTTGTGCTCACCCACAAGTATTTCGACGGCAAAGTTCCGGCGGAAGGCAAGTTGCTCGACATCGACCGCGAGGCATACAACGAAATGCAGGTTCTCAAGACATCACTAACCGAAAATCTCGAGAATTTCCATTTCCGCGAGGCTCTGAAGGACGCAATGGGCTTTGCCCGCCTCGGCAACAAATACTTACAGGAATGCGAACCGTGGAAAGTATTCAAGATCGAGCCCAAACGCGTTGAGACTGTCTTGAATGTCTGCGCCCAGATATGCGCATCAATCGCAATTGCCACAGAACCGTTCATGCCCTTTGCCGCCACTAAACTGGCGAAAATATTCTCAATCGCCGACATGCAGTGGGATATGCTTGCCACAAAACCGGTGGCCGCAGGTACTGCCCTCGGCCAACCGGAACTCCTGTTCGAGAAAATCGATGACGAGACTATAAAAAAACAAACCGACCGCCTCGAGGAAATCAAAAAACAGAACGCACTTAAAGCATACAAACCCGAACCCGTCAAAGCCGAAATTGGCATACCCGAGTTTGAAAAGCTTGACATCCGTATAGGCACAGTCCTCTCCTGCGAACGCGTTCCCAAAGCCGACAAACTCCTAAAATTCAGCATCGACGACGGGACAGGAACTCCACGCACCATAGTCTCAGGCATCGCACAGCACTATCAGCCGGAACAACTCACCGGCAAGCAGGTATGCTTCATCGCCAACCTCGCACCGGCCAAAATCCGTGGTGTCGTATCCCAAGGCATGATTCTGTCGGCTCTTAATTCCGACGGTAGCCTCCGTGTCATAAGTCCGGCCGACAAAGCTACAAACGGCGCTCAGGTAAAATAATCTTAACCGAAATATAAAGTTGTAATTTTCAAGATGAAGCCGAAAATTCTAATAATATATACCGGAGGTACTATCGGAATGATAGAGGATTCTGTCACCAAGGCCCTCAAGCCTTTCGACTTCACCCATCTGATGGACAACGTGCCAAAGGTAAAAATGCTCGATTACGAAATCGACAACATCCAGTTCCATCCACCAATCGACTCTTCCGATATGGATATTGAGCATTGGAAAACCATTGCACGTGCCATTGCCGAGAATTACAGCAAATACGACGGTTTCGTGGTTCTTCACGGTACAGATACGATGGCTTACACGGCTTCGGCATTGTCGTTCATGCTCTCAAATCTGAACAAACCCGTAATCATCACCGGTTCGCAGCTTCCTATAGGCGAGGTACGCACCGATGGTGAGGAAAATCTTATTACTGCGCTTCAGATTGCCGCCGACCGCACGGTGGAAGGAACTTCGACAGTACGCGAGGTGGCCATCCTGTTCGAAAACTATCTATGGCGTGGCAACCGGTCTACCAAACGTAGCGCCGATAATTTCAATGCCTTCAAGAGCAATAATTATCCTTCACTGGCGAAAATCGGCCTCGGTATACATTTCGACCGAGACGCACTCAATAAGATTAAATATCCCAACCCTCTTGAGGTGCATTACGAGTTGGATAACAATGTCATGGCAGTGGATCTTTTCCCCGGACTTAACGAAAAGGTCCTGCGACAACAATTACAGACTCCTGGCATAAAAGGCATTGTTCTCCGCACCTACGGCGCCGGAAACGCCCCCACATGGCCGTGGTTCATCAAAGCAATCAAAGAAACCGTTGAGCGTGGTGTCGTGATTCTCAATGTCACCCAATGTGTCAACGGAGGTGTCCACACCAACCGCTACGTCAGTGGAGATGTACTTGCAGCAACCGGCGTAGTGTCGGGCCACGACCTCACCTTCGAAGCCGCGATAACGAAAATGATGTTTCTTTTCGGTCTCGGCCTCGACGCAAAAGAAGTGCGTCGACGCATAACAATACCCATCGCGGGAGAAATGACAATATAACAGATGAAAAAGAATCTCCGTAACCTTGCCTCGGTATTATTCACAGCCGCCATCCTCGTAGCTCCAACTGCAGGCTATAGCAGCTCGCCGGCGCCTGTGTGGGAGATTGTATCTATAAACGATGTATCCGGCAGTAACCGCGATGAAATAGAATCCCGCGATAATATTGATATCATAAATCGGGATGGCGTTCTCTACATAAGCGTTGAACAGCCTGTAAAAGTCGAGATATATTCTATTCTCGGCCAACCAATTACCTCCCGGCACCTACGGCCCGGCACCGTGAGACTCACCATACCCCAACGCGGCGTCTATATCCTTAAAGCCGGGTCTATCACAAGACGAATAAACCTCTGAGCATGGCAACCGTAAAAATCAAAGTAATAAATAGCTCCGGACAGGCACTCCCCGCATATGCTACTCCCGCTTCTGCCGGCATGGATCTCCGCGCCGCAATTGAAAATGACATCACGATATCTCCCGGCGCCCGTGTTGTAGTCCCTACGGGTCTGAGAGTAGCCATTCCAGAAGGCTATGAGATACAGCTCCGTCCGCGAAGCGGCCTCGCCTTGCGCGACGGGATAACACTTTTAAACACTCCGGGAACTATCGACGCCGACTATCGAGGCGAGATAGGTGTTATACTTATAAACCTCTCCGACCGGCCGTTCACCATCAGAAATGCAGACCGCATATGCCAGATGGTTCTCGCAAAGGTTCCTCAGATTGAATGGGAATCTGTCGACGAGCTTCCGACGACCGAGCGCGGCGACGGAGGCTTCGGCCACACCGGTACAAAGTAAAACACAGACTCGTGAAACCCAACAGATTATTTCTCTTCTTAATTACGATTTCAGCAGCTATAGGTCTTAACATTATGGCTGCCGACAACTCAACTGAAAACTCCAAGACAGATTTCATATTTCTCGAAGCACAAAACGCCTTCGAGGACGGACGCATCGACGACTATTATTTTCTGATGCGACGCGCGGCGGCTCTCGCACCCAACGACACTTTCATAGCCGGAAAAATCGCTGAAATCAATATTCTGATGCCAACAAGCGACTCCACAATAATGCGAGAAGCTTACACAGCAATGAAAAACCGCTTTCTTGCCGATCCTACCTATGACGTATATGCCACAATGTTCGCAAATATAGCGGCTCAGGCAAACAATATTGATGATGTCATAGCTGTATGGAGCAAACTCGACAGCCTTCAGCCACAACGCAGCGAACCGGCTGTCAATCTTGCCGAAGCTCTGATGGGAAAATTTGCCCGAACGAACGACACGACATCAGCTATTCGCGCATTGAATCTGTTCAACAGGCTCGAAAGCAGACTCGGACCTACTATTCCTGTAACATCCCGCAAAATTTCAACATATCTTATGTTGAAAGACACTGCCGCCATTCTCAATGAACTCGACCACCTTACATCAGCTGCTCCGGCGGATGTGGACGCACAACTGCTTACAGGCACTGTATATCAAAACTTACAGATGCCCGACAAAGCCTTGGAATTCTTCAACAAGGCTCAGGCCATCGACCCCGAAAACGGCCAGGTTTATATCTGCAAAGCTGAATTTTTTCGTAACCGCGGCGATAGTGTAGCCTACGACAAGGAAGTTTTCAAGGCACTTGAATCACAGGAACTCGAATTCGATCAAAAATTCGAACTGCTCACGGGCTATGTTACAAAACTTTACACCGATACTCTCCAGTGGCCCCGTATCGGAGAGATGTTCGCAATCATGCAGGATCTAAATCCCGGAGAGGCACGTCTGCATGATTTCTACTCGAGCTATAATGACGCGATAGGCCAGAAAGAGCTTGCCGCCGAACAATTAAGCTATAGCATCGCCCTCGACCCGTCGAATCCCATGCGATGGTCGGATTTATCGATATTATATTTCAACCTCAACGATACAGCCAAAGCTCTCGAGACAGCAAAAGAAGCTCATGCACTCTATCCAGAAGAACCGGGCTTCTATCTTCTCGAAGCAAGCGCCCTGCAGATGCAGGGGAAAGACGAAGAGGCTCTAAAAGTACTCGAAGGTATCGACAGTCTGGAATACGGAAATCCAATACTTGAATCAAATCTCTATGCCACGCGCGGCGATATTCTGAGCCGACTGAACCGCGAGGATGAAGCACAAAAAGCCTACAAACATGCTGTAGACGCCAATCCCGACAATTATATGGCAATGAACAACTGGGCTTATCACAACGCGCAGAAAGGCGTGGACCTTGATGCGGCAGAACTTTACGCTTCAATAGCATGCGCCGGTTCGCCCGACGATCCGACAGTCATCGACACATACGCCTGGGTACTTTTCAAAAAGAAAGAATACGACAAAGCGAAAACAGAGATAAACCGCGCGCTTAAACTCCTTGGAGTGATGCCGGGAGAAGAGGGAGAGAACAAAACAGGCCGAGAGCTGAGTTCAGAGATTTTCGACCATGCAGGTGACATCTATTTCTGGAATCAGGAACCAAAACAAGCCGTTGAATTCTGGAAACAGGCACTCGAACTCGAGCCGGAAAACGAGCTTATTAAAAAAAAGGTACGCGACGGCACTTACCATTTTGAATAAACATGAACACTATGTCAATCCCCAAAATAGCATTTATTGCAATAACAGCAGCCATAAGTTTCGGTCTTACATCCTGCCACAGCTCCAAAAAATCCGTTTCAAACAACAACGGATATGATGAACAGCGCTCAGAAACAAGAGTCAAATCATTGCCCTCGGAACTGAAAGCCATGACAGAAACCTACTATGACTGGGTTGACGTACAGGTACCTGTAAAGATACAGATTATACAGCCGAAACGCACAAGCGTGTCCGGTGTAGCGAAAATGCGCAAAGGCGAAAGCATTCACATTTCAATCCGCGTATTCGGCTTTGAGGTGGGATCTCTCTACGCAGACAAAGAGGCCGTACAGGTCTATATAAAAGCAATGGATATGTATTGGACAGAACCGCTGTCAGTATTAACCGAAAGATATGGTCTCACACTGACAGACCTACAGAGCCTTCTTCTCGGACAACCCTTCCTGCCGGGCAGCGGCACAATATCCGCCTCCGATGTAAACAAATTCAACATCAATAAAGACAGAGACATCGCAGACAACGGTATAGTCTTCAATTTCACGCCTAAGAAACTGCCCGAAAATATAACATGGACTTATAGCGCTACAGCCTTGCCTGAATCAGCTCCATTCCTCTCATCCATGACAATAACACCCGGGACATTCTCTCCATTCAACTGTTCTTTCGGCAAACCGGCAGTAAGTCCGGCCGGCGCCGTGTCATCAGGATTTGAGATTGGCACAGATTTCAACGGCAAGGAATTCCAGGCTTCATGGAACTGGTCGTTCGACAGCTCAAAATGGAACAGCGGTCTCAGAATCACCAAGCCTGCTGTCTCTAAATCCGCACGTAAAGTCGAGACCCCCCAATTATTCAAAATGCTAAAATCTCTATAAGATGCGCAGACTCATTATCGCTCTGCTGAGTATCGCCATCGCCATACAGCCCGGAATCGGAGCCAACCGTCGTACGGCAGGAACGGTACGGCAGGAAAAGCAGGAAACGGCAAAAAAAATCGACCGGACGCGTCGCCAGATAAAAGACAATCTGGCGCAGACAAGGCGAGAACTTGCAAAGCTGAATTCCATACAGGGCGAAATGAAAATCTACCGTATAAAAGCTAACAAACTGCGCAAAGAGGCAGATGTACTCGGTTGCCGTCGCAAAGCCCTTTCCGACAGCATCAACACGAACACACAACGCATCGACGCAATCAAAGCCTCGTATGAAAAAGCACTGCTTGCCCTTCGCAACCAAAGGCATACTCCCGACGCCGCATTCGTATTCAGCTCCGAATCTTTCGGCCAGGCTAGAAGCCGGGTCCGATACCTGAAGGAACTTAGCAAATGGCAGAAAGAAAAGGCAAATGCTCTGCGTATTGCAAGCGAGGAACTTGCCACTCAAAAAGAAAAACTCGATGCCGTACAGAAACAAATTCTGGCAAATATCAACAATCTCAGATCTGTTGAAGAACGCCTTGCAGGACAAAAAGACAAGGCAGATGCAATAGTAGGATCACTAAAACGACAGAGCAAAAATCTTAATAAAGTACTCGCCGACCAAGAACGGATAGCAAAGAATCTCGATCGTGAGCTTAACCGCATCATAGAGGAGGAAGCCCGCAAAGCAAAGGAAGAAAAGACTAAAAAACAGAACGGCAAAACCGAGACTGCAAAGGAAAAAGCCAAAACGGAAGCCGATATTAAATTATCAGGCTCATTCGCAAATAATAAAGGACGTCTGCCATGGCCTGTCGACCGCAGTGCTACAATAGTATCAGATTTCGGAAGACACACCCACACAGATTATTCCAAAGTCGAAATACAGAACAACGGTATCGATTTTGAAAGTGCCGTAGGCTCGCAGGCTACAGCCGTCTTTCCCGGTACCGTCAGTATGATTATCGTCATGGAAGGTTACGACAATGTCGTACTTATCCGTCATGGCGACTATCTCACTGTCTATGCCGGCATAGATGGGCTGAAAGTGCGCAAAGGACAAAACGTGGCAGCCGGACAGGCCATAGGCTCAATAGCACAGGATGCAGCCTCAGGCAAAGCAAAACTCCACTTTGAGGTGCGCCACGAAAAAGAAAAGCTCGACCCATCACAATGGCTCAGGCAATAAAATCTGCGACAACTGCCAAAATAATAAAGGCGATGGGAATCTTCGGCGGCGTGCAGTCGTTGCAGATCCTTTGTTCAGTTATCCGTACCAAACTCGTCGCCGTCTGGATAGGACCCGCCGGGGTAGGACTTATAGCTCTATACAACTCCACTATAGAATTTCTTAGTACCGTATCTCAACTTAACTTGCGCCAGAGCGCCGTACGCGACCTTGCCAAGACATCTGACAGTTCAACAGAGACAGGCAGGACTACAGCCGTTGTCCGTAAACTCGCCCTTTTTCTCGGTATTTTTGGTATGATAGCTGTAATCCTGCTATCTCCGGTGCTGGGCTGGTGGTCGTTCGGCAGTACCTCGGCAATGACGCCTTTCATAGTCCTCTCCCCTATAATGGTTTTCAGTTCTATCGCATCCGGCGAATGGGCTGTAATGCAGGGTCTGGGAAACCTTAAAGAACTGGCACGTTGCACTCTCTATTCCTCCGTCGCATCCACAGCCGTAGCAATTCCCTTATTTTATTTTCTCCGAATCGACGGCATAATCCCCGTTCTTATTGTCTTCGCACTTTTCAACACACTATTTGCCCGTCTGATGCGCGACAGAAAAATCAATACAATAAAGATGGGTTTCAGACAGGCTTGGCGGGAAGGTCGCGATATGCTGTCTTTGGGAATGTACCTTACCGTAAGCTATGGCGTGACTCTCCTTGTATCCTATATTTTCACAGCATGGCTCAACCGCAGCTATTCAACTGAAACAGTTGGATATTTTCAGGCCGGATATACTCTTGTAAACTCGTACGCCGGCATAATATTCACAGCAATGGCATACGAGTACTTTCCAAGACTCTCCGGAATGACGATACACAAAAAAAGGATGGAAACCGCGGTATCACACCAGATTAAGATCTCTCTGTATGTGCTCCTGCCCGTAATAGTCACTCTGGTGTGCGCACGGCAACTTATAATCGACATACTTTACAACGGCTCTTTCGATGCAGCACTTCCATTTGTCGCTTTAGCATCCACCGGACTTGCATTCCGTGCCGCATCTTTCTGCATGGCATATGTGATTCTCGCCAAAGGTGACGGTCGGATATATGTAGTGACAGAATTCATCAGCGCAGCCGCATACCTGCTACTGAATATTCTTCTGTTCGAAGAATATGGTTTCGCCGGGCTTGGCGCAGCATACATAGCCTGGTATATATGTTACACCGCTATAGTATATGCTGTTTATCATTTCCGCTACAGGATGCATCTCCGCAGCGTGGTGATACGCCTGCTCGCTATAGTCGCAATAGCAGGCTCCTGTGCCGTAGTATCCGATTACTATGCCGGACCATGGTGGACAGCAGGCATAATGTTGCCGCCGTCTTTACTCCTTGCTGTTAAAGCAATCAGACAAAAATAGTTCAGTCTTTCCGAGCACCGCGCACATGCCCGGCAAGCCATTTTCGCACCGGCATGTCATAGAGACGCTCAAATGCCACCGCTACGAATACCGAAAGTATAAAGAGGGAAACACACATCAT
The DNA here is from genome assembly GCA_910576775.1 of uncultured Muribaculaceae bacterium. Lineage (GTDB taxonomy): Bacteria > Bacteroidota > Bacteroidia > Bacteroidales > Muribaculaceae > CAG-873. Next base: position 21,973 of record CAJTJV010000032.1, on the reverse strand, counting down.
TATATGACTCGACAAAGGCAATCCTTCATATACATATTTCCATTTGAAAGCCATATAAATCAGCGGATAATGGGTAATATATAAAGGATATGAAATCCGACCCAACCATCGGCACAGACTGAGTTCGCGCCGCCCCATATTGTTGCTCCCGGAACCTATCATGAGTACCAACGGGAAAACAACAAGCACACAGAATGCTTCGTAAAGTCCGTTTGTCCATTCCGAAGCACCCAGACCCACGCGAGGCATTGACAATACTACAATAATTATCAGCGAACATAATGCGAATGCGGCACGACCGGCACATATTTTCATTCCGAGTCTATAAACAAGCAACCCGGCGAAGAATGGATAAAGCAGGCGCACGAAACCTACATACAACTGGGTTGAATCAAGCGACCAACCACCAATAAATGTATATCGATGAATATCACGCCCCGCAAGTAAGCCGAAAGTATCCATATCAAGACCGAGATCAAGCGACAACAAAGCCGCCACACATACGAGAACAATAAGCAGCCAACGCGGGAAGCGCCGTACAAACAATGCGTACATTATATTAGCGATATACTCGAAAGCCAGCGACCACTGCGGGCCGTCCAGTGCATAGCCTTCGCCCCAGCCACGTATATCGCAGGCAGACGTAGTCGGTATCAGAAAGCAGCTAAGCAGCCATACGGCCAAAAGCATACCTACAGATGTATTTTCTATATCGGCAGCACCAAAGAAATACATCAGAAGACCGAATGTCGCTCCGGCGAATACCATAGGCTGAAGTCGTATGAGTCGACGCACAAAGAATGCGCCTGTACCCATTCCTTGCTTCCATCTGTCATCATACGCATAACCGATTACAAAACCGGAAAGAGCGAAAAAGAAATCTACCGCAAGATAGCCGTGATTGATTATCTGAAGGGATGGATGCGGAGAGTATGCCTCGAAAAGATGAAAAGCAACAACAAGAAATGCAGCAACTCCGCGAAGGCCGTCGAGGATATCATAACGGGGTTTCTCTCCCGTGAAGGCGTATTCAGTTTTCATGGAGATCAAAGGTTCTATAATTATTCTCACCAGCCGCCTGAAGCCCCTCCGCCGCCGGTCATGCCACCACCGAAACCACCGCCAAAGCTACCGCCGCCGAAACCGCCACCGCCATGTCGACCACCACCCCCTATTATTAAAGGAGCCGCGGCGACCATAGGCAAATAGAACGGTATTCCATGCACATAACCACAGTTGGCGCATGCATATTCCTTTACACCCTCTCCTTTATGAGTCGTGGTTGGTTGGCGAAGAATACGTTCACGCATAAGGCGGGATGTCAACCCTCCGCATCTGGGGCACTGCTGATAGCCGGTATTGCGTTTTACATATGGCTCTATATCGGTTTCTCCGCATGCAGGGCAGAGCCATACATCATAATCCACACTACCGATACGTTCTTCCATATCCTGCGAGGGCGTGAGAAAATCGTTATCATGCACCTCGTCGACCTTATTCATTTTCTTTCCGCAGCGCGGACATATCCTTGCCTGATTACGGTATTTTGCCATGAGCAGCAGCAGCGGAATCGCAGCCAAGGCCGGAAGGCCGAGTCCGAAGAAAATAAAGGCAAGATATACGGGTTTATGCGCTGCAAGAGCCATATAACGGTCATGATTGTTTTTCCCCCGCAAGGACACCACGTTGATAAGGAGGATAATAATGAGAACTATAGTAATTGCGCCTGCAATCCCGAAATAGATCGCAAAGAAAGCTTTCAAGTCCACGCTCTCTCGATTATCGGCAAAATCAGCGTCCTTGTTCCCGGATAAAATCTCGTCGCGATTGTCAGGATTTGTAAGAATACTATCCAATGTCCGAGCAGTAGCGAGCACGCCGCCATCGAAATCGCCGCGCCGAAATGCAGGGAACATTTTTTCTCTCAGAATACGGGCGCACACAATATCCGGAAGGACTCCTTCAAGGCCATAACCGGTGCGTATAACAGCACGCCGGAGATCTTTGGCCACAAGTACGAGGAGACCATTGTCCTTATCGGATTTTCCAAGTCCCCATGCCGAGAACAGCTCTGTGGCAAAGGTATCGATATCGCCATCCTCGATATTGTCGACAACAACCATCACAGCTTCAGCCGAGGTAGTGCGACGGATATCGCGCATCATATTGTCGGCCTGTTGCAAAGCGGCGGGAGAGAGAGTTCCATCCGGGTCGCTGACATAGCGTGAGCTGTCAGCGACGTGAACGTTGGGAATCTCATCAACAGAATATGTGCGCGCAGTCATAGCCAGACACGCACAAACAATCAGTGTATATAGAAATATGATTCTTTTCATAATGTCATACAGCCGGCAGCGACGTGCCGTTGAGTTTGCGATACAGGTCGAGTGCATATACGTCCGTCATAGCTGACACATGATCGAGAACAGCCTGCAACTTTCCGTATAATGTCGGAGCGTTTACATCGTACTGCTCGGGGAATTTCGACAGCAGCAGCCGCGAATAGTTCAGTTCGGGATGCGTGACGGCACGAACGAGATGTTCCAGCAGAAAAGTAACAATCCTGTTACCGGCAAGTTCGATATCGACAACATCGGATGCACGATATATTTTAGCCCATGACAGCGCATTACATTTTGCATATCCTTCGCGTTCGAGGTTCCGGACGTGGCTCAGGAGCGTGCCTTCAAATGTACCGTTAAGAATCGCCTCTTCATTCTCAATAAATGTCGCGGCACATTGTTCCACAAGTGTACCGACAACGCAGGAACGAAGATAGGCTATCTTCTCGTTGGGATCGCTGACACTATCCATCACCTTATGCATCTGCTCCCGGCGGTCGTCGCTGAAAAAACCGAGGAAGGCATCAAGCACTTCAGGAGTCGACAGAATTTTCAATTTGTGGGCATCCTCGATATCCATCACTTCATAGCATATATCGTCGGCAGCCTCCACAACATATACAAGCGGATGGCGGGCATAACGCAACGGCTCTCCGTCAGCAGACAAGCGGATTATACCAAGCTCTTCAGCAACTTTACGGAAATCCCCGCGCTCTGATGTGAAAAATCCGAACTTACCCTTGGAGAGTACAGACTCATAAGGGTATTTAACTATTGAGGCAAGCGTGGAATATGTCATTGCAAAGCCACCTTTGCGGCGCCCCTGGAACTGATGCGTCAGCACACGGAAGGCATTAGCATTACCTTCGAAACGGGTAAGGTCGGCCCACTCCCCTACTGAGAGTCCGTCTCGGAGCACACTTCCTGCACCCTCACTGAAAAATGTAGCGATGGCGCGTTCGCCGGAATGTCCGAAAGGAGGGTTTCCGAGATCGTGTGCCAGACATGCCGCGGCTACAATATCACCAAGATGGTCGAAATGCTCTGTCGGATGTCCCGACGCAACATATTTGCGGCGCAAAGCTACGGCGATATTATCTGCCATCGATTTCCCGACACACGAGACTTCAAGACTGTGTGTCAGACGGTTGTGAACGAAAATACTGCCTGGCAGCGGAAACACCTGAGTTTTGTTCTGTAACCGGCGGAACGGCGAAGAGAACACAAGACGGTCGTAATCGCGGCGAAAATCCGTGCGAGTCACATTCTTCTTGGGATCGTGGTAGTCCTCAAGACCGAAGCGCTTGTCGTTGACAAGCCGCTCCCAATTCATCTTAGATCCCATAAAGAGCCGGCAAAACCGGTGTAGGAGGCGGGAGAGAGTGCATGGAGCTCGGCACGGACATCATCGCTGATACCCTGGAGATTATCAATGAAATCACTGATAGCCTTCTCGTCGATATGGGTATTGGTGCGTGTAAGAGCCTTCAGAGCCTCATATGGCTTGGGATATCCTTCGCGGCGAAGAATTGTCTGTATTCCTTCGGCTACAACGGCCCAGTTGTCATCAAGGTCGGCGGCAATGATATTTCTGTCGACAATCAGCTTTCCAAGCCCCTTGACGGTCGATTCAACGGCAATAAGTGTATGTGCCAGCGGCACACCGAGATTGCGGAGAACGGTGGAGTCGGTAAGGTCTCGTTGCAGACGCGAAACGGGAAGCTTGTGTGCGAGGTGTTCGAGAATCGCACTTGCTATTCCGAGATTGCCTTCGGAATTCTCGAAATCTATAGGATTAACCTTGTGGGGCATCGCTGACGAGCCAACCTCTCCGGCTTTGATCTTCTGGTGGAAATATCCCATGGAGATATAAGTCCAGATATCACGGTCGAGATCGATAATTATAGTGTTGATACGCTTGAGGGCATCAAGGATACCGGCTAGGTTGTCATAGTTCGAAATCTGTGTTGTATGTTCCTCACGCACAAGGCCGATTGACTCGAGGAAGGCCTTGCCTATTTCCGGCCAGTCAAGGCCGGGAAAAGCGGCCTTATGCGCATTGAAATTTCCGGTGGCTCCGCCGAACTTTCCGCAATGGGGAATCTTCGAGAGTACATCACGCTGTACGGCAAGACGATAACTGAAAACGCCAAGTTCTTTACCGAGTGTTGTAGGCGATGCAGGCTGCCCATGGGTACGGGCAAGCATGGGTATGTCGGCACACTCGCCGGCAAGGGCGTTGAGCGAAGCAGCAAGACGGTCGAAAGCCGGACTGAGCACTTCCTCGATAGCGTCGCGGAGCATACGCGGAAAGGAGGTGTTGTTTATATCCTGAGAGGTGAGTCCGAAATGGATAAACTCACTGTACTTCTCAAGTCCAAGCTCTGTAAAACGTTCTTTAAGATAATACTCCACTGCTTTCACGTCGTGGTTCGTTATCTTTTCTATATCCTTGATTTTTTGCGCTTCCTCAGGAGTGAACATCTCAGGAGAATAAATCCTGCGTAGAGTCGCTGCCGTATCTTCGCTCAATGCGGGGAGCTGCGGCAGCCCGAGACCGCTGAGCATTATGAAATATTCGATTTCCACCATCAGCCTGTAGCGGATAGTGGCGTATTCTGAAAAATAAGCTGCCAGAGGCGCTGTTTTGGAATGGTAACGGCCGTCTACGGGCGATACTGCGGTAAGGGGTGTAAGTTGCATATCAGGGTTGGAATGTGTCTATATGACGCTGTTTTTTTTCTTGTCTTATTTCATCAATTTTCAAAAATATGCCTGTTTCCTCCACATCGCCGAATTCTTTATTGACAGCCGTGCCGAACATGCGCATAGTCGGCGACAGACTCATATAGGCGTGGAAAAGAGGAGGAATGGTATTGCCGGTCTCGCGGATGCGGGCGTTAAGAGTACGAAAATCCGAATCAAAATCGCCGCTGTCAAAAATCTGCTCCAATCCGTCGTTGTCAATATCTATTGCAAGTTCATCCAATGGGCATACAAGCGATTCCGTATCCGGAAAATACTTATTCAGAAAATATAGTATCATGTCGCGGCAGGCTCGGGTATATCCGGGATACATCGTCACCTTGCCGAAAAGATATTTCATTTCCGGATATATTTGTGTCAAGGCACCCAGACCGTCCCAAAGATTGTCAAGCACATAAATAGCTTTAGACCCTATCTTTGTCGACTGATATTCCAGGCGAACGAACGAGCGGCCAAGTTCTATCGTATAAGGCAGGTATTCCCTTACGAATTTCTCGGAAAAACGGAACATGTGGCCTGTCGCTATATCAGGACACCCGTCGGCATCGACAGCGATATCGGGTCCGCAAATAAAACGATAAGCGCCGAGAATCATTTTAGCCTCCGGATCCCACACTATGAGCTGACGACACGGATTAGACATTGTGTCAAAACGGTCGATATCGCAATCCTTGCCGGTTCCGCCACCCGCTGAACGGAATGCTATTTCCCGCAACCGGCCAATCTCCCGCATCACATTGGGCGAATCATGTGCAGTAACCACATAAATATCGTTACCGCCCTTGTTGGTATGACGCAGGAATCTCTCAGAGGTGAGTTCCGCCTCAAGGAGTCCGATGTCTACTGGTTCTATTATCTTCTCTGTCATTGCATTTATTATTTAGCCCTGAGTGCATATACCGTCTTCTTTAGAAAATCGACGGTATCCTGGGCTTCGGAGCCACCTTTGAGTGACTGCCAGCTCACAGGGCTGCCAACTGTCAGGGTAAAGGTTTTGCCTGCTGAACGGAACACTTCGCGAGGCAATAGCATCATTTCAAAATTGAATTTTATACCAAGACGGGCGCGCCATTTCGCAGCCCGATAAAATGAACGGGAGTTGCGACCGTCGAAATATACCGGTACAATGTCACGGTGATGCTCTATAGCCTTGTTCACCACCATTTTATGCCAACGCAGATCTAATATTTCTCCGTTGTCACCGAGACGCGAGCAAAGACCGGCAGGATATATGACTACAGGATTATCCTCTTCCAGTGCAGTATCAAGAGCCGTAGCGTGCCCTCGATTCTGGCGTCCGGTCTTGTTGACAGGAACAAAGCATTCTCGCAGAGGCTCGACTGCCATCAGAAGGTCGTTGACAACAAAACGGACATCGCATTCATAATATCTTGCCAGCCAATGTATCATCGACATTCCGTCGAGACCGCCGAGAGGATGGTTCGACACCACGATCATACGCTTACAGGAAGGCAGATTCTCCTCTCCCCGCACATCCAGCCTGACAGAAAGCGTGCGGAGGACACCTTCGCAAAAATCAGCCCCTCTGAGCGGGAAATTTCTCTCCAACAAAGCATTAAGTTTATCCTGACATATCAGCCGTGAAAGAGCCTCTACAAGGAATTGCGGAACAAAACGAGCACGTTTGCCAAGCTTCGACCTGACAACATCTTCGACATTTATACGTATTGGCTGTTTATCGTCCATGTATTTTATGCAAAATTATTAATTTCCGAGGGATTTTCATTTGTTTCTATGCAATTTTTGTAAATTTGCCCCAATAAATAAGTAAATACGAAGCGTTCTACAGCAGCTGATGTCCGACAACATTATTTATATTACTCCGCAAAACGAATTTCTCCGTCCTTACATCGAGCGGGAAACCGGTAAATACGAACCTGCATTTTCCGTTATGGTTTCAAGTACCGACATTTATTTTCCCGATCCACAAGCCATTATATGTGAGAATGGAATAATCGATAAAAGTTCGCCTTGGGTAGAATTTGAACAGCAGTTCATTAACGAACATCCCGAGGGCTTCATTCTGCGCGCGGCACCAATAGTCGGCACCGGAATGACAGGCAAAATGCGTCGTCTTGCAGAGGAAATTTACAGGGCACGGTTCTTCCATTTTCCCTACAATGATGCCCGCAAAAGCATAGTCCATGCACTGGACGTGGCAAAAGCAGTAGCATATCTTTCAAAAAACGGCTTACCGGCCGGCTACCGTCGCATTTTCAATATCTGCGACGGAGAAGATCCGACATTACACGACATTGCAGAAGCGTTTGCATATCGGATGGAAAACAAACGCATCTCCACATTAAGCACACGCCCGCAGCAGCTGATAGGACGCATCTTCTACGGCAAACGCTACCGCGACTATACCTGCGATGAGCGCTTCAACGGACAGGCACTCTCTGAGGCAACAGGCTTCAAGCCGACCAACGTATGCGAATATTTGAGGACGCACATCTATGACGAGAACAGCCTTTAAAGAATGAATATAATCAGCAACACTCTCCTGAGCATCAAAGCAGCTGTAAAGACAATCCTGCTGTCGCGTCCCTGCTCTCGGATAAGCGGCACGGCGGAGGGCAGCCGTCTTCTTATACTCGCCAACGGACCTTCTCTTGCAGATACAATCAGAAACAACCGCAGTTTTCTAAAGTCCGCACCGACTCTTGCAGTGAATTTCGCCGCCATCGCCGACGATTTTCTCGAGTTGAAACCAAGGTATTACGTGCTTGCCGACCCTCATTTTTTCAACACGGCTTCCTGCGACTCCAATCTGCATAAACTCCGGAAATCAATCGGCGAAACTGACTGGACAATGACTCTCTTCGTTCCCGTAAAATTCAGAAAGGAGGCCCGGGCACTCTACGGGAAAAAAGTTGAGATCAAAACATTCAACAACATCGGAGCGGAAGGCCTTATTTCTTTCTCACATTTCTTATACAGGATTGGAGCCGCGATGCCACGACCGAGAAATGTGCTCATACCGTCAATAATGCTCGCCATAAACATGGGTTACAAAGAGATTCTCATCTTTGGCGCCGATCATTCATGGATGAAGACACTAAGTGTAACGGACGGGAATGAAGTCGTATCGATACAGCCGCATTTTTACAAAGACGGAGAGGATGAACAGAACCGTGTCCGACATGAATATCGCAATTACAGGCTTCATCAGATTGTAGAGAGTTTTGCCATAGCATTCAAAAGCTACCACGATATAGCGAACTTTGCCGATACTAAAAATGTTAAGATTTTCAATTCTACCCCCGGCAGTTTTATCGATGCATTCGAACGCCGGAGCATCACTGAATTCGAAAATCATATATGAAAGCGATTCGTGTAATCAGTCTTATTGTCTTTATTTGTCTTCTCCTTTCCTTCGCCCTGTCTCTATTTGATATCTTTGAAATATCTCCGAAATGGCGCGGGCCGGCCGGCATTGCAGCAGTCATATCTCTCGGACTATTTGTAAAGACTCTCAAACGTCGGCGAAGATATATTCGCAGAAATTAGAAACGCCCTTCCTCACGAAAGGGCGTTTCCAAATCTTTTCTAACACTAAATATCTAAAACCATTAATCCTTTTTACTAATTTCATTCAACTATCTTGAACCTGAAATTAAGACCTAAATATCTGGATGCAAAATTACGGCATAGATATCCGAATCTGGCATTGACACAAGGACAATATAAATAAATACAGTAATCGTATAAATCTACTTTACTATATATCAATAAATTAACTTTATTACAGACTACACAAAATATAACTATTGATATATTATTCGCTTACCATATTTCGTATATTCTCCTCGAAATTGGCTTTGTCAATTGCTCTTCCTTTGAGCCTGTTGCGATATGTATATATAGTATTCAGTGATAATCCGAGCGCCTTTGAAAGTTTGGCACTATCATTCATTCCAAAACGCATATAGGCAGCAATACGTAACTCAGGAGAGAAATGATTACCCGGGAGAAGCGCAAGTTTACGGTCAGGCAACAACAATTCATTGAGTTTATCAACGAAATCCGGAAAATTCTCCATAAAAAGCTGGTCAAATGTATCAAAAAATGTTCGATGTGCTTCGGCCATATACTCACCGGAATCCATATCACGATATAAATCCCTTACCTGCCCCGCTTTAAGCTTCCTTTGAATATAAAGATTATATTCGCGAAGCTGCTCATTACTGAAAAAGGACAGCGAAATAGCCGAATCAAGCGACTTGTTAAGTTCCTTATTCTTGGAATGAAGTATATCGAGTTTCTTTTCATCGGCAAGCATTCTTAATTTTGCCTTATGAAATGCTCTCACGGCAATTAACGTAATGGCGATAATTGCTATTACCAGAATTGTAAAAAGCACCGCAAGCCAGACTCTTACATGCATAGCCTTATTATAGAGATAATCGATATACTCCGTATGATCGAACCGGCTATACGAAGAGCTCACACCGCTCAATTTGCTTTTCATTGCTTTAAGGATAAGCGCACGTCCAAGAGACTTATAACCTTCGTCATAAAGAATCTTACCGGCCTCGGCCATTACTGCCGGAATAACAATACCCCGCTGCATGGAACTCTTTGTAAGCATCAGAACCCTCATTATATATTCCTGCCGGTTCTTAGGCTTATCCTTATAATATGCCGCCATTTTAGCCAACGCCAGCTCATAAAGATGTGAGTTTTTTTGAAAATAAGGCAGCAATTGAGAGATATTTGCCACAGCGAGATGCTCATCCCCACTAATGTAGTGTAGTACCGAAATAATATAACTGTTTTCCGGGGAGCCTCCGGGATAGTAACAGGAAAGGGAATCCAAGGACACCATGGCTTTCTGCCGATACTGCTCTTTTAAAACGCCCGGAGGATGAACATCTTTCAGAGTCGTATAAATCCTTGATGTACATATCCAATAATGCAATCTGAGGGAATCCGACAACTCTTCCACCTTGAATCCCTCAAGGGTTTTCAAAGCCTCAAGACCCAGGCCCTGATATGGCAGATAAGACAACATTTTGAGTTCCAATCGCTTGCCGTCAGACACATACTCATCCAGCACAGCATTACGCTGCGCTATATGCCAATAAAACATCGCAGAGTCAAGATTCTGCTCCACATATTCATCTCCTAAACGTTCAAGCGCACTAAAACCGCGTTCTCTTCCAAGCATAGAATCGACAGAACGACGCAAGGAATCTATACGTAATTTGGGAGATTCCGACAGTTCGTCGAAGCGAGCGTTAAGGTCAATGATATCTGAAACAAGCTTAACATTCTCTTTCTCAAGCTTGGCAGAAACAGAAAATATCAAAGATACAAATAAAAAATAGGCGAACAGACGTTTCATTCCAGAATCGGTTTACTTTGCAAAGGTATGAAAACCGCACAATATAGCCAAATATCTCTTATATCATTAATGATATATATTTTGCAATGCGCATCTGATTATCAGCGAATTGTAATTTAGAAATCCCATTTACTAAATATATTATCTATATCAACACCAAAGTTCAATGTTTGATGGCTAATTTTGCACAAGTTATAATGGTTAGTAAAAAGTGACACTGACAATTTCAAAAGAGATTGGTTAGAACAGTCACACTGAACCGAAAGGCTCAGTAAGAATACGGGTCCCCTCGTGAGAAGAGACCCGTTATTTATATAAAGAATACCTTTAATTATCGCTTTCGTCCTCATGATTCTGCTCAAGGAGCGATAGAAGATTCTGACGATCCCTGACGGAGAATTCATGGTTTGTATAATCAATAAGCCCTCTTTCTTTCATAGATTGCAAACCCGCTTCAAAAACACCTCGCTGAACACCGAAAAGGGAGCACAAATCACGTTTACGACAAGTGAGAACAATATCTGTGCTGCCCGGCTGCGTCAATGCTGAAATCCAGAAAGCGATGCGTTCGTCTATCTCGCCTGTAGTAAGCGACATTATACCTTCTACCGATTTCTGAGCATTTGCCGCAACCATGTTGATATAGTTGAATAGAAATACCGGATCACTCGACAGAAGATGCGTATAGTCTTGCTTAGCAATCTTCAGTACGGACACATCATCGATTGCCACAACAGTACCGGGATAGCTTGTATGCCGCCCAAAAAGAAAATCCGGCGATAGGACAGCAGGAGCCTTCAATGTCTGGCCGACAACAAAGCGCCCGCTCGCATTTACTGCCGTCATACGCACTTTTCCGGAAATAACAAATGTCAGATGTGTACACGGGTCTCCGGCTCGTACAAGAGTCTCCTGTGCAGGATATTTCAAGAAATGCAGTTTTGTATTACCTACTATCGCCGAGATGCGAGTCTGCGATACGCCTCTGAGAAGAGGCAGGTTCATCAACTGCTCAAACATTGTAGCCATTGGGCCTCCTTATATCATATTATTAATAAATTACAAAATTAACGTTTTAACAGCATAGTTTCAGAACGTCTTACAAATTTAACATTTCGAGACCGTCCTTGGTTCGATAGATACAAAAAAGAGTGCGACCTTGCGGGTCGCACTCCCAATATTTTAATACCTGAAAATTATTTTTCTTCGATTGTAACGGCTCGGTCGAGAGCGACGCACTTTTCACCAAGATCGGAGAGATTACCGTTATTGGTGGTAACTTCGAGCTGATTTTCCTTCACACCATTCTTAAGAAGGAGCTTTTCAACACCTGCAGCGCGGTTTTTGCGAAGGCGGATATTGACATTATCGGAACCGGTGTAGTTATCAGCCCAGCCGGTAACAACGTACTTCTTGTCGGGATTCTGAGCCATTACATAAGCGATAGCCTTAACAACGCGCTGATTTTCACGGCTAAGACGGCTTACACCAATAGGATAGTAAACAGTTGCAAGGGGACCGTTGTTTTCAACGACTGTCTCAACGGGGCGGTTGAGGCAATCTTTAAGCTGCTGCTCAAGATCGGCGATACGGGCATCGGCTGCGGCAAGACGTGCACGGAGGGCATCGCAGTTCTCGGGTTCGGGGCAGATGGGAACAACAGGAGCTGTCCAATCACGTTTCTTGAAGAGATAAGTGACTCCAAGATATCCCTGGACCGAAGCAAACTTTTTGCTCCAGTGCATGCTGCTCGAATTCTGGATTCCGTCAAGTCCGGAGAAACGGAGGTCAAGCGAAAGCTGAACCTGCTTGCTTACATTGAACGAGTTGATAAGACCGGCACGAAGCGAGAACAGCTCATGGTGGGCACAGGTCCATTTACCCCCCCATTCCATTTTCTTATCATACGAGAAATAAGCGCCTGCACCTACATAAAGTGTAGCGTTGTAAATACGGTTGGGTTTGTAACCGCACCACCAGTTTGTAAGATTGATCATAAGGTCGAACACCGGTCCTACCTCGCGGAATTTGGTCTTATAATACTGGCCATAGGTTTCTCCATATGTTCCGTCGAAATTCGGGCCTGTTGCAAGACCTTTGAGGCCAAGGTAGTTAACACCTACACGGCCTCCGAATACGGGCGAGAACCATTTACCGATATAAAGAGAAGCCGCCGGCATGAAACGGTCGGCAAGATCGCGGTGAACAGCCTTGGAAGAAAGCCAGACATTTGCGCCACCTTCAGCGGTAACAAACCAATTGTCTTTGAAGCGGTTCAAGAGCACGCCTTGCGAAGGATCTTCCTGATAGGTAATCTCCTGCGCGACTTCCTGTGCACTTACAGCCTGCGCACCCATCACGAGAGCGCATGCACATGCAATTAAAGTAGCCTTTTTCATAGAGTTTAGCTTATTTTTGATGAATGTTAGTTCAATAGAGATGATTCTGATTGGCAAAAATACGACATTTTTCATCTATTTAATAAAATTAGGTGAAAAAGGTTCAAGTTCCGGCGCATTTTTAACATTTCGGCCGGAACTTGGATGTATTTTATGAAATCAAAGCCGTTCCGGGCACTATGGTTACCTATCAAGGAAGCGGCGCACTGTATTATAAATATTGTCGGGAGTGAAACCGAATTTTTCGTCAAGTACTTTGAATGGCGCAGAAGCTCCAAAGCGTTCAAGCCCGAACACCTCGCCATTAAAATTCTTAATCATTCGCAACGATTCCGGCAGACCGGCGCTAAGACCAAACTGCGGGACACCGACAGGCAAAACCTCCAGACGATAACTTTCAGGCTGCTCGTTAAACACGCTTATTGCCGGAACCGATACAACTGAAGCCCTAATGCCATCGGCTTCAAGAAGCACTGCTACCTCTGCGAGAAGCGACACCTCTGAACCATTGGCAACAAGTACCACATCTGGAGCTCCGTCAGCCGGGAGTGCGATGTAACCGCCCCGGAGAGCGCCCTTGGCAGCTTCAATTCGTGTCATTCCGGAAGGAGCCGGAAGATCCTTGATATCCTGACGAGAGAAGATCATACCGGTAGGCGTATACCTGTTTTCCATCGCCATCCTATATGCTACCGACGTTTCTGCGGCATCGGCCGGACGGATGACAAGCATTGAGGGACGACCGCTGAAATTGCGTATCTGTTCCATAAGGCGCAACTGAGCCTCCTGCTCTACCGGCTCGTGGGTAGGTCCATCTTCTCCTACCCGGAACGCATCATGGCTCCATATATATTTCACCGGCAGCTCCATAAGAGCGGCCATGCGAATGGCAGGCTTCATGTAATCGGAGAACACAAAGAATGTTCCGCATGCAGCTTCAACACCTCCATGGAGCACGATACCGTTCATCATTGCAGCCATGGTGAGTTCTGAAACGCCGGCGTGAAGGAACGCTCCGGTAAAATCTCCGTTTGCAAAGGCATGTGTTTTTTTGAGGAAGCCGTCGGTCTTGTCACTATTCGCAAGATCGGCCGACGAAACTATCATATTGCCGACTTTTTCCGCCAATACCCCAAGGACATCGGACGAGGCCTGACGCGTTGATATATTTGCCTTGTGCACTATCTCTCCATAGTCGATTTCAGGAAGGACTCCTTCAAGATATCCTTTCAATTCAATGGCTTTGGCTGGATTTTCCTTAGCCCATGCTTCGTATTTTGCTCTACGCTCAGCAACAATCTTGCGTAGCTGTTCGGCGCGCTCGCTGTAAAGCTCCACAGCTTCCGGGAAGAAAGCAAAGGGATTCTCCGGGTCTGCTCCCAGGTTACGGAGGGTTGCCTGATAATCAGCGCCGCTCTTGCTGAGAGGCTGTCCGTGGGTGGAGCACTGGTTCTCGAACGATTCTCCGTCTGTCTTCACCGCTCCCTTACCCATTACAGTGTGGCCTATAATAATAGTTGGCTTATTCTTCTCATCGATAGCCTTCTGCAATGCACCGGCAATCTGAACGGGATCGTTGCCGTCAATCTCGATAACATTCCAGTGCCATGCGCGATATTTTGCCGCATAGTCCTCCGTATCAACCGCGTCGACCATGGTGGATAGCTGCACCTTATTGCAGTCATAGAACATGATAAGATTGCTCAGGCCAAGATAACCGGCAATACGCCCCGCTCCCTGCGAGATTTCCTCCTGAATACCGCCATCGGAGATAAATGCGTATGTCTTGTGCGCGACAACGTCACCGAAACGAGCTTGCAGAAAGCGTTCGGCAAGAGCACAGCCAACAGCCATAACATGGCCTTGTCCCAGAGGGCCGGAGGTGTTTTCGACACCTCGTTCGTGGTGAACCTCAGGGTGACCGGGAGTCACAGATCCCCACTGACGGAACTGTTCAAGTTCGGCGAGTGTGTAACGGCCGCACAAGGCAAGCACGGAGTACAACATCGGCGACATATGACCCGGATCAAGAAAAAAACGGTCGCGGGCAAACCACGTAGGATTATCAGGGTCGGAAATTAAAAACGACGAATAGAGGACGTTGACAAAATCAGCACCGCCCATAGCGCCGCCGGGATGTCCGGACTTGGCTTTCTCAACCATAGCGGCCGACAATATCCTGATGTTATCGGCTGCTCTTGCTATGTTCTTCAGATTCATATATTAGTTATGCTAATAGTTGTTTTAATATTCAGCGAAAATACGATAAAAAATGTTTGTCGGCAAATTATTCTTTGATATTAGGATTTTTTTCGGCCAAAACGCGCCTTATGGCAAGTGCAACCATAGGCAGCCCCCGCGGGAAACGCTCGGCGAGAATATCGCGTGCGTCTTCCGGATTTCTGTCATATTCTCTTACTATCTCGATATAATCTTGCGGATTTATTATTTTGCGGAAATCCGTTATCATGCCGTCATCGACGAGACGAGCAAGATGCCCATAGACAGTAACCGGTTTTATCTTTTTTATCTCTGCGATCTCGTCGACAGAACACCCGCTGTTGAACAACACTAAAGTCTCCTTGAAAGTAACACCTCTTTCATTGGCAGACAGACCTTCAAACTTTCTGATTTCCCGCAGAAAGCGCTTTCCGAACATCACGGCTTTCTTTTCACTTACGCCTTGTACGTGCAGGAACGCATCTATATCTGACGGACGTTTCTTAGCCATGTCAAGCAATGCGGCATCGTCGAAAACAAGGTACGGAAGCATATTTTCATCCGAGGCTACATCAGCACGCACCGCCTTCAACTGTTCAAAGAGCTGACGTTCCGGATCAAGCGCCTCCGGTCGTGGAGCACGCATCTTGCGCCCTGCTCCGGCAACAACAGGCACATATACTGTAAGCAATATCTTTTCGACACATCGCAAAACTTTCATTCCGAACGTAGTCACCCGCAGTCGGTTCGCATCCTCATAAGCAATATCGAAAATACCGAGCTGTATCATCTGCATGGCATACGACATCCACTCCTCTTTGCTCATGTCGGCGCCGACACCGAAAGTCGGTAATTCGGTAAAACCATCCTGTACGAGATCGAAACGACGCTCCCCACGCAACAATGCCACAAGGGAATAGATTGTAAGCCTCCCTCCCGTGCGACAGACAGCACTGATAGCCTTCTGTGCGATAACAGTACCGTCGATGCGTTTCGGCGGACGGCGACAATTGTCACAATTACCACAGTCACATGTATATTCTTCGCCGAAATAACTCAAAAGAATACGGCGGCGGCAATTGCCGGCCTCGGCAAAAGCCTGCATGCGAGCCAGTTTTTCCTTATTGATACCGGCCTGGCCTGACTGGTCGGCAAAGTTCCGTCTCAGAATGACGTCCTGAAGAGAATAGAACATCACAGCTTCCGCAGGAAGTCCGTCGCGGCCGGCACGCCCGATTTCCTGATAATAACTCTCAATGTTTCCCGGCATGTTCACGTGAACTACCCATCGGATATTGCTTTTGTCTATACCCATGCCGAAAGCTATCGTCGCACATACCACAGGCACCCTCCCGGCAAGAAAGGCTTTCAAGGAAGCCTCACGCTGCAATGGTGTCATCCCGGCATGATACACAACAGCCGGCACTCCGAGCGCCGTAAGCGCCTTGTATGTCTCCTCCGCACCCTTTCGTGACAGAGAGTAGACAATCCCCGAATCCTGGGGATATTTACGCACCATGTCGGCTATAAAACGGTTGCGTTCTCTCGCTCCCGGATTAGGATAAACACTAAGCGAGATATTGGGTCTGTCGAACGACGACAGAAGACAATATGGATTCGACAGCCTTAGCTGGACTATTATATCGCGGCGAGTCAGACGGTCGGCAGTGGCCGTAAGCGCAATCACCGGCACATAAGGAAAGGCATCCTTCAAAGCAGACAATTGTGTGTAGACCGGCCGGAAATCATGCCCCCACTGCGATATACAATGAGCCTCATCGATAGCGAAAAGACTTATACGCATGTTTCTGAACACGTCAAAATCAGAAATCAGACGTTCCGGCGATATATAGAGCAGTTTCAGACGACCTGTTGCGGCCGCCTCTACAAGATGGCGGTTTATACTTTCATCCTGATTGGAATGAATGGCACCGGCAGGAATTCCGTTGGCGACAAGAGCCTGTGTCTGATCCTGCATCAATGCTATCAGAGGGGAGATGATAATGGCACAGCCTTCGGATGCGAGAAGCGCCGGCAACTGATAGCAGATTGATTTACCGCCGCCGGTTGGCATTACAACAACTGCGTCACGACCAGCGGCCACAGCCTCGATAATTTCATACTGTCCCGGACGGAACGACCGGTACCCATAAAATTTTGCAAGAAGCGCCTCTGCCCGCTGTCGTAAGGTTGCTGTCATTTCAATGCAAAGTTATGCATTTTTCACCTATCGCACAAATCCATAGTTCAGGAAACGACATCAACCCCGCTCTCAGAAAAAGGAACCGGCGCCACCTCGAAAGTCACCGTCGGCCTATGTGCCGAGATAGCTTTTCAGCAAGAGGCTACGCTGGCCTTTAAGGCGACGGATAGCCTTTTCTTTTATCTGGCGGACTCGCTCGCGGGTTAAGTCGAATTTCGCACCTATTTCCTCAAGCGTCATTTCCTGACATCCGATACCAAAAAACATCTTCAGAATTTCACGTTCTCGTTCGTGAAGCTGACGCAGAACCCTCTCAATCTCGTTTGAAAGAGATTCCTGGGTGAGAGCCGCATCAGCCATCGGACTGTCATCGTTCGTCAGAACATCGAGAAGGCTGTTGTCCTCTCCTTCCACAAACGGTGCGTCCACAGAAATATGTCGGCCTGAAACCTTAAGAGTATCGGCGATTTTCTCCACCGGAACCGAAAGCGTCTCTGCAAGTTCGTCTGCCGAAGGACGCCTTTCGTTCTCCTGCTCGAACTTTGAAAGCGCTTTGCCTATTTTGTTTAAGGAGCCTACCTGATTGAGGGGAAGACGGACTATTCGGCTCTGTTCTGCCAATGCCTGAAGAATACTTTGACGGATCCACCATACGGCATATGATATAAATTTGAAGCCACGGGTCTCGTCGAACTTGCGGGCCGCCTTTATAAGACCCACATTACCTTCGTTGATAAGATCGGGTAAAGAAAGACCCTGATTCTGGTATTGCTTGGCTACCGACACGACAAAACGAAGATTCGCTTTAACCAGTTTGGATAGCGCCGCCTGATCTCCCTGCCTGATACGCTGGGCAAGCTCTACTTCCTCTTCCACTGTGATAAGCTCTTCTCGTCCAATTTCCTGAAGGTATTTGTCGAGTGATGCACTTTCGCGATTAGTAATCGATTTGGTGATTTTTAGTTGTCTCATGTGTCTTTAAAGGAAATATAGAGTTGCAATTGGCGTGTAAAGATACAAAATTTTTTCGAATATATTGCAATCAGCCATCGAATGCCGGATTAATAATAAAGAAAAAGCGAATCGTTAAGTCTGAATATCAACACAGAACACTTTTATTAAATTAACGTGCGGACATACTGTTTTCGTACATCCGCACATCAATTTTACGATATTTAATATCGAAGGGCTTATTTATATCTCACCCATCGTATTATTTCAGTTACGGTAGGTTTTTTGCCATAAAGGAAAATACCCACACGATAAATCTTGGCGCACACCCAGATAAAAAGAATTATCGTGGCATAAAGAACCAGTAGCGATACAACGAGTTCCCATACCGGAACACCAAATGGAAGACGGACCATCATAGTCATAGGAGATGTGAATGGTATTATCGACAACCATACGGCAAAAGTAGATGACGGATTCTGTATCGCCGACATCGACACCACGATGCCGATTATAATCGGCATTGTAGCTATTGTCGTTAGCTGCGATGCGTCCTGAATATTATCGACAGCGGAACCGATAGCCGCGAATATCGACGAATAAAGCAGGTACCCGCCAATGAAAAACAGCAGCATGAACACAAAGAGATTTATGAAATATCCTGCATTTCCAAGCTGCGTGAGTATCATTGCCACATCTGGGTCGTCGGCGACAGACGAACCACCGACAAAAGGTATCAGCCATGCGGAACATGCGCCGATAATCACGGCCCATATCAGAATCTGAGTGAGTGCCACAAGACCGACCCCGACAATCTTGCCCATCATAAGCTGCATGGGCTTGACGGACGATACCACAAGCTCGAGCACACGGTTGGATTTTTCCTCGATAATGGATGTCATCACCATCTGGCCATATATGAGAATGAACATGTAGAGCATCATATCCATGGCAAGAGCGAGGACATATGAAACCACCGACGAGGTGGCTGATTCATCGCCCTTGTCCATATCTATTACATTCAGACTCAAATCCACCTTTACCTCGTCAAGAATCTGACGCAGATTACTTATATTGTAATCCTGTAGACGCACATCCTCTATAGCATCTGTAATCTGGTCGCGGATAGCAGATTCCGACATCAGCGTCAGAGAACCGTGTGAATAGAGCGTTATCGATTCACCGGGTTTTGTCACAGCGTCGCGTCCAATAACAAGAATGGCGTCGTAGGCGGAGTTTGCACGTGCGCTATCGACAGATTCATCGCCGGTGACGATAAAACGCATATCATTGTCACCATGAAGACGCGGAGCCACGATGCCACTGTCATCGATTACTGCGATTACCTTACTCTCCGGTTCACTCAACACCATGAACAATGCCGGAGCAACCATAAGGACAACCATAAAAAGAGGCACAAAAATTGTGCTTACAATAAAGCTTTTACGCTTTACGCGCTCAAGATATTCGCGCGATATCACTATTCCGAGAGCCGATTTCATAATGCTTGGTTTACAGTGTTGAACAGCCGGTCGGATTCCTCCACCGCCGACACGAATATGTTATCCATCGAACAGAGACGGCGACGGAAAGATTCAATAGTCACGAGTTGGTTTGCCTGTGCGATAAAATCGCGCACGCGGTCCGGTGAGTCCAATACGATATCGGCGCTGGCAAATCCGTCGGAATTGATTTCTCCGAGAGTCACCTTGGCCCCCTCGATATTCTCCAAAGCTGAAGGAGCTCCGACAAATTGAAGTTCATATGCATTGCGACTGAAGCGCTCGCGGATCTCACGCACATTACCACTCAGTATGTTATGGCTTTTGTTGATCAGGGTGATCTCGTCACATAATTCTTCTACGGAAGCCATGTTATGGGTCGAGAAAATTATCGTGGCGCCTTCGTCGCGCAACTGAAGAATCTCGCGTTTGAGTATTCCGGCATTGATTGGGTCGAAGCCGGAGAAAGGTTCGTCGAAAATAAGCAGCTTCGGGCGGTGGAGCACCGTTACGATGAACTGCACTTTCTGCGCCATTCCTTTGGAAAGCTCTTCCACCTTGCGGTTCCACCAGTCCGAAATCTCAAGCTTCTCAAACCATTTGCGCAGCTCTCCCTCGGCCTGCTTGCGGCTCAATCCTTTCAGACGGGCAAAAAACACCGCCTGATCACCAACCTTCATCTTCTTGTAAAGACCGCGTTCTTCCGGCAGATAGCCTATGTTCACAATATCATCGGCCGTGAGCTGATGTCCGTCGAAGACCACTACCCCGCTGTCGGGAGCCGTAATATGGTTGATTATTCGTATAAGAGTTGTCTTGCCGGCGCCGTTAGGGCCAAGCAGACCGTAGACTTTCCCACGCGGCACGGCAATCGACACATTGTCGAGGGCGCGGTGCTTGGAGAAATCCTTGGTGATATTCTCCGCTGTAAGTATAAAATCTGACATGATAAGTTTATTTACAAAAATAAGACGCCCCAAATTCTGAAAAATTACATCAAGGCGTCAAATTTCGCCGTTCCACTCACGGAGACTTATGTCCGAACCGTCGAAAACGGCGTAAGTACTCTCTGAAATCCAGTTTCCGAGAACCAACAGCCTGCACTCGGACGTCACCGGCTCATCAACAGCCACATGATGATGGCCTAAAACGATATAACGCAAATCAGGATACGCCTCGCATAACCGCCTGGCCTCATCCATGACAACAGAATGCGCTCTATCTGAAAGACGCGGCACCGGAGGATGGCACTGGCCTTTACGGCTATGCGAACTCCAGCCATGGGCAAAAGGCAGTGTCCATCGCGGATGCAGCCCGGAATAAAGTTTCTGACATACTTTATTGTGAAATACCGACCGTAGAATCCGATAACCGGTCGGCTGACGCCCGAACATATCACCGTGCCCCATATAGAACAACGTTCCGTCAATGCGCCTGGCTATCCCGCCTTTAACATCAACAACCTCCATTCCTATCTCGTCGCGCAGATAGTCGAAAAGCCATATGTCGTGATTGCCGGTGAACCATATTATCCTCACTCCGGCATCAGCCATCCGGGCAAGCTGCCCGAAAAAACGGACATACCCGCGAGGCACGACAGTGCGGTATTCGAACCAGTAATCCAGAATATCACCGAGAAGATAAAGTGCTTTTGCATCGGCCTCTATTGCACGCAAGAATGCTACAATGCGATTCTCGTGCGCCCGCGCATCGCTGATATAGCGTGCGCCCAGATGGACGTCGCTGATAAAATAGGTATTTGTACGCCGGACGTTCATAAAAGCCCGAGTTCGAGCTTAGCTTCCTCGCTCATCATATCCTGATTCCATTCCGGCTCAAAGACAATGCGCACATTAACCTTTTTTACTCCATCGATGCTTTCGAGCTTCATTCTCACATCTTCAAGTATATAGTCCGCCATCGGACAATTGGGGGCTGTAAGCGTCATGTCGACATTCAGCTCACCATCATCAGTAAGATCCACATTATATACAAGGCCGAGGCTGTAGATATCGACCGGAATCTCAGGATCGTAGACAGTACGGAGCATTTCTACGACCTTATCTTCTATTTTGAGTTTTTCTTCAGGTGTCATAGTGCAAAATTAATAAAAATTCCCGACAACATGTTTCCAGCCGGTAGAAAAGCACGGCTCTTTCAAAAATGCTTTGAATATTTCAATTGCGATGTACTCGAAAGTTATCGGCATCCTGCAACTGAAC
>CAJTJV010000031.1 GCA_910576775.1 uncultured Muribaculaceae bacterium | reverse complement strand
ACTCTATGCCTGATTTTTAACACTTGGACCTATCTGTTTTTAGCATATGCACCGGGTTTTCGGCTTGAGCCACTTTTGTTTTCAGGATATTTGTCGAGAATCGTCTGCATCTCCGCAGTCCATTTTATATTGAGTTGTTGTCCTGTCTTACGACGCCGATATACGATAGATCCGTTCCTTAGATCCGTCTTTCTCAGGAAAGCCATATCTACAAAGCTCATGCCCCTGAAATAGAAACTCATCATGAACATATCTCGGGCATAATCAAGTGCCGGCATCAGCGACAGGTCCAGCGACTTTATCTTTCTGATATGTTGCAAAGGCAACGCACGCTTAACAGTCTTGTCAATCCCGGTATAGACACGCCGGAACGGTTTCTCGTTCTCAATAATCCCGTCATCAACAGCCCGGTTGTACACGGCTCGCAGAATCCTGATATAAAATGAAACCGTATTCATACTATTGCCACGATTCTTCTGCCACGCCTCGTAAGCTTCCATAAGCTCGGTCGTAATGCTGTCGAGCATTATCTCACCGCCACAGTACAGACACTCCTTACGATTAGATTCGCCAAGAAATTTTTTGAAACTCATAAGTGCCGCTGTATACGTCTCCGATGTACGGAAACGTCCGTTCTGCCGCATCCCCGCTATTATCATCTCCATGTAATTGAACAAAGTGTATTCGCACACATAACGGTTGAATTCATCGACAACACTATCTGCCGTATACGGCAACCCGGAGGCATCGAGTCTGCGGTTGATCTTGTTCAACCGCTCTAAATCGCAGCGGATATGTTCACGTATTGCGAGTATAAGCGCTCTTCTTCCATCAGCCACACCGACTGCAACCACTGAACGTTTTTCATCCCATTCGGAGGAAAACACTTTGTAATCCGATACAATCTGTCGCACTTTCCTATCATGGATAATTTGATAATAAATTTTGCCCTCACGGCCTGCGACAGCCGAAGGACGGAACTTTACTTTAATTGAAGCCATTGATAATGATTTTTCTGTAAGACATCTGTAAGGGCAAGCACAACAACGCCTACCCGCATCATTGTAACGGAATACAAACCAGAAAAACGGTGTCAATAAAAAACAA
Organism: uncultured Muribaculaceae bacterium; assembly: GCA_910576775.1. GTDB lineage: Bacteria > Bacteroidota > Bacteroidia > Bacteroidales > Muribaculaceae > CAG-873. The sequence continues at coordinate 33,794 of CAJTJV010000031.1, read as the reverse complement.
ACAGGCAGACCGCCGGTGCCCGCCTTATAACTGAGGATGTATACCTTCATAGTAATAATCTATTATTGAATACACCACTAAAAATTCAACAGCCTACAAATCAATGCAAAAATGCGACATATCAATCATTTACCTCAAAAAGCCTAACAATTTCAATTTCTTGAAATTTCTGTTAGATTTTTCTTGGCACACCCCAAAAAAAGAAAAACCCCTATAAGTGAGCTACTTACAGGGGTTTTGAAATTTCCATAGCGGAGAGAGAGGGATTCGAACCCCCGGAGGTGTGACCCTCAACGGTTTTCAAGACCGCCGCAATCGACCACTCTGCCATCTCTCCATGGCTTGCGCCTGCAAAGGTACAACTTTTTTACCACTCTTGCAAGCGCTATTTCATAATCCCGGAATTACAATTAATCCCAAGTCTTAAGAAATTACCGTAAATGCGAAAAGATGCTTATTCCTCGTCTTCTTCGCGCATGTTGTGGAATACGTTCTGAACGTCCTCATCGTCTTCAAGTTTCTCAAGGAGCTTGTTCAGAGTCTCACGCTGCTCGGGAGTAACCTCCTTGAGGTCGTTGGGGATGCGCACGAATTCCGAGCTTATAATTTCGAATCCATTGTCCTCAAGGTATTTCTGAATTTGGGAATATGCCTCAAATTCACCATAAAGTACGATTTCTTCATTTCCTTCCTCGTCCTCGTCATGTCCGAGTTCATCAACGCCATAATCGATAAGCTCGAGTTCGAGATCATCGAGACTCACACCCTCTTTTGGTTTAATTTTAAAGAGACTCTTATGGTCGAAAAGAAATGTAAGAGAACCCTGTGTGCCGAGGTTGCCGCCGTGTTTGTTGAAATAAGAGCGCACATTGGCAACGGTACGGGTATTGTTATCAGTAGCTGCTTCTACGAAAATAGCGATACCAAAGGGGCCATATCCTTCATAAGTGATTTCCTTGTAGTCGCTTGCATCCTTGTCGGTTGCTTTCTTGATTGCACGTTCTACGGTATCCTTCGGCATGTTTGCAGCCTTTGCGTTCTGCATAAGGGCACGCAGACGGGGATTCGTGTCGGGATCAGGGCCACCGGCTTTGGCTGCTATGGTTATTTCCTTGCCTATGCGGGTGAAAGTTCGCGACATGTTGCCCCAACGTTTCATTTTACGGGCTTTGCGGTATTCAAATGCTCTTCCCATTGGTGTAATTCTTTAGTTTTTATCTTGTTTATTGATTATTCTAACGCAGTTCGGCCCCGAGCTGTTTTGTAAGCGTATCGATAACTTTCGACATTATCTTATCGATGTACTTATCCTGAAGAGTCTTTTCCGGATCTTGAATCGTCATTGATATGGCATACGATTTCTTTCCGGCCGGAAGCTTATCGCCCTCGTAGACATCGAAAAGCTCAACGCCTGTCAGCAGACGGCGTTCCGCCTGCCGTACGGCAGCCTCGATATCGGCCATTGTCACCTTGCTGTCAATAAGCAGCGACAGGTCGCGCTTCACAGGCTGAGTCTTAGGCAGAGGTGCATAGAGCGCATTGCTGCGCTGCGAGATACGGGCGAGAGCACTCCAGTCGAGTTCGGCATAATATACCGGAACCTTGATATCGTTCTTTCGGCATAGCCCGTGAGCGACAACGCCGATTGTTCCCAGTTCATTGCCTTTCGCACCCACCACAGTAAGAGCCTGCGAGAAAATACTTCCGTCGGTATCGCCGAAAGGCTTGAATGTAGCACCTTCTGCACCGCAACGCAGCAGGATGTTTGCCACGGCGGCTTTAAGGTCGTAGAAACCGGCATCCTCGCGGGGACGCAACCAATTCGCCTGGCGCGTCGAACCGGTCATCCATAGTGCCAAACGGCTTTTTTCACTATAAGGAGCCAAAGGCATTTCAGTAGAACTTTCCTTCGACGGATCGCGGAAATACACATTGCCGAATTCATAGAATGCCGCATCCGGATTACGACGGTTGATATTGTGTGCGATTGACTCCAGACCACCGAAAAGAAGAGTCTGACGCATGACGTTAAGATCCTGGCTCAGAGGATTGAGCAGATGCACACAATCCACAGCAGGATATTGCGTCAGATTTTCATAATAGTTTTCCGCGGTAAGCGAATTGTTGAGAATCTCAGTCCATCCGGCACCCGTAAGCTGCTCGGCGATGGTACGCCGCAAATCGTCGGCGGCATCTACAGGAGTCTTGAACGACAGACATGCATGAAGCTCCGAACTCATCGCAATCTCGTTGTAGCCATAAATCCGGAGGAAATCCTCTATCACGTCGCATGGACGGCGAACATCGACACGGTATGTCGGCACATGCAGATGCAGATTGTCGCCGGAGGTCTCCACGTCTATTTCAAGAGCTTTAAGAATCCTGTCAATAGTCGGATAGTCGAATTCCGCACCTATAAGGCGACTGAAATCGCTGTATTTCATGTCGACGGGATAAGGAGCGACAGGGGCGTGATATATATCAACCGGAGTGCCGCATATAGTGCCGCCGGCAAGTTCTTTGACAAGCAGTGCGGCAAGTTTCAGCGCATACATGCAACCGTTTGGATCAACACCGCGCTCGAAACGGAACGATGAATCCGTGCTTATGCCGTGACGGCGTGCCGTACGGCGCACGCTTGTAGCATTGAAACATGCACTTTCGATGAACACGTCAACAGTCTTTTCCGTCACACCGGAATCCAAACCACCGAACACACCCGCAATGCACTTGGGAGTTGTGGCGTCGCATATCATAAGATCAGAGTCCGTCAGCGTGCGTTCCACGCCGTCGAGGGTAGTGAATTTATCACCGGATTTGGCATGACGCACCACAACCTTATCTCCTGAAAGAGTCGTGGCATCGAATGCATGCAACGGCTGTCCCACCGCATGCAGGATAAAATTGGTGATATCCACTATATTGTTTATCGGATGCAAACCGATGGTGCGCAATCTGTTGGCGAGCCATTCGGGACTTGGACCAACCTTGACGCCACGGATAGTGACGCCGCAGTAGCGGACACATGCCTCTTTTGCCTCTACCTCGACCCCAATTGCCTTTCCGGCCATATCATCGGTAGCAAAAGCATCCACAGAGGGCTTTACAGCTCCGGTCTGCTTTATTCCACGCCCGGTGAGTGCGGCGGCAATGTCGCGGGCAACACCATAGTGAGAGGCGGCATCTATGCGGTTGGGGGTTAGATCCACCTCCAGAACATAGTCATCCTCGATACCGAAATATTCAGCGGCAGGACGTCCCACCATAGCGGCAGCCACATCCGGAAGCACGATGATACCGTCGTGAGAGCTACCCACGCCGATTTCATCTTCGGCACAAATCATGCCGAAGGATTCTACTCCGCGGATCTTGGATTTCTTGATTTTAAACTCCTTGCCCTCTTCGTCGTAAAGAATCGTGCCAACGGTGGCCACGACGACAATCTGCCCTGCGGCCACATTCGGAGCCCCGCATACAATCTGCGTCGGCGTACCTTTGCCGTCAAGATCTACAGTTGTGATATGCAGATGGTCGCTGTCCGGGTGAGACTCACATGTAAGCACCTTGCCTATCACTATACCGGAAAGACCACCCTTTATTGTTTCTACACGCTCGATGGTTCCGGTCTCAAGTCCGATGGATGTCAGCAGGTCGCCAAGAGCTTCGGGAGTGAGGTCGAAATCAACGTATTCTTTGAGCCATTTATATGATACGTTCATTGTAACGGTTTGATTTTACCATTTGAATGTGCAAATTTAGTGATTTTTGATTAAAAATGAAAGCCGTAAGTTCATTCCGCGATTCGTGTTGTAATTGAGCCTTACGGCACTTTCGTTTAACCTTGCGTTTATGCATGACTGATTGGTGCAGCATAGCTGCGGCACGTGTATTCAACGCGTAAGACGCCTCTCCGAGGCTCAATTATAAGGTGTGCAGTCCCCTCCCTAAAGCGCGGAGTTTTCGGTTAATTCACCTCTCCGAGGCTTTGTTACCACATTTATGCCGAAACTCTATTATAAGAGAGCAACTGCAAATCCGAGAATGTGAACATAATCACAGCCATTTAGAGGCGCGTTGTACTAAAGCCTCGGAGAGGCGTCTTATGTGACAGGGCACAAAAAAAACGGAGCGCAATGCGCTCCGTTTTTTATAGAGAGTTGGAATCAATAGTTGGGGTTGGAAAGCTGCGGGCAGCGGTTGATTTCCGTCTGAGGATAAGGGAAGAAGCGATATTTAGGATCCCAATGACGACGGCCTGCACGCATTGTAAGTTTGTCCTTGTAAGCTTCATAGCTCGGAACATCGTTGAGATCGGCACGTGGATCCCATTTGAAATTAGGTATGTCTGTCTCGGCAAGACCCGAATACTTGACATCCTTAACAGGATAGCCGTAGAGAGGATATTTCATCAGGAGATCACCGATATCCCAACGACGATAATCGTTCAGCAACAGACCCTCCCAAGCCAGTTCACATCTGCGCTCGCGACGTACGATCTGGCGCATCTTGGCCTGATCACCCTTACGGGTCGGATCAACCTTGTCGAAATCGGGCATTTTTGCGCGGCGACGTACCTTATTGATTGCCTCATATACAGTTTCATCCATCTGGTTGAGTTCAATCTTGGCTTCGGCGTAGGTAAGCAGAATTTCAGCGTAGCGCATCATACTGATATTCTGGTTGTGGTTATTGCCGAATTTGTCCATATCTTCGCAGTATTTGCGCCATACATAACCAAGACCACACTGAACATATGAATTACGGTTCTGTGTCGTGGTTACGTCAGTATTGTTGGTACTTGTCCAGCGGCCACGACGAGTCCAACGGGTAGTCGCATCATAGTTGTTGACAATAATCTTCTCCACAGTCACACCTGCATCAACCGTAAAATTGATAGTATCGCCATGCATCGCGAGAGTCCAGCGCATACGCGGATCGCGATTAAGATACGGGCGACGGGGGTTATAGAGCTTCGACTCGTCGATACGGAGACCATCCTTGCATTCAAACTGGTCTACAAGCATATTGGTGGGCATACGGTAGCAGGCATCCTGCGCGGAACCGCCGCCCGCATAAATGCCGGAGCTATAGAAACCATAGTGTACTGTCTTGTCCGTTTCATCATCAGAGAACATCATCTCCATGATAAGTTCCTTCTGTGTCTCGGGTTTTGCCTGTCCGGCCTTTACAAAAAGATCGAGATAAACAGGCGAGAGATCATATTGCTTGGACTCGATAACCTTCTTTGCATAATCGGCAGCCAGTTTATAGTAGTCAGCCGACTTGCCTCCGAAATCATAACCGGCGGCAAAAAGGGATGCGCGCGCTGCAAGACCGTAGGCAAAAGCCTTGGTTATTCGACCGCGCTGTGCGGGTGTCCAGGGCAGATACTCAGCGGCTTCGTCAAGTTCAGTAAGAATGAAATCCATCACATCTTCCTTCGGTGTGGCCGGCATAGTGAATTCATCGGTCTGCACAGGATGCGTCGGCATGATAATATCACCGAACATCGACATCAGATTGTAGAAACCGTAAGCGCGGAGCACTCGAGCTTCCGAATAATGACATTTGGCTTCATCCGACTGCTCAACCCACTTGCCGTTGTTACCGGCAATTACAGAGTTGGCACGGGCAACAATGCGGTAGTTTCCCTTGTAATAATTAAGGATATTACCTTCGTCCGGAGTAATACCATAACCGGAACCCATTCCTACCGTCTCCTCGCGGAATACCATTCCGTAAGGCGACCAGTTATCCCATTCGATAATTGATGGCGCACCCCAGTCGCCATTGAACGCAAGGTTCACATAAATGGCGTTGAGACCTTCGGATAGACCCAGTTCAGTCTCGAAATACCCTTCGGACGAAATATTCGGATCCCTTTTGTCGATATAATCGGAGCAACCGGTAAGAGCGGTAACGGCGACTGCAATCAACGTACTTTTGAATATATTGTTCATTGTCTGTTCTTAATTTGTTTTCTACTGAATTTCTTAGAATTCGAGATTCAGACCCACGAGGAAGGTCTTGTTGATAGGATAACACTGGCCGTTTTCGCTGACCGCGGTTTCCGGGTCATATCCTTTATAGAAATTGTTGCGGATTGTAAAGAGGTTGTTGGCAGTGAAATATACACGGCATTTCTCGATGAACGCCTTGCGGGTGATATTCTGAGGAATAGTGTAACCGATGACAAGGTTTTTCAGACGACAGTATGCAGCGTTCTTGAGCCAGAAATCGGAAAGCTGGAGATTGTTGTGCGTGCTACTTGCCGCTGTGGAAGTCTCTGCAAGAAGAAGAGGGTACTTGGCATCAGTGTTAGTGGGAGTCCAAGTATCGAGCTGATGCTCAAAAAGCATCGCATAACCTTTCAGAGGGATAGCACCTGCACCGGTGTAGTAGATATCGCGCTTACCTACACCCTGGAACATTACCTGTAGGTCGAAACCTTTCCACTCGGCGCCAAGAGTGAGGGCGAACTCATAGCGGGGCTGGTTGCTGCCGAGAACCACACGGTCTTTGGAGTCAATTTTACCGTCCTTATTGATGTCACGGTATTTCAACCATCCCGGGCGGGCTTCCTGATTATTATAGACAGGCCATACTTTGTTCTGTCCTGTCACATTGCCGTTTTCATCGTACACGTCATATGTAGCATCGATTTCCTCCTGCGAATTGTAGTAGCCTTCGCATATGAAACCATAGTAGTCATCGAGACCGCCGCCTTCCTGAGTGATTGTTGTTACTTTGTCATAAGCGTTGTGTCCCTTGAGGTCGGTGATGGTTGTCTTGACGTCGGAGAGATTGCCGCGCACAAAATAGTTCACGTTGCCGATACGGTCAGCCCAGTTGACAGATAGTTCCCAGCCGTTGTTGCGCATATCGCCGGCATTCTGCCATGGCGAATCCATCTGTACAAACACGGGAATAACAAATTTCTGCAGCATATCGGTTATATTGCGGACATAATAGTCGAACGAACCGTTAAGACGGTTGTTGAAGAAACCGAAATCAACACCGATATTGAGCTGATGTGATTTTTCCCAGCCAAGCAGACGGTTCGCGATAGCTTGCTGAGTGAGAGCCGCGTTATCGGTATTGTTAATCTTATCGAAAGGATAGAATGTGCCACCAATCATCCAGCCGACTCCAATAGGCGTGGAAGGGGCGACAATGGGAGCATTATAGGGATAATAATTATTGCCGGTAATTGCCTCGTTGCCGAGAAGACCGTACGAACCACGTATTTTCATGTTATCCCACCATCCGCGGAGGCTATCCCAGAAACTTTCCTGACTCATACGCCAACCAAGAGAACCGGAGGGGAAGAAGCCCCAGCGATGACCGTCGGCGAAACGCGAGGTGCCGTCATAACGTGCGTTGAATTCCACAAGGTAACGGTCGTTGAAAGCATAGTTGATACGCCCCATCCAGGAGAGCTGCGACCATGCCCAGCGGTTTGAACTGTTCTTCGCGGAAGTTTCATCACCATTAACGAGGTCGTAATATCCGTCATACTTGAAGGTGTGACGCGACGCAGAAAGGAAATTGTAATTGAGCTCCTCGCTCTGGAAACCGGCCATCACTTTGAGATAGTGTTTCTCGGCGAAAGTCTTCTCATAGGTACCCATAAGGTTATACTGCTTGCGCACTGTCGTGGAGCGGGATTCGCTGCGGGTAGCATACTGGCTCGACATACCGAGGAAAGTTTCGCCGGTCCATTTTTCATAGGGGATACCGAGAGACGAGCTTGCTGTATCGCTGCGCTTCCATGTATATGTACCGTCGATGGTAAGGCCCTTGATGGGTGTGAGGCGGAAATGCGGACGCACATTATAAGTCGGCATGATGTTCTTGATCTTACCTGCGTCAAGCATGGCATAGGGGTTCTCGCCATTGTAACCGTTATTAAGTGTTCCGGTTGCATTGAGGGCAGGAAGAAGGTTATTGAACGTCATGGCATAACCGATAATGGTTGTCATAGTGGTACCGGGAGTATTGCCTACAGCCTGGCCGACCTCCATGTCGACGCCGACAGATAGATAATCGTTTACACGGAGATCCGAGTTGAGACGGATACCCATACGCTCGAAGGAGTTGTTGCGGATCATACCGTCCTGATGGTAATAGTAGCCGTCGGCATAGACGCTGAGGTTCTTCGAACCGCCGCTTACCGATACAGAATAGTTCTGCGTCATGGAATGATCCTTGACACAGAGGCCGCGCCAGTCCGTATCGAACATTGTCATGTTGTCGACCTGATGATTTCTGTAAAGGTCGATGATGTCCGAGGTGTAAAGGTCGTTTTTGGGATCCGGCCCGTCGATGTACGGATTCAACTCAAGCTGATTGTGATTGGCCTCGTTGAGTTTTTCAAGATAAACATAGGTATCCACGGCTTTCGGCATGGAAGTGAGCTTATTCCAGCCTACATAGCCGTTGAAACTTACTTTAGGGCGACCTTCCTCACCGCGCTTGGTGGTAACGAGGATTACGCCATTGGAAGCACGCGCACCGTAAATGGAAGCGGAAGCGGCATCTTTCAGGACCGAGATGGACTCGATGGAGTTTACGTCGATACGGTTGATATCGCCTACAACACCGTCGATAAGCACCAGAGGAGACTTGTCGGAGTTCATAGAACCATTACCGCGGATACGCATTACAGCACCGTCATCGCCGGGGCCGCCGCCTGTCACGGATGCGGAAAGACCGGGAACCATACCCTGAAGAGCATGCGAACCGGGACCGGCGCTGCGGAGGGTAAGCTCCTTGGCGGTGACATTCTGTACGGCACCGGTAAGGTTGGCCTTGCGCTGTGTACCGTAACCTACCACCACCACGTCGTTGAGAGACTGTGCTGAAGGTTTCATCACGACGTCAAGGGTCTGAGTACCGGCAACCTTGATGGATTTCGGCTCGAAGCCGACATAACTGAAAGTAAGAGTAGACGCTTTGGGAAGCGTGATGGTGTATTTACCGTCAATGTCAGTGGTGACACCGTTTTTGCTGCCGTTGGCAACAACAGAGACACCGATCAGTGGCTCTTCGTCATCACCCGTGACAACACCGCTGACTGTGAAATTTCCGCCCTGGGCCACCGCAGCAAAGGCAATGAATGCCAACGCTATAAAGGCAAAGCCACGAAGGAACGGGAAGGAATGCAACCGTTGTTTCATAGTTGTCTGAAGGTATAGGATTAATTGGTTTATAAAAATTTGTGTGTAAAGATACAAACAATTTTTATTTCGCAAACAGCACAGCGCAAGTATTAACTACCTTAATTAACCTTTGTTAATTACGTGTTTTATCAATCCGTTTACGGACTATACATGCTGCAATGGTTTTCACGGACATGGAGCTCGGAGCCGCCGGCACACATCGTCTACAAAATCATCTCTCCGAGACTCTTGTATTTTTACGCCATCCTTCGGCACGATGCGATTGTCACTTTTGCAAATATAGCCAAATTGTTGTAATTTTGAAATGAAAACGAATAATGGTTATGGAACATCCCGAAAACGACTCTCAATATCTCGGGTTGGCTGTCAACAGTGGCGTCGCCCAGCCTCCGATTGTCAACCCATATCTGAAGAAAAGAAAGCGTAAGCCCCTCCCTACGGCATCGGAACTTGTCGAAGGAATACTCAAAGGCGACGTAACCACTCTCAGCCGTGCCGTGACTCTCGTTGAAAGCCTCGCGCGCGAACATTATATAATAGCGCAGGAGGTGATTGAGAAATGCCTCCCCTATTCCGGCAACTCCCGTCGCATAGGAATCACCGGCGTACCCGGTGCCGGCAAGAGCACTTCAATCGACGTTTTCGGCTTACATGTACTCCGCGAGGGCGGCAAACTTGCAGTACTTGCCATCGACCCGTCGAGTGAACGCACAAAAGGCTCCATCCTCGGCGACAAGACACGCATGGAAAAACTCTCAATGCATCCCGATGCATTCATCCGCCCTTCCCCTTCGGCCGGTTCCCTCGGCGGCGTCGCCCGTAAGACCCGAGAGACCATAGTGTTGTGCGAGGCCGCAGGATATAACAATATCTTCGTCGAAACCGTAGGCGTGGGCCAAAGCGAGACCGCCGTGCATTCAATGGTCGATTTCTTTCTCCTTATCCAGATTGCAGGCGCCGGCGACGAGCTCCAGGGCATAAAACGTGGAATCATGGAGATGGCCGACGGCATTGTCATCAACAAGGCCGACGGCGATAATATCGGTCCTGCACAACTTGCACAGGCACAATTTCGCTCGGCCCTCCATCTCTTTCCGCCTACAGCCTCCGGATGGAAACCGGAAGTGCTCACATATTCAGGCTACTACGAGCTTGGGATCCCCGAAGTATGGGAGATGATAGACCGCTATTTCGCCTTTGTGAAGAAAAACGGATATTTCCAGGAAAAACGCAAGGAACAGGCGCGCTGGTGGATGTACGAGACAATCGACGAGCAGCTCCGTAAACATTTCTACGACAATCCCGCCATACGCGAGCGACTGGCCGTCTGCGAGGCCGATGTCCTGGCAAACCGTCGCTCGAGTTTCGCTGCCGCCGGCGACGTCCTCTCCCAATATTTCAAAAAATAGATTACGGAGGCGATTCCGCATTACGGAGGAAACCTTTTCCGCCCTACGGCAGTTATCATTTTATGAAAAGAATTATAAGCATATTCGTTTTCGCTCTTGTCGCATTGGTGACATTCCAGAGCGAGGCTCGGCGAGTACCGGGCGAAAAGGTCGGAGTTCAGTTTGACGCGTTGACCTACGATTTCGGGAACGCGGCCGAAGACGGCGCCCCCGTAGTCCATGAATTCAAATATACCAACACCGGAACCGGTGCCCTCACCCTGCTCTCGGCACGTCCGAGTTGCGGATGCACCCAACCGAAATATTCGCGCAAGCCTCTTCGACCGGGAGAAAGCGCCACAATTAAAATCACCTTCATGCCGAAAGGCTGGAAAGGCGAGGTTGACAAAGACGTCCGCCTGCGCTTCAAGAACGCCGCCGGAAAATCGGAAGAAATCACCGTGCGCCTCACCGGCGTCGTAATCCCCGCCAATTGAGATTACACCAACATCCGGAAGAAACGCAATCGCAACGGAAGCCTCATGCCGGCTAACGTGGCATTCCGGCGCCGCCCGTGCAATTTTTTAAGCAAACAGCCGTTATCAATTATAACGGCTTATGAAAAAATTTCTTGCTACATATATAATCCTCGCGCTAAGCATCTTCAGCACTCTTGCAAAAGGCCCTGTGAAACTTTCCGGACTCGTCACCGACCAGAACAACGAGCCGTTGGAGTTTGTCACCGTCAAAGTGCAGGGCAAGACTCTCGGCACCACAAGCGGACTCGACGGCCGCTACTCTCTCTCTATCCCGGAAGCCGATACCATCCGCGTGGTTTTCAGCTGCATAGGTTTTGAAGAATCGAAGCGGCGACTAATCGACGCCTCCGGCGACGTCACCCTCAACGTCAAGATGACGCCTGCCACCTACGCACTCGGCGGCATAGAGGTGACGGATTTCCAGAAGCAGACCTCCGGCATGCAGAAAATCGACGGCAGCAGCTACAAACTCGCTCCGGACGTCAGCGGCGGCAGCGTCGAATCAATGCTCAGCACCCTCGCCGGTGTCAACAGCACAAACGAAATGTCGAGCCAATACAGCGTCCGCGGCGGCAGTTATGACGAAAATTCCGTATATATCAACGGCATAGAGGTCTATCGTCCTCAGCTTATATCATCAGGCCAACAGGAAGGCCTCAGCATCGTGAATCCCGACATGGTGGGAGCCATCGGATTCTCCACCGGCGGTTTCTCGGCACAATACGGCGACAAAATGAGCAGCGTGCTCGACATAACGTACCGCGAACCCGAAACCTTCGAGGGTTCCGTGTCAGCGTCTTTGATGGGGGCTACGGCATCTGTCGGAAGCAGCTCTCGCAAGTTCTCCCAACTCCATGGCATACGCTACAAGCAGAATTCCTCTCTCCTTAGCTCTCTCGACGAAAAAGGCGAGTACGACCCGCGCTTCTTCGACTACCAGACAAGCATGGCATTCACCTTCAATCCCAAGTGGAAGGTATCTTTTCTGGGAAACATCGCCGTCAACAATTACAAATTCATCCCACATAACCGGAATACCAAATTCGGCACCGCTACCGACTCCAAAGAGTTCACCGTCTATTTCGACGGACAGGAACGCGACCGCTTCGAAACCTATTTCGGAGCGCTGAGTCTCGATTTCAAGCCAAACAAAGGCAACACATTCACTTTACAGGCCTCAGCATACCTCACAAACGAACTTGTGGGCTATGACATCTCCGGCGAATACTGGCTCGACCAGGCCGGCGGCTCCGACGGAGACAACAGCACCGTCGGTGGTGAGCTGGGTGTAGGACGTTACCATGAACACGCCCGCAACCGCTTCAAAGCGTCCGTCCTACAGATGAGTCTGCGAGGCGAGACCGGCATAAAACGCAATAATCTCAGCTACGGACTGACATTCAAACACGAGAACGTGATGGAGCGCGCCCGCGAATGGGAGTTGCGCGACTCCGCCGGTTTCTCACTTCCCTTCGACCCCGACGCCCTGCGGGTAATATACAATATGTCGTCGAACAACGACCTGTCGTCGAACCGACTAGAGTTCTACGCCATGGACACCTATCGCCTCGACACCGATGCCGGATATCTCAACCTCAACGGCGGCATACGCATGTCGTACTGGGATTTCAACAACGAATTCCTCGTAAGCCCGCGCATCAGCGTCGGCTTCGTTCCGACCCGTTGCCCGCGGCTGTCGCTGCGCCTCGCCACGGGTCTCTACTACCAGTCGCCGTTCTACAAAGAATTCCGGGTTATGAACGAGCTGCCCGACGGAAACGTCGTGGTACAACTGAACAAGGACATCAAAAGCCAGCGCTCCTATCAGCTTATCCTCGGAGCCGACTACACATTCCGCGCCTTCGGCCGCCCCTTCAAACTCTCCGGCGAAGCATATTATAAAAACCTCGGCAACCTTATCCCCTACGAAATAGAAAATCTCAAAATTGTATATGCGGGCCGTAATCTGTCGAACGGATTCACTACCGGCGTGGATTTCAAGTTATTCGGCCAGTTTGTACCCGGAACGGATTCGTGGCTCAGTTTCTCCCTGATGAAAACACAGGAGAAACTCAACGGCGTCAATGTTCCCCGGCCTACCGACCAGCGCTACAGCTTCGCTCTTTTCTTCACCGATTTTTTCCCTAAAGTTCCCAAGCTGAAATTCAATCTGCGCGGCATCTTTTCCGACGGTCTTCCCATGACAGCACCGCGCGGGAGCCGTGACAAAGGCTATTTCCGCGCTCCGGCTTACAAGCGCGTCGACATAGGTCTGGCATATGCCCTGATATCACCACCCAAGGAAGGTGCGCCGCGCACAGGCCTCAACAAGGTTTTCAAAAACGCATGGCTCGGAGTGGACGTATTCAACCTGCTCGATATCAGCAACGTGAACAGCTACTACTGGGTGACGGACGTGAACCGTCTCCAGTATGCCGTACCCAATTACCTCACGCGCCGACAATTCAACGTCCGTCTTTCGGTGGAATTTTGATTCCCACGGCGAACTTACCGCCAAGACGTTTTGTTGTATATGGACACAACGATTAAAACTATTTGTCCTATGTCAGCAAAAAAAAGCATAAAAGGCACGCAGACTGAAAAGAACCTCGTCGCCTCATACATGGCTGAATCAGCAGCCTATAGCCGATATATGTTCTATGCCTCGAAAGCCGAAAAAGAAGAGTATTTCCCCATTCAGCATATTTTCGAGGACACCGCGGAAAACGAACTCCGACACGCCAAAGTATATTTCAAATATCTCGAAGGAGGCTCTTTGCCTGTAACCGTCGACGTTGACGCCGGAATAATAGGCACCACCGCCGAAAACCTTGAGATTGCCGCGCGTGAAGAACTGAAGGAAGGATCCGAAATGTACAGAGCATTCGCAAAAATCGCCAACGAAGAAGGCTTTGATGAAATAGCCGAACATTTCCTCGCAATTGCCGAGATAGAGGAACAACACCGACGCCGCTTCCTGCATTATCTCAAACAGGTAAAGGACGGCACGGTATGGAAACGCGATAAAGCCATAACATGGAAATGCCTCGTTTGCGGCTATGAATACAAAGGCACAGAACCTCCGGCCGAATGCCCTGCATGCGATCATCCCCGCGAACACTACATGGGAATGGATTACCCCGATATAATCTGACATTCAAAACATCATAAAAAGCCACTCATAATACAGAGCGGCTTTTTTATTTTATCGAAAAAACATTGGCTCCGCATCTCATCACGTATAATCAGGAAATACACAGATCAATATTATTACAAAAATCATTAACTTTGCAATCCAAGGCATATTTAAATAATGGACATAAAAACTCTCGAATTTGTAACGTATTGTATAAGCAAACTCGCACAAGTGCTGAACATGAGTCAGCGCGAGATTTATCGACGGTTAAAGCATTCGGGAATACTTTACGAATATATTATACCGTCGTATGACGTATTGCACACATTCAGTTCCCGCTATCTTGTAGAAGACCTAACCGATTACATGAGGGAGAAAGGAGTATTGCCTTAATGAAACTATATCATTCATCAGATGTATCAGTAACTAAACCTGATATTATCTATTCCCGTAATTATCTTGATTTCGGGCGTGGTTTTTATCTGACATCAATTCATGAACAAGCTGTAAAATATGCTCAACGATTTCTCCGCCGCAAAAGGGAGGCATGGCTCAATATTTATGAGTTTAAATTTGAGCCATCGGAATGGAAAATATTGAAATTCAACAGCTATGATAAAGATTGGCTCAATTTTATTGCAAATTGCCGTGCAGGCAATGACAACTCTGATTTCGACATCGTAATCGGCGGCATAGCCAACGATCGCGTGATTCAGACTCTCGACCGTTATTTTGTAGGAGAATTATCGGAAAACGAAACTTTAGGGCTTCTTAAATATGAAAAGCCCAACATCCAGTATTGCATCCGTTCACAACGGATGCTCGACAAATGTCTGAAACATATTGAAAGCAAACAATTATGACGGACGAAAACAGACTGGCTTTCCAGGCCAGCAAAAGCGCGAGTATAATAAAGAGTTTGTGCGACCTTTACGGTATATCATTTCAGGAAGCTGCCGATTTATATTATCAATCTGATATATCGGAATTAATAGAAGAAGGTATCGCCGACTTACAGTGCCGTAGCGTTAAATACCTTGCTACACTTATTTGGGATGAATACAACGAGTCTAAAAAGAATACATAACAAAAAAACGCCAAATTGGGGATTTTCATACTTTCAGGTATGATATTATCCATAATAAACTTTCGGAATATCTCTGACTATTTGACTATTTTGATTATTTTTTATCGTTTACTTGCTTTTTGCCACATATTTTTGTTTTGAGTTGGAAAAATTTCATATATTTGCAAATCAAAACAATTTTCAACATTATCACAAAAAATGGATTTCAAGAAAATAGGACGCCTGTTTATGTTGGCATCCGGTATGACGCTTTTAGCGTCGTGCACCCTCGACGAGCCTAAAGATATTGATGGCGGGGATTCCGGAAATGGCCTGGTAAAAGAGATTACTATGATGGGACTCGTAAAAGCCGTATCCGTACAATACGACAATCAGAACCGCGTGACTAAAATCAGCTCCCCGACATTCGATTTCGAGCTCCAGATAAGCTACAACGGATCAAAAATCACATCCATGACAGCAGACGGCGATGACGGCCGCATCGATTTCACGGACGTACAGCTAAACGACAAAGGTTACATTGCATCGTTCGTAACCATAGAAGCAAACGACCCCGAACATATCACCCAGACATTCCAATATGACAACGACGGACATCTCGTCAAGATAAACTATAGCGACGGAGGGCACATGACATATACTTGGTCCAACGGCCTGCTGACAGCTATCGACGAGTATGACCCTGTAGATCCGAACCACACCGAACATTTCCGCTATACATACACCGACATCAAAAACGAACATTATCAATGGTCGCCTTTCTGGTACGGCACTTTCAATTTCTTCAACCTTACAGGACTGTTCGGCAAAGCACCATCTAAATTCATCGCAACAGCAAGCGACGAGTATAGTTTAGAGCGCTACGATTATAAGCTCACCAATCACGGCTATATCCGCGCCGAACGGGCAATGATAGAAGGCGAAACAATCACTCTTAACTACAGATACTAACCATGAATTTACTACGCAACATAACAGCAGCAGTGCTGGCTTGCATCTGCTGCTCAGTATATGCCCAGGACGTAAATCCCAACGACGTGTGGCGCAAAAACTCCTATACCCTTCTGGGCTACGCAAAACAACAGACCGGCACCGATTTCGAAGCCGTAAAAAATTCCAAGTTCAGCTTCTTCATCGCAAAAGGAAACACCTATTACTGGCCCAAAAGCAAACCATGGTTCGGAATGCTGAAATTAGGTCTCGACGTGCGATGGACAGATATCAGCATGGCAAAATACAAAACCGACAAGGCCGACGGATGGGCAGATTGGGATGGACCTTCTTACGACTACGGAAATGAATCCGGCTCGGACATTATGGACAAACTCACCAATCTCGGATGTTTCAACGTCACCGTAGGCGCCTTCGGTATCGGACCGAACCTCGGCTTCTCGCCCTTTGCCGGAATGAGCAACGGCGCCCGCTATCTCCGCGCAAGCGTCTATTTCCACTACCAGCCTGCCGTAACGGCCTATATTCTCAGCCAGGACGGCGAAACGGAAGTATCATGGGCATATACCGGCATGATGGATTTCGGCGGCAAAATCATATACCGGGCCATATCTGTCGGTATCGAAGGACGCTGGGGAAGCGGTAAATTCAAGCCACTCGATTTCAGCGGAATTTTCGGCGATGACGAGGACGGAGACTCCGGTTCTTCCGTAAAAATCAAACGCAAGTTCGCCGCCACCCGCTTCTACATCGCCTTCACATTCTGAAGCAATCTCCACATCAAAAGCATATCCTCCATGCCCCGCAACCGGACATGGAGGTCTTTTTTACTATCGTTGAAACTAAAAAACGCGCCGGATTAGCTCTATATCGCGGATTTTGGCTAATTTTGCAGCACAAAACTAAAAATCATGACATCTACATTCGAAATGGTAGCCAAGACCTTTCAGGGTCTTGAAGCCGTCCTCGCCGACGAGCTAAGGGCGCTCGGTGCCGAGGACGTTACGCCGGGGAAGCGTATGGTTAGCTTCCGTGGCAACCTTGCCCTTCTGTACAAAGCAAACATGTGCTGCCGCACGGCTCTAAGGATTCTTAAACCATTTCTGAAATTCGATGCATCCGATGCCGATACGCTCTACGCCAAAGTAAAAGCGTTCGACTGGTCGACACTTCTGCGGGTGGATCAGACTTTTGCAATCGACACCGTTACAAACAGCAGCGAATTCAAACACAGCCAGTTTGTGACATACCGTGTGAAGGATGCAATCGTCGACTGGTTCCGCGACCGCGACGAAAACGAAAGACGCCCAAGTGTACGCCTCGACGGCGCTGACATCATGATTAACGTACACATCTCAGAGCGTCATGTCACCCTGTCGCTCGACTCGTCGGGCGAATCGCTCCACCGACGCGGCTGGCGCTCCGCGCAAACCGACGCTCCCATCAACGAGGTTCTCGCCGCCGGGATAATCCTTATGACAGGTTGGAAAGGCGACACTCCTTTCATCGACCCCATGTGCGGCTCCGGTACCTTTGCCATCGAGGCTGCCATGATTGCAGCAGGCATCAATCCGGGCGTATATCGCAAACATTTCGCTTTTGAGACCTGGCCTGATTTCGACGCCGCCCTCCTTCAGGAGATATACAACGATGACAGTGGCGAACGCGAGGTGACATGTCCCATCCTCGCCGCCGACATACTCCCCCGCGCCATAGACATTGCACGCGAAAATGCAAAGAGCGCCGGGGTCGACCGATATATCACTTTCGATACAAAGAGCATTGCCACATGGCAGAACGCGCCACAACCGGCCGGCGTAATTGTAACAAACCCGCCCTACGGCAAACGCATCAGCGTAGACGACATGGCAGCCCTCTATAAAACCATAGGCACGGTGCTCAAGCACGTATTCACCGGCTATACCGCGTGGATAATCGGTTACAATGACGAATATTTCGGAGAGATAGGACTCGCACCCTCTCAGAAAATTGCCGTCAACAACGGCGGTCTCGACTGCGAGCTGCGCGAATATGTGATGTTTGCCGGGAATAAAAAAACTTTCCGCGCCTCCGGCGGCAGAATCAAAGACTTGAATTCCAACGGACATCCCGAACGTAAAAAAAGGCCCGCAACCGACGACCGCAAGAACAAAAACCGAAAAAATAATTTCGACCGCAAAGACAAGGATAGAAAAGAAGATTTCGGACGGAGGGACAGAAGGGATAGATTCGTAAAACGCGACCGCGACGAACGACCCGCACGCAAGGAAGACCACCAGGTAAAACCTCAGGACGGACGCCGGCCATTCCGCCTTGGAAACAAACCCACAATGCCATCCATTTCTGCCGACAAAGAGATAATCATCAATCGCCCGGCATGGCGGACACGTAAAAAACACGACGATAACACTGAAAATACTGATAAATAATGCGAGAAGGCAAAATCAACATGCTGCTGCTCGGCAGCGGCGGCCGCGAATCGGCAATAGCCTGGAAACTGAGTAAAAGCCCGCGCACGGGAAAACTATACATAGCCCCCGGCAATGGCGGCACCGATGCCTATGGCGAGAACCTGAACCTGAAGCCCACCGATTTCGATGCTGTCGACAAAGCCGTCGCCGACCTCGGCATAGACATGGTAATCGCCGGCAATGAAGACCCGCTTGTGGCAGGCCTGCGCGACGAGCTTGAAAAACGAGCCGCCGAACGCGGAAGCAAACTGCTTATCGTAGGCCCCGGAAAAGATGGAGCAGCGCTCGAAGGATCCAAGGATTTCGCGAAGCGTTTCATGAGCCGCCACAACATTCCAACGGCTCGTCATCTTACAGCAACCAAGGCCAATATCGACGAAGCCCGCGCATTTCTCGCAGCGCTCAAAACGCCCTACGTCCTTAAAGCAGACGGCCTCGCCGCCGGGAAAGGCGTTATCATAGTAAACAGCCTCGACGAGGCATATGCCACCCTCGAGGAAATGCTCGCCGGCCAGTTCGGCGCCGCATCCGCAAGCGTTGTAATCGAAGAATTCCTCAGCGGCATCGAATGCTCCGTCTTCGTCCTCACCGACGGCCATGGCGGCTACCGCGTGCTCCCCGTTGCAAAGGATTACAAGCGTGTTGGCGAAGGCGACACCGGTCTCAACACAGGCGGCATGGGCTCCGTATCTCCCGTACCTTTCGCTGACGAAATATTCATGGACAAAGTACGCGACCGGATTATCGTACCTACCATTGAAGGCCTTATTGCCGAAGGCATCGACTACCGCGGATTCATATTCCTCGGTCTTATCAATGTCGATGGCGAGCCCATGGTAATAGAGTACAACGTCCGCATGGGCGACCCGGAGACCGAAGTCGTGATGCCACGCATCGCCGGCGACCTCGTTCCCGCACTCGAAGCCGTCGCGGAAGGAAACCTCGGCGACATCGCCCTCGGCGAAGACCGACGTGCCGCTGTCGCTGTAATGGCCGTCTCCGGCGGGTATCCGGGCAACTATCCCAAAGGCAAAGTCATCAAAGGTCTCGACAAGACCGACGGCATCGTTTTCCACGCCGGCACGAAAAAAGAGGGTGACACTACAGTAACCTCCGGAGGCCGCGTACTCGCCACTGTCGCCCTTGCCGACAACATCGAGAAGGCTGCCGAAAACGCCTACAGGGAAATGTCCGCCATCAGTTTCGACGGAATATATTACCGCCGAGACATCAGCAAAGATCTCACTCGCCAATAAAAAGCGATGAACGCTTCAGCCATCACACGCACGTCACATTCCAGAGGCTTCGCATTGTCGATAGCCCTCCTGACTCTTGCCGCGGCGTGCCTGTTCTTCGGCGGAGGCCTCACAATCCCCATTACCGGCGACAAGGGCCTCGGCCTACCGTCGGCAAACACCTGGATTCCCAGTGGCACACTGAATTTCATCTGTGCCCTGGCAGGAACAGCGGTTACTGTCATCATAATGCTGCTGCTCAACAAAGTGCACAACGTGATGCGCTCCATGACATCGGTCTACATCGCATTTTTCTGCATGATGCAACTGGCAACGCCCGAACTAATGACACAGTTCTACACCGGCACAGTCCTTGCCATCGTCGTGCCATTGTGCATGCTCCTGATTTTCGGATGCTACCGCAACCCCGGAACAACAAGGATAGTATTTCTCAACTCGCTTCTGCTATCGTTCTTCACAGCCTCGCAGTACTGCTTCATATTCTACATACCGGCAATGCTTGCAGGCTTCGCACAAATGGGCATATTCAACCGCCGCACGCTTGCCGCCACCTTCATGGGACTGCTCACTCCGTGGATTATCCTTTTGGGATTCGGCATAATACATCCATCCGATCTTCATCTGCCTGAGTTTGTCAGCATTCTAAGCATAGCCAACATCGAAGACATGCTGATAATGCTTATCGCCATCGGATTCACCGCCGTCCTCACTCTCGGATGCTATATCTTCATGCTCCTGCGTACCATTGCCTATAACGCACGTGCCCGTGCCATCAACGGCTCCTTCCTCGTTGTGACACTTATTACCATCTTTGCCATGTGCATTGATTTTCATAACATGATATCGTATGTGCCGATGCTGAATTTCTGCGCGGCAATGGAGGTGACACATTTCTTTTCCGTCCACCGTGCAGAAAAATCCTTTATTGCAATCTTCTCCTTATTTACCGTATATGCGGTTCTTTTCGCATGCCAAACAATAATATAAGACTTATTATCGAGAAAAACATACCTTTCGTAAAAGGTCTTCTCGACCCATACGCCACAGTACAGTATCTTGCGCCGGAAGACATCACCCCCAGAACTGTACGCGAAATCGACGGAATGGTAATCCGCACACGCACGCGTTGCGACGAAACACTACTTGCCAAATCGGAATGCAAGATGATTGCCACGGCAACTATCGGCACCGACCATATCGACAAAGACTATTGCAAGAACCGCAGCATCACTGTCGTAAATGCACCAGGGTGTAACGCACCGGCTGTAGCCCAGTATGTTTTCGCCACTCTGCTCAACGTTATCAACCGGCCGCTCAACACTTATACCATCGGTATCGTAGGCGTCGGCCATGTAGGGAGCATCGTGGAAAAATGGGCGCACAGTCTTGAGATGAAGGTACTCCGCTGTGATCCGCCGCGCCGGCGCGACGAGGGCGGCGACGACTGGGTAGACCTCGACACTCTGGCACAAGAAGCGGATATCATAACCTTCCACACACCCCTGACACGCGAAGGTAAAGATGCCACATACCATATCGCAAACGCCGAATTTTTCAAAAAACTGCGACGCGCACCCATCATAATCAACAGCGCACGTGGCGAAATAGTAGATACTCCAGCTCTTATAGAAGCCCGTAGAGCCGGACTCACAGGTCCTCTTGTCATCGATTGTTGGGAAAACGAACCGGCAATAGACGAAGAATTGCTCAGACTCACCGACATCGCCACTCCACATATCGCCGGATACTCCAGCGAGGGCAAAATACGCGCCTCACAGATTGTCATGGACGCTATCACGACCTTCTTCATGATGCCGAGAGTCACGGTGACAAACGATCTCCCGCCGGCACCTGCACAAGCAGTAAGCATAAACGGGATTCTCAACAGCTACAATCCACTCACCGAGAGTGAATTTCTGAAAAAGAACCCCGGGCAGTTCGAAAACCTCCGCAACAATTATCCCCTCAGACACGAAACACCCGAAAAACGGGAACACTAACAGACGGTGCAGATGCTTTTAACATTTAATAATTAGATAAATAGTAAGCCAATGGCGATGATTTACTAATTTTGCCGAATATGCGACTGAAACTTACTTTAGACCGCGGTAACACATGCATAAAAGCCGCCCTATGGAGCGATGACGGCCAACTGGTAGCCAGAGAATTAGGCGATGAATCCCAGTCTGCCGGCGAGCTTGTGGAACGACTTGCCGCCAAGCATCTTGCCGAAGGTGAAATCTTCGACGCCATTGCCTGGTGTACGGTTGTTGAGTCCGAACACGCCGATGACGAAGCTTCTCTTGCGGGAAAAGCCGGACGCGTGATTGAGTTGACAGCCGCAACTCCGATGCACCTGCATATCGCATATCAGACTCCCGCCACACTCGGCAGCGACCGCATCGCGGCCGCTCTCGGAGCCATCGCCGTGGCAGGAACACAACGCCCAATACTCGTTTCAGATATAGGTACCGCCGTGACATATGATTATGTAGCCGTCGGCTCACACTATCTCGGAGGCAACATAGCCCCCGGTATAGGCCTGCGTTTGAGGGCACTCGCCGCATTCACAGACGCGCTACCCGCCGTAGATGTCGCCGGCGGAGAGATTCCTGTATGGGGCCGCACAACAGCAGAAGCCATGCGTAGCGGCGCTGTGCGTGGCCTTGCCGCCGAACTGGAATATTATCACCGTGCCGCAGGCAACGATGCAATCGCCGTTATCACAGGCGGCTCAGCCGAGTTTCTTGTAAAAGCCAATTTACTCACATTTGACTATATATACGACCCCTGCCTTGTTCACAAGGGTCTATTCAGCATTATAAAAGATGAAAATTAAGAGGTTTACAGCCATTTTCGCCATCGTTCTGACAGCCTTACAGGGGCTCGCACAGAACGGCACCATGACACCATACTCTGCCTACGGACTTGGTATGCTCCGCGACAACGCGACTTCCGCACAGCGCTCAATGGGCGGCGTCGGATACGCAATGGCTTCCGGACGACAGACAAATGTAATGAACCCAGCATCATATGCCGCCATCGACTCTCTCACTTTTCTGTTCGACATGGGTATCGACCTGACAGCCCTCTGGCAACGTGAAAAACAAACCGACGGATATGTAAGCGACAAGAATTTCGGCGGAGGTCTCGATTACGTCACAATGCAGGTGCCCTTAGGCCGTTACATGGGCGCATCAGTGGGTCTGCTGCCTTTCTCGAGCGTCGGCTACTCCTTTGGCTCGGAAATCGAGAACGGTATTGACAGCCGACAGGGCAACGGCTCCCTCAACGAGCTTTATATAGGCATCGCCGGCCGGCCATTCAAAGGATTCAGCATAGGCGCCAATATCAGCTACCTTTTCGGTACTATAATCAACGAGACATACGCTACAATCTCAGCTTCCCAGAATGCGGTATTCCAGAAACAGCTTGAGGTACGCGACTACCGTCTCAATTTCGGCGCCCAATACGGCATTAATTTCGGTGCGGACCGTCTGACACTCGGCGTAACCTACAGTCCTTCCAAGACTCTCTTAGGTACCGCGCGACAAGTCCGCTACGACAATGTCCAGGATGCGGCTCCACAAACTACCGACGAGATGAAACTGAAAAACAATTTCTCCCTTCCCGAAACATGGGGCGCAGGCATCAACTACCAGATAGGACGACGCTGGATGTTAGAGTTCGACTATACCTACCAGCCTTGGAACAAAGCGAAATTCACCACCTTTGAAGGCGAAACAACGATGCAAAGCTACTGCAACCGTACAAAATACGCATTCGGCATGCAGTACATTCCTGATTTCCGCGGCAACTATCTCAAAAGAGTAAACTACCGTATCGGCGCCCACTACAACAACGACTATCTCTCCCTGCGCGACAACCGGCTTCGCGAGTATGGCATAAGCGCCGGCTTCGGTTTCCCCGTGCCAACATTCAAATCAACCGTCAATGTAGGATTCGAATGGATAAACCGTCAGGCACATCCAAACCCGTTGATTCGCGAGAACTATCTCAACATCACAATCGGCATCAATTTCAACGAGATGTGGTTCCGACAGAGCAAAATCTACTAAATTCCTCCCGACTCCGGAAAATGAGGCGGCTGCCGAAGCTTGCGATAGCTGTGGCGGCCGCATCAGCCATTTTTGCGGCATGCTCGCCGGAAAAGAAGCATTACGTTCCAAGCGTCGCCGACGGCAATACAACCCCGACGATGACAACCACCGATGTATCCACACTCATCAGCGACTCCGGCTACACCCGCTATCATCTCAAAACTCCCCTCTGGCAGATTTTCGAAGATGCCGACCAACCCTTCTGGCGCTTTCCGGAAGGTCTTGAGGTAGAACAGTACGATCTGAACATGCAGCCGGCGTCGAATGTGATATGTGATTCCGCCATCTATTATTCCCAAAAACGGTTATGGCGCCTTGACGGCAATGTGGTAATGATAAATACACAGGCCGACAGCTTCCTGACCCAACAGCTTTTCTGGGATCAGACCAAGCGGAAGATATACACCGATTCATTTATCCACATCGTCCGCACCGACCGCATAATAGAAGGTTACGGCATGGAATCTGACCAGAGCATGCTCTATTACACTGTCACGAATCCTACTGCGATTCTTCCCGCCAACAGCCTGCCGGGGCGCCGCGACTCAACAAAGAAACAAGACAAAACACCCACTCCCTCTGCCACGCCCATCGTTTCAAACACTCCCGACACACCCATACCGTCCGCTGAAAAAGCATCTTCGAAAGAAAATCCTACAGGACGGGAACCTATAAAAAAACTCACTCCCAGAAAGATTATATCGAAATGACAACAACCGACCCCAACGTCTGGATTACAATAACTTTAATAGCAATGATATTCTCGGCGCTGTTCTCAGGCATCGAGATGGCCTACGTAACGAGCGATCGTGTAAGGGTCGAACTTGATGTCAACCGTGGAGGCATGGTAGGCAACTTGCTCAAACGTTTCTACAATAACTCCGAACTACTCATAACCACTCTTCTCGTCGGCAACAACATCGTACTGGTAATCTACGGCATGGGCGCCGCGGTTCTGATTGAACCATGGCTGAAGACATTCCTCAGCAGTGAAGCAGCCGTCCTCGCCGTACAGACACTGATTTCCACTCTTGCAATTCTGATTGTCGGTGAATTCATGCCAAAAACAATCTTCGGCATAAACCCCAACCAGTCATTCCGCCTAATGGTATTCCCTCTGTCAATAATTTATATCATCCTCTATCCCATCTCAGTTTTCACCTCCTGGCTCTCTCAGGTTCTGATGCGCGTTGCAGGTGTAAAAGATGCACGCAAACGGATGCATCTGATTTCAATAGGTGAACTCAACGACTATATCGAGGAAACAATCGACAACATGGAAGAACAGCAACAGACAGTTGAGCACGAGGTGAAAATATTCCATAATGCCCTCGATTTCTCATCCACACACGTGCGCGACTGCATGATTCCCCGTAATGAAATCGTAGCGATAAACGTCGAAACAGGCACACGTCAACAGCTTGTCGACCTGTTCATATCCACCGGACGATCAAAAGTTATTGTATTCCGCGATGATATCGACACCATCCTCGGATATATACATGTGAGTGAACTTTTCGATCCCGAAGCTGACTGGAAAGAGCATATAAAGCCGGTGATATACACTCCCGAAAACCTTATGGCAAACGTAATGATGCGCCGGCTGCTGCAACAGAAACGCTCAATAGCAATCGTTGTAGATGAATTCGGAGGTACTGCCGGCATGCTCACCCTCGAGGACCTGATGGAAGAGATATGCGGCAACATCGAGGACGAGCACGACAATTCAGGGCTCACCGAACGCGAGACAGCACCCGGAGTATTCGAGCTTTCCGGAAGATGCGAGATTGCCGAAATCAACGAACGCTTCAATCTCGATATTCCAGAGGACGACAGCTACCAGACAATCGCCGGCTATATTCTCAATGCTACAGGCAAGATTCCCGCCCAGGGCGAGACTGTCCTTGTCGAGTCCTACAGTTTCGAGATTCTGAAAAAGTCATCGAACCGCATCGAACTGATACGTCTGACAGCGAAAACCGAAGAAAACGAAGAGTGACAAAGCCTATACGGCAACATTTTCAGACCTTTTTACCCGAACATCCGGGGCATAGCCCTTTTATCATGTAATTTACGGTTTCAGCCTTGAATCCCTCCGGAAGCTCAACCTTAGGAAGCTGTTCGGTATGTATACAGAACACGCGACGGCACTCTGTACAATAAAAATGCGGATGCGTGTCATCATCCTCAAGTTCTCCCTCGCTTTGACAGACTTCGTACTTAGTCAACCCGCGTCCGTCTTCTATACCATGGAGCAGATGATTCTCTAACAAAAGATTAAGCACCCTGAAGATACTGGATTTCTCCATCGTTGGCAGAGCATCTTCAAGTTCGGCAAGACCCATCGGACAGGCCGCACCAAGCAACGCCCGCATTACAAGTATGCGGTTGGGGGTGGGACGTATTCCGGCCGCCTGAAATATCTGCTGCGCTGTTTTCTGCATATCTCCTGCAAATTTAGTGAAAATATAATAATTACAGATATTGATTTTTTTGTAATTTTGCGGCAAAGAAACATACAACCCGTCATGGACAGATGCAATTGCAACGCGCCTGGAATCGGCGCAGAGGCTCTGAAAGCCGAAATTCTGAAGCTGAAGAAAGAAAAAAACGCCATCATTCTTGCCCATTACTATGTTGACGGCACCCTTCAGGATATCGCCGACTATGTCGGAGACTCTCTCGCTCTCGCACAGAAGGCCGCGGCCTGCAGCGCCGGAGCCGACGTTATTGTAATGTGCGGCGTGAATTTCATGGGAGAGACGGTAAAAGTACTCTGCCCTGACAAGACAGTCCTCGTTCCCGATTGCGAGGCTGGTTGCTCTTTGGCCGACAGCTGTCCGGCAGATGCATTCGAAGAATTCATAAAGGCACATCCGGGTTATACCGTAATCAGCTATGTAAACACTTCCGTTGAGGTAAAGGCTCTCAGTGACGTATTGGTGACATCGGGCAACGCCCGCAAGGTTATAGAATCCTTCCCCGCCGACGCGAAAATTATATTCGGCCCCGACCGTAACCTGGGCGCCTATATCAATAGTGTCACAGGCCGCAACATGCTGCTTTGGGACGGTGCCTGCCATGTGCACGAACGTTTCTCCACTGAAGCTATAGTCAAACTAAAGCAAAAGTACCCCGAAGCCCCGGTACTCGTCCACCCCGAATGCAAACGTCCCGTTGTACTCATGGCCGACAAAGTAGGCTCCACCGCTGTGCTACTGAGATACGCGCTCGAAAGTCAGG
The DNA here is from genome assembly GCA_910576775.1 of uncultured Muribaculaceae bacterium. Lineage (GTDB taxonomy): Bacteria > Bacteroidota > Bacteroidia > Bacteroidales > Muribaculaceae > CAG-873. The sequence continues at coordinate 6,420 of CAJTJV010000031.1, read as the reverse complement.
CCAAGGATTTCATAGTCGCAACCGAAGCCGGCATTCTCCACAAGATGCGCAAGGAAGCACCGGAAAAGAATTTCATTCCCGTGCCGCCGGCCGACAGCACATGCGCTTGCAACGACTGCGCATACATGAAACTCAATACCCTCGCAAAGCTGCGCGACTGTCTGCGCGACGGCGCTCCCGAAGTGCGCGTCGACCCCGCGCTGGCCGAAAAAGCGCTGCGCCCAATCAACAGAATGCTCGAGCTTTCCTGACACATCGGTCACGCAAATAACCTCGCAAAGAGCCATAAAAACGCTTATCAGTCAAATTTTCGCGACCGTGTTTGCTTTCTTGACAGAAAAACAATAACTTTGCAAAGTTTTTTCCGATATCGAATAAAAATGGGAAAATTTTCTGAATACAAACTTCCTCTGAAGGGGCTGGGAATCGGTACGCATACTTTCGATTACCATCTCGGCAAATCTTTCTTCACAAACATGGAAAGTTCCGACGTCCACGACGCCGACCTCAAGGTCGTGCTCACCGTGAACTACAACGGAGATTTCTATGTACTCGATTTCGATATCAAAGGCGAAGTGGTGCTGATTTGCGACCGATGCCTCGACGACCTTCATTTCCCCATTGACGCCCAGTACCATATTGTGGTAAAATACGGCGAGGAATACAAGGATGACAGCGACGAGGTTCTCGAGATACCGGCCGGCGACACATATCTCAACGTCGCCTATATGCTCTACGACACCGTAGAACTGGCAATACCGATCAAACACGTGCACCCATTAGGCAAATGCAACCGCCAGATGAGCGCGCTTCTGAAAAAACACCGCGCCCGCGGCAACGACGAGGACGCCGACCTTGAGAACGAACTTATCGACGAGATGGACAACATCGACGCCGAGAGCGAATCCGCAGCTACCGATCCGCGTTGGGACGCACTGCGAAAGCTCAACGACGAAAACAATACAACGGAATAAAAAAACCATAGATATCCAATACAATGGCACATCCTAAAAGAAAACAATCCAAGACCCGCACAGCCAAACGCCGTACACACGACAAGGCAGTAGCCCCCACACTGGCACTCTGCCCTAACTGCGGCGCATGGCATATCTACCACACCGTCTGCGGCGAATGTGGCTACTATCGCGGCAAACAGGCTATCGTCAAGGACGAAAACGCCTAAAAACAACCCGCAGCACGATGATCCCCGCAAGCGTCCGCCAATCTCTACGAGAGACAGGCGGCTGGGCGGGGCGACATCGGCATTCTCAGCGTTCCTTACGCCGAAAGTAAAAAACTTTCGCTGCCTGAGGACGCATTTGCTATAAACATTCAGCTGCTCAGGGCAGCTACCTTATTTCCAAAATAAAGCACAAACCACAATGAACGCCCGTATTTCCGGCATTGCCTCATATCTCCCCGAGGGAATTCTTGACAACGATATGCTCTCAAAGATGGTCGATACCAACGACGAGTGGATTATGACCCGTGTAGGTATCAAAACACGTCACATTCTCCGCGACCCGGACAAAGGGTCCTCCTACATGGGCATACAGGCAGTCAACAAGCTTCTTGCTTCCACCGGCACAGCTCCGGACGACGTAGAGGTTCTTATCTGCGCTACATCCAACCCCGACTACCGATTCCCATCTACCGGCTCTATCATCTGTCAGGGCGCGAATCTCAAAAACGCTTATTCCTACGACATGGAAGCCGCTTGTGCCGGCTTCATCGTGGCTTTGCAGGAAGCGCGCGCCTACATATGCTCCGGAATATACAAGAAAGTTGTTGTGGTAACCACCGAAAAAATGAGTTCGATGGTGAACTATCAGGATCGCAGCACCTGCCCGCTCTTCGGCGATGGCGCCGCCGCCGTTCTTGTTGAACCAACCGAAGATTCGTCGGTCGGCATCATGGATGCCGTATTCCATGTCGACGGCATCGGTCGTGAACATCTTCTGATGGTGGCCGGCGGTTCCGCCAAGCCTACGACACACGCAACCGTCGACGCCGGCGAGAACATGCTTTTCCAGGACGGCCGAACAGTCTACAAGCATGCCGTTATGGATATGCTTACCTCGACTCTTGACGTGATGAAGCGCAACAACCTCACCTCCGACGACGTTAAATACCTTATTCCACATCAGGCCAATCTACGTATCATAGAAGCAGTTGCCGACCGCGCCAAATTCCCCATGGACAAAGTGCTTGTCAACATCGAACATACCGGCAACACCTCAGCAGCCTCAATTCCAATCTGCCTCGACGAATACAAGGATAAGCTCAAGAAAGGCGACAAACTCGTCCTTACAGCTTTCGGTGCAGGCTTCACGTGGGGTGCCATGTACCTCGTATGGGACATCTGATTTTGCTCCAAACCAAAAACATATAACAAGAATAGCACTTTACAGGTGCTATTCTTGTTATATAGGAGAACTTAAAAGCACATGACTGACATGAACAACAATAACATTACCGCCAAGCCCAACCCGGCTGAAGACAAGAATCTGCCCGTTGCCCCTATTCACAAATCAGGTTTCGTCAATATCGTCGGCAACCCAAATGTAGGCAAATCCACGCTTATGAACGATCTCGTAGGCGAGCGCATCAGCATCATAACCTCTAAAGCCCAGACAACACGCCACCGTATTCTCGGGATAGTCAACAGCCCCGAATACCAGATTGTGTTCTCCGACACTCCAGGCGTACTCAAGCCCAAATACAAAATGCAGGAAGGCATGCTTGCCTTCAGTGAAGGCGCCCTTACCGACGCAGACATACTTATCTACGTAACCGATGTTGTGGAAGACCCGGAAAAGAACGCCGATTTCCTCGCGAAGGTAGCTGTAGAAAAGATTCCCGTGCTTCTGGTTATCAACAAAATCGACCTTCTCAAAGGTAACGACGAACTCGAGAAACTCACCGCAGCATGGCGCGAACGCCTGCCGCTGGCCGAAATATTCCCCACATCCGCTACCGAGCATTTCAACGTCGGCAATCTCATGAACCGAATCGTAGAACTCCTTCCCGCAGGAGAACCATATTTCGGCAAGGACGCCCTCACCGACAAACCGGCGCGCTTCTTTGTCACCGAAATTATACGAGAGAAAATCCTGCTCAACTACGACAAGGAGGTGCCATATTCCACCGAGGTGATTGTGGAAAAATTCGAAGAGAAAGACAACTCAATCCACATCATGGCAGTTATTTACGTAGAACGCGACAGCCAAAAGGGCATCCTTATCGGCAAAGGAGGCTCGATGCTCAAGAAAGTCGGCATACAGGCGCGACAGGACATCGAGAAATTCTTTAACAAGAGCGTCTACCTCGAAATGTTCGTAAAAGTAGAACCAAACTGGCGAAACAGAGAAGCCAAACTACGTCAGTTCGGCTATATCGAATAAATGCAGAAGGACAGGCGCATTTTGGCCTTCCCGGATTTTTAATTACCTTTGCACGAAACATTCAGCATACTAACATGGGACAACTCGTAGCAATAGTCGGACGCCCGAATGTCGGAAAATCGACACTTTTCAACCGACTGACGCAGACACGCACAGCAATCACCGACCCCACGGCCGGTACTACGCGCGACCGCCAGTACGGCAAAGTCGACTGGAACGGCAAGGAATTCTCAATCGTCGACACTGGCGGATGGGTGGTTAATTCCGACGATATCTTCGAATCCGAAATAAACAAACAGGTCGAACTCGCCATCGAACAGGCCGATGAAATACTCTTCGTCGTCGACGCTATGAACGGCGTCACCGACCTTGACGACCATGTGGCCAATATCCTCCGCCGCGCACGCAAACCCGTCATCCTCGTGGCAAACAAAGTAGATTCCAATGAATGGATCTACAACGTGCCCGAATTCTATTCTCTCGGCCTCGGCGACCCCTATCCCGTATCGGCAGTAAACGGCTACGGCACCGGCGACCTGCTCGACGAGGTGGTGAAAGAGCTGCCCGAAAAGAGCGAGGACGAAAAAGAGCAGCTTGAAGACATCCCCAAATTCGCGATTGTAGGACGCCCCAACGCCGGAAAATCATCGCTCATCAACGCCTTTATCGGCACCGACCGCCATATTGTCACCGATATCGCCGGCACCACACGCGACTCCATATATACCCGCTACAGCAAATTCGGTTTTGATTTCTATATCGTCGACACCGCAGGCATACGCAAGAAAAACAAGGTGAACGAGGATATCGAATATTACTCTGTAATCCGTTCTATCCGGGCCATCGAAGCATCCGACGTCTGTATCCTTATGATTGACGCCACCCGCGGCATCGAAGCTCAGGACGTCAATATCTTCTCACTGATACAGCGCAACAAGAAAGGTCTCGTAGTGGTAGTGAATAAATGGGATATCGTCGACGACAAATCGACCGACGCCATCAAACACTATGAAGCCGCCATACGCGAGCGCTTCGCCCCCTTCACCGATTTTCCCATCATATTCACATCAGCGGTGACTAAACAGCGCATATTCAAGGTTCTCGAAACAGCTCTTGATGTGTACAACAACCGTAAACGCACCGTACCGACGTCGCAGCTCAACACCGTCATGCAGGAGGACATCGCCGCCTATCCGCCGCCAAGCAACAAAGGCAAATATGTGAAAATAAAATACATCACAATGCTCAAAGGCGCACAGGTACCGACATTCATCTTCTTCTGCAACCTGCCACAGTGGGTAAAAGAACCCTACCGGCGCTATCTAGAAAACAAAATAAGGGAACACTGGGATTTCACCGGCACTCCCATCAACGTTTTCATGCGCGAGAAATAATTCTGAACGAACACAGAAGCAGGTCGCTCCAACGGCCTGCTTTTCTTTTAATAACACCAAGCCATGACTGACACAGATAAAAAGATACGTTTCGGATTTGTCGGCACCTCAATGATAGCCGACTGGATGATTGCAGGAGCCTTGTACGATGCGCGCTTCGTTCCGGTTGCCATATATTCACGTTCAGAAGAAACTGCGGCGCGCTTCGCTGCAATGCACAATATCCCTGAAATATACACGTCTCTTGAGGCGATGGCCGCCTCCGACAGCATAGACGCCGTATATATCGCCTCGCCGAACTCGCTCCATGCAGCCCAAAGCATCCTCTTCATGGAGCACGGCAAGCATGTGCTCTGCGAGAAACCCCTGGCCTCCAACCATGCGGAAGCGCTCCTTATGGCCGAAACATCGAAAAGATACAATGTCACCCTGATGGAGGCCATGAAATCCACCCTTACACCGAATTTCACGAAATTGCGGGCGAACATGCACCGGATGGGCACAATCCGACGTTATTTCGCCTCTTACTGCCAGTATTCCTCACGCTACGACAAGCTCAAGGAGGGAAAGATATCCAACGTCTTCAATCCCGATTTTTCGGGCGGCTCCACCATGGATCTTGGAATTTACACGATTTATCCAATGGTAGCGCTGTTCGGCATGCCAACCAACGTAATGGCATCCGGCATAACACTCCCATGCGGAGTAGACGGACAGGCTTCCGCCATATTCCGATACAAAGACATGGAGGGAGTCGTGACATACTCAAAGATAACAGATTCCCGTCTGCCATCCGAAATAGAAGGCGAAGGAGGCACCGCCGTGTTTGACTCAATAAGCACCCAGCGCGAACTCATCTTCCACCCGCATGCCGGCAATAAATACGGAGGCATACGGGAGAAATGCGAAGCGGAAAACTGGACTGTAACATATCCCGAAAGCGATTACTATTACGTCATGAAAGAATTCATCGACGTAATCCTCAGCGGCGAGACAGAATCCGCCGTCAACAGCCACCGCAATTCCCTCGACACTCTCACCATTCTCGACGAAATCCGCCGCCAGCTCGGCGTCACCTTCCCCGCCGACCGCAGATAAGCTTCGCCTCATCGCATCACATATTTTGCAAACGCTTAAACAAGCAGTAACCAAGCCATCAAATTCGCAATTCCACCATACTTTTGCCATTTATTTTGAAATTTTCGTATCTATTTGAATTTTTTCTTTAAAAAATTTGGAGATATTAAAATAATGCATTTAATTTGCAACCATAAAAGAACAAACGAGCTTGATATATTTATCCAGATTGTTAAAACCATGAAATGCCATTTGATTGCTTGCGTCATTTCCACTATTGAATAACAGCAAGTTATAAATACACAACTGAACGGTTCTCGCTCGATTGGGAAAAAGCCGTTCATTCTGACACTAAGTGCTTAAATTCGGATAGCCCGGCCGCGAGACCGGGCTATTTCTGGGGTGAATAGGCAACTTTTTTGAATATCGGATTTATCCATATCATTGGCTACGCCGAAGATACTACCGCCACGGCTCTTTCATTTAGGATATTTTGTGCATGTATCGTGAGAGCCTCGGAGAGGCGTCATAATGTGAAAACCCCG
>CAJTJV010000030.1 GCA_910576775.1 uncultured Muribaculaceae bacterium | reverse complement strand
TGTCCATACCTCACCGTTGCTCAGGCAGGTCTCGTCAAGACTCATGTGCGGTCCGATGTTGGAGGCGTTGAAATAGAATCCGCAGCCGAGTTCGGACACGCACCAATCGTGATAGCCGCTCAGCTTATTGCGGTATAGACTTTCAAAATGCTTGCCGTTGACGAAATACATCTGAGCGATGTGCTTAATCGACAGTGCTGTCGTCTCCACCTTCATCTTTTAAAAAAGCCACGAACTCGGCCGAGAGTCGTGTGCCCTCCTCGTTGGGAAGCTCAAGATTGTAGCTGAAGATTTCATTGGTCTGTTTGTCCCACCACTTGTTCTTGCGCATGTGCAGATAAACCGGACGCCCACGCATCGGATAGTCCTGTATCGTGACATAATCCCCATACCCACGCGCCACTATATTGGGGTTGCGGAAATCCTCATCCGAGAGTTTCTTCTTCTCGTCAAGCCATATGTCATAGGCCTGTTCCGTGCGCTCGAAACGCACCATCTCAAACAGCTCGTCCAATCCCTCGGGTAAGCACATCCATATTGCATCTGAAGTTTTCATGACGCAAAATTAACAATTCCTAAATTTTTTCATGCACCGGAATTTCGGCTTGTGCCACAAAAGTGATTATTTGCTTCCTATCATAAAAACCGCAGATACAAACGAGCGTTGCACGTATCGGAATGCAAGCTATAACATCAATCATAGCCTTAAAAAGATTGCAGGGCTTGTCAATCTCGATATCAAGCTTACAATGTATGTGGCTCGCCATAGCTGGGCGTCAGTCGCCAAGGCAAAGGGTATCCCTCTGAGTGTCATCAGTGAAGGTATGGGGCACGATTCGGAAACAACCACACAGATATATCTCGCGAGTCTTGACACATCGGTTGTCGACCGGGCGAACAGTCTGATTCTTAATAGTCTGAAATAGGCACCGGAATTAATCATGTGTGTTACAAAGCGATATATCCAATAATTGGTGCGGCTTATTAATTTTGATATGATATCGTCTACCACTTTTGATTCCGTATATTGGATAAATTGATTAATTTTGTGCCGCCTTAGAAGGAGTCGCCGAGAATTCTTGCAGCCCTCAAACAGGTTCGGATTCAGTTATGAATTGGATAATTTTAATTGTCGCCGGCTTCTGTGAGGTCGGCTTCACCTATTGCCTCGGACGGGCAAAATCCGTAGAAGGTCTCCCATGGTGGGGATGGATTGCCGGATTCCTTGTGTTCACAATCATCAGTATGGTATTACTGGCAAAAGCTTCCCAGAGTTTACCCATAGGGACTGCCTATGCGGTATGGACAGGTATTGGGGCGGTCGGTACGGTTTTGGTAGGCATATTTTTCTTCCATGAACCTGCCACATTCTGGAGGCTGTTTTTCATCTTCACGCTGATTTCATCAATCATCGGACTTAAAATTGTTTCATAGCGTATGGAGTTCAGGAAAATGAGGCGTTTCCGCCAGCAGCTGTCAAAGCCGGAATGTGATGCCATTCTGAAGAATGCCACGTCTGGAACCCTCGCCTTGCTCGGTGATAATGGCTATCCGTATGCGGTGCCGATCAGTCATGTGTATGACGATGGTAGACTTTATTTTCACAGTGCTGTGACGGGACACAAAGTAGATGCGATAAGAAATTGTGACAAGGCTTCTTTCTGTGTCATTGCGGCCGATGATGTGAAGCCGTCGGAGTTTACGACCTATTTCAAAAGTGTTATCGCATTCGGGCGCATACACATAGTGGAAACGGAGGGTGAAAGACTCAATGCAATGGCATTATTCGGAGAGAGGTTCAATCCTGATGACGCAGAGGGACTACAAAAGGAAATGGATAAATTTTTTTCGCAGATGTTCGTCTTCCGTATGGATATTGAATATATGTCCGGAAAAGAGGCTATTGAGCTGACAAAAAGCCGTGAGCCGATAAAATGATTCTTCTGCCGTCTTGCGAAATATTACGGAAGGAGTTCCCGTTTATCCAGGAAGGCATGTGGAATCTGCTATTCACTTAGGCTATATGGAAATAGCTCCCGGTAAGGGAGCTATTGTTCTAATGCTTATGTGGATGGCGTTTGGTAGCCCTGCGGGGAATCGAACCCCGATCTAAGGTTTAGGAAACCTCCGTTCTATCCGTTGAACTACAAGGCTCTGTGTTTTAGATAAAAAAAGAATGAGAAACGAAATCCGAAGATAAGCATTTCTCATTCTCCTCTCTCCTCTGCGGTGCGGACGGGACTCGAACCCGCGACCTCCGGCGTGACAGGCCGGCATTCTAACCAGCTGAACTACCGCACCTCACTTTGCGTAGGCATGAGAGGCATTAGCTCTTTTGCTTTTGCGCTGCAAAGTTACGCCCACTTTTTCATTTCCGCAAATTTTTATCAAAAAAAATGCTTTGGAAATATAACTTTCTACCTTTTTGCTAAAATATTCTCCTAAAAGTGCATGGGTGCGGTGAGAATTTGCACTATCGATATTTCATGAAACAGTAGTTGGTCGCTAAAGTCGATTATAATTCTTACTTTTGTAATATCATTTCGTATTCCAAAGAATATTAGACCTACTATGATTTTAACCATAATTACCTTGGCCGCCGCTGCCGTATTTTTCGCGATGGGCAGAATACGTTCCGACGTCGTGGCGCTTATTGCTCTTGTCGTATTAGTCTGTGGCGGAATTCTTGATGTCTCAGAGGCGCTTTCCGGTTTCTCCAATCCTATAGTAATAATGATGGCGGGTCTGTTTGTTGTCGGTGGTGCCGTTTTCAATTCCGGTCTTGCGAAGATGATAGGTGCGAGGCTTTCAAAACTCGGGGGCAATAATCCGACACGCCTTTTTCTCGTTGTCGTCCTTGCAACGGGTGTCATAGGAGGCTTTGTGAGCAATACGGGAACGGTAGCGTTGATGCTTCCCATCGTGGTATCGATGGCAGCGTCGTCGAAAGTATCACCTGCGCGTTTTCTGATGCCTATAGCCTTTGCCTCGAGCATAGGTGGCATGCTAACCCTTATAGGTACTCCGCCCAACCTTGTTATCGCAGAGGTATGGGAAGAATATGGCGGCACGCCACTTACAATGTTTTCATTCTTTCCGGCCGGTATCATCTGCCTTCTCGTCGGAACGGCAATGCTGATTCCCATGAGCCGTTGGCTGGTAAAGGGCAAGAAGAAACAACACTCCGGAGAGGAACCGATAGGGTGCAGTCTTGGCAAGCTCGTTGAGGAATACAATCTTAACGAGGATCTTTGGCGCATCGAGGTGCCAAAATCATCGCCAATCAATGGTCTCACCCTCGGTACGCTGTCGCTTCGCTCCAACTACGGGCTTGACGTTCTGGAATTGCGAGCCGACAAGGGCTCCGGGATACTTAAAAATATTGTTCAGGAAGCGCCTACAGCAGCCTCGACTGTGGATTCCGGAGATACTCTGTTTGTCCGCGGATCGCTCGATGGAGCCAAACGCTTTGCAAAAGACTACAGCCTGCGACTCGACGAGAATCCCGAGGATACGCGCCGCAATCTACAGTTTTACGACATCGGACTTGCCGAGATAATACCCTTGCCGGGTTCGTCGCTGCTGAAAGACAGTATTTCCAAACTCGATTTCCGCAACCGCTTCAACCTCAATATTCTTGGAGTTCGCCGTGGTAAAGAGTTTACTACACAGGGTATCAAGGATCTTGTGCTGCAAAAGAACGACGTTCTACTTGTGCAAGGCACATGGGAAGATATAGGCCAGCTCAGCCGCGAGACCTCCAAATGGGTGGTGCTCGGCCAACCCGAAAGCCAGGCGGCGCATGTCACCATCGACTATAAGGCTCCACTTGTCGCCGTGATAATGCTTGCTATGATAGCCGCACTCGTGTTCGATTTCATACCTGCCGTCATGGCTGTAATAATCGCGGCGCTTCTTATGGTACTGAGCGGATGCTTCCGTTCCGTGGCCGACGCCTACAAGACGATGAACTGGGAATCTATAGTGCTTATCGCGGCCATGATGCCCATGAGCCTCGCGCTTGAAAAGACCGGCGCCGGCGAGATGTTTTCCTCAGGTCTTATCAGTCTGCTCGGTTCTTTCGGTCCGCATCTTCTTTTGGCAGGCATCTATTTTGCAACATCTGTCATGACTCTGTTCATATCCAATACTGCTACCGCCGTACTAATGGCACCTATCGCGTTACAGAGCGCAGTGGCTTATGGAGTCAGTCCGTTGCCTTTCTTGTTCGCTGTCAGCTTCGGCGCATCACTTTGTTTCGCATCACCTTTTTCTACGCCTCCGAATGCACTGGTAATGACAGCCGGCGGATATTCATTTACAGATTATCTCAAGGTCGGAGGTCCGCTTCAGCTTATCATGGGTATAATCATGATATTTGTCATCCCCCTTGTCTTTCCGTTCTGACATTACGGCAAAACACCACGGCAGCGGCGCTTCACAGAGCCGCTGCCGTGGTATAAACCAATCATTATCACATTTCTTGCAATGGAAAAAGTAATCTTGCTATGTACCTTATAAACGCAGGCCATCGGAAATAGTTCACGGCCTGATAAAAATTTTTGTAAATTTTCGGTACGCACGAATCTTTTTCTAATTTTGCCGTAGATTGCTATGACTGAAAAAGAATTCGCAGACATATTCCGAAGGTTGTACCTGCCATTAGGCATGTACGCGATGCGTATAGTCGAAGATTCCGATGCCGCAGAAGATATTGTACAGAATTCTTTCATGAAAGCATGGCAGTCCATAAGCGACGGCACGGAAATAGATAATTTTAAATCTTTCATCTACCGCAGCGTCCGCAACGGATGCATAAGCCATCTACGCGGCCTTCGTGAGATGGCTGACATAGATAGTATTCCGGATGTAACGGAAGAATCAGTTGATACCTCCGAACGCGATGCATGTATATGGCGCGCAATCGACGCTCTGCCGGAACGCTGCCGCGAAATATTCCTGATGAGCAAACGCGACGGCCTGAGTAATGAGGAAATAGCTGAAGAGCTCGGCCTATCCGAAAAGACAGTCAAGAATCAGCTTACCAAGGCTTTCTGCCGTCTGCGCGAAGCACTCTCCACCGGACACAAGCCATTTTTTCTGCCCTTTCTTTAAATTTCTTCATTTTCGGATAGGACTTTTCGTGATGATGTGCGTCATAGAGGTAAAGACAATCATTCATCATGAAAAAATTTATATTTCTTATCTGCATTGCGCTTCTCGTTCTTCCGGCAGAAGCGCGCCAACCGCAACGCGGATATCGCGGATTTGTGGAATGGAGCAACAGTCTGCGCAACGAAAGGTTCGGTGGATTCACGGAAAATTCCATAGTAATATATCGCGAAAATACATTCTATACCGGGCTTACGACCTCACATGGCTATCAGATAAATCAGATGTTTTTCATTGGTGCCGGTCTCGGGATGGAGCGGTGCGCCACACTCGAAAACTGGGTAGTGCCTGTATTCATACAAGGACGTATAGATCTTAAATTCGGAAAATTCACACCTTTCGGCGACATTCGTGTCGGTGCGAATCTGGCGGAAGGCGTCGGTGCCTATTTTTCCCCGACAATAGGCTATCGATTCAACTGGGGAAGAAAAACGGGTATAAATATCGGAGCCGGACTAAGCCTTGCCGGCTATACGGCTGAACATTTCGAAGGAACGTTTGATTCTCCGGATTCCTATGAATTGTATTACGTCGGTCGTCGGCACCATGTTCGTCCCTACTTTTCATTTCGTGTAGGCATTGATTTCTGACAGTTATGGAGAACAAAAACATAGATTTTGTAGCGCGGCATTATCGCAAGGGACTTTTTGCAGCTGACAAAGCTCTCGCCCGGATGGGAATCCGCTATGTCCGATGGTGGACGCCGGCAAAGATTGCAGCTGCTGTGGCGGTCTTCGTCGTATTCGGCGCTACGGCAGCCATACTAATCCGGAATACGCATTATATGCCTTCAAATGAAAACGTCGTGCATGAAGAGACTGCTCCGGCTTCGGTTGCTGAAATAAAAGTCATTGATTTCGAGGATATTCCGCTGACTGCTGTAGTGGAGAAAATAAAGGAAGTTTATGGAGTAGAGATAAGCGGTCTTCCCGAGAATGCCGGGGACATGCGCCTGTCGCTCCACTATGAAGGTACCGCAGCCGACCTTGTTGAGACAATAAATGACATCCTCGGTACGGAGATGGAAATCAGCGGCAAATGAAACGGTTATTATTCATAATAGGATTACTCTCCACGTCGTTGCTGTCGGTAGGCCGGAATGTGAGTATCAGTGCCGCCGACAGACCTGCCGCCGAGGTGTTCCGGAATATTGTGGAACAGACAGGAATGAATTTCGTTTATTCCTCCGACATTCTCAAAGACCTCCGCATATCTGTCGAGGCGCAGGACAAACCGCTTCGCAAAGTACTCGACGGTATGTTCTGTGGAACGGGAATTGAATACCGGATCAAAGGCGACAATGTGATTCTACGTCGCAGGAAGATACGCAAAGAGAAGAAAAAGAATACCAAGATAGTCTATAGAGCCGCGGCGGATACCTCTAAGGCTACGATGCTTGACGAAATCATAGTTGTATCACGTCTTGAGGCTCCTGCCGTTGAGACAGCTGAAATCGGAGCAAGAAAAATTACTGCCGAGGAAGTGCGCAATACTCCGGCTCTTTTCGGTGAGAGCGATGTTATAAAGACACTACAGATGCAGCCCGGCGTGGCAGAGGGCACCGAGGGGCTGGCAGGTATGTACGTACACGGTGGCAATGCAGACGAGAATTTATTTATGCTCGATAATGTGCCGCTTTATCAGGTTAATCATTTCGCAGGCCTTTTTTCGGCATTCAACACCGATATAATCCGGTATATCGACTTTTTCAAGTCATCCATGCCGGCAAAATATGACGGACGCTTGTCCTCCTTCATGGATGTGCGGCTCAACAACGGACGCACTGAAGGACACCATGGCTCCGGCCGCCTCGGACTTACCTCCGGAGCCTTCAATATTTCCGGACCGATAGGAAAAAAGACCAGTTATCTTATAGGCCTGCGGCGTTCCTGGTATGAGGTGCTTTCCATACCTATGCTTGCCATTGCCAATTCCTATACTGAAGATAAAACACGGTTTCGATATGCATTCATGGATTTGAACGGGAAGATAACACACCGGTTCAACAAGCGCGCCACAGGATTTGTGAGTATATATTTCGGCGATGATATTCTCAAGACAGGTACAAAGGGCAAGGAAATAACGGAGTTATGGTATGAGGATGATAAGTTCAATATGCACTGGGGCAATCTTGTGGCTCAGGCGGGTTTAAATTACAAGATAGCGCCTGCTCTTACCGTAGAATTCACCGCCGCCTACACCCGGTTCTTCTCCGGAATGACGCACGATTATTACACTCGTGACAATACTACAGAAAATGCAACGGAGTCCAAATTCATGACAAAGACCGATAACAACATAAACGATTGGATTATCCGTGGCGATTTCGACTGGCAGCCGGCCGATAATTCCCGGATACGTTTCGGTGCGGGTTATACCCGCCATTCTTTTCTGCCCGGCCGTACTACGAAGCATTATGATTTCAATGGCACCAATGTAGATTCCCGCGATTCCATGTGGAATTACCGAGCCAACGAGTTCAATGTATATATCGAAGATGAATGGAAAATCTCCAACGTCTTGCGTGCCAATATAGGCATACATGCCTCGCTATTCGGTGTAGGAGGAAAGACACGCCAAGGAGTATCGCCTCGTTTGTCACTCGCCTGGCGGGTCTCGAAAAACGTAACTGTAAAAGCGGCATACAGCCGTACAGTACAATATGTCCATCAACTGTCGCAAAGCTATCTTTCGTTGCCCACCGACCAATGGATTCCCATTACAGGTGATTTCAAGCCTCAGACCGCCGACAAGGTCTCTGTCGGTGGCTATTGGGAATCCCCCGACGGCAAACTGACGGCATCGGTAGAAGCCTATTACAAATCGATGCACAACCTTATTGATTATCGCGACGAATATTATCTGAAGCCACCGTTGGAGATGTGGAACGCGCGCCTCACATCCGGTCGTGGAACAGCAAAAGGCATAGATTTCGAGATCCGCAAGGTTTTCGGACGTATAACAGGACATATTTCCTACTCCCTGGCGTGGGCCGACCGCACTTTCAAGGACAAGAACGGCGGAAAGACATTCCCTGCACGTTTCGATAACCGCCATACAATAAACATTACCGCGAACTGGAAAATAAGCGAGAAAGTATCGTTGAACGCGGCATGGACCGGACATTCCGGCAACCGCTTCACACTCATGCCGCAGGTTTGGGAACAACCGGATTTCGGTGGAAGCTATAAAGACGAAATTCCACTCCGAACCGGTATCAACAACTATCGGTTGCCTTTCTATCACAGGCTCGACCTTTCGTGTACGGTTAATAACAGTCGCGGGTACTGGACTTTCAGTCTCTACAACGCTTATTGCCACATGAATACAATCGCTATACGGCGCGGCACCAAGGAAATCATCGAAAGAACACCGGACGGCATATATTATACGTCCAGGCCCGTATTCGAAAAAGTTAAATTATTACCGGTTATTCCATCTGTTTCGTACACATGGCTATTTTAAAACATATAATATCAGCGATAATGGCGCTAAGCCTATGCGGATGCTACGAGGCTTTTACGCCGGATATAGATACCACTCCTGTACTCTGTCTCAACTCACTTATCACGGCCGGAGAACCGATAGAGGTATCAGTCACAAGGACAAAACTCTATACTGACGAAAGTACCGACCTCACCGTGGATGATGCGATAGTTGCAATTTATGCTAATGGTGAACTATGTGACGATGCTTATCTGCCCCGGGAAGGGGACCGTATACATATAGTTGCCGAAAGTCGTGAATATGGCCGTGCCGAGGCTGAAGTGATGGTTCCGGTAGCAGTCGAGGCCGAATCGTTTGAATGGACAGCTTCCTTAACCGATGTATATACAGGAAACGCCGAACTACCGGCATATTCGGCAAGCGTAGAGTTCAATATCTCCGCAACCCTGAAGATTCCCGATCCTGCCGGCCATGAAAATTTCTATGGAATATCGTATTACGGCTATAACAGAAGTGCACCTGAAGGCTCGGGTGATGAACTTTTCTCTCCATACCCTCCGGCCACTTATTTCGATATGGGAACCTTCCAATACAGCGCAGAACCAATATTTTCCGAACATATAGGAATATTTGAGTCGGTTATGGGAAGCGATGCTTCGGGATTCACGTTTTTTACAGATAGACAATTCTCCGGGAAAACCTATCCACTGCACCTGATATTTTCTTCCTGCCGGTGGATGGCAGATTCAGAGCATTGGCTTTCGGAATATTTCGAATGCGGATTTGAATTTACCCTGCACAGCGTTTCGCAGAGTTTCTATAACTGGAGTAACTATCTGTGGCAACGTGATAACGGCACTCTCGAGGATCTCGGCAACCTGGGGCTTGGCGACTCTATCCGCGGTTTCAGTAATGTATCTACAGGTGCAGGTGTAGTGGCCGCACAGTCATACCGTTCCTATACTATCGACCTCACTGATTTCATTAAAGAAGCCGTCGGCGAGAAATAACTACCCTCCGATTCAATCTACAATCATAAACTTAAAAGCTGCCGATATCCAATAAATTTTCATTTTGTTGAATTTTTCGGAATCTCCGATAGGTTGAAAAACTTTGCAGGCGAGCGGTTTGTTATTCAATAGAAATAAAAAACTGCTGATATGAGAAAAATACTATTCATAATGCTGGCGGCTTTGGGCCTTTCTTCAAGTGCTTTTGCCGGCGACGATTATTCCCGCGATGCCTCTGTGCTTCCGGAAGCTGCACGTACTACTATCAACAATAATTTCAAGGCAAAAGTCAGTGTCGTAAAGATTGAAAAGACTCTCGGACATGTCACGGAATATGAAACCGTACTTACCGACGGTACCGAGATTTCATTCGATAATAACGGCAATTGGGACAATATTGAAGTGGCAAGTTCAAAATCAGTGCCCAATTCCATGGTGCCGCAAGCTATCCGGAACTATGTCGCCAAGCACCAACCCAAGACCCATATTGTCGGCATGGAGAAGGAGAGGTCCGGATATGAGATAGAACTTTCAAACGGTGTAGATATGAAATTCAACAATGACGGCGAATTTCTCCGCTACGATTAAGCCGAACCCTCCAATTAACAAATATTTCAGAACTGTACCGCCTTCACGGCGTTGCAGTTCTTTTTATTACAGCCTCTCAGTAATCTGAAATCAGGTTTTATCCATTTGTTATTACGGTTCCTGTTCGGCAGCTTTGGCGTACCATGCGGCGGCCTGTTTCGCATTTTTCCTTACACCGATTCCATTGGCATAGCAATCGCCCAAACAACGCATGGCTCCCGGATGTCCGTAATATTTCTTGTTTTCGTTGATATTTGTCGCCGCCTTTTTGTATAAGTGCACAGCCTCTGCCATATCCTGTTCAACACCATGTCCCTCGGCATAGCATCGGGCAAGGAAGTATTGCGATTCGGGGTCATCCGCTTTTGCTGCCTGACGGTATAACTCAACCGCCTTGTCCCAATCCTGTTCTACGCCATACCCTGCCGCATAACAGTTGCCGAGACCGCGCAGTGCGTCGGGGAAGGCATTTCCGCCAAGATCCACCACCTTGCGATACCACTCGACTGCTTTTCGATAATCCTGCGCTGTGCCACTCCCTGCGGCATAACAGTTACCAAGCTCCACCCAAGCCATTGGATTGTGATGCTCAGCAGCTTTCTTGAACCAGCCAAAGGCTTTTTCAGCATCACGTTCCACTCCGTCACCATCTTTATAACACAATCCTACTGAGAAAAAATCCTCGGAATATCCGACTTCCGCCGCTTTCAGATAGTGAGCGAAAGCCTGCTCCGCATCTTTCGGCAGATCTCCTTTGCCGAGGCTGTAACAATAGCCTAAACGGTCATTGGCATAAGCATCGCCTAACTCTGCGGCCTTCTGCCACCATTCCACAGCTGAAATCATGTCGCAATCAACACCCCAACCATGCTGATAACAGCATCCGAGCATACACATCGCTTCCGCCAAGTCAGCACCAGCCAACTGCTTGCCGTTCACCGCCTTTTTCAGCCATTTGGTGAGTTGCCCTTGATAGCTGTCCTTGTCAAGACGTTCTTTTGCCGGGCGGCATTTGTCTGATGCAAGCCAGTACAATTTGAAGGCTTTTGCCAGATTGCGCTCCACGCCAAAGCCTTCTTCATAACATTGTCCGAGCTGATATTGTGCCGGAGCATAGCCCGATTGCGCCGACTCCCGACACTTATCAATGTCAAACGACTTGTCGGTATATTTCTTTTCGTACTTAATCATCATTCTATGATTGGTTTTCAGGCATTTCCACTGTTTCAACCCAACTTGGATTTCGTTTGTATAATGTTACCTTGAATTCATTGCCATCCCAAGCGGTTTTGGTGACAGCCCCCGCCATATCAATAGTGTGGGGCAGTTCCTCCAGCCACCTTGACACGATGACCTCTTCCGTAGCACAGTTAACTAAATCGACTCTTATTGCATCGCCTATGCCGTGACCGATACAACGGTACACCATCGCCCTATATTTTCTGTCACGCCGGAGTTTCGAGTATTTTTCGAGCAGGATTTCCTTCTCGCACCCGCACTCCCGCATCCGCTCCAAAATGTCATTACGCCGCTCTGCAAGGCTATTTTTGCCGCCTTGCATATGGTCAACCTCTACAAGGATGTCTATAATAATATTGGCAACATAGTTCTCAAACTCATTGCTGAGTTCCTCACCGAACGCTTTGCTGAACCGTTTAAGGCTGTAAAGTTTCCGGGATGTTTCAATGTCAAGATTATACCACGACACGCCCAATTCGGGAGAGGTATGATAGCCCGGTTCGTATGTCTCATTTTGTGGCTCGACATTAGCGCAGACAGTCAGTTTTCCGCATCCGTCAAGGTCAATGGGCTGTAATTCTGTCAGAATATACTGCGCTATGCCGAATGTCGTAGCATACAAGTTGACATAGCAATAGTTGGATTTCTCCTTCTCCCTTTTTTCAAGAGTATAATCGCCCTCGAAACACAATGTTTGCAGTTTCATCTCCTTATCAATAATGCAAATTTATCCCTTTCCATTCTTTTCCCAATCGCAACGTCTTAGGAACAACTGCTGTATAATACTGGTCATTGCCAAGTATGAACCACACCAAACGAAATCCTATGCGTTTCAGCATCTTTTGAAGGGATTTTACATATTTGTTGTCATACATTTCAACATCTTCAATTTCGGGTACATCATTGCCTAAATCTATCGCTTCGATACCATAGTCTGTTTCAAGTCGCTCATTGATAAAATCAGGCAGACATTGTTCCGGATAATCTTTCCAATCCATCTGCAATATATAGCCATCGGTCACCAATGCGTTTACCAGCAGAAATCCCAGTATTGTACCGTGATGCATTTCTCTATATAAATGATATGACTGCACATCAGGGAATAAGTCTTTTAAAAATCGCTCCCGATATTTTTCATAAAATGCTTGTTCGGACAGGTCGTTGTAGTCGCTTTCTATGACCCGTATAAATTCCTTTTCTTTCTCCAGTCGCTGCGCTCCATCCTGTTTTGTGTAAATTTTTTCAAACCAAGAGGCATCATACATTATTGGAAATCCCCGTGCCGACTTATAATGTGACAGCTCATAAGGATACCGACTGTTTGCTTTCAATCGAGAATCATCCAAACCTAATATTTTAGCCACAGCCGCGGACTCATAACTCCAGCCATCATCCGAACGCCATTTTTTCTTTATGTAAGTTTCCAATAGTCGCGAAGCCTCAGCCTTATCGCTCTTAGTCGCTATGATTATTTCCCGTAAGAAACGATAGGGGTTTGGCGTGTCGTATTTTGTAGTTTGATGTGTCCAACTGATATTGCAGGTTGAAAGCATAAAATCAATCAATGCATCGTCAGTATTATGGTAGAATATGGCCGCTGCTATTTTTTGCATCGTGTCCTCATAGGTTTCCAACAATATGCCCCATGAAAGGATTTCCAGCAGAGCTTCATAATTACCCCACATACCATTCTTCGGATTATAATCATCACGGCTATAAGATTTATCCAAATCATCAACCGCGCGATTAAAATGACGAATCAGGTTCTCGAGCGACTGTCCTAAAGAATACATCGCATCAATCAGTGCCAAACCTGACTTGAAACAGTATTCATAGCTGCTCAAAATAATGGACTGATTGTCGGCAGGATATTTCTGTATTCCGTTTAGCTTATTCTCCTCGGCTTCAGTAATCTGCATTTTCGCAAACCGGATATCCTCCGACCGAGCCGAGATGATTCTTTTCAGATCAATTTCCGTATAGCCTTTACCACGCATCTTCATACAATCATCTCTTGAAATCTCTGAATTTCTTGCTATTGAGCGCATTTTCAGCTGCAAGGTTACAATTTCCGACGGCAGCAAGTTTGAACCAGTCGTATGCCTGCCGCAAATCGGCTTCCACGCCCAATCCTTTCATATACATATTGCCTATTTCGTATTGTGCCGTCCCACGCTCATGCTTATATTCCCCTTTGAGGTCTCTACGGGAGGCAATCTGCCGATACAGTTTCATCGCAGCGGTGTAGTCTTTCTCTACGCCTGTCCCGCACTTATAACAATCCGCCAACATCAACTGCGCCAAGACATCACCGGCTTCCGCTCCCTTTCGATACCACTCGCACGCCTTTGCCAAATCCTTCTCCACGCCCCGCCCCTCGAAGTATGCGCTTCCGACACAACGATAAGCCTCTTTATAGCCAAGTTCGACGGCTTTCATGTAGCAGTCCAAAGACTTCTGCCAATCCTCCTCGGATTGGCTATAAATTTGTCCGAGATTGCACCAGCCTTCGGCATCATTTTCTCCGACAGCTACTTCGGAATACAGTGCCGCAGCATCATCTTCAGATGTGTCAGTATCATCATCTTCGATGAGTTCCAAGACTTCATCAGGTACACCGGTTCCATAATGAAGAATGTCAGCTAATTTCTTTTTGGCCGACATATCCCCTTTATCCGCTTTGGCTTTCAATATCTCAATCCAGCGGTCATACCACTTGCGTGCAATCTCCACGCCTTCTTCCGGGTCTATATCATCCGGGCAGTCATTGACATAGAGATTCATCAATGCCTGAGCCGCACCTGCGATGCCTTTAGTTGCTTTATTTTCCAAAATGGCAATCCAACGCTTGTGCCATTTCAACGCAAAGTCTTTTTTCGTCTGCGCTTCAATCTCATCATCCGGAAAGTCGTAGCGATAGAGATTAGCCAATGCTTCCGCTGCTTTTTCATTTCCCTTATCGGCGGCTTTCTCGAACCAATAGATTGCCTTTTGATTATCGCAGTCCTCTCCGTAGCCCCACGAATAATATTTACCGAGCATATATTGAGCCTTGGCATTTCTTTTCTCGGCAACAGGCGTAATAGCGGCTACAGCCGCCCGTGCCTGATCCAAATCTCCTTCACCCGCATATTGGCGAGTAAAGTGTTGTATGATTTTATATTGTTCAACCAGATTACTCATAAACATATAGTTTTAAGAGCGTTTACTGCATCAGTATTGCCTTTCTTGGCGGCAAGTTTGAAATAACGGGCGGCTTTCTTCAAATCAACCGACACTCCTAATCCGTTGAGATACATATTACCGATTTCGTATAGAGCGGTTCCGATACCGTCGGCATATCTGTTCCAAAAACGTCCGGTGCGCTCTGCGAGATGCAGATATTGTTCCATCGCTTTTGAGTAATCAACCTTGTCACCTATACCATTCTTATAGCAGTCGGCCAATTTCAATGTCGCTGTGATTTCACCGATATCGGCACCTTTCCTGTACCATAGGCGAGCCTTTGCAGGATTCTTTTCTACACCATGACCACCCAAATAAGCATCGCCCACCATTGCAAACGCTTCGGAATAATCATGCGCGGCTGCTTTTTTGAGGCAAGTAAAAGCCTTTTTGAAATCTTCCAACTGCCTATATACCTGTCCCATCATATACCATGCCTCTCCCTTATCAGTGAAGGATTCATCGCTTTCAACAATCTCCTTGTATCGCTTTATGTATTGCATCAGGGCTTTCGTTTTATCATTCGCGGTCAAGCTGTCATCCGTTTTTTGCATCACACAGAACTTTCTTAATGAAATTTGATTTGGCCTCGGTATAGCCGTCTCTGTCATTTTTGAATTGAGACAATAAGCTAAGTTTCAATGCCTCATATTCGCGTGCCACTTCGGAATGGCTGTTGAGATAGTCGCGGAAAATAATTTCGTCATTATCACCGATTGCATGGATATGTACATGGAATACTTTTTCGGCATAACCATCCGGAGTATAGCCTTTGTTGAAACCCATACGATTTCCGGTTGATGACATGCAGATATATCCGGCTGTTTCCAATTCAGTTTTTACGCCTTGCCAATTGGCATCGGGTGAAATTTCAACAAGAATGTCGATTATCGGCTTAGCTTGAATATCTGCAATTGCAGTGCTGCCGATATGGTTGATTAATGGAGTGTAAGCAGACAATATTTCCGAAAGGTTTTGTATCTCATCTTTAGCCCATTCTTCCCATTGGGGTTGATGCTGGGTCAGGATTATCGGGAACAGTTGCCACAATTCGGCTAATGTCATAGTATCGAGAGGCTTCTTGATCGTATGATTCAACATTTCCATTTCGATGCAATTCCACGTCTCGCCAAGACATTCGTAACTCTCGGTTTCCTGCCTGACGACTCGACGGAATCCAACCGATTCATAACACCGGATAGCCGACGGATTGTTTTCAAATACGCCCAATGATACTTTTGTGGCACCGAGTTTGCAGAAAGCATAATCAACGGCCATGCTGACAAGGGCCTTCCCAAATCCTTTGCCACGTTTTGAATCATCGACAATAACAAAGCCTATACGTTGCTCTGATAAATCATTGGCAGGTACACGCAAAGTAATATATCCGACTATATCTTCACAGTCAACCATAGTCAGAGCAATAGAGTTATGTCTGTCAATGTATTGCTGATGATACGAGTTCATATCATCGGGTGTGACTGGAAACCGCTCATATCGGTCAGCGCACCATTGGCGCATATGATATTCGCTTTTTATCCAAGTAGTGATTACGTTGGAATCCGTGGGCTGATATGGCCTGAGGGCAAGGCGCATTATAGAAACGATATTAACGAATCGTTGGCGAGCATTGTCGGGGTAAATTCCACAATCTGATAATCGGCGATGCCGTTGATATGGAAGGGATCTTCGGCTATAATTGTGTTAATGGCGTCTCTGCTGTCCGCTTTCATCATTATTACGCCTCCTACACGAGGAATCTGTGGGCCGGAAGCAATGAAATCACCTGCGGCATAATGTTTGGCGAGATATTTACGATGCGAAGCGAGAAACTTATCAACATCGTTCAAAGACTTTTTGTATGTAAGTATTGCGATAAACACAGTCATTTATTTGTTTTTTGATTTTGGATATGGCAGATTATCCCAAAGAGTTCGGATGACTTTCAAAATTTTTCGAGTGTCTGTAAAATCAAGGATGTAAGCCTCTTTAGCCCCTTGATAAGGAGATCCGATTTCCGCATCAGCCATCAATTGGGCGATACATGGTAACTTCTTGATGTATGCGTTATTGTCGCAAGCTGTGATTACACATTTCTCGTTGACGTAGATAATATAGCCGCCCATCATCTTGCGGCTGCGGATTTCCCCGAGAGGCCGTAGCGTTTCGCATACGAATTCTATAAATTCACTTGTGCAAGACATGATTTATCCGGGGAATAGGTTGCAGAAGCCCTGTTTGTTGAATTGATAATACATTTCGATGCGCTCGGAGGTGTCGTTTTCAAGGAGCAGCAGGAGCTCTTTTGCAAATTCGAGTGTGGCCGAACCGTTTGCAGTCACAATGTTGTTATCGCTGATGGCTTGCGCATTGATATAGCCTCCGGTGTTTGTATAATTCTTCCCGCCCCATAGTTTCAGCTGGTCCGGGCCATTGCCGGTATGCTTTACAGTGTTGAGGAATCCGTGTTTTGCCATAAACGCTGCTCCATTGCATATTGCACCGATAATTTTACCGTTTTCAATGGCATGCCTGACAATTGGTACTACATTATCGGCCACAGGCGTACTCCACCCGAAACCGCCAATCAGCACCAAGGCCACATAATCGTCGGGCATCGTATCAAAAGAATAATCCGGCACAGTGCGGAATCCGCCTATTGATTTCACCGGTTCCAATGTCGGAGCGACAACCTTGTTGACATATTTCGGATTCTCCTTCAAGGCAAAATCATCGGAAGCGATAGCCTGTGAAAGATATACAGCCTCATGCGCGGCATAATCAGGCAGTAGAATATATAGAATTTCGTTGTTCATAGCCGTTTATTTTTCCAGCGTTTGAGATGTGGGAAGAACTGATGCATCATTTCCATTGCTTGCTCACGTGTCAGGTCCCGGCCCGATTGTCTGTTTATCTCGTCTGTAAATTGGGCGCAATGCTCAATCATCTGTTCCATTGTCATATCTTGCGTGAACTTGCCGTCCTTGTAACAATAGATGCAATAGTCCTCATTGCGGCTCCCGTCAGCATTTGTTCCGTTGTTGTTGTCAGTCAAAGGCATACCGCAACTTTGGCAGAATTTCTGTTCCATGTCGTTTTTTTTATCACTCCTTTGCCATTCGGAGTTATTTTTTATATAGAAAATGTTGTGAATAGGTTTATTCATTCACATGCAAAATTAGCATATTTACATAAATGTAACATACTCTTGCCGGGCAAAATGCAAATAATTTGTATTGTACCCGATTTATTAGCATGCCTTCCGGAAACGTGAAGATACTCACGCTCGGTAAAAAATCAAATGAATTTGTTTTTTTACTCTTTACTTATTCGTATCTTTGCAGTGCATGAAAGCGGGAAAGGTAATTTTGTTTCCATCCTTGCTGGCTGAATGTCCGCCGGCAGCTGTTCTTCCCATGAGTAATATCGAACTTGTCCGACAAGTCCGGTATTTTGTCGTGGAAGAGCTTCGTACCGCGCGTCGTTTCCTCAAGGCCTGTGACCGAAATATTGTAATTGACGACCTCCATTTTGAAGTTCTTAACGAGCATACACCTCACTCAGATGTTGAGGCAATGCTACAACCGGCCCTTGAAGGTCACGATATAGGTGTAATCAGTGAGGCGGGCTGTCCGGCTGTTGCCGATCCCGGTGCCGATCTTGTGGCCGCCGCGCAGCGCAAAGGAATTGAAGTCGTGCCTATGGTCGGTCCGTCGAGTATCCTTATGTCGCTGATGGGCTCGGGCTTCAACGGCCAGAGTTTTGCCTTTATAGGCTACCTCCCTTTTGGATCCGGTCGTGTTGCGGCATTCAAGCAAATGGAGCGTGACATACGTACACGACGTCAGACTCAGATTTTCATAGAGACGCCATACCGCAACAATAAGCTTATTGAGGAAATGGCAACGACGCTTCCCGGGGAGATGCTTCTATGTGTGGCATGTGACATAACAGGCGAACGGCAGAGTATCCGCACGATGCCGCTCAGGCGTTGGAAAACAGAAAAATACAATTACGATAAAAGACCTGCAATATTCCTCCTGTACTCAGACTGACAGATGAGCCGACGACGACAGAAACGAAACAGAGAAATGTATGAACAGCCGGGGCTGTTCGACCTTTCGCCGGAGGTGAGGGAAGCTGAGCTGCGTCCTATGGATGACAAGCTTCTTGAACGTCCGGAGAGGATGCGTTTCATGTCATTCGGTAGCGGTTCGAGCGGCAACTGTTCTTATATAGGTACTCCCGAGTGCGGACTGCTTATCGATGCCGGCGTAAATAATAATTTCGTCACGGAGCAACTTGCTGCCAATAGCATAGATATCAAGACAATCCGCGGAATTTTACTTACGCACGATCATAGTGACCATGTCCGTTTCGCATACGCTATCCTGCGCTATAACAGGCATATGCGACTGTATGCCACTCCCAAGGCTTTCAACGGGCTTCTGCGGCGACATAATATGTCGCGTCGTATTTCAGAATATCATACCGCTATATATAAAGAGTTTCCTTTCGAAATAGGACCTATGACGGTTACGGCATTTGAAACAAGTCATGACGGCAGCGACAATTCAGGTTTCTTTATCCAGGGGCCGGGAGCGACATTTGTAGTAGCTACCGACACCGGAACCATGACTGCGCGTGCCGACCATTATATCCGTCAGGCGCATTATCTGATGATAGAAAGCGACTACGACGCTTCCATGCTGCGCAACGGGCCATATCCGCAACATCTTAAAGCACGCATAGCCTCGACTATAGGCCATCTTGATAATGCCGATACAGGTCGTTATCTTGCTTCTATAGCGTCTTCCGGTACGTTGCGCAGAGTATTCCTGTGTCATTTGAGCGTACATAACAACACTCCACAGCTTGCATTGTCGACTGTGCGCGGTTTCCTTGAGGATGCCGGAATTCCGGTGTGTCATGACGAAGAACCGCAGCCAAACGATACAAGGCTGCATGTGAGTGTTCTTCCACGCGAGAAATGTTCGAAATTAGTTCTTTTAAAAGAAATACTATGATCTACGACTATAACGACGCAAACCGCCATCCGCGTGACTCCCGCATTGTATTTGAACCGGAGTCACACCGCTATATCGTAGATGGGACAATCGAATGTGATAGTGTAACAACCGTTGTAGGCGATTGTTTTGCAAAGTTTGACACAGACTATTGGGCGCGGCGTAAAGCTACACCGGAATGCCCGGCGGAAAAGCTTAAAGCGATCTGGGAAGAGAGGGGGCGCATCGCGCGGGATGAAGGTACGCTGATGCATTCGCGTATAGAACGCCACTATCTCGGTTACGAGCCTGATGCGGATGCGCTTGCCGACCCTGCTTTCGCGCAGTTCATGCGTTTTGCCGCGCGCCATAGGCTTAAACCCTTCCGCAGCGAATGGCCTGTTTTCATGGAAAGTTGCAGTATAGCCGGAACTCTCGATTTTCTTGCCTTCGACGGAGACAAATTTGAAATTTACGACTGGAAACGTTCCACGAAAGTTGTCGATGCCACAGGGCGGCCAATAACCGATTGTTACGGTCGCTACGGAAGCGGTCCTGTCGCGACCGTGCCCGACTCTACATTTCATCATTATGCCCTGCAACTGAGTCTTTACAGATATATACTTGACGCTGAGTATGGTATCAGAGTTTCGAGATGCCGTCTTGGTGTTTTCCATCCGCGGATGGCTGATTTCAATATAGTCGATGTGCCGTATCTTATTGAGGAAGTGAAAGCGCTTCTTGCCGCCCGACGGTGTTCCTGATAAGAAATAATCCTTTTTACGAATACACAGATAAACCTTAATTACAACTATCAACGCAAAAATGAAATTCAGATTCCTGCTATCATTAATCATTTTGTCGGTATGCTGTCTGGAGATGCCGGCCAAGGCTCCCGGACATCGGAAGCCGGCATGGCAGACTACTGATAAGAATTATGCCATTAATCCTGTACGCGACCTTGTGCTTATATATCAGGGGGGCGCGCATCGTCCGGACTGGACAAAAGACCAGTTTTTACCTTATGTGACGCATTCTTTTGCCGACGGACGCAAGGAATGGCTCTTCGACGGCTTCCTATTCCTTGAATTTAGAGACAACGGTAAGCAGCTTATTCCCGATTTACGTATGCCTAACGCATGTAAAAGTGACTGGGAGCATTATCTCGACCGTGTTTTTGAGAATGGCAAATCACTTGACGCATTAAACACATGTATTACCGAGCAGAAAGCTTTGCTTGGTGATCCCTGTTTCAAACATAAGGTGGTTCTTACCATTCTCCCTCCGCTACCACACCAGAAGGACTGGGGCGAGCTCAATGGAAAAGCTCTCGATTTCGATAATGTTGACGATGCCAAGGCTGCATGCAGCTGGTTTCTCGACCAACTTGTCGACCGGTTCGAAAAGGGAGGTTATGACAATCTGGAGCTGTCCGGAATATACTGGGTAGCAGAGGATATGGCACATAACGAGGGCTTTACACGTCATGTGTCCGATATGGTTCACAAAAAGGGTCTGCAGTTCGCCTGGATTCCATACTATAAGGCCCGCGGTTACGACTGCTGGCAGGATCTCGGTTTCGATATAGCATACCATCAGCCTAATTTCTTTTTCAACAAGAATATTCCTGTTTCGCGCCTTGACGAATCCTGTTCGCTTGCACGCCAGTACGGCATGGGGCTTGAGCTTGAATTTGACACGCGTGCCCTCTATGAATCGGAAGATTCATATTATAACCGTCTTGACGCGTATATGGATGCATATTGGCGCAACAATGTATTCACTGATGCCGCCCTCGCTTATTATGAAGGTGGCATAGGCTTTATGGAATTCGCGAAGAACCCGAGTCCGGAGAATCGCAGAATCATCGACCGTCTGGCGACAATCATCGTAGAGCGTCGTCGTAATAATTCGCTTGTACCTTCAAACACTAAATAATCTAAAACCAGTTATCATGAACATCAAAAAAATCGCATTCGCAGTTATTGTAGCAGCTCTGGCACTACCTCTTTCGGCAGCCAAGCCAACACATCAGGGTCCCGTATGGCAGTCGACAGAGAAGAATTTCTCAATCAATCAGATCCGCGATCTGGCGCTTATCTATCAGGGCGGCCGTCAGCGTATTCCATGGACTCAGGAGCAGATACGTCCCTATGTAACCCATGTATTCGCCAATGGCAAGAAAGACTGGCTTTTCGACGGCTTCCTCTTCCTTGAATTCGCCGATATGCCTGAATGCAATCTTGCTCCGGGCTATCGTGGAAAACGCGATGCCCGCAAAGAAGACTGGCAGCGCTATCTCGACAGCATGTTCGAGAAAGGAAAGGCTCTCGATGCCCTCAACAATTGCATAGAAACTGAAAAAGCCGAGATCGGAGATCCCGGTTTCAAACACAAGGTGGTTATTACCCTTCCCACTCCGCTGCCTCACCAGAAGGACTGGGGCGAAATCAACGGAAAGAAACTTGATTTTGACAAAGTGGAAGATGCAAAGATTGCATGCCAGTGGTATCTCGACCAGCTCACCAACCGTTTTGCAAAAGCCGGTTTCAAAAATCTGGAGCTTACCGGTATTTATTGGGTCGATGAGGATATGTGGCATCTCGACGGCTTTACAAAGCACATCTCACCCTATATTCATAAACTGAGGCTACAATTCGTATGGATTCCCTATTTCAAGGCCAAAGGATTTGAACGCTGGAAGGAACTCGGTTTCGACATTGTTTATCATCAGCCCAACCATTTCTTCAATAAAAGCATCCCTGACGCACGTCTCGACGAGGCTTGCTCTCTTGCGCGCCAGCATGGCATGGGTATGGAATTCGAATGCGATGAAAACGCGCTCTCCCAGAGAGAAAACAGTTCTGCCGGGCGAATGACAGCCTATATGGATGCTTTCTGGCGTCACAATGTGTTTACCGACGCAGCAATCGCCTACTATACGGGCAGTCACCTCATGCTTGATTTTGTTGAAAATCCCAGTCCTGAGAATCAGGCTATGATGGATCGTCTGGCAACAATTATCGTCGATCGCCGCAATAACCCGTCTTTAATCCCTAACAACAAATAAGATGAAAAAACTTATTTCATGCGTACTTTTGGGCGCCGCCATGCTTGTACCCTCCGGGATGGATGCCGCCACAGTACGTCTACGCTCAAGGACGCTTTCCTATTCCGAGGATACGCCTTACGGCAAGATCGATATCATGTTTTCAAAGTGTATGGCAAACCAGCTTTACACCTTCCTTTCTGTTTCAGTCGATGGAACGATACTGAACCAGACAAGCAGCGACAACATAGGCCCGTTTCTGGCAGGAGGGGAATGGATGGGCGGCAACCATACGTTGTCGAGCGGCGCCAAGTCCGCCAGAACGGTGTCATATTCTGTAGCCCTTGATGGCGAGGAACTTACCGGAACAGTGTCAAAGGAGGGAAAAATACTCACAGTCGAGGTCAAGAATGAGATTGTCTATTCCGACGGACAGAAATTCTGCGACGAGACAGTACACTATACAGTCTCCGGGAACTCTATAGAGGTTCGTGCCCATCATGACTACACGCATCCCTCCTCGATTAGTATCAACCGTTACTATGGAATGCAGTCGATGTTTGACGGTGAAACCGAAATTCTGATTCCCGGCACTCCAAAAAAATTGTGGCAAAAACTTACAGTTACGAGCACGGGCAATGAGATTGAGATCAAAAAGAAAGACGCTCCCAATTTCTGCACTTTCGTCGAACATAGTTCCAAAGGATATCAGGCCAGTTATTTGTTCCGCGAAGGCCTTGGAAACCGTGAATGGGTGAAGGACAACGATGTCGTTTACATTGGCAACAGCTGGAGCAAAAGCTATCACAAGACGATCGGCGACCATGCCGTCAAGAACGGTGACAGCAGCGACTGGCATGGCCTGTACTCATGGTTCAAGGCTCCTGTTGCCGACAATTGCCGGAAGGAAAGCGATGACAATACTTTCGCCTACGGAGCTTATATCAATGGCGTACATACCATAATGACAGTGCAGGCCGACGGTACGATGAAGGCTGAAGAAGTCTCCGGAGTGGATGATGTTACTGTTGACAATGTCGCTCCAATCGCTACAGTCAGTAATAACACGATAACAATAGTCGCCGAAGATGCGGAATGCTTCGATGTTGCCGGAAAGCTTGTTCATAGCGGTGCCGGCAGCTTTCCCGCGAGTAATGGGATTTATGTTGTAAGCGACCGCCGTGGCAATAGCGTGAAATTACTCGTAAAATAAATCTTTGGTTTATAAATGTTGGATTCCGTGGAATTGTTGTGTTCCCGGGGTCCAACATTCTCAATTCAAAGTCTTTCCATGCGTCAGCTTCCATCCGGTTTCACCGAAATGATAAAGAGTGTCTGCGGAGTCTACGCCGACACCCTTCTTACGGCACTTTCCGATAGTGAGCCATCTCTTGCCGTGCGTGTCAACCGGCTTAAAAGAATGGAAAAACCTGACGGTTTCATTCCTGTGCCGTGGTTGTCAGACAGAGCTTTTTATCTTTCCGACCGCCCTGTCTTTGCCGCCGACCCTGCATGGCATCAGGGCTTATATTACGTTCAGGATGCCTCGTCCATGGTTCTGACACGTATTGTGGAATCCCTTAGCCGCGAATATTTTGGGAATAAACCATTGCGCTATCTTGATGCCTGTGCAGCTCCGGGCGGCAAGACGATTGCTGCAATAGAAGGACTCCCGTCGGGTTCTGTAGTTCTGGCGAATGAATATGACCGTCGTCGAGCATCGGCATTGGTAGAGAATGTTGCAAAATATGGATATCCCGGTGTTGCCATAAGTTGTTGCGATGCTGCGTCGCTTGGCAAGCTCGGCCCTGTGTTTGACATAGTTGCTGTCGATGCCCCATGTTCGGGCGAAGGCATGATGCGCAAGGAGCCGGAAGCTGTCCGGCAGTGGAACGTAGGTCTTGTGGAAAGTTGTGCCGCGATGCAGCGCGATATTCTCCGTGGCATATGGAATGCGCTGAGGCCTGGCGGTTTTCTTGTTTACAGTACATGCACTTTTAATAGGGTGGAGGACGAGGATAATGTAGCTTTTCTTATTGATGAATTAGGAGCCGAGAGTATTCCACTGCCTCTTGAGAGTATTGAAGGAATTGTGGGTGACGTTACTGGCCGCTCTATCCGATGTTGTCGTTTCTTGCCGGGCTATGTCCGTGGCGAGGGTCTGTTCGTTAGCGTTGTCCGCAAGCCGGAAGGCTCGGCTTCGCAGCCCAAAATGAACCTTTCTGTCGTAAACGCTCCTTTGGCGGCCGACTTTGTGCGCCGGCACGTAGCTGATGCCGACAGATATAAAATTATAACGACGGGAAAAGACGAGTACAGCGTCGTCCCGACGGAGAATGCTGCGTTTTTCGCATATATGCATCGCAATCTGCATCTTTTGCGATGCGGCGCCCCCGTCTGTACAATCAAAGGCCGTGACACCATCCCCGCCTGGGAACTCGCATTCAGTATGGCGCTTAAGCGCGGGTCTTTCCCCGAACTTGCGCTCGACCGTGCGGCGGCCATGACTTATCTCCATGGCGAAAGCCTCGCCGGTTTTGATTCAGAATTACCAAAAGGTTTCGTCCTTTGTACATATAACGGCATGCCGCTCGGATTCGTAAAGAATATCGGGCGACGCGCCAATAATCTTTATCCCGATGCCATGCGCTTGAGAATGAATGTCGATTCTTTTCAGTACATAGATGTGTCGTTAGTGAAATATCCGGTATGAAAGATTTTTTTGCAGTTCTTCGCCGCTTTGTGCCGCCTTATAAGAAATATCTGGCATTGAACATTCTGTTCAATATTCTTGCGGCTTTCCTCACATTATTTTCTTTTGCCCTTGTGATTCCCATCCTTGAGATGCTTTTTAAAATCAAGGAGGCAAGCTATAGCTATATGGCGCTGTCGGAAGGTTCGCTGAAAGATGTGATAGTTAATGATTTCTATTATTTCACGCAGCTGGCCATCGAGCGCTACGGCGCCGTGAGTGCATTGGCAATACTCGCTGCGGCACTTGTCATTATGACGGCGCTCAAGACCGGAGCCACATATCTCAGTTCATATTATATCATTCCACTCCGTTCTGGCATCGTACGCGATATCCGTGATTATGTTTATGACAAGATAACCGTTCTGCCAATAGGCTTTTTTACCGCCGAGCGCAAGGGTGATGTTATGGCTCGTATGAGTGGCGATGTCGCTGAAATCGAGAATTCCATAATGGCATCGCTCGACATGATGTTCAAGAATCCTGTCATGATTATCGTATGTCTCGGCATGATGCTCACCATATCCTGGCAGCTCACCATTTTTGTATTCATACTTCTGCCCTTGGCCGGTCTCGTCATGGGGCGGGTCGGTAAACGCCTCAAACGGACATCCTACGAGGGACAGACCCAGTGGGGCGTTCTTATGAGCATTATTGAGGAAACACTCGGTGGCCTGAGGATAATAAAAGCTTTTACGGCGGAGGGCAAGATGCGGCGTCGCTTTCATGGCGAGAATATGGTGTTTTACCGGCTTTCTAACCGTGTGGCACGACGTCAGTCTCTTGCCCATCCTATGAGCGAATTGCTCGGCACGACGGCGATAGCGATAATTCTGTGGTTCGGCGGTAGTCTTATTCTCTCCGGTCATTCAAGTATGAATGCCGCGGCTTTTATCTATTATATGGTGATATTCTATAATATCATCAACCCTGCCAAAGACCTCTCCAAAGCCGCTTATTCTATTCAGAAAGGCCTTGCTTCGATGGAGCGTGTCGACAAGATTCTCAATGCTGTCAATCCTATCGCTGCTCCGGAAAACGCTGCTGAATTGCCCTGCGATACCAAACTCGGTGTTTCTTTCGACAATGTAAGCTTCAGCTATGACGGCGAGCACGACGTACTATCCGATGTGTGCCTCGAGATTGCGCCTGGCAAGACCGTCGCACTAGTCGGACAGTCGGGTTCCGGCAAATCTACGATGGCCGATCTTATCCCGCGTTTTTACGATACTGCCAAAGGAGCGATACGTGTCGGAGGCATAGATGTGCGTGAACTCAATCCGGCAGAGCTGCGCGGAGTGATGGGAAATGTAAATCAGGAAGCAATCTTATTCAATGATACAATTTTCAATAACATAGCTTTCGGCGTCGAGAATGCCACGATTGAAGATGTGCGTAAGGCTGCCCGGGTGGCGAATGCCGATGAATTCATTATGGCGACGGAAAATGGTTACGACACTGTTATCGGCGACCGTGGTTGCCGGCTTTCCGGCGGACAGCGTCAGCGCATATCCATCGCCCGTGCCGTCCTTAAAAATCCTGCCATACTTATACTCGATGAGGCTACCTCTGCCCTCGACAGTGAGAGCGAAGCACTCGTACAACAGGCGCTCGAACGTCTTATGAAAGACCGTACGACGCTTATTGTGGCTCACCGTCTGTCAACAATACGACATGCCGACATGATATGTGTGATGCAGGATGGCCGGATTGTCGAGAGAGGCACGCATGAAGAACTGCTTGCACCCGGGGCTGCCGGTGTATACCGGCGTCTGGTCGAGATGCAGTCCTTGGTGTCTGATACCGATTGAGATTTTACAGTAGCAGAAGGATTACTGTAAGAACCAATGATATGAAAAATTTGAGATAAGTTGGCATTTAGGGTAAGGATTG
Organism: uncultured Muribaculaceae bacterium; assembly: GCA_910576775.1. Taxonomy (GTDB): domain Bacteria; phylum Bacteroidota; class Bacteroidia; order Bacteroidales; family Muribaculaceae; genus CAG-873. The sequence continues at coordinate 8,568 of CAJTJV010000030.1, read as the reverse complement.
TAAAAGTTAGAATGCTATTTTCGAGGTTTTTGTGCCGCAGACAATAATGTACAGGCCGTGGGCCGGTATATCGATTGAGTGTCCTTGTCCCAACAATGCGCCGTCAATACCGTACAGCGATATGGTTGAGTCGACTGAACTGATAATAGTGTGCCCTTCGATTGTAAACGTGCTTGTCGGTTCGGCGATTTCGGTGATTCTATCGAGTTTGCGGTTTATAACATTGGAGAATCCCCATCCCGGAGCGGATGTGAATGCCTGCGGGTCGACGCCTTCGGGGATCACGAGTGTCGAGCTGGATAGAGTTAAATCATCGAATATGGAATTGCCATATAATGCCGGAGGTGTTGACATGTCGGCTATTATTTCTGTCGGTGCTATTCCGGTGCCGATAAGCAACGCACCGTTATTTAATTTAGTTATACTTGGAGGGAGGTATATTCGGTTGACAGGACTGTAGGTAAATGCATAGCTGTCGATAGTGGTGACGCCATGCGGTATCCCGATATCCTCCATTGCCGTAGATTGGAAGGCTCCCGTGCCGATTCTTTCAAGATTTGACGGCCAGACAATTTTTCTCAGGTTACCGCATGCGGCGAAGCAGGATGCCGGAATCGTCGTTAGATTGCCTGTAAATTCTACACTCTCAAGCTCGTAGCGTGACATGAAAAGCCCGTCGGCAATATGGGAAAAGCTATTGTCCAAAACAAGATTCGACGGTACATAATCATATCCGACAAGCCAGCCGTTCCATATCAGCGGATTATTGCCGCCTTTTGATATGAATTCCGTGTTTGAGAATGCATTTTCTCCTATGAAATCCAGACTGTTGCCGGTATAATTTATCGTAGATAGACGGTGGCAGTTGCTGAAAGCGTTGTTATGGATACCGGCAAGGCCGTCGGGCAGATTCAGCGTACAGAGATACCCGTTCCCTTGAAAGGACATTGGATAGATATAGCGTACATTTGACGGAACTGTAAACTCTGTCTCTGTCTTGCCTGCCGGGTAAGTAACCAAGTATGTGTCATCGTAATTCTTGGTATAAATCACATTGTCGGTAACAGTATAATTGCTGTTTTCTCCCATATTGATTTCGGTAAGACTGGAGCAGTCGGAGGAAAAACCGGCACCAAGGAATATCTGCCCGTTGTCCGCGCTGAGATTCAGCGATTTTAGGTTGCTGCAACCGGACAAAGCATCGCCGTTTATGCTCAATGATGTATTGGATGTATTGTCATGTGATTTCAGTGTGACAGAGGTGAGGTTGGCAGAAGATGCCATCGCTTCGGACCATACGGTTATGCGGTCGCTGTCGAGCACAAAAGATGAGGCTTCGCATTCCTGCGGGTATGTTACGACATTTATTCCGCGGGAACCGTCAGCTTCGGTCTTTACGACACACAATGCGTTGTCGATTATTTCAAATGCCAGACCGTTTTCGGCGTCCAATGTATCTTCTTCCCCGATTTCTTCTTCATAAGGGTCTTCATCATATCCCCAGTCTTCGGATCGTGAAGATATTCGCTTTCCGTAACAGTCGTTTATTATGATCTTCTTCAGCGGGTTCAACGTAAGAAATCCGTATGTGCTCCACCAGAATGATAATGTCCCGTTGTCGTAGATCCTTGCTCTTGCCGGCACCTCGAATTTGGTGATGAGATTGGCTGCGAATGCACCCGGGCCGATATGTAGCGCCGGTTTGCTCCGATTGGGATTTCTGAATTCTACGGATGTAAGTCTGCCCGAATAAAAGGCGAAATTAAAGATATAGCATGTCCGGTAGGGTATGGTGACTTCCGGAAAAGCGCATCCTGCAAAGGCACGCGGCCCGATCATCCCGATGTTCTTGCCTAATTTCAGACTTGTTATGCCCCAACCGTTGACGAATGCGCGGTCGTTGACAGTTGTTACCGGAACTTGCCGGCCATTGAACCTTATCCAGTCGGGAACAACAAGGTCCGGATAATAATCATAGGAATCTGCCCAGCCCATAAGAGTTGCAACAATATCCTTGTCCGGTTCTGCGCCAACCGACAGACCGAAATCGAAGACAGCATAAACAAGTTTGTTTACTATGACCCTGCCAAGATAGCCGGTTTCACTACGTGATACCGTTTTCGCTTGCAGAGACATGATGCTTGTGGTATTATCATCTTCCGAACAGGAGATGACGCCACCACCGCCGCTTTCGCTATAGACATATCCTTTATTTTCTTCATTATCGTATTTGAATGGCGTCGGACTGTCCGAAATTATGCCGCCGGCCACCGACAGCCAAAAACAAATAATTAAAATGGCGGTAGTAAAAAGATGCTTCATGTTTCGCAAGAAATATAGTTAATAAAATGCAAATGTAGTAATAAAATTTAATCCCTTGTTTATTCTACGAATAAAATTGTTATATTTGCAAAATAATTCACCAAAACTATGGGGCTGACCGGTTTTGACAGCGCGTAGAAGTGGTGGGTAAGCGTGCAGAGCTTTGGAATCCATGCTCTATAATATCGGATTTCGAACAATTTAAATGGCGAAAATAACTACGCTCTTGCTGCCTAATCGAAGTACAGTAGATTACGCTTAATCGCCGCAACAGTTGCAGCGACAAGACATCGCCCGAAAGCCCTTGTTCCGAGGCTCATCGATAAGGCGGTGCTGGCAAATCGGGAATAGGAAGGCTTAAACTCCGGAAGCCTCCCGAAATTTAGGAGATAAGGCTGCGGTTGGTAGTTTCAGGCCTGCCACAGCTCGAAAACAAACTTGAAACTACGCACGTAGAAAGCACATTAGTTCCGCGTTTGGACGAGGGTTCAAATCCCTCCAGCTCCACTTGCTACTACGGACACTCTGTAGACTAAATCAGACAAACCGCAGACTATCAATTAGTTCTGCGGTTTTTTCGTGTCTAATCCTTTCGATTCAGGACCGAAATCAGACCAAGAAAAGACCGTTACAGACATAGTTTCGTTACTAACTCGTTACTAAAATTTTGGAAAATGAAATAGTAACGATTTAGTAACGATTACCACGATAAGATTTTAATATACACATAGTTACAAAGACGCAACTTAGTCGTAAGTCGGAAAATATCGGACATCAAACAGGTCTAATCCAACACTAAATCCGACTATAACTGCTACTATTTCAATCGAGTATTGCTGCCACCTATCAGACAAGATTGGCTTGCACCAATAAATATCGTTGTGAATCAACGAATTATCTTGTCCGATATACGTCTTTTTGTTTCTGAAAAGCGACCAATCCCACTAATTGTTTAACTCGTTTTCATATCGAAGCCGGTCAACGGCAAAGATTGATAACACAACTCTTAGAAAGGATGAAAAAGAACACATTCAAAGTCTTGTTCTACATCCGTGGTAATCAAATCAACAAGGAGGGCAAGGCTCCCATCATGATACGAATTACCATTGACGGAGAGGTAGAACAGCTCAACTCGAAGCTCACCATCGAGCCTCAGCTATGGGATGTCGCAGCATCCAAAGCAAAGGGTCGGTCAGCCAAAATACTTGAACTTAACAGTCGCCTGAATGACATTCAAGTGATAATGAAAGATCACTACTATGATATTCAGCGTCGTCATGGCTATGTTACCGCAGAGATGGTGAAAAACGCCTATATGGGTATTACAGCCCGCGAAGAATCATTGCTGAAACTTTACGAACAGCATCTTGAAGACACCAAAAAACTTGTGGGATTAAGCAAGGCGGATCCCACCTATCAGAAATACGAGCGTATGTACCGCCGTGTGGTGGAGTTCATGAAGATGAAATACAACATCACGGATATTCCGCTCCGCGAGATTAAGCTCTCCTTCATCACCGATCTGGAATTTTTCCTGCGCACGGAATACAAGTACAGCCAAAACACCACCTACAAGTGTATGAAATTCTTTAAGCAGGTAATCAACAAGGCTATCCGGGCAGGACTGATTTTTGTAGATCCCTTCAACGGCTACAAAATCTCAACAGAGCGTGTTGACCGAGGTTTTCTCACCGAAGACGAACTTGAGAAAATGATGTCAAAGAATTTCGCGTCCGCACGGCTCAATCAGGTACGCGACATCTTCATCTTCGCCTGCTTCACCGGATTGGCATATATCGACCTCGCCCACCTTCGTGTTGACAACATTCAAAAGATGTTTGACGGTCGCTGGTGGATAGTGACCCACCGACAAAAGACCAATACAAAGGTGATGGTGCCACTGCTGCCGCCTGCGATGAAGATACTCAAAAAGTATGAGGGAGAGTTTACCGATGGGAAACTGCTACCTATCATCACTAACCAGAAGCTCAACTGCTATCTGAAGGAGATTGCCGATATATGCGGCATCAACAAGAACATAACTTTCCATCTGGCAAGGCACACATTCGCAACGACCATGACACTCGGTAAGGGTGTGCCAATCGAATCTGTGTCGAAGATGCTGGGCCATACCAACATTCAGACGACACAAATCTACGCCAGAATCACAAACGACAAAATCAGTAAGGATATGGAGATTTTATCTCACAATCTCGGAGTTTTAGATTTTAATTGATATACAGGCTAACTATCTGACAAAGTGCTGGCTATATATCAATGGCCGGCACTTTGTGTCTTTTTGAAAATGTTAACGCAGGTTAAAGTCGTGGAATGTTCCATGGAACGTCCCGAATGAGCCTTTGCACGATTGCCGAACTTTGCAAGCGTAACACTAAATCCAAAAATGATTATGGAAATAACTCTTGAAACGCTTCACGATAATCAAGAAGCTCTCCGGGAACTTGTTTCTTCGGTTCTCACCCTTCTTAATAAAGAGAAAGGGAAAACAGGTCGGCAGAAAGAAGAAAAGGACAATCAGCCGACCATGCCACCAATCCCCAATTCGGTAGCGGCAGCATTGCTCCGGATTTCAACGCGCCAATTACAGCGCATAAGAAAGCAGTACAATCTTAAATGGCTCAAACGCGGACGCGAGGTGCTATACTTTCTTGGCCCACTTATCGAAGCCATCAACGTGTATCATCTTCCGTGGGATCCTGACGTGTTTGATAAAATCCGAACAAACTACAAAAACCGTCCGCGCTTATGAATGCCTACGAACTGAAACAGGTGTCGGCGATGATAAAGAGCCTTGAAAACACCTTTATGGAGCGTCTTCGCCAAATGGAGCGGTCATATCTTGATGCTCTGAAAGGCTTCGGAATCATTGACGATGAGAAGATGTGGACTGAAAAGCAGGTTTGCGAAAAGTACGGCATCGACCGCAAGACTATGTATAATTACCGCAAAATGGAACTGATTCCATTCACCCGTAAGGGAGAGCGCGGCAAAATCTATTATCTGCCCGCAGATGTAAGGGCTTTCTTTGCTGACCTGTAACCCGCATAAAATACGCACAACACACATACACCAAAATAACCGCACCGCTTGTCGGTGCAAAGTCAAACAACAAAATTTTTATTTCTATGGAACAAGACCAGACCCAAGAAAAAGATCAGGTGCTGATTGCCCGTGACAACGAAAGCGGGAAAATCGGCGCAGTGACCGGCATGAACGATGACGGCACACCCAAGATGTCCGATGTAAAATCGGCCAAGCTCTCCGACCTTGTGAAATTCAACATCCGGCAGAATCCGCTGGAAGCCTTTATGTCGAATTTCCTGCGTCAGTGCAAGAATCCCTCGATGTTCAGCTTTTTCAAGGTTGCCGCCGACAACTACGAAAAAGAGGCGCCAGTAATGGGCGAAATGCTCAAAGACCCCGAAACGCACAAGTCGATGCTTGAAGACCGCGAGGTAAAGCCGTCCGATGAAATCAGCGAAACACAGAAGAACAAGCCCGTTGACGAAAGCAAGATTGACTGGGCGGAGCTGAAAGAACGCTGGGGCGTTGACAAAGAACAGCTTGAAAAGTCGGGCGACCTGCGCGAAATGCTGTTCAACCGCAAATCAGCGCTTGTCACCATCACCACCGATGTTGGCGGCAAGGTTCAGCAGGTGGACGCCCGCCTGTCATTCCAGACCGATGAGCAGGGCAAAGTCAACCTCGTGCCCCACCTTATCCGTAAGTATCCCAATCTCAACGAGGAATACAACGGATACAAGTTCACCGACGAGGATAAGGAGAACCTGCGCACGACAGGCAACCTCGGAAAAGTCGTTGACCTTGTGGACAAATCCACCGGAGAGGTTATCCCGTCATATGTCAGCATCGACCGCTACACCCATGAAATGTATCATTTTCCTGCCTCGACGCTTGAAATCAATGATACCATCGGAAAAACGAAACTCTCCAATCAGGAGATAGAATTTCTGAAAACCGGAATGGCTATCCCCAACAAGGAGATTATCGGCAAGAACGGCAAGACCTACCATGCCACTCTCCAAGTGAGCGCAGAACGCCGCGGCGTGGAGTTTGTGCCCAAGCAGCGCACACAGAAGACCACGCAGAAAAATGAGAACAAGCAGGAGCAGAAGGCCGGTGATGGCGAAAAAACCGAAAAACGCTCCACATGGATTACCAAAGACGGCGGCATAAAGCGGCTGAAACAGTGGAACAAGATTCCGCTTACCGAACAGCAGCAGAATGACTACGTTTCAGGCAATGTCGCCAAGCTCGACCAGATGGTTGACGACAAGGGAAAGCCCTGCACCGTGTATCTCTATTTCAACAAAGAGAAGCAGCGACCCGAAACATCGTTTGACGATCCCCGCCTCGCAACCAAAATCACACCGTCAAACGAAAGCAAGACACAGCTTGCTGTCAATAATGACGGTAAGACGCAGGAAGCGACAAAAGGCGTGAAAGAACCGCTCGACAAGGGTCAGACGGAACCCAAGAACGATGAGCAACAGAAACAGCAGCGTAAGCCTAAAGGCCCGAAGCTGTAATTCCGCCCCACACCACTGAATCCACGTTGAAACAGACTGCGGTTTTCTGAACCGTATCCCTCCCGGTAAAGACGCAAGGAGGTCCGGAACTCCCTGCGCCTTACCTCACCACTGAATCCATCCAAGAATTACAAACCACCAAATTCATGTCAAATATGAAAACTGAAAAGATAATCACCATAGTCGCCGACAGCCATCTTATGGCAGACAACATCGCAAGAGCAATCGGCGCAACACCCGCAGGAGAATACCACTATGCAAAGGAAGGCTATGCCGTCACATGGACGAACGGCAGCATCGTCGAGGCAAGCTACAACCCCAAGCAGCCCTTCATTCTCTCCGACACCATGACACCCCAGCAGGTGTACGCCCACAATTTCGATTTCGCCGTGCGCGACTACGACAAGGTTGTGGGTTACGACAAGAAAGCGGAAGACCTCGCCCGGCTCGACGCTATAAAGGCGCTGTTCAAAAACAGCAGCCTTGTAATCAACGCCACTATGCCGACGCCTTACTGCGACCTCGTTTTCTGGAACCTCTACTGGTATCTCGCCGTGCCGGTCAAGACCTGCCGTGCGTGGCTCCCAGTGCTGACTAACCGCGCCATCCGCGGGGCAATCTACAATCCCCGCATCGACGATGAACGCTACAAGCAATACATCAGCAAAGTCATCTACGACAAATTCCTTGAAGAAGATGAGATCTGGCGTGAAGCCGAGGCCGAGGAGCAGGCACAACAGGCTCTAAAAGCGACCGAAGGCAAAGAGGACGACGAAGAAAAGCCGGTAATCTATAACGGTCAGGAGGTCAAGTTGGTCGATTACCCTGTGTTACCCAGTTTTCTCTCGCTGCTCGTCACCGCATCCGCCGAGTTCGGTTATAACCACGACGAAACAGCCGATGCCGTGCTGCGCCTCTACCTGAAGAAACTGATTTCGTTCCCGTCCGATATTCAGAGCGGCGTACCTTACAGCGTATGGCGCAACATGAAACGCAATATGCGTATGCTACGTTACAACTCACGCTGGGGCGAACAGGCGAAAGCCCTCAAAAAGCTCAGCCGACACTGCGTAATCAAAGGTGTGCCCGAGGGTGCGTATGAAACATACGGCATAGTTACCACCGGGCTGCACCCCACTGACCTCACAGGAAAAGAGCGCATAATCTACGACCATATTGTGAAACAGGTCATCGACGCCTTTACCCCATTTGAGGGTGAATGACAGGAAAAAGCCGGATACCGATACCTCCCGTTTGCGAAAAAATTCGTAACTTCGCCACTGATTCATCGTCATAAATTGTTTTCAAATCATTTTTGACATGGATTTAGATACTGTGATAAAATCCAAATCTTTTTGAGGAAAATTTGACCAATTATGAATCATTTCTCAAAAAGGCTCAATTTAACATCAGATTTGCGGCAATTTTAATTTTCTCAAGGCGTGTATCTGCTCTTGGGGGCGTTTTAGTCCGCCCCCGCCGCTCAGGCATCCCCTGCCAGAAGGAGAGAGGAGTTTTTTTATCCCAAATACATTTATTTTCTATCCAAAAAACTCGGTTATGTGCAAAATTCAGCTTAAATTTGCACATAGTAATGGAGGACGCATTCCTATATGGAACCGCCCATCCCGCGTAGGCCGAGTGTTATCACCGGCCTATTTTCTTATATGTCAGT